>NZ_JAERQD010000082.1 GCF_016735695.1 Microvirga zambiensis WSM3693 | reverse complement strand
CAGTGTGTGAATGCTATGGCCGGATCCAGCGCATCCGTCAGCGCGTGATGCCGGGCCGCTACCTGCCACCGAAACCATGCGCATAAAGCTGGCGAGCAATTTCGCATCATTCACAGTATGGAATGGGCTTTGGTGAGGCCGCGACGCCCTTGCGGGGCCCGTCGGCCTTGCTCGACGCCACCTTACTTGGCAGCTCGAACCGTCTGTAGCCGATCCATGACTGCTCGGATCTCCTCGGCCGCCTTCACGCCCCTAATCTAGAGCACGCCACGGTCGATCATCCTGCCATCGGCATCCTTCGTGCCAAGTAAGAAAGCGGCGGCGCTAGCGCAGGAAGAGGCCGTGCCGCCGCCGTTTTGCATTACGCGGATACTTCGTGTCGTGCCAACTAGATGACTAGAATATCCAGATGGGTCATTTTCAGTCCTGTGGAGAGCTTTGCCACCACAACCTGCTCCGACGCACCGTTGCCGTCCTGATCGTAGTAGAGCACGCCATGAGCGCGGTCGTAGATGACACGGTCGGTTGAATCATGCGCCACTGTTCCCGTCCTGAACGCCGACGATTTCAATACGCCTTCGGTACCCAAGCCCGTGAACACCTTGTTGTTTAGCCAGAATGTATCGTCGGCGACCGAGAAGTCGCGGATGGTGTCGACGTCAGCGGGGCCGCTTGGAACCGCGTTATAGACAAAGGCATCCTTGCCTGAGCCGCCTCGAAGGATGTCTGCGCCCGACTCGCCATAGAGACGGTCGTTGCCGCTTCCGCCGGTCAGGACATCATCACCGAAGCTGCCGTAGAGACGGTCATTATTGCCCCCACCATCCAAAGCATCATTTCCGGCTCGGCCGTCCAGAGTATCGTTGCCGTCGCCGCCAGAAAGACGATCATTGCCGGAGCTGCCGTGGAGTTGATCGTTGCCGCCTTCTCCGTAGAGGCGATCGTTCCCATCTCGACCATAGAGACGGTCGTTTCCTTCGCCACCCAGGATCAGATCATTGTTAGCGGTTCCAAAGAGCGCGTCGTCCACATTCATAAACTTGAGCTGGCCATAAAGCGGGGCGTCCGATCGGCTCACGCCCACAGGAAGGCTTGTGCTCAGGTTTAAGCCGACCGAGTGAAGTACCGAGGCTACGACGGAGTTGCTGTTCAGGTCTCCCCCAGGCGCTCCGCGGACGATATCGACGCTATAATCGAGATCCGCTTTCTCGATATTGTTGGCGTGCTGGACCATGACCTGCCAGACGTCGTCGGCATCCCTGGAACCGAGATTGAGAACTTTGCGGTGCCGCTCCTCAGGGGTGTCAGTGCCTCTCCGATCGGGCGAGGTGGCTAGATTGGCATCAGCCAGCGTTTCAAGGTCACCATTTGAGCCTGCCGTGCCGCGGATGACCTTTTCCGAAATGACACGTCCTAGATCGTCCGTGACCGTCTTGACGAGATAGAGATGACGGAAGCCGCTATTCACTCCCTCAAACTCGACGGGCTTGGCTTCAATGGCAATGACAGTGGTCATGGAGAACTCCCTAAGTGACGCAGCAATTTCGAGGCCGCCTCAGGGACGGCAAAGGCGTCAACAAAGACTATGGCCTCGCCGTTCCACCTACTTTCCACTCGGCCTGTCTTGTCACAATATATCCAATCACTGCGCGAGGTCCGGCATGGCGCCGAGAAAGCCGCGTTTTCTAAGTAGAGGCAATGCTCATGGTTCGCCAGTGAGCTCGGAAAGGGCGGTGGTGTCGCGGGGGTAGGTCATTAGGCCGGTCTCGCGAATGGGCTGAACAAAAGGCTTGCAGCCCCGTTTGATACCCGCATTCCCGACTTCTGGAGTGCTGATGCCTCGCTATTTCTTCGACACCTATGATGGTGAAAACGCCCACTCTGACGAGGCCGGTCAAGAACTCACCGATGCCGATGCTGCCAAGCAAGGCTCAAAAGGCGCTCCCGGATATGGCCAAGGATCCTCTTCCAGACGGAAACTACCGAACCTTCGTCGTGAACGTCCGAGACGAGGCGGGGCAAACCGTCGTGCGAGCTGCACTCTCGCTGATGTTGGCAGAGGGGCCTTTCGACGATTAGGACAACAGCAAGAAAGAAAGCGCCCCTCGGTAGAGTGGGCGCTCTAGGATCCGACCGTAGGGGCAGAAACGGTATCGGTCCTCACCCCGTATTCGGTTTATCGATCCCCATCTGTCATCTACCCGACAATTTGCAGATTGATCGTCGCGCTGTGCTCAGACGTCGCACTCGATCCGCCATGCCTCCCAGGAGGTGTTGACGGGCCAGCCGGAACCGACCTGTCAGAATGCTGTTCAGCTAGGAGATATCAGGAGAAAAGCCGTGGCTAAGGTGCATTATCAGATTGTGGAGCATGACGGTGGGTGGGCTTACAAAGTGGGTGATGTCTTTTCAGAAGCATTCCCAACTCATGACCAAGCGCGGGATGCGGCCGAACGTGCTGCAGTTGAGCAAGAGGTGTCTGGCCAGACCGAGGCGATCGAGTATCAGGATCCGGCTGGAGCTTGGCATGAGGAAGTCGCGCAAGGGGATGACAGACCGGCGACTGCCGTGGAAGGCTGACTTGGCACGTTAACAAGGTCTGCCGCAAAAGCTCATCGTGTCGGACTAATCTGAAATCCGTCCGCAGCAGTGCCGTGGCGCAATCTCGATTACCCCGAGCTTTGCCATTCCAACGAGAGCTGCCCCGGCTGAGGGAATCCCGACACCTCAATCCGGGCGCATGCGATGCCGGTTGCAACACCGCATCTCGATGGGCTGAAACGCAACACGCCCGGTTCGATCAATCTGGCTTGGGATGGTAAATAAGCGTAACCTGAACAGGGATGCGCTTGCTCAGGGCAGATGAAAGCAGCTCAGCATAATGCCAAAGTATGATGGAACAGCCGTCTATGGCAGGGCATTGGGGCTTGGTGTTGCTGGGATTGCGTGATGGCCAAAGCCGAAACTACCAATGAATTGCTTCTCGTCGACGAAGGTGGAATCGCGCGGAGGGAGCTTCCCTTTATGGTGCGGTTGTCGGGACTGGTGGCCTCGATGATAGTGCTCGCCGGTGCAATTGCTTGGGCGCTCACGACCTACTGAGCGCTTCTTGGCCCGTGTCGCTTCGTCTGAATGTATTTGCGCCTGGGCCTCGCCCGAGCGCCTATCCGGGCGCGAGCATCCGCGACACTGACCTTCAGTACTGTAGTTCCCGCTATCTCCGGTCGCGCACTGCTCGAAGGTCTGTCATCAATCTCCTGTTAGCGCGAGCGGGTCATCGGAAGAGGATATAGCAGGGGGAGGCGGTAGGGGCCGCCAGTGGGTCGGGTTCAGCTCTCTCATCTCCTCATGTGCCCATGACGCTACCGTGCCATCGGTCCAAGCAGCGCGATAGGTTGAAGCCTCACGGCTCTGCTCCCACACCATCGGTTCGAACTCCAACTCCCACCATGCCACGGTCTGTCTGCCATCGGGGAGATAGACCAAGACCCGAGTGCCATCCTTCGGCGCGGTTTCAATTAGAGCAACGGGCCCGGCATCGGACAATGATTCGTGACGGGAAGCACTTGTGTAAAAAAAGAGATAGCCTTGATGCACTGGCTCTGTCAGAACCGCCAATGCTCTAGCTGCCAGTTCACATCTCCCTCCTTCATTCGGAGTCGAGGAAGACGCGGGAGGCCATGAGATGTTCAAAATGCGCCCTCCCCATCAGCATATCGCTTAGCCTCGGATCTCAAGCGGATTTCAGCTTTCACCTCCTTAAGCTGAGTATCGACAGCCCTCCTCTCGTCACTCAGTCGGTCGAATTCCGCTTCAAGCTCGGCGTCTGTCATTCCTGCCAAGGAGGGCAACCTCGCTTTCCGACGGGCTCCCCGTGTTAGTTCACGTATCGACGCTAAGACCCTTGGACCGATATGAGGCAGCTGGAGCCAATGAGTATCCGGCAGGCTGGCGACCTCCCTGATGGACGGGCGACGGCCCCCAAACTCCTCCAGGATTGTCTGTCGGATATGAACGGGAAGCTCTTCAAGTGGAAAAGGGTCATCAAGCTGCAAGGGTAATCCTTGGGTCCTGTGATCGGAGGACAAGGATGCTGTTCAACGATGAGATGACTAAGCGCAATTTCGGAGGGCGACGGAAGGGGCATGCTTCTCGAAAGGGTGATGCACCAGCTCAACGAACTGCATTCAAAACCCTATTGGCTGCGGCATTGCGGCCTGAATCCAGGTCGACCTTTTACCATTATAGTCGTGCCGCTTGATACAGCGGTTCCCGCTCCACCGCTGCATCGGGTTGCGATGATCGATGCTGCACTAGGAGCTTTATATCGAACTGACTCAGGAACGGCAGTGGGCCTTTGCACGTAAGAACGTGGCGGCTACGCGGGGCAAACCGTTCCCACCCGGCAACTCCGGACGCCCGAGAGGCTCCCGCAACAAGGCGACATTGGCACTGGAGGCGCTGCTGGATGGTGAGGCCGAGGCCCTCACGCGCAAGGCCGTCGAGATGCGCTTGATGGCGATACGACGGCAATGCGGCTTGTGATGGATCGGATCATGCCGCCCCGCAAGGACCGCCCCGTGACATTCGAGCTGCCAAAGCTTGAGACGCCTGCCGATGCGGTGAAGACTGCGGCGGCTATCGTCGAGGCGGTTGCGTCAGGCGACCTCACACCCTCGGAAGCGGACGACTTATCCCAGCTCGTGGACTGCTACGTCCGCGCCGTTGAAACCACCGATATTCTGGAACGGCTGGAAAGCCTCGAAGGAGAACGATTGAAATGAGCCGCACTTTGAAGACAAGCACCCGTCGCCTGGAGCAGGATCGACTTCCGGTCAGGAAATCCGTTGCTTCCCTATCATCCGCGCCACTGATATGGCCGATGCCGATCGGCAGATGGAGGCCCTCGTCGCGTCGGGTGCACTCGACGGCTGGAACGAGCGCTCGCTCCCGATCGTGCGGGTGATCGCTCCGATTGTGAAGGTGGACGCCAACGGGGTGCTGGATGGGGCCTGACGACTTGTGCGCCGCCCGCAGAGGGATGCGGCCCTAGAGCCTTGGTAGGAAGCGAAGCTATCCGTACTCTTATCCGTAAAGCGATGGGGATTGTTCAAGAACGGATAGATGTGCTTTGCGAGGCCTTCCGCAATGCAAGGCAAAGGCCTTCTGCATCCCAGCTGTAAGGTAAGCAGGAGTGTCCGAATGGTAATGAACAGGGGACCTTTAGAAACTGCCGGTCTCCGCCCTCGATTGACCGACCCTTTCCGGACCTTGGAGCTGGCGACGCGAGAGGTCCCTCACTGGTTGAAGACGGCGTCCTGGCGGGGTGGTATGATCGTCAATCCGCCAGATGGTCGTGCTTGTAGATCGGCCTCCGTATGGAAAGTCAGCCGCATCAGCCGTGATACAGAGAACGTGTGGAGCGGATTCGAGGGCTTTGAGGAAAAGCCTGTTACGGCGTCCCGACACCGACCGCTGGAGCGGATGGTCCTTGTCGAGATCAATGAAACGGCTCAGGATCGGTTCTTGCCGTCGGGGCGATCCCTCGGGTCAACCAGCGCCGTATTTGTCACAGCCATACAGGAGCGCCCCATGTCCACGCATTCCAAACCGAGTATCGTCTTCGCTCACGGGATCTGGGCCGATGGCTCATGTTTTCAAAAGCTCATCCCGACGCTGCGGGCGGAGGGGCACGCGGTAATGGCCGCGCAGTACGGCCTGGACACGCTGCAAGGCGATGTCGATGCAACCATCCGCACGTTTGGGCGGGTCAGTGGTCCGATCGTTCTTGTCGGCCACTCCTACGGCGGGACCGTGATCACGCACGCCGGCGTGGACCCCCGTGTCGCCGCTCTTGTCTACATGGCGGCCTTGGGTCCGGATGAGACCGAGACGTCGCAGAGCCAGCAGGACAAGTTCCCCAAGACGGATGTCTTCAAGTACGTCGAAGTCGCGGACGGCCGCGTCTGGATGCGTCCCGACGGCGTCGCATGCTTCGCCGGCGACCTGTCGCCCGAAGAGCAGGAGGTCGTCTATGCGACCCACTTCGCGCCGGCCTTGGATCTGTTCAATCAAAAGCACGATGGCATCGCGTGGCGGTTAAAGCCGAGTTGGTCCATCGTGGCCACCGAGGATCGCACCGTCCATCCTGACCTGGAACGTTCCGCCGCAAAGCGTATGGGCGCCACAACCGTCGAACTGAAGAGCAGCCACGTCCCGATGCTCTCCCACCCGCGCGAAGTGCTCGACGGATCGCCTCAGTCGTCGTGGCGCTCCCATGGAGAACCTGGCCCATAGCGCGTCCCTCCATTCCAGAGATAATATCGCACCATCAAACCCTGGGATCAAACATCTCTCTAGTGCGGTCGGGTCTCAGACATGGCAACCCAGACAAGCACGAAAGGGACGACTGCTGAGCCGGCCAGGACAAGAAACGCCACGTCGTACCCAGCCGCCACCACAACGAACCCTCCCGCCGCTTGGCTGAGAGAGCCGCCAATACCCTGAACCGTTCCAATGAGCCCACGCGCGACATTGTAGCGGCCCGAGCCACGCATGATGTCAGCCAAGAGGAGGGGCAGGAGGGCATCGAACAGGCCAATCCCGATCCCATCCAGCACCTGAACCGCGATCAACCAAGCCGCATCGTCGGAGAGTGTGAACAGGATCCCGCGCAGCACGGGAGCGGCAATGGCGATGAGCAGCAGCGGTCGGCGCCCGATTGTCTCAGCCCAGCCCACAAGCAGAGACACTGGGATCATCACGAGTTGCGCCACGATGATCGCACCCGATGTGAGTGCCGCCTCCTGCCCCGGATGGCCCAGCGCGAGCTTCTGGCTGATCAGGGGCAGCATGGCTGCATTGGCGAAGTGAAACAGCGCCGCCACGGCCGCGAGGATCAGGAGCGGTTTATGGGTCAGCAGCAGACCCCAACTCTCCGGCTGGCGCTGACGAGACGTCCCGGGTCTTGCTCCACCGCGGGCACGCTGATGATCAATGCTATGGCCTGGGATCGAGAGCACAACCAATGCCGCCCACACGCCAAAGAAGGGGACTAGGTAAAACACAGCCTGCTGACCCAAAGCTGTGCCAACAGCTGCTGCCACGGCGGCAACAAACAGATTTCCGGCTCGATCAAAGGCGGCATTGCGCCCCAAGCGGGCCGCCAATTTGTCCTCGTCGACGAGGCCCAGCGTGATCGCAGCGACAATGGGGGCGAAGACGGCGCCCAGGATGGCCATCGTGACGTCGGCCGCGAACACCACTGGGACGGTCGGACGCCATGCAATGGCTACGGCGCAAACTGAGAGGGCAAGGATGCCCGCAATAATGAGGCCGCGCTTGGCCCGGGTGGCGTCGATCAGGGCCCCGACGGGCGTGTGCATGGAAATGCCGATGAGACCGCTGATCGTCAGAACCAGCCCGATCGTCGCCTGATTCCAATCGGCCTCGGTGAGGAGGAAGACACTGACATAGGGCCCCAGCCCACCCCTGACATCGGCCAGCAGGAAGTTGAGCCAGTCCAGGGCAGTGTTACGGGACATGAATGCAGCTCAACTGTCGGGGAGAGGTTTAAGGGCTATGGTCATCTTTAGCATGCAAGGCATGTTTTTGACCCATCGGTGGTCCTCGGCCTTGACGGCCAATTGCTTACTGGCTGGGACAGGACCGCCTGGATCGGGTCGGTGGCCTGCTCTTGTTGTTGAGGCCCCGCAGCCGGAACGCCAACCCCAACATGGCGTTGCCCTCGCAGGAGGAAACCGAACGTCGGCGCAGGTCATCCGCCGAGCGCTTCATCAGGCGACGACCCGCGCGTTCTAACCCGAAGAGGCAGGTGATGAAAACCACTCTGACGGGGCATCCGAGAGGAGGAACCCATGAAAATCAGTGAGATCATGACACGCGATGTGCGGCTGATCGAGCCGACCCAGACCATCCGGGATGCGGCTCAACTGATGGCTGAGATGGACGCTGGCATCCTGCCGGTGCGCGACGGCGACCGCCTGGCCGGCATGATCACTGACCGTGACATCGCCATTCGAGCCGTCGCTCAGGGCAGGGGCCCAGACACCCCAATCCGCGAGGTGATGACGGACGAGGTGCTGTATTGCTTCGAGGACGATGATACCGCCAAGGTGGAACGCAACATGGCCGACATCAAGGTTCGCCGCCTGCCGGTGCTCAACCGCGACAAGCGTCTGGTCGGCATTGTCTCGCTCGGCGACTTGGCGATGAACGACAAGGCCGCGAAGGTCGGGACCGCGATGGCCGGCATCTCGCAGCCGGGCGGCTTGCACAGCCAGACCGGCGGATCTCGGCATTGAGCCGTTAACGCGGCGAAATTCGGTACAGCCTAACGCAGAGAAGGGGACGTGGACAGCGCCCCCGATCTCAAGCGACGGGCGGAGAGGGTCTGCCGTTGCGCAGCTCATGGGTGTGGCTCTCCACCCTTGGAGGGGTATGCTCGTGCCGAGGCGTCGGGCGAGCTCTCAGGAAGGAGGTCTTTCCCCATGTCAGGCCATGCGATCCACATCAAGATCGAGGGACGAACCTACGCGGGCACCTACCAGGTCGACCGCAAGATCCTCACCGTGACGACCCCCTACGGCCGGAAGTCGGCAGAGATCGCCCCGAAGGTGGCGCATGACACCCTGGCCCACCAGCTTTTGCAGGAGCTGGTCCAGCAGGAAAAAGCCCGCAAGGGCTCGACCCTCTGACCGTTCGGCACTTTGATCAGCTCATATCTGTTTGCCGCCAGCATTCTCATTGCTGCCAAGGTCCGCGCCGATGCGCATTTCACCGCATAGGTGCGGCGGCGTTCCATCAGTGCCCATTGACGTGCTCGTCAGCAATGCGGGCATTGGTCTAATCGGTGCGTTTGAGGCGACGTCGTTGGCCCAGGCGCGCAAGGTGTTCGAGACCAACACGTTCGGCGTGATGGCGATGACGCAGGCCTTGCTGCCCTAATTTCGCGCGCAGAGGTCAGGCGTGGTGGTGAACGTGACCTCCAGCGTGGCGCTGGCCCCGATGCCGCTGGTGGCGGTGTACACCGCCAGCAAAATGGCGATCGAAGGGTTCACGGGATCGCTCGCCCACGAGTTTCAGGCATTCAACGTGTGCGTCAAACTGGTTGAGCCGGGCTACGCCCCAACCACCCGCTTTGCACAGAATATGGAGCTTCGCATCGACGAGTTGACGCGTCGTTGCAAGGCATCAGCGCAGTTGCAGGAGGGGCAACGCAAAGCGGTGCGGGCCGCGCTTTTGGCGGGGTGGCCCCCACTCAGGTGGCGAAGCACTTTGGCCTGTCGCTGACCACAATCCGCAAGGTGCTGGACGAGAGCACATAGGTTCCGGTGATCAGGGATTGGTGCTTGCACCAAGCTGAGCTTCCCGCAACGATTGAGCCATAAAGCTGCCTTCTATGGCCCTAATCTGGTGCCCCTGGAAGAAGCCGCGTAAGGACAAGATCCTCAGACGGTGAGACCGTTGCATCGCGCATGTTGACCCTGGAACGCCCGACCTCGTTTGAACAGATCATCAAGAAGAGCCGGTTCGTCGCAACGACTCGCCCGATAGCGAGCACGCTGCCGAGGACTTCATCGCCGCGCACCCCGATCCGGGCGCCAATCCCAACTGCTGGGCCGCGCGAGTGAGCAGGGGTGCCGGCCGGAACTTCGCTTGAGCCCTAGGCGCAGGCACTGTTTCATGGTTAAATTCGGACTTCAATGTGCTCAAGGGGTCGCTTGCCTCCTTCGGAGGTTGGCATGAAGCGCCGCGACGTTCTCTGCTGCTTGGGTTCGCTCGCACTCGCGATGGGTTCTACAGGAGCACGCGGACAACCATCCTCCAAGATGTTTCGCGTCGGCACGCTCAGCCCAGGCACACCGATGACCGCGAGCGTCTATGGTCCAGCTCTGGTCCGCGGTCTCGCCCAGCATGGCTATGTGCTCGGGCGCAATCTGATCATCGAGACCCGAGCGGCCGAGGGCCAGCTCGAGCGCATCCCCGCACTGATTCAGGATTTCATCGCGAACAAGGTCGACGTGATAGTCGTGCAGGGCTATCCGCCCGCGCTCGCGGCCAAGCAGATCGGTACCATTCCAACAGTTGTTCTCGGCGGAACGGGCGATCCGGTTGCGACAGGCCTGATCGCGAGTCTTGCCCGGCCCGGAGGCAATATCACCGGCATATCGGACGTATCCGTCCAGCTCTCGCCGAAACGCCTGGAACTCCTGAAAGACCTGACGCCGACGCTGAAGCAGGTAGCGATGCTTTGGAACGCCAACGACCTTGGCATGACGCTTCGGGTCCGGGAGTCAGAACAGGCCGCGAAGGCGCTCAACCTCAGCGTACAGGCCCTTGGTGTGCGCGAGCCGAACGACTTTGCTGCAGCCTTTGCCGCCATGAGCCGCCAAATGCCCGATGGCATCCTTATGGTGAGTGACTCTCTCACCCTTCTGAATCGGCGCCGGGTGTTCGAGTTCTCCGCCGCTCACCGTCTGCCTGCCATCTATGAGTTCGAGTCTCTCGTCCGTGACGGCGGACTGATGTCATACGGACCGGACCAAAGCGGAAGTGCCGAGCGTGGGGCGGCGCTGGTGGACCGCATTCTCAGGGGCGCCAGTCCGGCCGAGTTACCATTCGAGAATCCGACCCGCTTCACCTTCGCGATCAATCTGAAAACGGCGAACGGCCTCGGGATTACGGTGCCCCCATCGCTGCTGGTGCAAGCTGACGTGCTGATTGAATAAGACATTCGCGGTTCAGTCAAAACTGGCGGGATCAGGGAATCTGGACTGACGATGGCCGCGTGAGATAGGTCCGACAAAGCCTTTAGCACAACGGCTTTAAGCGGGCACCAGAGTGACGCGAGTACCATCTCGGTCCAAATTGACGATCCATTGTCGAGCCGCGTCAGGAAAGTTGCCGATGCGCTCGCCCTAAACATGTCATTGAGCATAGCTCTTGTGCGGACCCCATGAAGGGTGCGCCGGTAAGCACGGCCTACCGTCGGCTTGCGTGTTGCCATTCTAGGCAATTTCGTAAATCGTCATCACATCAGAGATCCCCCGCAGAACTGTGGAATGCGGCTCAGGCCGAACACCAATAGTCTTGAGCAGCCGGGACGACTCAGGATCTTCGACCACCGACCCTGTCGCATAGATTGCGCGAGCATCGGCGGCCCCCTGGACACGAGCCGCCACATTGACGGTCTGACCGAAATAATCCTGGCGGTCGTTCAAGGTCACGGCGAGACAAGGCCCTTCATGAATTCCAATTTTGAGGTAGAGATCCTCCCGCTGCTGCTCCTCATTGAGGCGACGCATTCCTTCGCGCATTCGGAAGGCTGCGGCGATCGCCTGCTGCGGGGTGGAAAAGGTCGCCATCACCGCATCCCCGATCGTCTTCACAACGGCTCCAGCTTCGGCGACCACACTCTCAGTCAAGACCCGAAAATGCGCCCGCACAAGGTCGTACGCCGCGAGATCGCCAATGCGATCGTACAGCGCTGTTGAGCCTCTCAGGTCCGTGAACAAGAAGGTCATGCTGGTGATCTTCAGGCGCTGGTCCACAGCGAGCATATCGGTCCGGTGGAGATCCCGGAAGGTCTGGTTGGTCAAGAGGCGCTTGGCGGTTAGATATGGCCGTCGCCGCGCGACAAGATCATTGAGCCGATCATCAGCAATCCACACTGTCGGCAGAAGTCGCACGTCGCGGTGGTTCTCAAGCGAAAGACGGACCGGTCCAGGGCGCAGCTCGATGGGCCCGCTTGCCGCCATGGCATGATCGAACACGAGCGAGAGGCTTTGGCGCTCGCGGGCCGGCGAGCCCTTGACGTTGATGAACTGCGTCGCATGGGTCACCGGGTCGAAGATGATGACGAACTTCTCCGGCAACTGCAAAGACAGAATCGCTTTCTCCCCGGCAGGCAGCTCAAGAGCCTCAAGGGTGATGTCCGCAACCACCGATTCCAGGTTCTCGGGCAGATCGACACCAGAACTCCAGAACATCTGCCGGCAGTACTCCCAGATCGGAAGACCGTTCGGATCATGCCCGGCGATCTGGCGGAGCCGCGGACTTACGGTAAAGGTTACCTCAACGATCTCGTCCAAGTTCGGCTCATAGCCGATCGCGCAAAAGGCGCACCGATATTCGGCACGATTGATCGACTTCAAGCTGGTGCCTGCGTCAAGCACACCGCCGCAGGACGGACACAAAACATTCCATGACATTTCAAACAGCCCAAGGCGCGTGGCGTGCAGGAAGGCGGCGATCGCCTGTTCTTCATCAACGCCGTTGTCTTTTGCGAAGGCAAGCGCATTCACGCGGTGCAGTGCACGATCAGGGGCTTCTCGAACGAGGTGGTCAATGACGGCGACTGCTTGCGCGTCGGCCACTTGTCTGAGGGGTGGGAAGAGAGCGTCAACGTGGGACATGGCCGACATCCGCCATTTGCAGTCCGGGCTATTACGCATGTGAAACCGCAGGGGCTTCTGTCCAGAGGACTTCGCCCGCTGACTGACAGGCCTTCCTTATTCGCCGCATGCAAGCATAACGGGCTCGGGTAACGATCCGGCCAGCCAACAGTGGCAGTAGTAAACCCAAAGCTTGTTCCTGTTATGTTCTAGATACGCCATCGGGCGCATCCCGTCAATCGGAATCGGCCTCCCACGTCCGTGATGGGGCTGTGAATCGGCACGAAAGTTGCTCCCTCGCAGGAGGAGCGCAATGCCGTGGTCTGGCGACACAAAATGGAAAATCAGTGGAGTCACGACCGACCCCGACGATGCCCCCCTCCGATGCTATGAATTCTCAGCAACACCATGCACTCATTGGTAGCCGGCTCAGGGAATGCATTCGATGCTGATGCACAGGCTGCGTAATGCGCGACCCTTCCGAGGCAACCGAAATCAGACCATGATGAGGTCGGTTCTTCACGGTGTCGGAAACGACATCGTTGTTCAAGGAGAGACCTATGAAACTCAAGCGGCTGAGCATCGGCACGTTCAACCTGTACAACCTGAACGAACCTGGATTGGCGGTCTATACTGACACCGGCGGGTGGTCCCAGGCCGAGTATGACCGGAAGATCGACTGGACAAGCCGCTCGATCCGGTTGTTGCATCCCAATATTTTTGGGTTTCAGGAGCTTTGGCATCGCCAGTCCATGACGCAGGCGCTCGAAGCGTCTGAAATCGCCAACGAGTATGAGCTTCTCGTTCCCGACGACACGGACGGGACGCGCATCGTTTGCGCGGCGATCGTGCGCAAAGGACTGATGGTTGGACAGCCGGAATGGATCGAGGAATTCCCGGAAAAGTTCGTCCTTAAGAGTTCCGGCGACGATCCGCAGACGCCCGCGATCAGCGTGGGCATCCATCGCTTCTCACGACCCGTTTTGCACTTTGCCGTTCAGCCCCGCGAAGACCACCAGCCGATCCATGTCTATGTCTGTCATTTCAAATCGAAGGGCCGACAAAGGTTTTCCAGGAAGATTGGTTCGCGGCCGATGAGGAATCCTACAAGAAGCATGCCACCAGTCTGGGAGCTGCTATTTCCACAATCCGCCGTACGGCAGAGGCTGCAGCGTTGCGGTTCATGCTGACCGAGCAAATGAAGGGAACTCGGACGCCGGTGATCGTCCTTGGCGACATCAACGATGGCCAGCACAGCAACACCGCGAACATCCTGACTGAGCAGCCGCGGTATCTTGTCGGTGATAGCATGGGCGGTGGCGATGTCAGTCTTTATACCGCCCAGACCCTGCAAGAATACCGTAGTGCCCGGGATGTCTACTACACTCATGTTTTTCAGGATGTGATGGAGTCACTCGATCATATCCTGGTGAGCGAGGAGTTCTATGACAACTCCAAGCGACGTGTCTGGATGTTCGATGGTATGTCCGTGAACAACGATCATTTGAACTTTGATGATCACAAAGCCACCGGCACGAACGATCACGGCATTATCTGCGCCACATTCAAATACAAGCCCATCAACATCAATTCATGAGAGCGGTTTGGGAAGCATTGGGATCCGTGGGACAGCCAGTGGAAGGATTCCCTGCAAGGCGGCCATTAAGCCGAGTTGACGATAGTGCCATGAGAATTGATTTCCCAGAGAATTTCGCCAATCAGCTCCGCCCGCTTTGCTTCGGGCAAAACAACGGATCAAGTCCTCACAATCCGGCAAGACCTCATCCGCGTTACAGGTGGGGCAACGCAAGGCGGGGGCGGCGCCGGCACACGTCGCGAAACACTTTGGTCTTCTGCTTGCCGCCGTCTGCAGGGTGCTTGAGTCCGCATAGGCTTCCAGGTCGCGCAGGCATGCCCCGATCTGGGCACATCCGGAACGCCCGTTTCTCCGCCTCGCTGAGAGCTTCTGACTTTTAATCAGAGGGTCCTGGGTTCGAGTCCCAGCGCGCTCACCAACAATATCAAAGGGTTACCGGCATCTGCCCTTTGAGTCGTTTTCTTCCAGGTAGCCAATAGGTAGCCAAACGTTGAGATGGGCAGGACTCGCTCAGGTCCGAGGTCGAGCCGACCTTAGGAACTCGAACGGCGAAGTGGGTCGTCCGAAGCCTACCCTCCGTCCACTCCCAGCTCATTCATAGTGTTGCCACTGAGCGGCTTGTAACGAAGCCACAAAGGTCTAGTCACCCGCAGTGAGCGGACCTTTGACGGGCATGCCTAAATTTCACAAATTGACCCATAGGCGACATTCCTGGGCTTCTCAATGTCCAAAAGATCTGCGGCTTCGTATAGAAGGGTCACCCGTTTCCCTCATCCAATGATGTGCTTAGGGAAGAGGAGAAAACATCGGATCATCCCACAAGTGAGGGAGCACATTTAGATCCGAAGCTTTAGAGAAAGGTCGCGTAGGCTGCCTGCGAGGTAGCGAGGGCACATAGCTTATCGATTTATCTGTCTTTACTCGCGCTGAATGAACCTAGCCTTCTGTGCCGACTGGCCTCTCTTACAAGCGATATCGGACGGTCCGTCCGAGGCAATTGGATCGCGCTGAACTCGGCTCGCCGACCCGGGAATAAAACCGTGAACGCCATGGTCTTGCCAGTAAGGAGCAATGACGGGGCCCGATGTCCACATGGCTCCTCAATCCACCGATTGACGGAGAACTGAGATGTTCAACATGTCACGCCGAGGCGTCCTGATCAGCGCGGCCATGGCCGCGGCTTTCGGGCTACAGAAACCACTGGCCTGGATTGCAGACGCTCACGCAGAGGCTCCTGTCGAGCCAACAGCAGGCTTCTACAAGTACAAGGTCGGGTCCATTGAAGCGACGGCCGTTTATGACGGCATCTGGCGCAAGCCGCATGACCCTGCCTTCATCAAGGGCGTGACCGTCGATGAGACGAAGGCGGCGCTCGCCAAGGCTGGACTGACGACCGAGTTCATGCCGATCCCGCTCACAGTCCTCGTCCTGAAGATCGGGGACCGGCACATCATGATCGACGCCGGATCCGGCGTCGGCCAATGGCAGGCCAACGCCACCCATCTGCCGGCCAACATGAAGGCTGCCGGCATTGATCGCAGCCAGATCAGCACGATCCTGATCTCGCATTTCCACCCGGACCACGTCTGGGGTCTGATGGAGAAGGGTACAAACGACGCCGTGTTTCCAGAGGCCGAACTGGTGGTCAACAGTGTCGAGTATAGGTTCTGGACGGAGCCAGGCCGCGTCGAGAAACTGCCGGAGGGTCGCCGGGCCGCCGGCAAGCGCATCGCCGATGTCTTTCCGACCTGGAACAACTGGAGGCTCGTCGAAAGCGGTACCGAGATCACCCCCGGGATCCAGATCCTCGAGGCTTTCGGTCATACGCCTGGCCATTCCGCTTTCCTAGTGAGTTCAGGCAGCGACCAGTTGCTGGTGTCGAACGACACTATGTACGTCCCGGCTCTCCTGGCGCCCCATCCGGACTGGCAGGGTGCCTACGACCAGGACGGGCCGATGGCGGTGGCGACCCGCCGCAAGATCATCGATCGGGTCATTGCGGACAGGATGATGATTTGCGGGGCGCATTTTCCGTTCCCGGGCCTCGGTACGTTCACAAAAGACGACAACGCCTATGCCTTTACCCCGGTAGCAATCTGACCCAACCAGCGAGAACAGGCCATGTTGACGAGAACCTCTTTCCTTTCCCTTGCTCTCCTGACCGGGATAGCGCTTACACCAGCCCTGACCAGCAGCGCAGCGTTTGCGGTCGATGATGATACATCGACCGGCTCTGTCGATCTGAGCTCCGTACGGGCCAAGATCCAGGCCGGCAGCTATGGTGCGGCTCTGGAAGAGCTGCGCGGTCTGGCTGAAGATACCCAGCAGGCCGACATCTACAATCTGATGGGATACACCCTGCGCAAGACAGGCGACTACGCAACCTCGCTGACCTACTACACCAAGGCATTGCAGCTCCAGCCCGACTACCGGCCAGCCCGCGAGTACCTCGGCGAGCTGTATGTCGAAACCGGCAATATCGGCAAAGCCAGGGAACAGCTCGCAGCGCTCGTCAAATTGTGTCCAGGCGGCTGCGAAGAGCGTCAGGACCTGGAGAAAGCCCTGAAACGGACAGCCGCCAAGTGACGCTGCCGGGTGGGCGATGACTTCGCCCACCTCTTTCCACTGTGCTGACGATCGGGAGGTCGCGATGCCACGGACGCTTGAGGCAATTCTGTCGAAGACTGCCGATCCCCTCCTGCTTCTGGGGAGGTTCCTGTTGGCTTTGATCTTCCTTCATGAAGGGGTCACGCTTGCAACCGGCTTCGCAGTTTCCGCGTCCGCGATGAGCAAGGTCGGTGTCCCACCTTACGTGCTGGTTTTGACGATCCTGCTGCAACTCGGGGCGGGCTTGATGGTCGCATTGGGCTGGCACGCACGCTTGGGCTCACTGAGCCTGGGATTGTTCTGCCTCGCAACCGCTATCCTGTTTCATTCCAACTTCGCCGTTCGCAACGAGCTTCTGCACTTCGAGAAGGATCTTGCGATCGCGGGCGGCATGTTCGTGCTGGCCGCCACCGGGGCAGGCGCACTGTCGTTGGACAGAGCGTTCAGACGCAGGCAGCTCCTTGGATACGCCGCGTGACCTTCGTGTACCTGATACATCGCTTGTAGAGCGTCACATCCTCATCCTCGCCTAGGCTTGCCGTAGCATGTCCCAGCTCACCGAGACTGGTTGTCGGACGGGTGTAGGCATCTCCGACGCATCCAGAAAGAATTATTAGCGCGCGAGATGGTTCTGGAAACGGCGCATGAACTCCTGTAGCTCAGCGGGGTTGAGATCCGAGATCGCCCAGAAGGTCATCCCGCTCCCCGACCAGTGCAGCGTGTTGTACCCGTTGTTGACGGATGACTGCACCCGATCAGCCCCGACCTCAGCCTTCTCCGCCGGCCAGATGAACAGGTTGATCAGGTGCTCGCGGCGTTTGTACACCAGGGCTGCTACCGCCCGTCCTGCGATGTAGTCGAGCCGGCCGCCGGTCAGCGCGAAGCCCTCACTGGCCAGATCGATAACCGGGGGAGCGAAATCAAGCCGGCCGTCGAACCAGGGCTTCACCATATGCTGGTCTGACGTGGTCACGTCCGTGATGTGGCCTGCCATCAGGGAGCGAATATGCTCGGAGACAAGTTCCTGCTCCAGATCCAGGGACTGACGCGGCAGGACCAGGACCATCGCAAGACCTGCTGCAAAAGCAGCCGCCGGCAGGCCAAGGTAGCGATCGCGCCACAGGCGCTGCCACCAGCGGGCGGCTGCCGGTGCAGCCCGAGCCGTTGGAGCAGGCTCAATGGCCTCCAGGATTCGCACGCGCAGCGCATCAGGTGCCCGATACCGTAGGCGGTCATCTCGCAGGGTTGCCCGAAGCACCTGCAGGCGCTGATATTCACCCCCACAGGCTGGACAGGTTCTCAAATGACCCTCGACCCCGAACGAATTCGCGGCATCCAGCTCGCCGTCGAGGTGACCGTGCATGAGGACTTCCATGTCAGCACAAGGGAGGGTCATGACCGTGTCTCCTCGCGCTCTGCGGTGCGCTGGCGCCAAGCATCGGCGAGCAGGTGCCGGGCCCGGGCGAGGCGGGACATCACGGTGCCGATCGGCGTCCCGGTCGCTTCGGCGATCTCCTGATAGGAGAGCTCCTCGAGTTCCCGCAGGACCAGCGTCTCCCGGAACGGAATAGGTAGGTTTTCGATCAACTCCCTCATGGTCGCGATCTCGTTGTGCCGCACGGCGGCGGTTTCGGGGCTGTCCTCAGGATCAACCGGCCCGGCGCTGCTCTCGAATGCATCGCCTGCATCGTCTCCTTGGTCTATTCCGGCCCTCTCAAGCGGAACCGTTGGATCCGATGCCGCGGCTTTCGCCCAGGTGTGGCAGCAGTTTCGCACGATCGCCAGGATCCATGCCTTCGGGTCCCCACCCCTGTAGCCCTCGAAGGCGCGGAACGCCCGCAGAAATGCGTCCTGCGCGACGTCCTCGGCGGCGACCGGATCCCGCAGGAGATAGCGCGCCAGGTTGTAAGCGGCATCCAGATGCGGGAGCATCAGCCCGCGAAAGCGCCGGGCGAGATCGGCTTGCTCGGCCGTCATGGGAGGCGCCAGGGAGACCGGCACAGGTTCCTCCGCGCGTTGCGGGATTGTACCCTCTTCCCTCCTGACTGTCACATTTCCGGATGCCGTGGACCGGCTCGTCGGCCACCATTTGGAACTTGCCTGTGCCTCCTGCTGTCCTGACGCGGGGACCATCGTCATAAGTCCCCACAGAGGGAGTATGCTCAAGGTCACAGTGTTGCCGCTCATGTTCAGACCTCTGTGTGCACGACGCGGGTTCATGGCTGCTCAACAATTCTAAGTGGCTAGCTTGGCAACATCCCCACTGAACGTGGACTGGACGGCCCGTCGACTGGCATGACGGCGTCCACGGTGCTGATGCTGCGCTGCCTTATCCAGACCAAGCCCGAACCTGGTTTATTCCCGTGCGGCGAGACAATTTTGCAGCCTCTCGTTCTGCAGGTGTGATTGAGCACACTGATCGCGCCAGTCTGCTCGAATGGAGTGTTCTGCGAAAATAAAGCGCTGCCCAAACAGATCTCTGAGACATGAGGCCAACTGAACCGCGCCTCGAATTGAGTGACACTGAGACCGTCCAAGGGACGGGATAGTGCCCGGGAGGCCACCATGAACAAGAACTGTTCTGATCGCATTCTTGTCGTCGACAACAATCCAATCTTCCGCGAAACCCTCGCACAGTGGCTCCGGGCCGCAGGGTACGACGTGACCACGGTGGATACGGGCGAGCATGCATTTCTGGTCCTGCGGGATTGGGAGCATCCCATCGCCTGGCTTTACACCCGGGCCAGTCTGCCGATCCTGATCGATGGCTCGATCTTGGCCGACGAGTATCACGATACTTATCCGACCCGTCCCGTCGTCATCGCGGCATCCAAAGCTCGGCCGTCTGCGGGCGACGATATCATCCTTAATCAACCGAGCCCGGCCGCAGTGTTGGAGACCATCCAACAGTTCATCAATGCGAGCCATAATTTGTCGGGAGGAGCCGAGATCGGCTCCGACATTCAGCACGCAGCATGACAACGGAGTGCCTGCAGTCAGGCCCGCTGTCTCAATTGGCTAGTATCGCGATGACCTGCCTTCACCAGAGGATTATGACGATGACGAACAGGAAATTGTGAACGTCTTCACCCGCCGATTGTGACCGGCAAGCCCAATGATCCACCCCCATTGAATTGGTCCACCTTGAAGTATGTCTTGAGGCAGACAGGAGGACCCAAATGCCGAGAAAAC
>NZ_JAERQD010000081.1 GCF_016735695.1 Microvirga zambiensis WSM3693 | reverse complement strand
GCCGGCCATGATGGTCATCCCATCCTTGACCGCACCAGCCAGCGCCACGCGCGCATCGCTGTATACCTTGTCCATCAAATCCTCTCCCTGTGAGCAGATTCCTGCCCTTCGAAGCGTCGCGAACCGACCCGCGGCCAATAGGTCGCAGGGCAGGTCCGGTTCGGAAGGCCGTCACCCTGCAACCTAGCCTCAATTTAGACAATCCCTTCGTATGGATATATGGAAACGATTCATACTCGGTCTTGCCTGAGGAGATCTCCTCACCCCCGCTTGCGTGGCAGGGCCCAAGGTTTACAACATTCATCAGATGTCCCGCCGCTTTGTCTTCCTCATCGCGCTGATAGCGCTCGCCGTTCTGGGAACGGCAGCTTCGCCCTGGACGCTGCCCGGCGGAGGCCTGTCGGCTGAGCTGACGCAGCACGTGAAGGACAGGTACGGGCTCGACCTGACGGTCAGGGGCCGCAGCACCTTTGCCGTTCTGCCCATCCCCCGGGTCAAGTTCGAGAACGTGACGCTTCGGTTCCCGAACGAGGCCCTCCGGGCCGAGGGCGGAACCTTGAGGGGTGAGCTGCGCGTCCTGCCCCTGCTGTTCGGGCGGATCGAGCTGTCCGATTTCGACCTGAGCGAGACGAAGCTCATCGGTTCGCTCCAGAAGGTTCAGGCCGTCGACTGGCCCAAGGTCTTCAGGAACGGCGCCAGCGAGTCCCATGCCCGGCGCCTGGTGATCAACAAGTCGTCCCTGCGCTGGACCGATCTGAAGGCCGCCAATCTCGACCGCATCAACATCGTCATCCGCTGGACCGACGCCTCCGAGCCCCTGACCGTCGCCGGCACCGCAGAGTGGCGGGACGAACCGGTGGTGGTGGAAAAGGCCTCCATCTTCCCGGACCTCCTCGCCTCCGACCGGATCAGCCCGTTTACGTTGACCCTCTCCTCTCCCTTTGCGCGCATCGCGGCCGAGGGCGAGGCACAACTCGGCGAGACGCCCCGCATCACGGGCGAGAGCACCATCAAAGCCACCTCCGTGCGCGACTTCACCCGGTGGAGCGGACTCGACCTGCCCTTCGGCTCGCTCCTGCGGGCCATCTCGCTCAACGGCGATTTTTCCATGGACCGCCGCCGCCTGTCCTGGCCGGCGGTGGCCGTCACCCTCGGCTCGGACAAGCTCGAGGGGACCATGGGCGTGCGCTTCGATACGGACCGGCCGATCATCACCGGCACGCTCGCAGCCGATACCGTCAACCTCTCCGATCTTTTCGCTCCCTTCTCCCTGGCCCGCACGTCTTCCGGGGCGTGGAGCGAAGAAGGCATCGATCTCGCGCGGGCGACCGGGATGGATCTCGACCTGCGCCTCTCGGCGGCGAGCGCCAGCCTCGGACGCTTGAGTCTCGACGACATGGCCGCCAGCGTGCTCGTCCAGCCGGGCCGGATCGAAGCCTCGATCGGGCGGGCGGATTTCTATGACGGCACCCTGAAGGGGCGCCTGTCGCTGGTGTCCCGGAACGGTGTGGTCGACTTCAAGAGCCAGGGCACCTATTCGAACGTGAAGATCGCCCCCTTCCTTACCGCCATGGGCGAGCCGCGTTGGATCAACGGCCGTGCCCAGGGCCAGTTCAGCTTCGAGGGCCAGGGAAAGAACCCGGCGGATGTGATCCGGCAGGCCGAAGGCCGCTCCAATATCGAGCTGACTGAGGGCGAGATCGTGGGCATCACGCTCCAGGACGCGCTGCGGCGCGTAGAGAAGCGGCCGCTGCTCGCCTCCCTCAACTGGAAAGGCGGCCGCACGCCCTTCGACAAGGCCGAGGCACAGATCGTCGTGAAGGACGGCGTCGGCGAAATCGTCGAGGGCACGCTCAAAGGTCCCGCCGTCCAGGCCGATCTGCGCGGGCAGATCCTGCTGCCCGAGCGCGCCCTGCGCGTCACGGCCGATGTCTCGGCGGCGGATGCACCGGCGACGCAGACCCCTGCCCTCGTCTTCGACGTCACCGGCGATTGGGACAATGTCGCGGTGACGCCGCAGGTCCGCTCGCTCATCGAGCGCTCGGGGGCGGCAAAGCCCCTGTTCCCGAGTGAGCGCGTCCCAGCCAACCGCCAGGGGCCGCAGGCCGTCGCTCAGTGAGCTTCTTTGCTCGAGCGCAGCGCCGAACGTTTGCTGATCAGGGTCGCCGCTATCACGCCAAGCGTCACGATGCCGATGAGAATGGCCGAGGCCGCGTTCACCTCCGGTGAGAGGCCGAGGCGCACCTGGCTGTAGATCTTGATCGGCAAAGTCGTCGCACCCGGCCCGGCATTGAAGCTCGCGATCACCAGATCGTCCATGGACAGGGTGAAGGCGAGCAGGAAGCCCGCCACGATGGACGGCGCGATCAGGGGCAGCGTCACGGTGAAGAAGGTGCGCAGAGGCGGCGCGCCGAGATCCATCGCCGCTTCCTCCAGCGAGCGGTCGAACGTCATGAGCCGCGACTGCACGACCACCGTGACGAAGCACATGGTCAGCGTGGTATGCGCCAGCGTGATCGTCCAGAAGCCGCGGTCGAGATCGATGGCGACGAAGAACAGGAGCAGCGACAGCCCGGTGATGACCTCGGGCATGACCATCGGCGCGTAGACCATGCCGGTGAACAGCGTGCGGCCGGGAAAGCGCCCGTAGCGCGTGAGCGCCAGCGCCGCGAGCGTGCCGAGAACGGTCGCGATCGTCGCCGACAGAAGCGCGATGCGCAGCGTGACCCAGGCCGCCTCCATGAGCGCCTGGTTTCGGAAAAGCGCCCCATACCATTGCGTGGAGAAGCCGCCCCATACGGTGACGAGCCGCGACGCGTTGAAGGAATAGATCACCAGCAGCAGGATCGGCAGGTAGAGAAAGGCGAAGCCGAGCACAAGCGAGGTGACGTTGAAGAGGCTGAGGCGCCGGTTCATGGCCGCGCCTCCACGCGCCGTGCTTCCACATCGCGGTAGATCACGATGGGCACGACGAGGAGGAGGAGGAGCAGGATCGCGACCGCAGAGGCGAGCGGCCAGTCGCGGTTGGAGAAGAACTCGCTCCAGAGCTGCCGTCCGATCATCAGGGTTTCCGAACCGCCGAGAAGGTCGGGGATCACGAACTCGCCCACGGCCGGGATGAAGCACAGGAGCGAGCCCGCGACGATGCCCGGCATGGCGAGCGGCACGGTGATCGTCCAGAACGAGCGCCAGGGCGTCGAACCGAGATCGAGGGCCGCTTCAAGGAGCGTGTCGTCCATCTTCTCCAGCGTCGCGTAGAGCGGCAGCACCATGAAGGGCAGGTAGGCATAGACGATGCCGACATAGACCGCCGTCTCGGTGTTGAGGATGTCGAGCGGTTCCGAAATTAGGCCGATCCCCATGAGCGCCTGGGTGAGAAGGCCTTCGGGCTTGAGAATGGCGATCCAGGCATAGATGCGGATGAGAAAGCTCGTCCAGAACGGTAGGATGACGAGAGCGACCAGCAGCGAGCGGTGGCGCTCCGGCGCGCGGGCCATGCCGTAGGCAATGGGAAAGCCGACGAGAAGCAGCAGCAGGGTCGAGACGGCGGCGATGCGCACGGACGAAAGCACCGCCCGGAAGTACAGATCGTCCTCGACCAGCAATCCGAAATTCTCGAAATCGAGCTGGCTGAAGAAGCCCGCAATGTCGCTCCAGTCGAAGACGGGCGTATAGGGCGGCTGCGCGACCGCCGGATCCGAAAGGCTGATCTTGAGAACGATCAGGAACGGAACGAGGAAGAGGACGCAGAGCCAGAGAAACGGCACGAGCGGCACCAGACCCGCCGCCAGACACCGTGTGAGAGAACGCTCCACCATGGCTATTCCGCCAGGATCACGGCCGCATCGGGCGCGAAGGTGACGAAGACCTGCTCGTCCCAATCGATGGGGTTCTCGACGAAGCGCGAGGCGTTGGCGCGGGTCACGCGCAGGATCTCGCCGGTGGCGAGCTTGACGCGATAGACGGTCCAGTCGCCGAGATAGCCGATGTCCCAGACCTCGCCGGTCAGCACGTTCCGGGTGCCGGGCGGCGGTGGATCGCGCTGGATCACCATCTTCTCGGGCCTAACCGCGATTGCCACGGCCTGGCCGGAATTCAGCACTTCGTCGGGGTCGTCGATGGTCAGGGGCTCAGCGGCCGACGGCGTCTTCACGCGCCAGAGGCCGTTCTCCAGTCCCTGGACATGGCCCTCCAGGATGTTCACGTCGCCGACGAACTCGGCGATGAAGCGGGTCTTGGGCTGCTCGTAGATTTCTCCGGGCGTCGCCACCTGCACGATCCGGCCGTGGTCCATGACCGCGATGCGGTCGGCCATGGTCATGGCCTCCTCCTGATCGTGGGTGACGACCACGAAGGTCATGCCAAGCTCGTGCTGGATGTCCATCAGCTCGAACTGGGTTTCCTCACGCAGCTTCTTGTCGAGGGCGCCGAGCGGCTCGTCGAGAAGCAGCAGCTTCGGCTTCTTGGCGAGAGCGCGAGCGAGCGCCACGCGCTGCCGCTGGCCGCCGGAGAGCTGGCTCGGATAGCGTCGGGCGAGCTTTTCCAGCTGGACGAGGCGCAGCATCTCGCCGACGCGATCCGCGATCTGATCCTTCGGCAATCCATCCTGCTTGAGGCCGAAGGCGATGTTCTTCTCGACGCTCATATGGGGAAAGAGCGCATAGGACTGGAACATCATGTTCACCGGCCGCCGGTAGGGCGGCACGCCGGCCAAATTCTGATTCCCCAACGTGATCGCGCCCTCGCTCGGCGTCTCGAAGCCCGCGAGCATGCGCATGAGCGTGGTCTTGCCGCAGCCCGATGGGCCGAGCAGGCAGAAGAACTCTTTTTCGAAAATGTTCAGGGAGAGATGGTCCACCGCCACCGCATCGCCGAAGCGCTTCGTGACGTTCTCGAAGCGGATGAGCGGCTTGGCTGCAGGATCGGACCAGGGTGCGAAGGCGCGGCGCACGGCGCCGACGGAGGCGGAGTGTCGGGACGGAGGAGGCAAGATGTTTCGACTTCGACCTTGACTGAGAAAACCGACGGGCAGGCTATGATGTTCGGCCCTTGAGAACAACAGCTTAAACGCCGGAATCCCCCAGCCTGGAGATCGGCATTTCCTGCAACCCTGCCCTGCCCCGCCAAGGCGTCCGACACACTTGAAGCAGCCCTGGAATTCAGATATCGAGCATGCATATAATTAGTATCCTAATAATATGCCCTCTAGGATCCCTATGGTCACTCCGACGAAAGCGGCTTTCTCCGAGGAACTGTGGAAGGTCAGCCGCAAGATGCGCACCGCCTTCGATGCCCGCGTGCGCGCCGAGGGGCTGACGCTGGCGCGGGCGCGGGCCCTGATTTTCCTCGGCAAGAAGGATTGCATGACCCAGACCGAGCTTGCAGACGCCCTCGAGATCGAAGGGCCGACCCTGGTGCCCCTTCTCGACGGCCTGGGGAAGCAGGGCCTGATCGAGCGCCAGCCGGTCGACGGCGACCGGCGCGCGAAGCAGATCGCTCTGACGGCTGCGGGGCGCGAGCAGGCTTCCTATGTCGACGCCCTGGTCAAGGAATTCCGCAGCGACGTGCTCAAGGACATCCCCGAGGCCGAGCTGACGGTCGCCATCCGCGCCCTGAACGCCATGAGCCGGAACCTGGAAGCGATGAGCTGAGCGGCGGCATCCTCATGACATCCGCATCCGTCAGAATGCATCCCGACGCCGGCGGCTCCGAGGTCGAGACCCCTTCGAAGCCGCCGGAACCGCAGGCGCCGCCCTCCCCCGCGGCGGCGCCTGCTCCCATGCCGCCGCTTCGCGCGGCAGGCTACATGCTCGCCTCGCTTCTCCTCGCCCTCACGCAGGGGCTGGGCATGAACCTCATCTCGGCGAACCTGCCGCAGATTCAGGGCTCCCTCGGCGCAACCGCGAACGAGGCTACATGGCTCGTCGCCGCCTACATGGCGCCGAATGTCAGCCTGTCCCTGGCCCTCATCAAGATCCGGACCCAATACGGCCTGCGCAATTTCGCGGAGCTGAGCATTCTCGTCTTCATGCTGGTTTCGCTGATGCATCTCTTCGTCAACGACCTGCATTCGGCGCTGGTCGTGCGCTTCTTCAGCGGCATCGCAGCGGCACCCATGTCGTCGCTCGGCTTTCTCTACATGCTGGAGGCTTTCCCTCCGGCGAAGAAGCTGAATATCGGCCTGTCGCTCGCACTTACGAACTTGTCCTTCGGCGCTCCCGTCGCGCGCCTGATCGCGCCGGATCTGCTGATGCTCGGACAATGGCATGGCCTCTACGTGTTCGAGATCGCCATCGCCATGCTGGCTTTCGCCGCCGTCTATCTGCTGCCACTCACGCCGCAGCCGCGGGCGAAGGTCATCCATTGGCGCGATGTGGTGAGCTATCTGCTGATAGCAATCGGCTTCGGATTGACGGCCATGGTGCTGACGCTCGGCCGCGTCTATTGGTGGTTCGAGGCGCCCTGGCTCGGGATCATGCTGGCTGTCGGCATCGCTGCCGTCACCGTGGCCGTCGTGCTCGAACTCAACCGCGAGAGCCCGCTGCTCGACATCCGCTGGCTGGCGAGCAAGGAGGTCGTGCATTTCACCGGCGCGCTTCTGATCTTCCGCATCGCCCTGTCGGAGCAGACGAGCGGCGCCTTCGCCTTCTTCCAGGCGCTCGGGTTGCAGAACGAGCAGATGCAGATGCTCTCGCTCGTCATCCTCGCGGCCTCGATCCTCGGCGGGCTCGCCTGTGCGGCGATCGTCAAGCCGGACCGTGAGCACGCGATCCACATCGTCGCCCTGTCTCTGCTCATCGCAGGCGCCGTCATGGACAGCCGGGCCACGAACCTGACGCGTCCGGCCGAGATGTATCTGAGCCAGGCGCTCATCGCCTTCGCGGGCGCGCTCTTCCTGCCGCCGGCCATGGCATCCGGCCTGATGATGGCGCTAAAGAAAGGGCCGACCTACATCCTGAGCTTCGTCATCGTCTTCCTCACCACCCAGAGCATCGGCGGTGTGCTCGGCTCCGCCATCGTCGGAAGCTTCATCACCTGGCGTACGCGCTTCCACATCCAGGCTCTCGCCAACCATCTGCCGCTGACAGATCCCCTCGTCATCCAGCGTCTCAGCCAGCTTGCGGGCGCCTATGGCCGCGTGATTGGCGACAAGGCGCTGCTGAATGCCGAAGGCGCCATCCTGCTCAGCCAGCAGGTTACCCGCGAGGCGACGGTGCTCGCCTATAACGACGCCTTCCTGGCCATTGCAGGGATTGCCGCCTTCGCCCTCGCCGCCCTGATCGTTCACGTGGCGGTCCGCACCGTCGCCGCGCGCCTGTCACCCGCTCCTCAGCCCGCAGCCGCTTAACCCCATATCGATTGCCATGCTCAAGTCTCTCCGCTCCCCCACGACGCTCATCGCAACCTCCATCGGCGCCATCGGCGTTGCGCTGGTCCTCTATGCCTGGCGCCTGCCGCCTTTCGACAGCTCCGTTCAGACGACGGACAATGCCTATGTGCGCGGACAGGTGACCCTCGTCAGCCCGCAGCTCGCCGGCTATGTCGGCGAGGTCGCGGTGCAGGATTTCCAGCACGTGAAGGCCGGTCAGCTTCTCGTGAAGCTCGACGACCGCATCTTCGCGCAGAAGCTCGAACAGGCGAAGGCGACGCTCGCGGGCCAGCAGGCGGCTCTCGCCAATTCAGAGCAGAAGCGCCGCTCGGACGAAGCACGCATCACGTCGAGCCAGGCGCAGGTCGACAGCGCCCAGGCCGCGCTCAAGGCGGCGGAAGCGAGCTGGAAGCGGATCGAGCCGTTGCTCGAACGGGGCGTCACGACGCAGAGCCAGGCCGATCAGGCGCGGGCCGCGCTCGACCAGTCGACGGCCTCGCTGCATCAGGCGCAGGCAGCGCTGGAGGTTTCGCGGCAGGATCTCGCCTCGACCCTGGTCAGCCGCCAATCCCTCGAAGCGGCCGTGCAGGGCGCGCAGGCGGCAGTCCGCCTCGCCGAAATCGATCTGCAGAACACGCGCATCGTCGCGCCGGAGGATGGAAAGCTCGGCGAGATCGGTGCGCGTATCGGGCAATACGTCTCCGCGGGCACCCAGCTTCTCGCCCTGGTGCCGGAGCGGATCTGGGTAATCGCGAACTTCAAGGAAACCCAGCTCGCCGGCATGGAACCCGGCCAGTCCGTGACCTTCACGGTCGATGCGCTCCAGCACGCGCAGCTGAACGGCCATATCGAGCGCTTCTCGCCGGCGGCCGGCTCGGAATTCAGCGTGATCCGAACCGACAACGCCACCGGCAACTTCACCAAGGTCGCGCAGCGCGTGCCCGTGCGCATCGCCATCGATCCGGGCCAGTCGCTCACCGATCATCTGTCGCCCGGCATGTCGGTGGTGGTGAGCGTGGATACGAAGGCTCAGGGGATTTGAGATCTTAATTGATCCAAAAAATTATTTTTGAGCCTCGCCTTTGGACTCCTGGGCTGGCCCAGCATTCTCCTCCACAAAATCCACGAGGATTCACAGGAAGAAAGTCCTCTCAAGCACAGGTTAGACATTCTTACAAAAGAGTTGTGCTAGACAATATGTAGCAATGGGATTTTGCCTGCCTGGCTCTTCGCGCTTTCGCCCGGGTGCATAGGGCATCCAGGACGGCGGGGCCATACCCGCTCAGGCAGAAGGAGGGTAGCTCAATGCAGCTCCCGCTTTTTCCATTGCTAAAGCCGGTTCGCGTCAGGGCATACCTGCGTTTCCGGTTCAAGAGGTGGGAACGGGTCCGTTCCCATAACAGGAGCCTGCCCCGGACGAACCGGAAGCAGGCGCCTTTTAGTGAAGGCCCCATAAGGGGCAAGTACATCCCGTAAAGGGATGGGGCATTGGGGCCGTTCGCTGTCCAGGGGGACGGCCCCTCTGCTTTCTTTCGATTCCGAAATTCTCAATCGGACATTTGTCCGTTTTTTCCGACCCGTCAATTAGTCCAATTATTCGATAGTGAATAATCCCCTGCCCGAATTGGCCTAGCCAATCAGCCAGATATTTCCTTAGGTAACAATCGCGGTGATCCCGATCATCACCACTCCCATCATCGAAGCGAGCCATTAGGCGCGCGAGATTTGAAGAGCAGGGAATCAAATGAGCCTGACTCAAGGTCGGGCTTGAGTTTTGGAGGTTTAAGTCAATGCCCCCCGCCGCCGGCGGGTGCTGCGCGCGGCTTCTTGATGAAGGGCAAGGCGCAGATCAGCCCCAGGAACAGCACGGTCAGCAGCAGGAAGACGTCGGCGAAGGACATGACCAGAGCCTCCTTCCGGACCATGTTCGACATCGTCTTGATCGCTGCCGCATTCGCGTCCGTGCCGAGACCCTGGAACTTCATGGTCAGAGCATTGAGCGTTTCCATCGCCTTCGAACTGTCCCAGGTCACGCTCTCGCGCAAGCGCTGGAGATGCAGATCGAGACGATTGTTCAGGAGCGTATTGATGACCGCCAGACCGACCGCGCCGCCGAGATTGCGCGTGAGGTTGTAGAGGCCCGACGCGTTCTTGATCCGGCTCGGATGCAGGGTGCCGAGCGCGATGTTGTTGATCGGCACCATGCAGATCATGAGACCGACGCCGCGGAAGATCTGCGGCACGAACAGTTCCCAGAAATCCCAATCCTTGGTCAGGCCGGTGATCTGCCAGGTACCGAAGGCAAAGGCGCCGAAGCCGATGGCCATCATGAGCCGCGGATCCATCTTGCGCGACAGGATTCCCGCCACCGGCGCCATGAGGAACATGGTGGCGCCCGTCACGAACATGGTCTCGCCGATCTGAAGCGACGAGTAACCGCGGACGCGGGCCAGATAGACCGGATAGAGATAGGTCAGGCCGTAGAGGCCGATGCCCATGACGAAGCTGAAGGCGGAACCGGCGAGGAAGTTGCGGTCGGCGAAGGCGCGCAAATCCACGATCGGCTGCTTTGCCGTGAACGCCCGGTAGAAGAAGCCGACCGCTCCGATCACGCAGACGATGGCGAGGATCAGCACCGCCTCGTCCTGGAACCACTCGTTCAGCGGCCCTTCTTCCAGCACATATTCCAGGCTGCCAAGAAAGGCGGCCATGAAGCCGAGGCCAGCCCAGTCGAAGGACTTGAACAGGCTGAGATCGGGCTCGTCGAAATCGACCAGCAGGTAGGTTGAAACCGTGACGAAGATGCCGGGCACGATGTTGACGAGGAACAGCCAGTGCCAGGAGAACAGGTCCGTCAGATAGCCGCCGAGCGTCGGGCCGATGGTCGGCGCGAGCGTTGCCACGAGGCCGATGATCGGCGAGATCACGGGCCGCTTCTCAGGCGGGAAAATCGTGAAGGCGGAGGCGAAGACGGTCGGGATCATGCCGCCGCCGATGAAGCCCTGCAGCGCGCGGTAGACGATCATCTGATCGATGTTCGTCGCGGTCGCGCACATGAAGCTCATGAAGGTGAAGCCACCCGACGCGATCACGAACATCCAGCGCGTCGAGAGCACGCGCGAGAGCGTGCCCGAGAGCGGGATCATGATCACTTCCGCGATCAGGTAGCTCGTCTGCACCCACGAGATTTCCTCGGACGAGGCGGAGAGGCCGGCCTGGATCTCGGCGAGCGAAGCGGAGACGATCTGGATGTCCAGGATCGCCATGAACATGCCGAAGACCATGCAGAAGAACGCAAAGGTCCGGCGCCGGTCGAGCGGCGCAGGCTTCGCGGCAGGCATGGCTTGAGGCTTGCCCGGAATGGCAGCGGATGCGGCCATGGTTCCTTACTCTTTGATGCTGGCCGTTTTGGAGGGCTCGGCCGAGGTGCGGGTGTCGACGTCGACGACCACCGACAGGCCCGGGCGGAGCAGGCCCTTCTGGGCCACGTCGGGGCTCACGGTGACGCGCACCGGCACACGCTGGACGATCTTGGTGAAGTTGCCGGTAGCGTTCTCCGGCGGCAGCAGGCTGAACACCGCGCCGGCGGCGGGCGAGACGCTCTCGACCGTGCCGACGATATCGGTATCCGGGAAGGCATCGACCTTCACATGCACCTTCTGGCCGGGCTTCAGGGAGGCGAGCTGCGTCTCCTTGAAATTGGCATCCACATGCACGCTTGTCAGCGGCACCAGGGCAGCCAGGCGGGCGCCTGGCTGCACGAAGGTTCCGACCTCGACCGCCTTGTTGCCAACAATGCCGTCGACGGCTGCTCGGATCTCGGTGAAGGAGAGATCACGCTCCGCCTTCTCGACGGCCGTGCGATACTCGTCGGCCAGACGCTGACCCTCGTTCTGCTGCGCGGCAAGGACTTCGACATTGGCCTGAGCGGCGGCAGACGCGGCCTGGGCGCTCTTCACCTCGGCATTGGCCTTGTCACGGGCCGCCTTGGCGTTCTCGAACGAGGCCTTGCTGGTGTAGTCGGATTTGGCGAGCTGCTGCTGGCGGGCGTAGTCGCTCTCGGCGCGCTCGGCCTCCGCCTGCGCGCTGACGACCTGCGCCTCGGCCTGCGCCACGGAGGCGCGGCCGGCCTCGACCTGCCGGCCGAGGCGGGTGATGGCGCTCTGCTGGGTCGCGAGCTTGTCCTTGGCCGATTGCAGGGCGAGGCGGTAATCGCCGTCGTCGATCTTGGCGATCAGGTCGCCGGCCTTGACGCTCTGGTTGTTGGTGACGGCGACGGACGAGACATAGCCGGAGATCTTGGCCGACAGAATTGTGATATCGGCCTGTACATAGGCGTCATCGGTCGAGACCATGAAACGGCCGTCGGTCCACCATGAATGCCCCTCGTAGGCGCCGAAGCCGAGGGCCGCCGCGAGCACGGCGAAGATCACGGGTTTCTTGCCGAAGCCCTTCTTCTTGGCAGGAGGTGCCAATGCGGGAGCCGCCTGTTCCGGCTGGGGAGCCTGAACGGCCTTTCCGTCCCGAGCCGTCTCGGGGGCGCCCGCACCCTGCTGAAATTCTTCGCGATAAGCCATGTGAACCTCTGCAAGGCCTAGGGAGCCGCTCGCTTTCAAAAGCTCGGGCGTTGCATTGCGGCCTTGATCTTCGACGATTGTCTGCCATATATGGTTGACCGAACCGTTCGGTCAATAGCTAATAAAGGATGTTCTAGAAGCCATGAGCGCCGCGCATGACACCACCCGGGAGCTTTCCACGACCGCCGAGGAGAGCGGTGAGAGCGCCAAGCGCCGCCAGATTCTGGAAGGTGCGCGGAAGGTGTTTCTGGCCCAGGGCTTCGACGGCGCCAGCATGGGCGAGATCGCCAAGGTCGCAGGCGTCTCGAAGGGGACCCTCTATGTCTATTTCGACAGCAAGGAGAGCCTGTTCGAGGCCCTGACGACCGAGGAGAAGCGGGGTTTAGCCGAGGTCCTGTTCAAGCTCGATGCGGAGGATCCCGACGTTCGCGGCGCCTTGACCAGGCTCGGCCTCAGTTATCTGCGCCGCTTGGGCAAGCCCGAGCACGTATCCTCGATCCGGATGGTGATGGGCGCGGCCGAAAAATTCCCGCGCCTCGGACAGGCCTTCTACGAGGCCGGCCCCTGCCAGGGCATCGCGCGGCTCAGCGCCTATTTCGACCGGCAGGTGGAAGCAGGAAGGCTCTCCATCGAGGATACCGGCCTCGCAGCCCAGCATTTCCTCGACCTGTGCGTCTCCGGCATCCTGCGTCGTATGCTCTTCTCGGTCGGCGAGCCGCCGACGGAGGACGAGATCCAACACAACGTGGCAAACGCCATCCGCGTCTTCTTCGCGGCCTACGGACCGCAGGCTCCGGCTAGCGGTCCGTCTGCAGGGCCTCGGTTACGCGCGCTTTGAGCACCTCCGGCTGGCGCAGGATCAGAGCGCCGCGGGTGCGCTCTATCAGGCCCTCCTGAGTCAGCATGGAGAATTCCCGCGTGATCTGCTCGCGCCGGCAGCCGATGCGGGCAGCCACGATGTGGTGGAAGGGCGGCGGCGTGATCACCCGCTCCCCCGACCGGTCCTGCCGGGGCGTCGACAGGCGCAGGAGTTCCGAATAGAGCCGGTGCCTGAGATCGAGGACCGTCTGCTCCATGAAGCGGGCGTTCAGCTCTCGGATGCGCGCCGCCATGAGGCAGAAGAGGCGCTCCGAGACCACCTGATGCGAGAACAGCAGCTCCTTGAAGACGGCGGCCGGCATGACGCAGGCCTCGCCCCGGGTGAGCGCCGTGACGTTGGCCGAACGCGGCACGCCGTCGAGGGCGGCGAGCTCGCCGAAGAGGTCGTTCGGCTTCATCTCGTGGAGGATGACCTCCTTGCCCGAGGGGGTACGCATGAGCACCCGGACCTCGCCCGTCAGAAGAAAATAGAGGTCGGTCGACGGCTCGTCGAAGTCGATCAGGACTTCTTCGGGATCGAAGCGGCGCCAATTGGCCCGCGCCTCGAAGCGCTCAAGGTCGATGTCCAGCCCCTTGAACAATTTGATCCCGGCGAGCCTCGCCATTGTTCTTCTCCCCCTACCTGCAAGTCTTGGCTATACCATAAATTTCGCAGCGTCAGTATCTGTGTGTCGCGCAACCCTTTCTCAGGCCCTGTCTCTCGTGTCATTGGCAATTCCGGCTATCGGCCGGGGCTTCGAGATCTTGTCCGAGACCTTGCCAGCGCCCTCGTCAGACGTCAAAAGGCGGCATGCTTCACGTCAACGACCTGACCTTCCGCATCGGCAATAGGCTGATCCTCGACCGCGCCTCCTTCAATCTGCCCACCGGGGCGAAGGTGGGACTCGTGGGGCGCAACGGCGCCGGCAAGACCACCCTTTTCAAGATCGTCCAGGGCGAGCTTTCCACGGAAAGCGGCACCGTCACCCTGCCCCGCGGCATGAAGATCGGCGCCGTGGCCCAGGAGGCGCCGGGCGGACCCGAGACCCTGATCGAGGTCGTGCTCGCCGCCGACAAGGAGCGCTCCGCGCTCCTCGCCGAAGCGGAGACCGCCGACGGCCTGCGCCGCGCCGAGATCGAGACCCGGCTCACCGACATCGGGGCCCACTCGGCGCCTGCCCGCGCTGCAGCCATCCTGCACGGCCTCGGCTTCGACGCCGAGGCGCAGAACCGGCCCTGCTCGGACTTCTCGGGCGGCTGGCGCATGCGCGTGGCGCTTGCCGCCGTGCTCTTCACCGAGCCCGACCTGCTGCTCCTCGACGAGCCGACCAACTATCTCGACCTGGAGGGCACCCTCTGGCTCTACGATTATCTCGGGCGCTATCCGCACACGGTGCTGATCATCAGCCACGACCGCGAGCTGCTCGATACCTGCGTCAACCACATCCTCCATCTCGACCGGGGCAAGCTCACGATCTATCGCGGCGGCTACACCTCGTTCGCCAAGCAATATGCCGAGAAGCGCGAGCTGACCGCCAAGATGGCGGCGAAGCAGGAGGCCGAGCGCAAGCATCTGCAGGCCTTCGTCGACCGCTTCAAGGCGAAGGCCTCGAAGGCGCGGCAGGCGCAGTCCCGCGTCAAGCGGCTCGCCAAGCTCGAACCCATCGCCACCATCGTCGAGGACGATGTGCTGCCCTTCAACCTGCCGGGACCCGAGCGCCCCGCCGCGCCGCCGCTGATCACCGTCGAGGGCGCCGCCGTCGGCTACGGGGAGCGGATCGTGCTCGACCGGCTCAACCTGACCATCGCGCCGGACGACCGGATCGCCCTGCTCGGATCGAACGGCAACGGCAAATCCACCTTCTGCAAGCTCATCGGCGGCAGACTCGCGCCCATGAAAGGCGAGATGCGCACGCCGTCTCGCATGGATGTGGCCTATTTCGCGCAGCACCAGCTCGACGAACTCAACCCGAAAGCCACCGCCTACGACCATGTGGCCGAACGCATGCCCGACACGCCGATCGCCAAGATCCGCGCCCGCACGGCGCAGATCGGCTTTCCGGGCGCCAAGGCGGACACGCCGGTCTCATCCCTGTCGGGCGGTGAGAAGGCACGACTTCTCATGGGGCTTGCGGCCTTCGAGGGCCCTCACCTGCTCATCCTCGACGAGCCGACCAACCACCTCGACATCGACAGCCGCACGGCCCTGATGGAGGCGATCAACGATTATACCGGTGCCGTCATCCTGGTGAGTCACGACCGCTTCCTGATCGAGGCCTGCGCCGACCGCTTGTGGATCGTCGGCAATGGCGGCGTGAAGTCCTTCGACGGCGACATGGACGATTATCGCCAGCTCGTGCTCTCCGGCGAGCTCGATCCGCAGAAGCGCCCCGACAAGCCACAGGCACCGTCCGCCTCGAAGGGCGACGAACGCCGCGCCGCCGCCGAGCGCCGTGCGGCTCTCGCGCCTCTGCGCAAGAAGCTCGAAGCGCTTGAGACGCGGATGGCGAAGCTCACCGACGTGATCGGCAAGGTCGACACCGCGCTCGCCGACGGCACCGCCTTCCAGAAGGACCCCGCCAAGGCGACCGAACTCTCCCGGATGCGCGCCGAGGCCGCCTCGACCCTCGCCTCGGTGGAGGAGGAATGGCTGATGCTGAGCAGCGAGATCGAAGAGGCGAGCGTCTAGAGCATCGGAGGCCTTCTCCCTGGATCCCCGCCGTTACGACGGCGTTCATTCTCCGAGCCATAGGCTGAGACCCTTATCAGGGAGAGCGAACATGTTTCGTACGATCATGGCGATGGCGGTGCTGACCACGGGGGTGTTCCTCGGTTCGCCATCGGGCGTCCAGGCGCAAGGCCTCGTGCCATGCGCGCGGGAACATGAGTTCTGCCGCGTCCCCTATTCCACCCGCGTCATCTACGGCGTCCCCGGCCAAAGCACCGAAGTCTTCGTCCGCGGGGGCGGCGTTCCCTGCTCGAACCGGGTCTTCGGGGACCCGGCGCCGGGCATTCCGAAGCGCTGCGCCTATGTGGCCCGGGGCTACGATCGTTGGCGGGACGACGGCTATCGCAGGCCACCTCCGCCGCCGCGCGGCTATGAACGGGGCTATGAGCGCGGTTACGACCGTGATTACCGCGGCTACGAGGACGATTACGGACGCCCCACCAGGCGATATGAGGTCTATTGATCCGGCTCGTAGAGGCTCGGTACTCCTTGAGCTGAGCCTCTATCCATCCAGCCTAATCCTCTAGAGCGCCCGAGTTACCCATTCGGAGTTCACGCAAAGCGTGTGCAGGAACGTATTCTCGTTGCGGCCTTAGGGGGAGGCTGACAGATGAGGATCCATATTTCCGCCTGCACCGACAAAACATTTTCCGAGGGCCTGATGCCGATGGCCTATCTGACGGACAGCGACGCGCATGCCGTGAACGACAATGCCCGCCAGCAACCCAAGTGGAAAATCCGCCTTCACATGAAGCGCATCGCAGGCGCCGTCGGAAATGCCGTTAGGTAAATTTGTGTGCGGGAGAGCACATCCGGTCGTCGCCGCGTGAGGTAGCGTCATCGTGCCTTTGATGGAGGCTGCGATGAACCAGATCCTCACCTACTGCACGACGCGCCTCTTCTCCCGTGCGACGATGCCGCTCGCTTCGCTCAAGGTCCGTGCCGTCGAACCCGGAAACGACAACGATCCTTCGCGGCCGCTTCCCTCCGCCGTGAATTGAACCGCTCATCCGAAGGCGCCATCCGCCTTCCCGGTCCTGCATCACAATCCACCGCATACCGTCGACACATCCGCTCATGATCGCTGCTCGTTACCTCCTTTGTTCATTTGAAGGGGCTAGCACGGTCCTGCCACATTCCTCCGCCGCTATGCGCATGGAACCGGGCCTGGACGGAGAGGACGTTGAGTACTGCTCATGACATGAACGAGATCGTCGATCTGTTTGCCATCAGCAGATCCTCCAGGAGCTCGGAATTCATGACGGAAAAGATCGCGACCCTTCCTCTCAGGGAAGCGGTCGCCCTGGTGATCGAGGACTGGGCGGACGACAAATTCAGGCAGCTGAGTGCGGTCATTCAGATGCCGTCGGGCCAGTCGATCCGCAGTCTCGACGACATCCGGCATCTCTACGAATCCGCAGCGGACGGCAGCGGCTCGAAGCGCCCCGCGTGAGCCGCCACTTACGTCAGACCGTCGGCGCTGGAGCAAGCAGCGCAAGTGGTCTAAACAGAGACGATGCCATCGACGCCCTTCGCCATCCGCCGCCTGACCTCATCCGACATCGCGCTCATGCGCCGGTTGAACGCCCTGTTCGGCGATGTCTTCGCAGATCCTGAAACCTACGGCGCGGCGCCGCCGACGGACGAATACCTGAACGACCTGCTTGCGAAGGATCACGTCGTTGCGCTCGTCGCGTTGAGCGGCGAAGACGTCCTCGGCGGTCTCGTCGCCTATGAACTCGACAAGTTCGAGAGAGCGCGGCGCGAGGTCTACATCTATGATCTTGCCGTTGCGGAAGAGCACCGGCGACGGCATATCGCGACGGGGCTGATCGAGCATCTGCGCGGGATCGCATCGGCGCGCGGTGCCTGGGTCGTCTACGTGCAGGCCGATTACGGCGACGACCCGGCCATCGCGCTCTACGAAAAGCTCGGAACGCGCGAAGAGGTGCTGCATTTCGACATCGCCGTCGAACCGGCGCCGCCTCGCCCGGAGTGAGATTGCGGCGCCGGCGCTTCGCACCGGATCAGGGCTTCACCACCCGATCGAGCCGGTTGTTGACGAAGAAATAGAGCTCGCGGCCGCCGGGCTCGGAATAGAGCACCTGCACTTCGCGCTGGCCCTTGCCGCTCTCGCCAACGAGCACGTCGGTGGCGGGCTTGCCCTTGAGACGGACGAGATCGCATTCGGTGATGCCGGGCTCGATTGCAGCCGCGGTCCCTGCGGACGTTCCGGTGCAGCGGCCGTCCGGTCCGAGCACGGGACCGTCGATCACGGGGCCGGGCGCCGTTATCGGTGGCGCCGCTGCCGGCGGCACGGCCGCTGCCGGCGGCGCATTGCCGGTGCTGCTGCACGCAGCCATGCCCAGCGCCATAAGGCCGATGCAGGATAGAACTTTTGCACGCATTGCCATCAATCCCCCGTCGCATCACATCACGAGATCCGGCCCGGTTTGCCCGGGCTCGATGCCTCAATCGGCGGCTCGTGCCTGCAGGGCCTCCTCGAAAAGCCGCTGCACATCGGCCTTGAAAGCCTGCCGTGATGCCTGACGCGAATAGAACATGTGGCCGCCTTCGTAAACAGAGAGCGCCACACGGTTCTGGGGACCGAGAGCGGGAAGCTGGTTCAGGAGAAGCTGCGACGCATAATAGGGCGTCACCAGATCGGTGTAGCCGTGCGTGACGAGCACGCGCAGATTGCTGTCGAGAGACAGGGCCTGGCGCAGCTCGTCGAGGTTTTCCGGCCCGTTGCGTCCGTTGCCCCAGCGCCAGGCGCCGTTGATCGAGCCGTTGAGCAGGTTGTAGCGACCATCCGCCTTGTAGTTCAGATTCTGCGTCAGATGCTGGATGATCGCGCTCGTCAGAGGAGCGGTCATGGCATCGAGGACCGGGTCCGCAAAGCGGGACGACTGGGATGTCGGGTTCGGGTCCGGAATGGCGACATTGGTATCGTAGGCGCTGACGACCTCCGAAGAACTGCGTCGCAGCTCGCGCTGAGCTGTACGCATGTCGATACGCCCCGCAAGGCGGCGCGTGAGTGCGGGATCGAGCCCGCTCAGTTCCGCCACGCGGCGGCCGGCGCGCTCGACGGCCTGCTTGTCCTGGAGGCCGCGCATGAGATCGACGAGATACTCGCCGGAGGCGTAGGCCTCGGCCTCCTGCAGCTTGTCACGCGTCACCGGGCCTTCGCGCGAGAGTTTCGCTGCCGCGAGCGAGGGCAGCAGGGCCGCGTTGGTCCATGGCGCACCGGTGCCCTGGTCGAGCCAGTCGAAATCGAAGACGGGCGAGACGAGAACGAGGCCGCTGAAGCCGATGCCCTGATCGCTCTGCAGCTTCTGCGCCAAGAGCGGCCCGCGGAATCCGCCATAGCTCTCGCCGACGAAGAATTTCGGCGACGTCAGCCGGTTCTTTTCCTTGAGCCAGCGCATGGTCGCGGCGGCGAGCCCGTCGATGTCGCCCTGAACCGAGTAGAATCGCTCGCGCACCTGATCGCCGCCGACCACGCGGCTGTAGCCGGTGCCGGGCGGATCGATGAAGACGAGATCGGTGAAATCGAGCCAGGTCTCCGCATTGGGCACGAGGGCGGAGGGCGCCGAGGGGTTGATTACTGGGCCGTCGAGCGGCAGCAGCCAGGGGCCGATGGCGAGAAGATGCAGATAGGCCGAGGAAGCGCCCGGACCGCCATTCACCGCGAATGTCACCGGCCGCTTCGCCGGATCGGCATCGTCCTTGGTATAGGCGACGAAGGCGATCTCCGCCTGAGGAGCGCCCTGCTGGTCGGTCAATGTCAGATGGCCCGCCGTCGCGGTGAAGGAAAGCGTGCGGCCGGGCAGCTGCAGGGTATGGCGCGTCACCGATTCCGCCGGCAGCGCCTGCGTTTCCCTGGCCTCGGGCCGGCTCCGGCGCGCTTCCTGCTGCTGCGCCTGCTGCTCGCGCCCTCCCCCCTGCTCCTGCGCACCTGCGCCGAGGGGCAAAGCCAGCGACAGCAGAAGGGCGGCATAGAGAGGAAGACGCAGCTTTCGGGTCATCGGGATATCCTTGTGGCCTTCCTGAAGGTGGAGGGCTTGGCCGTCGATGCAAGCGCCGGGGCGATGAAGTCTTCGTGTTCGCGCCCGTCTTGATTGCCGTTGCTCACGGCGTCCCCTCGCCATCGGTCTCCGCACCAGAGCCGGGATCGCTTTCAGAACGAGACGCTCGCACCTCGCCATCGTCATCCCCGCGGCGGCGGGGATCCGGACCCACGCCGTCTCAGGACGAGACGATCCGCGTCGCGCATGGTTCTGCAACGTCAGCGGCTATGGATCCCGGATCTCCGCTCCGCTTCGTCCGGGATGACAGCGCGTCACTCGTCCAGCGATCCCGGATCGGCTGCGCCGTCCGGGACGAGGTGCACCTCGCAGCCATCTCCATCCCCTCCAACGTCATCCCCGGGCTTGTCCCGGGGACCCACGTCTTCGAGACCGGCATCCTCGCCCTCCCATGTCGTCACCTCCCCGGA
>NZ_JAERQD010000080.1 GCF_016735695.1 Microvirga zambiensis WSM3693 | reverse complement strand
TTTTGAGGACGAAGTCCCCGAACTCTGCCAAGGCCCGCTGCTGCTCCAGCAACTCCTCTTGGTCGGTATCGTTTTGGGTGGCCATCTAATCGAGCTTCGCCGTGGTAAGAGGGTGTTTAATTCTCCAAAGGTTGTCGGGTTCCGGATGCCTGAAACGTTCCATAGGAGCATTACACCCTCGTCATGGTGGAATGCAGTGCCACAGGCATTCCTGCGCCATTCCACCAAATCCCTATTCACCGGATTGTCCGTAGTGGGTCACGCGGAGAAATCCCTGCGATCCAAGGTATGTCGGCAACCTGGCCTAAGCCGACCAAATGCTTTCGTTCGAGGAGTGCCAACGGGCGATGTTGGCCTGTGCTCAAGCTCGCAGTCCTTCATCCAGGTCAGGTACACACAGGCATGCCGATCCGCTCGTCGCGGCGCCGCAGCCACGACATCACCGGAATGCTCACCAGCACCATCCAGGTCTTCCCAATGATTTGCGGCAGCAGGAACTCAAGGCTCCCGAAGGCCAAGAACAGGAATACCGCGCTGTCGACGACCAGCCCCACAACACTGCTTGCAACCACCGCCAGGATCAGGCCCCGCTGCTGCAATGGCGTGTAGACGCCCAGATCCGCCAGTTCGGACAACAGAAAAGCTGTCGTCGAGGCGAGGATAAGCGATGGAGGTGCGAAGATGACCGAGAGGATTGCGCCTACCCCGATGGCGGCCAGCGCCCAGTACCGCCCCAGACGCCGCTGAACGAGGTCACGCAGCACGAGGGCAAGACCAACCACCAATACGCCACTCGGGGCAGCTAGGCCCGGTGCCACGGGAATCAGGCACGGGCCCTCCGGAACACAAACGGTTCCGACATTGCCGACGAGCCAGTTGGCAGCCGGGATACAGGCGGTGAAGCCCACAAGGACCGCTAGGCCTTCAATTCGGCGGCGGAGATCAGGGGTCATGTTTGTGTCTTTCGAAGAAACTTTGACGATCTATCGCCGAACTCAAGAAAGCTGCTTGGCTTGGCGCTCGCGGCAGGCTTCGATCCAGTAGTCCGGGTCTTCGTACTGGGTTGGATCGTCTACGCCAGCGAGGTAGAAGGCCTCGCGCCGCTCGACACAGGTGCCGCAGCGTCCGCAATGACGCTCTCTGCCCTGGTAGCAGGACCAGGTGTCGGCAAACGGCACGCCCAGCCGGGTGCCCTCGCGCACGATGTCAGCTTTGCTCTGCCGCAAAAAAGGCGTGTAGAGGGCGATGCTTGCGAGTCCCTCAAAGGCATGGTGCTGCATCGTCTCGAAGCTCTCGACGAAGTCCGGGCGGCAATCGGGATAGATGAAGTGGTCGCCGCCGTGCACCGCGGCTGCCACCGCCTCGACCTGCTCGGCCGCCGCCACACCGAAGGCGATCGCCAGCATGATGGCATTGCGGTTGGGCACCACGGTGATCCGCATGGTGTCTTCCGCATAGTGGCCCTCCGGCACCGCTTCTCCGCTGGTCAGCGCCGATCCGGTCAGGAGGCGCCCGACGGCGGAGATATCGATGATGTCGTGTGGCACACCGAGGCGTGCGGCGCAGGATTGGGCCGAGGCCAGCTCTTTCCTGTGGCGCTGGCCATAGTCAAAGGACACCAGGCGCGTGAGGGTGTGCTCAGCCGCAACCTTGTGCGCGAGCGTGACGGAGTCCAATCCGCCGGAACAGACGACGAGGGTTTTCACCAGAGCTCCTTGTTTTGACCGGGTAGGCTGCGACCGGATCGGCTCACGTGCCGACGAACGTTGAGCAGATGGAAAGTGAATGCGTGGTCACCCAAGCCCTCACCCCATTTGCCTCTTCAAGGCATAAGGACCAATGGGGGTACGCGTCAACGAGAATACATTCCGCCATGTTCTCCTCCAAAAGCCAGACCTCGACTTCGCGACAGCACCGTGCCGAGCCCCTCAGCCGCGGCGTCATGCTCTCTGCTTGACGCTGGCAGGAGGGGGGCTGATATGGCGAATGGATTTTCGGCTGGGCGCTTCAGGGCAAGAGTGGTGAATCGCGGGAAGGGTTCGAGGCCGAAAGAGCTCGCGCGAGAAAATTCTCGACGCGGCTGCGGAGCTGGTGAGTGAGATCGGGTCGGGACGGATGACGCTAGACTCCGTTGCCGAAAGGGCGGGTCTCAGCAAGGGCGGTCTGCTCTACAACTTTCCCACCAAGGAAGCGCTGCTTCAGGCCGTGGTCCAGCGCCTCGGCGATGAAGTCGCGGCCGAGCGGGAGATGCTCCGAGATCGAGCCGAGCCCGGGCGCAACCTGGAAGCGCGCCTGTGCAGGGCAGCGCTGCTCAAGCTGGACTAGGGCAGGACGAAGGAGAGCATCAATGGCATGCTGGCCGCGTCGGCCGAGAACCCGCGCCTGCTCGATCCCGTGCGCGAGGTCATCAAGGCAGCCCTGGAGAACCTGAAGGCTACATCAGATGATCTGGACGCGGCGCTGTTGGGCTGGCTGGCCATTGAGGGGCTGAACAGCCTGGTGATGCACGACCTCAACCCCTTCTCGGAGGAGGAGCACGAGCGGGTCGTCCAAGCGGTCAACCACCTACTACGCAAGGGCATCGCAGAGTAGAGCCCTCAGGCGCAATACCAATGGGGAAGCTATGGTAATGGATTGCAGCCGCAGCCGGTTGTTGAACCGGTGAGGCAAGGCAGGCGAAGGCGGACTGGAGGCGTGGCCCCCATCCAGCGAGCCGCTCGAGGTGCCTCATTCAAAGATCTGCGCTCGGAAGGTCTGAAACGGGGTCAGTTTGTGAAGTTTAGGCATGCCCGCTATAGGTCCGCTCAACTTGGGAGACCAGACGTCTATGCCTTCATCACGCTCCGTTGCGTAGCAACACTATGGATAAGCTGAGAGTGAACGGGGGGGTAAGCTTCGAACGACTCACTTCGCCGCTCCAGCTCCTAAGGTCGAGCCGACCTTGGACCTGAGCGAGCACTGCCCGCCTCAACGTTTGGCTACCTATTGGCTACCTGGAGGAAAACAGATCAAAGGACAAATGCCGGTAACCCTTTGATATTATTGGTGAGCGCGCTGGGACTCGAACCCAGGACCCTCTGATTAAAAGTCAGATGCTCTACCGGCTGAGCTACGCGCTCCCAGAGGTGAGCCCGGAGATAGGGGGTCTCGGGCCTTGGGTCAATCGAAAAGCCCCTGCCGTGGAGCTAATTCCTTAGCTTCGAGGGTGGGACGTGCCGGTGTCGGGGGGATCACCCCCCCTTGCGCGGTGCGGGCCCATGGGCACGCGCCACCGTCGGAATGCCGACAACGGGGCATTCCCGAGCAGACGAAGCCACTCCGGCTGTTTGGGACACTACCCCTCCGCCACCATGGCGATGTTGTCGGCGTGGTGGCCGATCTCCGCCTTGCCGTCACGCTCGCCCTTGGCCCAGCCTTCCTTGACCTCGCCAACGTAATCCTCCAGCCGGCCCTCGGCGATGGCCTTTCGGAGGCCCGCCATCAGGTCCTGGTAATAGGCCAGGTTGTTCCAGGTCAGCAGCATCATGCCGAGAATTTCATTGGAGCGGACGAGGTGGTGGAGATAGGCGCGGGAATAGGTGTTGGAGGCCGTGCATTTCGAGCTCTCGTCGAGCGGCCTGGTGTCCTCGGCGAAGCGCGCGTTGCGCAGATTCATGCGGCCGTGGCGGGTGAAGACCTGCCCGTGGCGGCCGGCGCGGGTCGGCATGACACAGTCGAACATGTCGACGCCGCGGCGCACCGCCTCGACGATGTCGTCCGGCGTACCGACACCCATGAGATAACGGGGCTTCTCTTTGGGCATATGCGGCTCGACCGTCTCGATCATGCGCAGCATCACCTCCTGCGGCTCGCCGACAGCCAGACCGCCGATGGCATAGCCCTTGAGGTCGAGAGCCGCGAGTTCCCTGGCGCTCTCCACGCGCAGCCGCTCGACTGCGCCGCCCTGGACGATGCCGAACATGGCCTTGCCCGGCTGCTCGCCGAAGGCGACCCGGCAGCGCTCCGCCCAGCGCAGGGAAAGCTGCATCGCCTTCTCGGCGACCTCGTCGGTGCAGGGCAGCCGCACGCATTCGTCGAGCTGCATCTGGATGTCGGAGCCGAGCAGGCCCTGGATCTCGATGGAGCGCTCCGGCGTCAGCACATGGGTCGAGCCGTCGATATGGGACTGGAAGGTCACGCCGGTCTCGTCGATCTTCCGCAGAGCCGAGAGCGACATGACCTGGAAGCCGCCGGAATCGGTAAGGATCGGGTAGGGCCAGTTCATGAACTGGTGCAGGCCGCCGAGCTTGGCCACCCGCTCCGCCCCGGGCCGGAGCATGAGGTGATAGGTGTTGCCGAGCACCACGTCGGCACCAAGCGCCTTCACCTGATCCGGATACATGGCCTTCACGGTCGCCGCCGTGCCGACGGGCATGAAGGCCGGCGTGCGGATGACGCCGCGGGGCATGCGGATCTCGCCGGTCCGCGCCGCGCCGTCGGTCTTGTTGACGGTGAAGGTGAAGGTCTCGGTGGTCATTCATACCTCGTCATGTCATCCCCGGCCGAAGCGTAGCGGAGGGGAAGGGGATCCATGGATCCGCAACACCTGTCAATGGATCCCCTTCCCGCGCGTTCCGCGCGCCAGGGATGACATGGAATCTCAACGCCTGAAGAGCAAACTCGCATCGCCATAGGAATAGAAGCGATAGCCTGTCTCGACGGCATGATCATAGGCCGCCTTCATGCAATCCAGCCCTGCAAAGGCGGAAACCAGCATGAACAGGGTCGAGCGCGGCAGGTGGAAATTGGTCATCAGCACGTCCACCGCCTTGAAGCGGTAGCCGGGCGTGATGAAGATCGCCGTGTCGCCGGAGAAAGGCGCGATGGTGCCGTCCTCATGGGCCGCGCTCTCCAGGAGGCGCAAGGACGTGGTGCCGACGGCCACGATCCGCCCTCCCCGCGCCCGCGCCTCGTTGAGCGCCTGCGCGGTCTCCGCGGAGACGGAGCCCCATTCCGCGTGCATGCGATGGCCGCTCGTGTCGTCCGCCTTCACGGGCAGGAAGGTGCCGGCGCCCACGTGGAGCGTCACGAACTGGCGTGTGACGCCACGCTCGTCGAGGCGGCGAAAAAGGTCGTCGGTGAAATGCAGGCCGGCGGTCGGGGCGGCGACGGCGCCCTCGTCCTTGGCATAGACGGTCTGGTAATCGGCGCGATCCTTGTCGTCGGTCGGGCGCTTGCCGGCGATGTAGGGAGGAAGAGGCAACTCTCCGAGGCGGGCGATGGCCTCGTCGAGAAAAGCGCCGGAGAACGAGAAGCGCAGGGCGACATCGCCCCCCTCGCCTTTCTCCTCGACCTCGGCATCGAGGCGCACGAGCTCGCAGGCGGTGCTCTCGGAGCTTTCGCCGAAGCGGATGCGATCGCCGACATGGAGCTTCTTGGCCGGGCGCGCGAAGGCCCGCCAGCGATCGGCGCCCTCCCGCTTGTGCAGCATGATCTCGACGCGGGCGGCCGTGTCCTCGCGCATGCGAAGGCCGTAGAGCCGCGACGGGATCACCTTGGTGTCGTTGAGCACCAGCACGTCGCCGGGCTGCAGCAGGCCCGGAAGGTCGCGGACAACACGATCCTCGAGACCGGAATCCGGCTTTACCACGAGCATGCGCGCAGCATCGCGCGGCTCCACGGGGCGGAGCGCGATGCTGCTCTCAGGCAATTCGAAATCGAACAGGTCGACGCGCATGGATAATCTGTCTCAATCCTCATCCTGAGGAGCAGACGTAAGTCTGCGTCTCGAAGGAGGGACCAGTGATCCCTGAAAACGCCCTCGTCCTTCGAGACGGCCTAACGGCCTCCTCAGGATGAGGGCTCAGGGCATTCGGTTCATCAAAAACGTGGATGCCCGGGACAAGCCCGGGCATGACGGTGGAAGCTTAAGGGGCGTTAAGCCGCGTCCGCCGCGACCTTCATGGAGACGATGCGGTCGGGATCGCGCACGGGCTCGCCGCGCTTGATCTTGTCCACGTTCTCCATGCCCTCGGTCACCTTGCCCCAGACGGTGTATTGCTTGTCGAGGAAGCGGGCGTCGTCGAAGACGATGAAGAATTGCGAGTTCGCGGAATGCGGAGCATTCGTGCGCGCCATGGAGCAGATGCCGCGCACATGGGGCTCGGCGTTGAACTCGGCCTTCAGGTCCGGCAGGTCGGACCCGCCCGAGCCGGTGCCGGTCGGGTCGCCGGTCTGGGCCATGAAGCCGTCGATCACCCGGTGGAAGACCACGTTGTCATAAAAGCCCTGGCGGGCGAGCGACTTGATGCGCTCCACATGTCCAGGGGCGAGATCGGGGCGCAGTTCGATGACCACGCGGCCCTTGGTGGTTTCCATGATGATGGTGTTTTCCGGATCTGCCATCGGGATCTCCTGTGCTGGCTGTCTTCGGCTGAAAAAGGTCGCCTGCCCGCTCACATAGGTTGGGCATCGACGAAACGGAAGGAGAAGATGCGCCCGGCAATGGCACGTCCAAAGCTTTCCGTAAAGGGAAGCGGCGTACAGCGCGTGAGAGCTTCACGAACGGCGCGGGTGAACGGCTCGCGCTGCTCGGGCTGCGTGCCGGCATTGTAATAGGTGATGCGGGGCCGGCCCAGCACCTCGCCGCTGCGCTTGAAGCTGAGGCGCAGGGTGATCTCCTGGCCGGAATAGCCGCTGCCGGAGGGCGCTCGCCAGCAGGCCTGGATCGCCTGGAACACTTGGGCGATTTGGTCGATGCGCTCCACATCCGTCGCATTCGGATCCCGCCGGACCGTACCCTGGAGCCCTTCGGGCAGCGGAGGCGGCGGCTGATAGGGCTCTTCCCACATTTCCGGATCGAGGGGCGAGAGAGCTTGAGCAGCCAGCGGAGTGGACAGAATCGCCGTCGCGAGCGTGGCGATCACCCGCCACGCTCGCGCCTGTCGAAAGAAATGCATTACTTCGCGTCGGCGGCGAGCTGCATCTTCACGATCTTGTCCGGGCCTCTCACCAGCCCGTTGGCCGCGGCATCGCCCTTCTTGATCTTGTCGACCACATCCATGCCGGCCACGACCTCGCCGAAGAGCGTGTATTGGCCCGTGAGCGGGCCGCAGCCCTCATAGCAGATGAAGAACTGGCTGTTGGCGGAATCCGGGCTCTGGGAACGGGCCATGCCGACCGAGCCGCGCTTGTATTGGGTCTTGGTGAACTCCGCCGGGATGTTGGGCAGGTCCGATTTGCCCGTGCCGGTGCCGGTCGGATCGCCGGTCTGGGCCATGAAGCCGTCGATCACCCGGTGGAAGACGACGCCGTTGTAAAAGCCCTGTTTCGTCAGGGCCTTGATCTGCTCCACATGCTTCGGGGCAAGATCCGGACGCAGGCGGATGGTGATGCGTCCGTCCTTGGTGTCGAGGAAGATCGTGTTCTGCGGGTCGTTGGCCTGCTGGGCCAAAGCCGGGGCGACGAAGGCCGGGACGAGGCCGGCGAGCACGAAGGCTCCGGCTGCGAGCAAACGCTTCATGGGTGGAAGTCTCCCTTTTGGGTGTTGGAACTTTATGGCCGCTTGAATTTGGCCGCCAAGTGCTCGGCGACAAGGCCCGGCACGAAGGCCGAGACGTCGCCGCCCATGCCCGCGATCTGGCGCACAAGCGTGGCGGTGATAGGGCGGACGGCGGGCGAGGCCGCGAAGAACACGGTCTGCACCTCCGGCGCCATGGCGGCGTTCATGGAGGCCATCTGGATTTCGTAGTCGAAATCCGTGCCGTCGCGGAGCCCCCGCACGATCAGGCTCGCACCATGGCGGCGGGCGGCCTCGACCGCCAGATCGGAGAAGGTCGACACTTCCAGCGCGACACCCCTCTCCTGCAGAACCGGTCCACACACCGCTTTGAGCATCCCGGCCCGCTCCTCCGCGGAGAAGATCGGCGCCTTCGAGGAATGGACGCCGATGGCGACCACGATCCTGTCCGCCACGGCGCAGGCCTGGCGCAGGACGTCCAGATGCCCGTTGGTGACGGGGTCGAAGCTGCCGGTATAGAGGGCGGTGCGTGTCATGGCTAAAGGGGTAGCGGGATTGAGGCGCCCGGGCAAGCCGTGCGCTGGCGCACGGCAAGCTGGACGGCTTCATGAGAGATAAAGCTCACCTTAGGTCAGGCAAATGACACCCGGAGAGAGCCATGATCGTCCGCCTTTTCATCGTCGCCATCACCGCGATCGCCGTTCTTAGCCCGGCCGCGCTGTCGAGCCTGACCTGAACCGACCGGATACTGCGGGGCAGGCCGTGCAGCGCCTTGGCATGATCGTCATCGCGACGGCGGCGACAGCACTTTTGCCTCCGATTCGAAGGCGATGAGAGCAGCCAGGCCAAGAATCAGAAGCCTCCATCTCCGCTACCCGCGGGATTAGCGCCGACGTCATGGCCGGCCTCGTGCGGGCCATCTCGATGGGGACAAGCGCGACTCCAAAACAATCGAGATCACCGCCACCGATCCCCGGATCAAGTCCGGGGAGATGATGACGTGAAAGGGTATCAGCAATAAAAAAACCCGCCAGTGTGAGCCGGCGGGTTTTGCATGTCCGAACGGGCGGAAGCGCTTACTCTTCCGCAGCCTCGCCGCCTTCGGTCGCGGGCTCGTCGCCGTTCTCGTCTTCCTCGCCTTCGACATGCTCGACGGAGACGACCTTTTCCTTGTCCTTGGTCGAGAAGACCGTGACGCCCTGCGAATTGCGGCCGACGACGCGGATGCCGTCGACCGGCACGCGGATCAGCTGGCCGCCATCGGTGACGAGCATGATCTGGTCCGAGTTCTCGACCGGGAAGGAGGCCACGAGCTTGCCGTTGCGGCTGTTGACCGCCATGGCCGTGATGCCTTTGCCGCCGCGTCCTGTGATGCGGTATTCGTAGGACACGGTGCGCTTGCCGTAGCCCTTCTCGGAGATCGTCAGGATGCACTGCTCCAGCGCGCTCATCTCGGCATAGCGCTCCTGCGACAGCGAGAAGTTTGCGCCTTCCGTCTCCTCGGCGTCGTCCGACGCGTCGGCGTCACTGCCCATCTGCTCGCCGGTGACGGCGCGGCGCATCTTGAGATACGCGGCGCGCTCCTCGCCCGTCGCCTCCACGTGGCGCAGGATCGCCATCGAGATGATGTCGTCGCCCGAGGCCAGGTTGATGCCGCGCACGCCCATGGAATCGCGGCCCTTGAACACGCGCACGTCCGTGACAGCGAAGCGGATGCACTGGCCCTTGGCCGTGGTGAGCAGCACGTCGTCGTTCTCGGAGCAGATCTGCACGTCGACGATATGCTCGCCCTCATCCAGCTTCATGGCGATCTTGCCGCCGCGATTGACCTGGACGAAGTCCGACAGCTTGTTGCGGCGCACCGTGCCGCGCGAGGTCGCGAACATCACGTCGAGCTTGTCCCAGGACGCCTCCTCCTCGGGCAGCGGCATGATGGTGGTGATGCGCTCGCCCTGGGCCAGCGGCAGCATGTTCACCAGTGCCTTGCCCTTGGCGTTGGGAGCGGCGAGCGGCAGGCGCCACACCTTCTCCTTGTAGGCCTGGCCTTCGGAGGAGAAGAAGATCACCGGCGTGTGGGTGTTCGCCACGAAGAGACGGGTGACGAAATCCTCGTCGCGCGTCGTCATGCCGGCGCGGCCCTTGCCGCCGCGGCGCTGCGCGCGATAGGCGGAGAGCGGCACGCGCTTGATGTAGCCGGCATGGGACACGGTGACCACCATGTCCTCGCGGGCGATCAGATCCTCGTCGTCGAGATCCGAGTCCCAATCCACGATCTGGGTCTTGCGCGGCGTGGCGAAGGTGTTGCGGATCTCGGTCAGCTCGTCCCGGATGATGGACATGATGCGGACACGGGAGCGCAGGATCTCGAGGTAGTCGGAGATCTCGGCAGCGAGCTTCGACAGCTCGTCGCCGATCTCGTCACGGCCGAGAGCCGTGAGGCGCTGCAGGCGCAGATCGAGAATGGCGCGCGCCTGGGTCTCGGACAGACGGTAGGTGCCGTCGTCGTTGATCTTGTGGCGCGGATCGTCCACGAGCGCGATCAGCGGCGCGATGTCGTGCGCCGGCCAGTCGCGGCCCATGAGGGACTCGCGGGCGGTGTTCGGATCCGGCGCGGTGCGGATGAGGCGGATGACCTCATCGATATTGGCGACCGCGATGGCAAGGCCGCACAAAACGTGGGCGCGCTCGCGCGCCTTGTTGAGCAGGTACTTGGTCCGGCGGGAGACGACCTCCTCGCGGAAATCGACGAAGGCCTTGATCAGGTCCTTCAGGGTCATCAGCTCCGGACGGCCGCCGTTGAGCGCCACCATGTTGGCGCCGAAGCTCGTCTGCAGCGGCGTGTAGCGATAGAGCTGGTTGAGCACCACGTCGGCCATGGCGTCGCGTTTGATCTCGACCACGATGCGCATGCCGTCGCGGTCGGATTCGTCGCGCAGGTCGGCGATGCCCTCGATCTTCTTCTCGCGCACCAGCTCCGCGATCTTCTCGATCAGGGACGCCTTGTTCACCTGATACGGAATCTCGGTGAAGATGATCGCCTCGCGGTCCTTGCGAACCTCCTCGATCTCGGACTTGGCCCGCATGATGACGGAGCCGCGGCCTGTCGTGTAGGCCGAGCGCGCGCCGGCACGGCCGAGGATCAGAGCACCGGTCGGAAAGTCCGGACCGGGAATGATCTCGATCAGCTCTTCGGCCGAAACGTCGGGATTTTCCATGAAGGCCAGGCAACCATCGATCACCTCGCCCAGATTGTGGGGAGGCATGTTGGTGGCCATGCCGACCGCGATGCCGCCGGCGCCGTTGACGAGCAGGTTCGGATAGCGTGCCGGCAGAACCGCCGGCTCGTCCTTGGACTCGTCGTAATTGGGCGTGAAGTCGACCGTGTCCTTGTCGATGTCGTCGAGAAGCGGCATCGCCGCCTTGGCGAGACGGGACTCGGTGTAGCGCATCGCCGCCGGCGGATCGCCATCCACCGAGCCGAAATTGCCCTGGCCGTCCACGAGCATGACGCGCATGGCGAAGTCCTGCGCCATGCGCACCAGGGCGTCATAGATCGATTGGTCGCCGTGCGGGTGGTATTGACCCATCACGTCGCCGACGATGCGGGCGGACTTCACGTATTTCTTGTCGGGCGTGTAGCCGTTCTCGTGCATCGAGTAGAGGATGCGCCGGTGCACGGGCTTCAGGCCGTCGCGCGCATCGGGCAGAGCGCGGCTCACGATCACGCTCATGGCGTAATCGAGATAGGAGCGCTTCATCTCGTCGACGATGGAAATCAGCTTGATGTCGCTGGCCGGCGGTTCCCCCGCAGGTCCGCCGGAGCCTTTATCGTTCGGATCGGTCAAGGTTGGTCTTTCTAAAAATCGGTCTGCCCTTTCGCGAGAGGCGGCTTATGAATGCCGCTTCGTCAAGCCGTTTGGCAGCCCCGCGAATCCAAGAGAAATCAGCCTCTTAGATGGGGGAGAACGCGGCAATTTTCAAGCATTTTGACGGGTTTTCCAGAGCCAACGCGCGAGCCGAATTCCGTTTACGTTTCAGCAACTTATTGTCGGGTCGGAGCGGCGGCGAGACAAGGAGCGCCCGCGGCACAGTCGCCAAGTCTCTGAAAGAGATCGAAAATGGTTGAGAGACCCTCTCCAAGAGCCTGATTTGTATAGCTTTCGATCCCTATCGCCATCCGCACCGTCATGGCCGGACTTGATCCGGCCACCCACGTCTTGGGAACCGCAGCGGTGTAAAGACGCGGGTCCCCGGACCAAGTCCGGGGATGACGGCGGTGCGTGGCATGACGCGGGAGGGTGGATCCGATCCTATGGACCGCTGGAGATGACAGGCCATCGTGGCTACCCGCTAAAAGAGAGCACCCTACGCCCTCAGCAAAATCGCCGTCGTGTCGTCGCTCTGCTTGAAGCGCGGATAGAGCTTGCCGTCGGGGTCGCGTTCCGTCTCGATCTCCCGCGCCAGTTTCGCCAGAGGCTCCAGGCCGGAGGCCAGCGCGGTCTCCATCAGAACCCTCGCATCCATGGCCTCGTAGAGATCGACGAGCGCCGAGAAGCCGTCCGAGGCCAGGAGGATCGTCGTTCCCTCCTCGCAGGGCGCCGTCTCGTGCCGCAGGCGGTCGGCGGCGTCCGGGTTGAAGCTCAGAAGGGCCGCCGGCACTCCGCTTCTGCGCTGGCTTTCACGGCGCTCACCGAGCCAGGCGAGGAAGACCGGCTCGTCGAGGATGGCCGCGGGTGTGGAGCCCGCCTGCCCCATGAGTTCGGCCGCTTTGGCGGATTCCGCCTCGCGCAGGCCGGGCGCGTCCCCCATGACCTGAACGGCGCCGTCCGGCTGCCGGACATAGGCCGTCGTATCGCCGAAGGTCCAGACGTCGAGCGTGTCGCCCCTGCGGCGCACCATGGTCATGGCGCCGAGCGGCCATGTGATGAAATCCTCGTGCCGCTCTTTCGGCGCAACGGCCCGATACGCGGTGCGGGCCTCCTCCATGACGTGCCGCAGGAGGGTCGCGCCATCCTCGGCTTGAGGCGCGAGGTTCGAGAGCCGCTCGTCCGCGAACCGGGCAAGCCAGGTCGCATCGCTCCTGGCATGCATCACCGGCGCAGTGCCGGGAAAGATCGAGGTGTCGATGACCCAGGCCCAATCGCCCGAGACGCCGCAGATGTCCTCGTTGGGCTTGTCCGGGTGACCCGGCCGGCTGATCCGATCCAAAACCGTGAACATCGTTGCTTAGCCTCTCGCCAAAACCTCTCGGGAACCCCATAAAGCAAAGCTTAAGGGAAGGTCCAGCCGATGCTCCTCGACTACATCTCCGCGGCCCTCGTCACCCTGCTCGTCACCCTCGACCCGGTGGCACTGGCGCCGATCTTCGTGTCGCTCACCCGGGGGATGAACGCCGAGGAGCGGCGAAGGGTCTCGATGCGAGCCTGCCTGATCGCCTTCGGCATCCTGGCCTTCTTCGGCCTCGGCGGCGAGGTGCTGCTGCGGCTCCTCGGCGTCGGCATCCCGGCTTTCCGCATCTCCGGCGGCCTTCTGCTGTTCTGGATCGCCTTCGAGATGGTGTTCGAGCGCCGCAACGAGCGCAAGCAGCATACAGCGGACATCGCCATCACCGAGGACCATATCCGTAACGTGGCCGCCTTCCCCCTCGCCATCCCGCTCATGGCCGGCCCCGGCGCCATCACCGCCGTGATCCTGCTCGCCGGACGGGCAAACGGCAATCTGGTCCAGCTCTCCTCCCTGCTGATCCTGATCGCGCTCGGCGTCCTGAGCTGCTTCGTGGTGTTCTCCGCTGCGGATCGCGTCGCCCGCTGGCTCGGCGTCACCGGCAACGTGGTGCTGACCCGTCTCCTCGGCGTGATCCTGGCAGGGTTGGCCGTGCAGTTCATCATCGACGGCGTGCTGGCGCTGAACCGATAAGCGCATAACGAAAAAGCCCAGGCTCCGGGGCGAACGGGCGGGATGCCTTCGCATCTCTCGCCTCGCCTGCTACGGGCCTGGGCTAATCGGGTCCAGACGGGCACCTGCATCGTCAGGCAGGCGCAGGAACAACCGCGCCGGAGTACATCCGTCCTGGCACGGTCTCATCGAGGCTGGCGGTGACGCCCGCCGCGCTCGAAGTCCACAACAATGTCCGCTGGGTCAGCCTGATATGGGGATCGAATTCCGATCCGCAAGGGGTGGCACGGGGCATGGTTCCCGCTCGAAAGGCAGGTCGGCCAGCTCGTCCAGGCTCATGCGCTGCAGGGCCGGATGGGCCAGGGGATCGCATTGCCAGCCGGCCTCGCCCGCCGCGTCCCGCAGCCACTGCGCCGGATGGGGCAGGATCGATCTGAGGAATGGCAACAGGTTCAGCATGGCTTCATGCTGCGCCTCTGTCACTTTGAAAGAAATGGCGTTTTCCTGCGAAGGACTGTAGAAAAACTATATGCGAGCCCTGAACCGCTTCCACCTGAACGGCCTGCGCGCCCTCGAGGCGGCCGGGCGCCTGGGCAACCTGCGCGCCGCCGCCGAGGAGCTCGGCGTCACCATCGGCGCGGTGAGCCAGCAGATCCTAAAGGCCGAGGAGCAGTTCGGCAGGCCGCTGTTCGCGCGTCATCCGAAAGGCTTGCGGCCGACCGCCTTCGGGCAGGAGGTCTTGCGCTATCTCAGCACCGGCTTTGCCGAGATCGCGGCGGGGCTGGCGCTTGCCGAACGGCGGCGCGAGGGCGTGCTCACCGTCTCCGTCGCGCCGGTCTTCGCCAGCAAATGGCTGGTCTGGCGCCTGCAGCGCTTCCGCGAGCAGCACCCCGACCTGCGAATCCGCATCGATGCGGATGTCTCCCTCGTCGATCCGGGCAGCTCGGATGTGGATGTGTGCATCCGGGTCGGCCGCGGCGGCTGGCCGAGCGTGAAGGCGGAGAAGCTGCTCGACCAGCTCGTCTTTCCCGTGTGCAGCCCCGCCCTCGCCGAACGCCTGCGCCACCCGGGCGATCTGAGCCTCGTTCCGATCATCCGCGAGCCGACGCCGATGTTCGGCTGGGATGCGTGGCTCGGGCCGAACGGGCTCGATGAATCGATCCTCGGCGACGGCCCGGTCTTCTCCGACGCCTCCCTGTGCCTCGATGCTGCGGTGGCCGGCCAGGGCGTGTTTCTCGGTTGGGAGACGCTGGCCTGCGACGCCATCGCCATGGGCCGCCTCGCGGCGCCCTTCCCCGACCGCTATGACACGGGTATCTCCTACTGGTTCGTGACCGCAAGATCCGCCCCCGCGACGCGTGCGGTGAGCGCCTTCCGCGAATGGCTCACATCGGAGCTCGCAATGGGGCGGCGAGACCCGTCAACATGAGCTTGTGCCCATCGCGCGCCGCACTAAGCTTACGTAGCGTAAAACATGCGAACCCGCTCGGGAGAGACCGCCGATGAAAGCCCTGCGATGCGATGAACCGGGCAAGCTGAGCATCGTTCAGCGCGATGTTCCCCGCATCGGGCCGGATGAGGTTCTGGTGCGCATCCGGCGGATCGGCATCTGCGGCACGGATTATCACATCTTTCACGGCAACCAGCCCTATCTCGACTATCCGCGCGTGATCGGCCACGAGCTTTCGGGCGAGATCGCGGAGGTGTCGCAGGGCAGCGCGTTCAAAGTGGGCGGTATCGTCTGCATCGAACCGTACCTGTATTGCGGCAAATGCCGCGCGTGCCAGTTGGGCAAGACCAATTGCTGCCGGAACCTGCAGGTGCTCGGCGTGCATCGGGACGGCGGTGCCTGCGAATACATCGCAGTGCCTGAGCGCAATGTGGTGTCCGTGCAAGGCTTAGGTCTCGACGAGGCGGCGATGGTCGAGTTCCTCGCGATCGGCGCGCATGGCATCCGGCGCTCGGGCGCCGGCCGCGCGAGCCGCGTCGCGGTGGTGGGGGCCGGACCGATCGGCATCGCCGCCGCCATCTTCGCGAAGGCGCGTGGTGCGGAAGTCTCCGTGCTCGACATGAATGCCAAGCGCCTCGCCTTCTGCAAGGACGTGGTGGGCGTCGACCGGGTGTTCGAGGTCTCGGCCGACATCGATGCCCGCCTGAAAGCGACGACCGACGGCGACCTCTTCGACGTGGTGGTCGACGCCACCGGCAGCCCCAAGGCGATGATGCAGGGCTTTTCCTATGTCGGCCACGGCGGCACCTACGTGCTCCTGTCGATCGTGCGCGGCGACATCACGTTCAACGATCCGGAGTTTCACAAGCGCGAAACGTCGCTGCTGGGAAGCCGCAACGCAACGCGTCAGGATTTCGAGACCGTTCTCGACGCCATGCGCGCCGGCAAGGTCCCGGTCGCGGCGCTCGCGAGCCATCGCGGCAGGCTCGACGATGCGCCGGGCCTCATCCCCTCGTGGTCGATGCCGGAGGCAGGTGTCATCAAGGCGCTGGTCGAGATCTAGCCTCACGCGTCGTTGACAACCCGCGGCGAAGGGCACAGCCTCATTCCTTGCGGCCCATGACCTGACCGGGCCGTTCGCGTTTGCGTCCGCCACATCACCCAGTTTCGGGAGGTCGTGATGCAGTCGTTCGTGCTTCGGGCCGCGACCTGCGGCTCAGTTCTCCTTCTCACCCTCACACCGGCCCTCGCACAGCAGCAACCCCAGCATGCCATGGTCAATGCGGGCGACGTCACCTGGAAGGACGGTCCGCCCTCGCTTCCGAAAGGCTCGCAGTTCTCGGTCCTCTACGGCGATCCCGGGAAGGACGGCATCTTCGTGATGCGGCTGAAATTCCCGGCCGATTACAGGATCCCGCCGCACACTCACCCCGCGGACGAGGTGGTGACCGTGGTCAGCGGCGCGGTCAATTTCGGCATGGGTGCGACGTTCGATCCGGCGAAGACCACAGCCGTTTCGGCGGGCGGTGTCGTCGCCATGCCGCCGGGCATGCAGCATTATGTGCAGGTCGGCCAGGAAACGGTGGTGCAGCTCAGCTCGCGCGGCCCCTGGAACATCGCTTATGTGAACCCGGCCGACGATCCGCGCAAATCGCAATAGGCGCGATATCGCGGCCTTGAGCATTCCCTACTTGAAGATCCTGCATTTCGGTGGATCGAACTCGAAGGGAAACCTGCCCTGTTCCGTGAAGAAATCGTCGAACGCTTTCTTCACGCCGGGCCAGTGCGGGTAATCGTCGCCGATGAGCACGCCGCCCTCCCGGAGCATCGGCCACCATTCGCGCAGATCCGACATGACGGCTCCGTAATCGTGGCCGCCGTCGATGTGGATTACGTCCGCCTGGACGTCGTAGTTGCGCAGCACATGCGCCGCATTCACCGAATCGAGCGGCAGCGGCAGGACGTGGTTCTGCAGCCCCTCGCCGACGATGTTGGCGGCGAAGGTGTGATAGAGGTTCGGGTAGCCGTTGACGAAATTCAGATGCGCGAACCACTCGTCGTTGTTCCAGTGGTCCCAGGCGCCGAGCCAGGTATCGACGGCGATCAAAACGGCGTCCAGATCCATCGCCTTCATGGTCGAGGCGAGCGAGATGGTCGAGCCGCCCTTCCACACGCCGACCTCGACGACGACCGACGGGCGGAGCGTCTCGATGGCGTCGGTCAGGTAGGGATGGCTCGAGCCCCAGCCCTGATGATCCTGCCGGTACAGAAGGGCCGGATAGTTCTGGAACGGGTCCTGGCCTCGCCACATGCGCTTCAGCAGGGAGTTGCGGGTTCCGGTCATTCTCTGCCTCGCTTCATTGACGGAGGTGAATGGCTGGATACGGCACAGCCGGCCCGGAAGTTCCCGCAAGCGAGACACTCAGCCGAACGGCGTGCTCATCCGGCAGGCATTCTGGCGCGCGATCAGGCGCCATTTGCATGACAATAAGGCTTAAACGTTTATTACATGCGTATTTCGCATGGCTTCCATTCCCTGTGCCTCACTTTTGCCCAGGGCGAAAGCTGCCATATTACCTATACGAAAGTATGAAGCCCCCCCCCCCACACGGGGCCAAGCCGAACCGTTCAGGAGACACCATGATCCTCGTCAGCTTCCTCAGCCTCGTCCGCAGCGTCCTGTCGGAGGCCCGCCAGATGGAGCGGGATGCGGCGCGGCGCTTCCCCGGTCTCGACCGCTGATCCCGTCAGCAATCCACATTCCCCCTAAAGGAGACAAGTCCATGTTCACTTCCATGATCCTCGCCAAGCTCGCCACGTGGCGCCGCTACCGCCAGACCGTGCGCGAGCTCGAAGGGCTCAACGACCGCGAACTCGCCGATCTCGGCTTCGGCCGCCGCGACATCCGCGCCATCGCCCGCCAGGCCGCCGCCTAACCCGTCCCGGGACATTCCCGGGACAATCTCTACGCCATGGATCCGTTTTAAGCGCTCATGGCTCTCGCCGGCATCGTGACCATGTGGTCGGGCGCCTCCGCCACGCCCTGGCAGAGATAGCCCACCGCGCGCGGTGCGCCGTCGAGATAGTAATGTTCGATGCGGCAGATGGTGAAGCCGGCCTCGTCGAGGAGCTTTTCCACCGGCCGGGTCAGGTTGCAGCCGACCGCGAGGCGGCGCCAGATCGGGTTGAGCCGGCGCTGCCAGACGGCAACGCCCGCATCCCGCGACAGGCCGTGCTCCAGAAAGAGCACCTGCCCGCGCGGTTTCAGCACGCGCCGCACCTCCCGCAGAGCCTGCTCCGGATCCTCGACCGAGCAGAGGGTGTAGGTGATCACGGCCGTGTCGATCGAAGCATCGGCCAGCGGAAGCGCCTCGGCGGGCGCCCGCACGATCTCTACCGGCACCGGCGAGTTCAGCCGGCGCTCGCGGCCCAGTTCGAGAAACTCGGCGATGGGATCGACGCCGATCACGCGCGTGACACGCGCAGGATCGTAGAATGACAGGTTCAGCCCCGGGCCGATCCCGATCTCCAGCACCACGCCGGAGGCCTGCGGGACGACCCGCTCCCGCTCCGCGGCGATCGCTTCCATCGAGCACAGGCAGCTGACGAGGCGCGGGCCGATGTGACGCGCATAGAAACCCATGACGGTGACCTCCCGTTGGAGGCTGGAAGACGCACAACCTCTCCTTGAGTCATAAACCGGACGGGCTCCACGATCTGTGAGCCAGCACACGCCGTTGCGGCATCTTGAAGCGACAAGGGTAGGCGACACCGTCTCGGTCGCACAAAGTTGCGCCGCAATTGGGCGGCATCCCCGCCGCCGATTATCCCTAATTTAACCAAGCGCGCGTCTAATCGGACCTCGGTGAAAACCCGCTCTGACGCATGAAGTCCCCTCCTCCTGCGGCATTCGCCCGAAGGCTTCATGCGAAGTCCGAGTAGTTGCGTAGAGTCCGTCATGTTGCACAAGCCATTTCCCGCGGGCCGTCGTGCCCCGCGCCGTCATCGGCGCAGTCTTTTTCTCACCGCAGCCCTCGTCGCCATCTCGATGAGCCCCGTTGCCTATTTTGTCGATTTCCAGCGTCCGGCGGATGCTCCGCCGGCGGAGACGATCGCCCGTCATGAGACGGCGCCCGAACGGGTCAAGCCCCCGGCCCCCTTCGACATGGCGCTGGTCGATCCGACGACGGCGCTGAAGCCCGACGCACTCGCCTTCTCCCACAACGCTCCGCTGCAATCCGGTTTTCGCATGCAGCTTCCGGAGCGTGGCGCCGATCCCGAATTGCCCGCTGTCGCGGTCGAGCCGCCACCGCCGCGACCGGCGCCCACGATCGAAGTCGATGTCGCGGAAGCGGTCATGCCGGAGCCTGCTCCTGTCCCGCTGCCGGTGCCGCGCCCTGCGGATCTGGGAACGCCGAAACTGCCCGCCGTCAGACAGCAGGTGGCAAGCGCAGCGACGGCAGCGCCTGCGACATCCCGTGCCGCGGCGCCCGCACAGCAGGACAACCGCTCCTTCATGGAGAAGCTCTTCGGCGTCCGTCCTGCCACCCCGCCCGACAACGCGCTCAGCTACGCCTCGCTCGATGCCACCGGCAGCGTCGCGCCGAGCGCGCGCTTCAATCCCGTTCCGGAGATCGGCGGCGGCGGCACCGCCGTCTACGACATCGTCGCACAGGTGGTGACCTTGCCGAACGGCGAGAAGCTCGAAGCGCATTCCGGCCTCGGCGACATGATGGACAACCCGCGCTACGTGCATGTGCGCATGAAAGGCGCGACCCCGCCCGGCACCTACGTCGTCACCGAACGCGAAGCGCTCTTCCACGGCGTGCGCGCCCTGCGCCTCACCCCGGTGGGCGGCAGCGCCGCCATCTACGGCCGCGACGGCATTCTCGCGCATACCTACATGCTCGGCCCGCGCGGGGATTCGAACGGCTGCGTGTCCTTCCGGAACTACGACCGCTTCCTTCAGGCCTATCTGCGGGGCGAAGTGAAACGCCTCGTCGTCACCGCCGGCCGCGGACAGGACCTCCTGCCCCGCGTGGTCAGCAACCGCCCCGCCTCGATCAGGCGCTCCGCCCGCGCGATCTGAGCGGAGCGAGCCACTTCGTTGACGACGAGGGTTGTTACTCCCCCATGCACGTCATGGCCGGCCCAGACTTGCGCCACCGCTCCCGTCATCCCCGGACTTGTTCCGGGGATCAGTGCCGGTGATCGCAATCCCAAAGGCGCCACGCTCGCCATGACCGAACCAGGAGTAACACCCGCGCCGTCATGCCCGGGCTTGTCCCGGGCACCCACGTCTTATCCAGCGCGGCGGTTCCTCAAGACGTGGGTGGCCGCATCAAGTGCGGCCATGACGGCGCGGGGGTGGGCATGGCCAGTGAGAGCGTGATGTTATGTTCTCACTTTGTTCTTGACA
>NZ_JAERQD010000007.1 GCF_016735695.1 Microvirga zambiensis WSM3693 | reverse complement strand
ACCATCCTCAACGCCGTCCTGCGCGAGAACCAGCCATGGCGCCAACAAAACCCTTGACCAACAAGACAGTCGCTCACCCGCCGCGCTGACGCGCGTCGACCTCTCCCTCAAGGAGAGGTAAACCCGCGCCTCACGCTGAAACGCACTCGCTCACGTTCATCCCTTGCCACAATGGGGAGGGAGGATCGCTTAGTCCTGCAACGCACGATAAGTCAGGCGTTCGGAACCCTCGTATCCTTCGACATAGCTAGTCTTGAGATCGATTTTGACGCTATGGGAGGGAGTCCCACTTAATCTGACGAACGCTCCATGACCCGCCCGATCATCATCCTCGTGGAACCGCAGCTCGCCGAGAACATCGGCATGGTGGCAAGGGCCATGGCCAATTTCGGGCTGTCGGAGCTACGGCTCGTCTCGCCGCGCAACGGCTGGCCGAAGAAGGGGGCGCATTCGGCGGCCTCGGGCGCGACCCATGTGCTGGAGGGCGCGACGCTCTACGACAACGTTCGTGAGGCCATCGCCGACCTGAACTTCGTCTTCGCCACCACTGCCCGCGAGCGTGGGCAGATGAAGCGGGTCTTCGCGCCCGATGCGGCGATGAAGGAGGCTCAGGCGCGCCTCGGGGCGGGGCAGGGGGTCGGCATCCTGTTCGGGCGCGAGCGCACCGGGCTCGAAAATGACGAGGTGTCGCTTGCCGACGCCATCATCACCTTCCCGGTCGATCCGAAATTCTCCTCGCTCAACCTGGCGCAGGCGGTCCTGCTCGTCTCGTATGAATGGTACAAGCTCGCCACCGGCGGTGTGCTGCCCTTCGACGGCGGTCCGCACTCCCCGCCGGCTCCGCGCGAGATGGTGACCTCGTTCTTCGACTACATCGAGACGGAGCTCGATGCGGTGAATTTCTATCCCGAGGACAAGAAGCCGACCATGACCCGCAACATGCGGGACATCTTCCACCGTCTCGCCATGACCGAGCAGGAGGTTCGCACCCTGCGCGGGGCGATTCGCGCCCTTGCGGAAGGACGCAGGTTGAGAAAACCTTAAGCTAATCGTGGCTTTATAGCAGCCGGGCTCTATCTGCCCGGTTGGACAATAGGGTTTGAGACGACGATGCGCCGCTGCCTGCTGCCCTTCCTGCTCCTCGGCGTCTCCCTCGCCGCACCGTCGGCCCAGGCCGCCACGCCACCGCAGCAGCCGGCGCAGGGGCCTGGCGGGCGCGACTATGCCTCGACGGAAGTGGTCAAGCGCGCCCTCGGCACGGCCAGTTCGGGAAGCTTCGTCTTCCACGGCAACGATGCGCCGGCCAAGCCGCGTCCGGTGGTGATCTTCCTGCATTCCTGGGGTGCGGTGAATCCCGGGCTCTACGGCGGGTGGATCGATCATCTCGCCCGCAAGGGCCATCTGGTGCTCTTTCCGCGCTTCCAGGATGTGAACCGTTCGCGGCCGGCGGATGCGTCGAACATGGCCGAAGACCTGATCCAGAGCGCTCTCGTCGAACTCGCGGACGATGCGAATGCCAAACCCGATAGGGAGCGCGTCGCCCTCATCGGCCATTCGGCCGGTGTGCCGATCGCGTTCAACATCGCGGCTGGGACGGAGAGCGGCAAGGTTCCGGCGCCGAAGCTCGTCTTCGGCCTGATGCCGGGCGGCATCGCCTCCAACGAGAAGGAGCGCGGCATCCTCCTGCGCGACCTCTCGAACGTGCCGACGTCGACCATGCTCATCACCATGAGCGGCGACCGCGACCATCTGCCGAGCGACCGCGCCGCCCGCCTGATCATGCAGCAGGCAAGCGCCGTTCCGAGCAGCCGCAAGCTTCTGATGCGGGCCTCCTCCGACGATCACGGATTTCCCGCCCTAACGGCGGCGCTGGCATCTCCCGGCTCGCCGAAGGCTGATTATGACGCCGGCGCCATCAAGCTGCCGCCGGATCCGCCGCGGGATCCGAAGCAGCGCAACACATGGCGCTGGAGCGCCGACATGGCGCTGACCGGGCCGCAGATCCTGCTGACCCAGGCGCTCGGCAACAACGGCACCGATACCCTCGATTTTCTAGGCTTCTGGAAGACTTTCGACATCGCCTCCGAGGCGGCCTTCGCCGGCAAGGACGCGACCGCGCTCCAGCGCGATCCGAAATTCGTCGACATGGGCACCTGGAGCGACGGCTGGCCGGTCAAGCGCCTCTCGGCGCAGATGCCGAGGGTCGAGGGGCAGGAGAACAAGCAGGAGCCGGGGCCGCGCCGCAGGCTCAACATGGCGCCTCCGGAAACCAAGCAGGGATTAGCGCATCGTGCGGACCCAGAGGGCCGCGTCAGCGAAAAGTGGACCCGGTTTTCGCTGACGCGGCCCTCTGGGTCCGCTCCGAACGATGCGCTCATCCATAAAGAGAGCATCGGATTGGATCGCAAAAGTGCAAGTCCAGTTTTGGGTCCGATGCTCTAGCGGACTTTCTCAACAAGTTGCGTTCGTAAGGGTTGGTCATGCGTGTCGATCTTCTGGCGGGGGCTACCTATAATCCCGCCGTCATGCCGTCTCCCGTCCCCACAATCCTCGTGTTCGATTCCGGTCTCGGCGGCCTCACGGTCTTTTCCGAGGTGCTGAAGGTTCGGCCCGACGCACGATACGTCTACGCGGCGGACGATGCGGGCTTTCCCTACGGGCGCCTCGCCGAGACGGTGCTGGCCGAGCGGGTCGTCACCGTCATGGAGCGGCTGATCGCGCTCCACGATCCCGACATCGTGGTGGTGGCCTGCAACACGGCCTCCACTCTCGTGCTGCCGCATCTGCGGGCACGCTTCCCGATGATCCCCTTCGTCGGGACGGTCCCGGCCATCAAGCCGGCGGCGCAATTGACGCAGACGGGATATGTCACGGTGCTCGCCACTCCCGCGACCGTCGCCCGTGACTATACCCGCGACCTGATCGAGACCTATGCGGCCGGCTGCAAGGTCAACCTCGTCGGCTCGCGGCGTCTTGCCGGCTTCGCCGAGGCGGAGCTTGCGGGCAGCCCGGTCTCGGACGAGGAGCTCCTGGAAGAACTCGGCCCCTGTTTCGTCGAGGATGCGGGCGGACGGACCGACGTGGTGGCGCTGAGCTGCACCCATTACCCGCTCCTGCTGCCGCGCTTCCAGGCAATCGCGCCGTGGCCCGTGACCTGGATCGATCCCGCTCCCGCCATCGCACGCCGGGTGACACAGCTGATCGGCCACCCGGTTCCCGGCCACGAGGCCGACGATGACGAGGCGATTGCCCTCTTCACCGATGGGGCGGGGATCAGTGCGGCCTTGCGGACGGCGCTTCATATGAGGGGTCTGTCGCAGGTGGTCGTCGAATCCTGGCCGTTGCGCTAGATCCTGCCTTCGGCGCCGTAGCTCGGGTTCGAGCCGCCGACATCGATGAATTCAGCCGCGCACGAAAGCGTGTAGGGCGCAACTCTGTCTCTCCCGGCCGCGATCCCTACATAAAGGGCAAGTCCAGCGCATCAACGATGCGCTCTTTAGAGAGTGGAGCATCGGATTGGATCCCAAAAGTGGTTTCCACTTTCGGGTCCCATGCTCCAGGCGCGGGAGAGCTCGATGGTTGAGCCGACTCCGACCTCAGGGCGCAGGTCCCGAGGCCTCATTGCCGCTCTTCTTCTCCTCGCCCTTGCCGTGGGAGGCTGGGGGGTCTGGCATTGGCGCGAGGCGCAGACGGCGCAAACGGCTGCCGCCCAGCGCCCTGTCGCATCACCCGTTCCTGTCCAGGCTGTGCCGGTGGAGGCAAGCGACATCCCGATCTACCTGACGGGGCTCGGTTCAGTGCAGGCCCTGAACACCGTGACCGTGCGAACCCGTGTCGACGGACAGATCGAGAAGATCGCGTTCCAGGAAGGACAGATGGTCAAGGAGGGCGACCTGCTGCTGCAGATCGATCCGCGCCCGTTCCAGGCCGCTCTCGATCAGGCCATTGCCAAGAAGGCGCAGGACGAGGCGCAGCTCGTGAGCGCCAACGCGGATCTTGAGCGGACGCGCCAGCTGCTGACCAAGGATTTTGCGTCCAAGCAGCAATTCGACATCCAGCAGGCGAATGTGAATTCCCTGAAAGCTCAAATTCAGGCGGATCAGGCCGCAATCGACAACGCTACCACCCAACTGAGCTACACGACGATCGAGGCCCCGCTCTCGGGGCGCACCGGCCTGCGTCAGGTCGATCAGGGCAACATCGTCCATGCCACGGATACGAACGGCATCGTGCAGATTGCCCAGATCGAGCCCATCGCCGTCATCTTCACGGCTCCCGAAGCGGAGCTTCCCGGCATTCTGAAGGCCCAGAGCCAGGGTCCTCTCAAGGTCTGGTCGCTGTCGTCGAACGGCAAGGAGGTTCTGGCCGAGGGTGAACTCACCCTGGTGAACAACCAGGTCGACACCGGTACCGGAACGGTGCGCCTGAAGGCGCAATTCACCAACAACGATCACGGCCTCTGGCCTGGGATGTCGGTGGAAACCCGCCTGCTCGTGCGCACGCTCAAAAATGTCATCGCCGTGCCGGGCACGGCCGTTCAGAGAGGGCCTCAGGGCCTCTACGCCTATGTCGTGAAGCCCGACAACACGGTGGAGATGCGTCCCGTCACAGTCGGGGTGATCACCGCCGACAAGGCGGTGATCGAGAACGGTCTGAGCATCGGTGAAAGGGTCGTCACGGCGGGGCATTACCGCCTCCAGCCCGGTGCATCCGTGCAGGTCACGAACGCTTCCGAGGAACACATCGCCGCCAGGGAGGCGAAGTGAAATGGGGGCTGCATTCTCAGGCGGCGGCGTCTCGACACCGTTCATCCGGTATCCGGTCGCGACGACGCTGCTGATGATCGGAATCCTGTTTGCCGGTCTCGCGGCGTATCCGTTCATCCCGGTCGCGCCGCTGCCTCAGATCGACTTTCCGACGATCCAGGTCTCCGCATCGCTGCCGGGCGCCAGCCCGCAGACCATGGCCTCGTCCGTCGCGCAGCCGCTCGAACGGCAGTTCGGCCAGATCCCGGGCGTGACCCAGATGTCGTCCACGAGCGCGCTCGGCTCGACCTCGATCACGATCCAGTTCGATCTCGACCGGAACATCGATGCGGCTGCCCAGGACGTCCAGTCGGCGATCAACGCGGCCGGCGGACAATTGCCGAAGGATCTGCCGAGCCCGCCCACTTACAGGAAGGTCAATCCCGCCGACACGCCGATCCTGATCATCTCCGTGGTCTCGGACACCTTGCCGCTCACGGAGGTCAGCGACAACGCGGATACCAAGCTCGCGCAACAGGTCAGCCAGATCTCGGGCGTTGCGCAGGTGGTGATCGGCGGACAGCAGAAGCCCGCGATCAGGGTGCAGCTCGATCCTACGAAGCTGGTGAACAAGAACCTGTCCCTCGAAGACGTGCGCGCCAAGCTCGCCATCTCGACCGTGGATGCACCCAAGGGCTCGATCGACGGCCAAACCCGCAGCTTCACGATCTATGCCAACGACCAGCTGGTTCGGGCGGAGGAATGGAACGACGTCGTCGTCGCCTATGCGGATGGCGCTCCCATCCGGGTGCGGGATATCGGCCAGGCGGTGTCCGGCCCCGAGAACACGAAACTCGCCGCCTGGGCCAACGGCAAGCGTGGGGTCTTCCTCATCGTCTTCAAGCAGCCCGGCGCCAACGTGATCGAAACGGTCGACCGGGTGAAGGCCCAGCTGCCCCGGCTCGAAGCGGCGATGCCGCCGGCCATCAAGATCGGCGTCCTGAGCGACAGGACGCAGACCATCCGCGCATCCGTGGCCGACGTGCAGTTCACCCTTCTGATCACCATCGCCCTCGTGGTGTTCGTGATCTTCGTGTTTCTGCGGCGGCTCTGGGCGACGGTCATTCCGAGCGTCACGGTTCCGCTGGCGCTCCTCGGTACCTGTGGCCTGATGTATCTTGCCGGCTACAGCCTCGACAACCTGTCGCTCATGGCGTTGACGATCTCCGTCGGCTTCGTGGTCGACGATGCGATCGTCATGCTCGAAAACATCGTCCGTCACGTCGAGAACGGCGACACGCCCATGCGCGCCGCCTACAGGGGCGCAGGCGAGATCGGCTTCACCATTCTGTCGATCAGCGTGTCCCTTGTCGCCGTTTTCATCCCGCTGCTGCTGATGGGCGGCATCGTCGGCCGCCTGTTCCGCGAATTCTCCATCGTCATGGCCATGACGATTGCCGTCTCCGCAATCGTGTCGTTGACGCTGACGCCCATGATGGCGTCGCGGCTGCTCTCGCAGCATGGGCAAAACGAGCGCCATGGCCGGCTCTATCTCTGGCTCGAGGCAGCGTTCACGTCGCTGGAGCGCGGCTACGAGCGGGGCCTCGATGCGGTCCTGCGCCACCGCTTCGTGACGCTCCTCGTGTTTTTCGCTACGCTCGCCGCGACGGTTGCCCTCTTCGTAGCGATCCCGAAAGGGTTCTTTCCGCAGCAGGATACGGGGTTTCTCGTCGGCACCTCGGAGGCGGCCCAGGACATCTCGTTCAACGACATGTATCAGCGCCAGCAATTGCTCGGCGAAATCATCGAGAAGGACCCCGATGTCGCGACCTATGCCATGTCGATCGGGGCGGGGAATGGTGCATCGACGCTGAATACGGGCCGCATCTATATCAGCCTTAAAGCCCGCTCTGAGCGAACCTCGTCAGCTACCGAGATCATTGCGCGATTGCGGCCGCAGATCGACAAGGTCGAGGGCATCCGCCTCTTCCTGCAGGCCTCGCAGGACATCAATGTGGGCGGGCGCCAGTCGCGCACCCAATACCAGTACACCCTTCAGGACGCCGATCTGGACGAGCTGAACGACTGGGCTCCGAAGGTCCTGGAAAAGCTCGGGACGCTGCCCGAGCTGCGCGATGTGGCGACCGATCAGCAGGTGAGCGGCACGACCCTCACACTGACCATCAATCGCGATCAGGCCTCCCGCTTCGGCTTCACGCCGCAGCAGATCGACGACACGCTCTACGACGCTTTCGGCCAGCGGCAGGTCACCCAGTACTTCACCCAGCTCAACAGCTACAACGTGATCATGGAGGTCCTGCCTGACCTGCAGGGCGATACGGAAACGCTGGGCCGGATCTATCTGAAGTCTCCGATCACGGGGCAGCAGGTTCCGCTCTCGACTTTCGCGAGCTGGACGACACGGAAGATCGCGCCGCTTGCGATCAACCACCAGGGCCAGTTCCCCGCGATCACCGTCAGCTTCAACCTTGCGCCCGGCATCGCGCTGGGCGAGGCGACGCAAGCCGTCGAGCGGGCGGTGGCTTCGCTCAACCCTCCGGGATCCCTGTCCGGCACGTTCCAGGGCAATGCCCAGGCGTTTCAGGCCTCGCTCGCGACGGTGCCGCTCCTGATCCTGGCGGCGCTCGTCGTCGTCTACCTGATCCTCGGGATCCTCTACGAGAGCTATGTTCACCCCATCACGATCCTCTCGACGCTGCCCTCCGCCGGTCTCGGCGCCATGGCGACGCTCATGCTGTTCGGATTCGATTTCAGCCTGATCGCCTTCATCGGAGTGATCCTGCTGATCGGCATCGTGAAGAAGAACGGCATCATGATGGTGGACTTCGCCATCAGCGCCGAACGGGACGAGAAGCTCTCTCCCCACGATGCCATCCGGAAGGCAGCGATCCTGCGGTTCCGCCCGATCATGATGACGACCATGGCGGCCCTTCTGGGCGGCGCCCCTCTGATGCTGGGTCACGGCACAGGTTCCGAGATCCGCCAGCCCCTTGGCTATGCCATCGTGGGCGGTCTCATCGTCAGCCAGGCTTTGACCCTCTTTACGACACCGGTGGTTTATCTCTATCTCGACAATCTTTCCCTGGCCGTCCGCTCCTGGTGGTCCGGCCGCCATCCGGAGGCCAGGGCCGAGCCCGATCGGAGCGCCCAGGCCGCCGAATGACCCTGCCTTTCTTGACAGGGCAAACCTTCTCGATTAATGCAATCCCGTTCGCGCGGTCCTCCTGGGCCGCGTAACTTTTTACGCTCCCGTGGCCCGGCTCTAAGTCGGCCTGTCGTCCCCTAGGGGAAGAGGAGGGCGCGTTCCTCGCAAATTCGACAACAAAGAGGAACAGCGATGTCGAAGCGCATTCAGGCCAAGCACAAGCTTGACCGCCGCATGGGTCAGAATATCTGGGGCCGCCCGAAGAGCCCTGTGAACCGCCGCGAATACGGCCCCGGCCAGCACGGCCAGCGACGCAAGGGCAAGATGTCCGACTTCGGCACGCAGCTGCGCGCCAAGCAGAAGCTCAAGGGCTACTACGCCAACATCACCGAGAAGCAGTTCCGCCGCTACTACGCGGAGGCGATCCGCCTGAAGGGCGATTCCGGTGAGAACCTGGTCGGCCTGCTCGAGCGCCGTCTCGACGCGGTCGTGTACCGCTCGAAGTTCGTCGCGACCCCGTTCGCTGCCCGTCAGTTCGTCAACCACGGTCACGTGAAGGTCAACGGCCGCCGCGTGAACATCCCGAGCTATCAGGTGAAGGCCGGCGATGTGATCGAGGTGAAGGACAAGTCGAAGCAGCTCGAAGTCGTCGTCGTGGCGAGCCAGCTCGCCGAGCGCGACGTCCCGGACTACATCGAGGTCGATCACTCCAAGATGACCGCCCGCGTGACGCGCATCCCGACCCTGTCGGAAGTGCCGTACCCGGTCCAGATGGAACCGAACCTCGTGATCGAGTTCTATTCGCGCTAATCTGCGAATAGCGATCTCGGAAAACGAAAAGGCCGCCCATCGGGCGGCCTTTTTGCTGTTTGGGTTTACTGCTGCTGCACCGGGCCGCGGGGACCACCCTGGTGCATGCCCATGCGGTGATGATCGCGGCCTTGCCCACGGCGACCGTCGCGGGCGTTCCAGCGCGGACCATCGGTGTTCAAGGCCTCGCGCATCAGGCGCGGTGCGATCCGCTTCTGGTCTTCGCTGAAGGTGTTCCAGAGCGGGCGCAGGGCATTCGTGACGGCCGCCGAGCGCTGAGCGCCCTCATTCATCCTGGTGCTGCGCTGCTCGAGGCGCTGCATGAAATCCATGGACTGGCGTTGCTCGCGGGTGGGGCGCTGCTCGAAGCGCGAGAAGCGCTGATCGGCCGAGGTGCGGATCGCGGTCTCCACGGGAGTCCAGAGGCGTTCCTGGTCCGGGGTGAGCTTGAGGCCCGCCTTGATCGAGGCGATGCGGGCATCGACGAGACGGTTGAAATCGTCCTGGCTCATGCTGGGACGGCGGTTCTGCTGCTGGCCCTGGTCCTGGGAGGCAGCGGGCGCATTCGGCGCGGGATTCTGCTGGGCCAGCGCGTAGGTACCGGTGCCGGCCATCATGGCGACGAGGGCGATGGTGGCGATGGTCTTCATGCGGATATCCTCCGTTGTGACGATAGGATTAGATTGCTCCGATCCTGCTCTCTCGGAGGTGACTGCCGCATGAACTTTTTGTCATGTGGGCCTTCGCGGGTGGACGTTTGAGTTGGATGTGAACTCGCGCAGGGGCAGAATCATCGGAAATATTGGCTATCTAAAGTTGAAAAACGGCCGAGCTTAAACTATCGTGGCTGTGGGGAGAATGGCATGCCGAAAGCGATTGTCCTGTTCTCTGACGGTACCGGAAACAGCGCCGCGGCGCTGTTCAAGACCAATGTCTGGCGCCTCTATCAGGCACTCGATCTGTCCCCGCCCGAGCCAGGGGAAGCCCGGCAGATCGCCTATTACGACGACGGCGTCGGCACATCGACCTTCAAGCTCCTCGCGGTGCTCGGCGGCATCTTCGGGCTCGGGCTCAAGCGCAACGTCCTCGACATCTACACCTTCCTCTGCCGCAACTACGAGCCCGGAGATCGGATCTACGCCTTCGGCTTCAGCCGCGGTGCCTTCACGGTCCGAGTACTGGTCGGCCTCGTCGTCAAGGAGGGGCTGATCCAGTGCGAGCAGGACGCCGCCTTCCGCAGGCATGCAGCTGATGCCTATCGCGAGTATCGCAAGCGCTACAACCAGACGGGCGGGCTGGTCGGGCCGCTTCGCTTCGTCCGGGATCTTGCCGTCCGGACCTGGCGGAAGTGGCGCGGGCAAACTCCGTACGAGGCGGTGCCTCGTCTGCAGATCGACGAGATAGCCTTCGTCGGCGTGTGGGACACGGTGGCGGCCTATGGATTGCCCCTCGCAGAGCTGACGCGGGCCATCGACGATTGGGTCTGGCCGCTCTCGATGCCGAACTACAAGCTGTCGGAGAAGGTCCAGCACGCACGCCATGCCCTCGCCCTCGACGACGAGCGCGACACCTTCCATCCGCTCCTCTGGGACGAAGTCGCCGAAGCCGAGATGATTGACTTCGGAAGGGTGCGGCGCGACCGCCTGCGGCAGGTCTGGTTCGCCGGCGTTCACTCCAATCTCGGCGGCGGCTATCCGGACGACAGCCTGTCCTACGTGTCTCTGGCATGGATGCTCGGTGAGGCGACGAAAGCCGGGCTGCGCTTCGACGAAAAGGCGGTCGCCGAGATCGGGCGCATCGCCAATCCCTACGGCCCGATCTACAATTCGCGGCGCGGCCTTGCCGCCTATTACCGGTACCAGCCGCGAAAGATCTCGGCCCGCCTCAACCCGCCGGACCCAACCACCCGGATCATGCAGGACACGGACCTGAAAGGGGCGGGCCTGCTGACGGGGGTCAGAATCCACGAGAGCGTCCTCGAACGCATCCGGCAGGGAGACGACGATTATGCCCCCATCGTCCTGCCGGCCGCCTACGAGATCGTGCGATCCGACGAAACCGTCGAGCCTTCAGGCGAGGCGCATCCCAATCTTCGCGCGCAACAGCAGGAAGAGGTCTGGAACATCGTCTGGAAACGGCGCGTCACCTATTTCAGCACGGTCGTCATCTCGCTCCTGATCGCTGCCATGCCGTTGCTGGAAGGCATCTGGCCGCCATCAGCCTGCACCGGCGTCTTCTGCGTGGCGTCTCCGGTTCTTTCGAAGATCGGAGAATACCTGCCGGGCTTCCTCTCCCCGTGGCTCGACGCCTTCGCCAACCGCCCGGGATGGTTCCTGATCGGCGTGATCGCGATCGCCATGCTGCTGCGCAAGAGCACATCCCTGCAGGTGGCGATCCACGACCGGATGCGCGACCTCTGGGCCGGATCGCTCGGCATGAGCGGGCCGAGCCACAGCCCGAAGCCGCCGACCGAGGGCGTTCCCGCCAGCTGGATCTATCGGCTGCGGACGAACGCCGCCTATCAGGGCATTCTGCAGTTTCTCAAATGGCAGGCCGTGCCGAACGTCTTCGGCATCGCCATCCTGGCGGCCGGCATCGTCGGCGGGTTCGCCCTGGCGCTCATGCTGACCATGAGCGTCGTCTACCGCACGCAGCTCCAGATCGCCGAGTACAGCAACCGCTTCTGCGTCGGCCCGACCATTGCCACGGAACAGTTCTCCCCGCACCTGCTGTGCTGGTCCACCGGACAGACGGTCGAGCCCGGCACCCGCTATAAGATTCTCCTGCGCGTGATCGAACCCTGGTTCGACGAGGACATCGCCACGAGCCCGGCCGGCTTCGGGGCAGGGCGCATGCCCTGGTATCTGCATTACACCGGCATTCCCGCGCGCCGGTTCCCGGCCTCCGACTGGCTTCAGACCATGGCGAAGATCGTCCCGGCGAACGGCAGGGGCGGTCCCATCGAGGCGCTGGATATGGTCTGCGATCCGCAGGGGACGTGGTGCTCGGCCGAACTGGTAGCCAAGGCAGAGGGAGTGCTCCACCTCTTCGCCAACGACGCCGTCGTCCGATGGGACGGGCTGACGGACGCCTATTACGGCAACAACAGCGGACTTGCGGACGTGACCGTGGAGCCGATGGAACTGCGGCGGAACTGAAGAGTCAAAGCTGCTTCAGGAAGCCGGCAAACCGCATCAGCCCTTCGGGCCATGGGCCGTGGCCGCTGTCCGTGTTGAGATGGCCGGCATCGCCCGCATCAACGATGACGGAGCCCCAGGAATAGGCGATGTCCTCGGCCTTCTCGTAGTCGCAGAGGGGATCGGTGCGGCTGGCGACGAGGACGGAGGGGAAGGGGAACGGGTCGCGCGGGATCGGGGCGAAAGCGCGGTCGATGGCGGGGACGAAGTCCGGCCGCTCCACATCCGGCACGCTGACGAGGAATGCGCCCTGGACCTTGCCCGCCGGCAGAAGGGGAGCGGCATGGGCGATGGCCAGGACGCCGAGGCTGTGTCCGACAAGAACGACCGGCTTCTCGGCCCGCTTCACGTCGTCGACGATGCGTCCGACCCAGGCATCCTTGTTGGGAGCATCCCAGTTCTCCTGCTCGACCCGCCACGCGGTCGAGAGCTGGCGCTCCCACCGGCTCTGCCAGTGGTCGATGCCTGAATTTTCATGGCCGGGAACGATGAGGATGTCGCAATCGGAGGTTTTCATGTCTCCGAGATAAAGTCCCGCAGGGGCGGGTTCAAGCGGTGCGCTTCAACTCCCTGTTCTGCTCCGCCTCCTTCAGCACGGCCTCGCGCTCGGCGATGTAGTCGCGGGTCACCGGCACCACGTCGTTGCGGCGGGTGAGCTGGAGCTGGAACACCACGGCGTCCTGCCACCGGAAGGCGGATTCCGACATGGCGAGGTAGCATTCCCACATCCGGCAGAAGCGCTCGTCGTAAAGACGCAGCACCTCCTCGCGATGGGCCAGGAAGCGCTCGCGCCAGGCTTTCAGCGTGTAGGCGTAGTGCAGACGCAGCACTTCGAGATCCGACACGATCAGGCCGGCCCGCTCGATGGCGGGCATCATCTCCGAGAGCACGGGCAGGTGCCCGCCGGGGAAGATGTATTTGGTGATCCAGGGATTGGTCGGATACGGCGTGCCGGAGCGTCCGATGGTGTGCAGGAGCATCACCCCGTCCTCCTTCAGGAGGCGCCGGCAGGCCTGGAAATAGGCGTCGTAGGAGGGCACGCCCACATGCTCGAACATGCCGACCGAGACGATGCGGTCGAAGGTGCCGGTCGTGGCGCGATAGTCCTGAAGCTCGAACTGCACCCTTTCCTGCAGGCAGGCGGTGGCGGAGCGCTTGCGCGAAACGTCGAGCTGCTCTTCCGACAGGGTCACGCCCTTGACCGAGCCCGCACCGGCGATCTGGGCCAGATAGAGGCCCATTCCGCCCCAGCCGGAGCCGATATCGAGAACCCTATGGCCCTGGTCCACCAGCAGCTTCGCCACGATGTGCCGCTTCTTGGCGGATTGGGCCTCCTCGAGACTGGCGTCCGGATGGTCGAAATAGGCGCAGGAATATTGCCGGTCGCTGTCGAGGAAGAGGGAATAGAGGCGCCCGTCGAGGTCGTAATGGTGCGCCACGTTCCGCTTGGACCGGCTGGCATCGTTCTCGGCCCGGCGCATCAGCCAGGTGCGGATCCTGCGCAGACGCTTCAGCGGCAGCTCGCTCAGTTCCCCATGTGTGTCCTGGAGGAGGAGCTGGAGGAGGTCGAGGATGGTGCCCTGCTCGATGACGAGGCGGCCGTCCACGTACAATTCGCCGAGCTTCAGCTCCGGATGAAGGCAGAGGGCCATCTGGGCGGGGGCGTCCGCGAACCGGAGCGAGACCTGAGGCTCGGACCCGTCGCCGAAGGTGAAGCGCCGCCCCCCGGCGGTCGTCACCTCAAGGGAGCCGTGTTTCACGGCCCGCGTGAACGCAAGATCGAGAAGTTTCTCCGACAGCATGGCAAGAATCCCCGCGCCGTTGATCTCTCAGCGCATCGGGCGGAAAAGTGGTTCCGGTTTTCCGCCCCGGACGATGCGCTCTTCAAGAAAGAGGCATCGGAGTCGACCCCAAAAGTGGGTTCCACTTTTGGGTCCGATGCCTACTTGGGATTCTTGCTCATCGTGGAAATATTTCCAGCCCCCCAGCTATGCGCTGGCTGCGCCGAAGACCCGCCTGAAGATCGTATCCACATGCTTGTAATGGTAGCCGAGGTCGAAGCAGGCCTCGATTTCCTCAGGCGACAGGTACTTGGTCACGTCGGCATCGCCCTTCAGAAGGGTCAGGAAGTCGCCTTCGCCGCGCCAGACCGGCATGGCGTTGCGCTGGACCAGCCGATAGGCGTCCTCGCGGGAGGCGCCCTTCTGCGTCAGGGCCAACAGGACCCGCTGCGAATGGACGAGGCCGCCGAGCCGGTCCAGGTTCTTCTGCATGTTCTCCGGATAGACCACGAGCTTGTCGATGACGTTGGTGAGCCGGGCGAGGGCGAAATCCAGGGTCACCGTGGCGTCGGGGCCGATCATGCGCTCGACGGAGGAGTGGGAGATGTCGCGCTCGTGCCAGAGCGCCACGTTCTCCATGGCCGGCATGGCATAGGCGCGCACCATGCGGGCGAGACCGGTAAGGTTCTCGGTCAGCACCGGGTTGCGCTTGTGCGGCATGGCGGAGGAGCCCTTCTGGCCGGCCGAGAAGAACTCTTCCGCCTCCAGAACCTCGCTCCGCTGCAGGTGGCGCACTTCCGTCGCCAGCCGCTCGATGGAGGAGGCGATGACGCCGAGGGTGGCGAAATACATGGCGTGGCGGTCGCGGGGGATGACCTGGGTCGAGACCGGCTCGACCTCGAGGCCCATCTGCTCGGCCACGTATTCTTCGACGCTCGGGTCGATATTGGCGAAGGTGCCGACCGCACCCGAGATGGCGCAGGTCGAGATCTCGCGCCGGGCCTCGATCAGGCGGACCTTGCAGCGCTCGAACTCGGCATAGGCCTGGGCGAGCTTGAGGCCGAAGGTGGTCGGCTCGGCATGGATGCCGTGCGAGCGGCCGATGGTCGGCGTCATCTTGTGCTCGAAGGCGCGGCGCCTGATGGCGGCGAGAAGCTCGTCGAGGTCCCGCAGCAGCAGGTCGGAGGCGCGGGCGAGCTGCACGTTGAAGGTGGTGTCGAGCACGTCCGAGGAGGTCATGCCCTGATGGACGAAGCGCGCCTCGGGACCCACGATCTCGGCGAGATGCGTGAGGAAGGCGATGACGTCGTGCTTCACCTCACGCTCGATGGAATCGATCCGCTCCACGTCGAAGGTGGCCTTGGAGCCTTCTTCCCAGACCTTCTCAGCCGCCTCTTTCGGCACGACGCCGAGATTGGCGAGCGCCGTTGTGGCATGGGCCTCGATCTCGAACCAGATGCGGAACTTGGTTTCCGGCGACCAGATGGCCACCATCTCGGGACGGCTGTAACGGGGGATCATGGCTTTCCACTTCCACGCGGATGATATGTCCGCGCGGTAGCACGATCACCCCGTGATCTCAACGCGCCTTTGCCGCCGCGTCCCGAATGGCAGCCATGTTGGCGGCATAGGCCGAGGGCCCGCCCTTGAAGGTGGCGGAGCCGGCGACCAGCACGTTGGCGCCGGCTTCCGCCACGAGCGGAGCGGTCTCGGGCGTCACGCCGCCGTCGATCTCGATATCGATGTCGCGGTTGCCGACCATCTCCTTGATCCGGCGCAGCTTGTTGCACACGGAGGGGATGAAGGCCTGGCCGCCGAAGCCCGGATTGACCGTCATCAGGAGGATCAGGTCGATGTCGTCGATGACCGGCTCGATGGAGCCTTCATGCGTGCCGGGATTGAGGACGATGCCGGCCTTCCTGCCGAGCTTGCGGATGGTCTGGAGCGAGCGATGCAGATGCGGGCCCGCTTCCGCATGGATGCTGATGATGTCCGCGCCTGCCTTGGCGAAGGCTTCCAGATAGGGGTCGACCGGCGCGATCATCAGATGCACGTCGAAGGGCTTTGCGGTGTGGGGCCGCAGCGCCTTCACCACATCGGGACCGATGGTGATGTTCGGCACGAAGTGCCCGTCCATCACGTCGATATGGATCCAGTCCGCGCCGGCGGCGTCGATGGCACGGATTTCCTCTCCGAGCTTCGCAAAATCGGAGGCGAGGATGGACGGGGCGATGAGCAGGGGGCGTGTCATGGCCGCGCGGTAGCACGAGCCTCCTTTCGCCGCAACCGGGCAATGGGCCACCGTCCGGACCAATTCAAGACCACTCGCCTGGGGAGAGGCGGGTTTGCGGCGGGAAAGCCATGGACGGCGTCGAGCCAAGAGGAGTAAAGATGGCCCCTTCTCAAGGAGACGAACGCTTTCCTTCGGGGATGCGACTGGAAATGGGGCAGGGCCTTCATGCGTAAGGATGTGATTGTTCTTGGAGCCGGCATCGTCGGCGTGTCGATTGCGGTGCATCTGCAGAAGCGCGGTCGCTCGGTCCTGCTGATCGACAAGCGCAAGCCCGGCGAGGAAACCTCCTTCGGCAACGCGGGCCTGATCCAGCGCGAGGGCGTCTATCCCTACGGCTTCCCGCATGATTTCGGCGCGCTCTTGCGCTATGCCCTCAACAACACCGTCGATGCCCATTACCATTGGGCCGCCATTCCGAAGCTCGCGCCCTTCCTGTGGCAGTACTGGATGCATTCGCGTCCCGCCCAGCACAAGGCGATCGCGCGGATGTATGCGCCGCTCATCGAGCGCAGCGTTACCGAGCACATGGCGCTCGCCGAGGAATCCGGATCGACTAACCTGATCCGTCCGACCGGCTGGATGAAGGTTTTTCGCGACGAGAAGAGCCGGGACGAGCAGTTCGCCGACGCGGAGGAGGTGAAGCGCGATTTCGGCGTCAACTTCGACGCCCTCGACACCAAGGCGGTAGCCGAGCGCGAGCCGCATCTGAAGGTCGAGACGAAGGGCGGCATCCACTGGACCGATCCGGCCTCTGTCTCCGATCCGCACATGCTGACAATGGGTTATGTCGGTCTGTTCGAGCGCCTCGGCGGCGAGCTTGCCTCGGGCGATGCCACGACGCTGGAGCAGACCTCGACGGGATGGCGCGTCCAGACCGAGAAGGGGCCTGTGGACGCCGGTACGGTCGTCATCGCGCTCGGCGCCTGGGCGGACATCGTGACGACGAAGCTCGGCTACAATCTGCCGCTCGCGGTCAAGCGCGGCTATCACATGCACTACAAGCCGGAAGGCAACGCGGTGCTCAACCGGCCGACCCTCGACTTCGACCGCGGCTACTTCCTTGCGCCCATGTCGAAGGGCATCCGCCTGACGACGGGCGCCGAGTTCGCGAACCGCGATGCGCCCAAGACGCCGGTCCAGCTCGGCCGGGCGGAGCCGATCGCCCGGGAATTCTTCCCCCTCGGCGAGCGGCTCGATCCGCATCCGTGGATGGGCATGCGTCCCTGCACGCCGGACATGATGCCGATCATCGGCCCGGCCCCCAAGCACAAGAACCTCTGGTTCGGCTTCGGCCACGCCCATCACGGCCTGACCCTCGGCCCGGTGACCGGGCGGCTTCTCGCGGAAATGATCACTGGCGAGACCCCGGTGATCGATCCGAAGCCCTATCGGGCGGAGCGGTTTTAAGGCGCTCCGGACTTTCGAGGCGTGACCTTAGCCCTCCTCCCCCTTGTGGGGAGGAGTTGGAGGTGGGTCGCGCACCACCTAACACCGAGGCTGCCGCAGGCATCACCTCTCCCCGGATCTCGGGTGTTCCCGAGATCCGTCTTGGCAAGCCAAAGTCGGGAACACCCGACTTGGGAGGGGGAGAGGTCGAGCGCAGCGAGGGTGAGGGGGTACAGCTTCATCCGGAAAGGGTGCAACCCCTCACCCGCGCCTCCGGCGCGACCTCTCCCTCGAGGAGAGGTGAACCCATGCCACACCCTGATAGACTATCGCTCACACCCCCGCCCTTAATCCTCCCCACAAGGGGGAGGGAGACGGCACCGCGCCTTTCAACGAATTTCGAGCCAGTCTCTCAGGCTGCCCCGAACAGGTCCTTCCACGCCGGTTGCGCCCCGGGATAGGGCAGGGCCGTCGCCTCGTAGACGCCGCGGGCAATGGCGCGGGTCAGGCAATCCGCGGCCATGGCGGTCAGTTCGGTAAACTCGGCCGCCTCGTCCTGCAGAGGCCGCTGGCCGGTGGCCGCGGCGAAGATCGTGTCGCCGTCGAACAGGGCGTGGGAGAAGCGAAGGGCCCGCGCGAGGCCGGCATGGCTGGCGATGGCGAGGCGCTTGGCCTGGGCCTTGGTGAGCACGGCATCGGTCGCGACGAGGGCAATGGTGGTAGCCGGCTGCGGGCCGCCCTTCCAGATCAGCCTGCGCTTTTCCGGATCGACGCGGTGCGGATGCCCGTGTCCGCCGAACTCCTCATTCTCCTCCAGAGCACCGGCCCAGAAATGCGGTCCGTTGCCGATCACCGCCGAGGCGACGCTGTTCACGACCACGAGGGCGCTGACCGTGTGGCCGGCCGAGGTCAGGGCGCTCGTCGAGCCGAGGCCTCCCTTCAGGTTCGCCGTGGTGGCGCCGTAGCCGCCACCGGCCGTGCCGAGCGCGAAATCCAGGCCGGCATTTCGGGCCGCCTCGTAGCCGAGCTCGCGGTAGGGCGGGTAACGCCCCCAGTTCTTGTCGCCGCCATTGACGAGATCGAAGCAGGAGGCCTGGGAGACCAGGGGCACGATCGCGTCCCGGACGGCAAAGCCGATGCCCTGCTCGCGCAGGAAGGCCTGCACCCCGCCCGCCGCATCGAGGCCGAAGGCGGAGCCGCCGGAGAGCACAACGCCATGGATGCCCGGCACCATCTTGTCGGGTTCGAGCAGATCGGTCTCCCGGGTGGCCGGCGCTCCGCCCATGGCGGAATAGGAGACCACGGCAGGCTGGTCGAAGAGCGCAACGGTCACGCCGGAGCCGAGGACGGCGTCATCGGCATTGCCGACGCGAAGGCCTGCCACGTCCGTGATGAGATTGCGGTGCTGGTTCATGGCGCCAGCAAACCGAAAATCGGCCTTCTTCACAAGCTGGAGAAGGAGCCTTTCACCGCCTTTCGCTAGGTGGGGCAAAGAGCTAGAAGGCTTGCCATGCTCAGTGTTTCCTTTCCCGCCGCGGCGCTCGGCGGTCTCATCAGCTTCTTGAGCCCCTGCGTCCTGCCGCTGGTGCCGCCTTACCTGTCCTTCCTCGCGGGCACGACCTTCGACCGTCTCAGCGCGGGCGACGACCGCGCCGTCCGCAAGCGCGCGATGCTGGCGGCGCTCCTCTTCGTGGCTGGATTCTCCACCGTCTTCGTGCTGCTCGGCGCCACCGCTTCGGCGCTCGGCCAGGCCATCCGGCAATATCTCGATGTCCTGAGCACGATCGCCGGCATCGCCATCATCGTCATGGGCCTGCATTTCCTAGGGCTGTTCCGCATCGGGCTGTTCTACCGCGAGGCCCGGTTCAGCGTGGAAAAGCCCGTCGGCCTCTGGGGCGCATACGTGATGGGGCTCGCCTTTGCCTTCGGTTGGACGCCCTGCATCGGCCCAGTCCTGGCGGCGATCCTGACGGTCGCGGGCTCCGAGGCGAGTGTGTCCTACGGCGCTCTTCTGCTTGCCGCCTATTCGGCGGGTTTAGGGATTCCCTTCCTGCTCGCTGCCTTTGCCATGAAGCCTTTCGTGGCGCTTCTGAAGCGCATGCGCTCCCGCTTCGCCATGGTCGAGAAGGTGATGGGCGTCCTTCTCGTGCTGACCGGCATCGCGTTCCTCACCGGCTGGATCACCACCATGTCGTTCTGGCTGCTGGAGACGTTTCCGGTGCTCGGGCGGCTGGGGTGATATGTGGCGCGGATCGCGCCCTCAACCGTCGACGCGATGACCTGCCGCCCGTAATGCCTCCGCTGCCCTATCGGCATCGCCCGCCTTCACCAGCACGTAATCGGTGCTGAAGGTGGAAGTGGCGAAGATGCCGATGCCGGCCTGCGCCAGAGGAGCGAGGACGGAGGCAAGGATGCCGGGCACGCTGAAGTCGAAGCTCTGGACGATCCGGAAGCAGCGCCAGCCCGCATCCGCTTCGGCATCGGGTGGAACCTCATCCTGCGGGCAGACGAGGGTCGTCTCCTCCATCGCATGGACCAGCAGCGAGAATCCGCCGGGCTGGGGCATCGCGACCGGCGTGCCGGTCGGGAAGCGGCAGACCGCGTATGTTTCGGTGAGCAGGGACAGGGTGAGGGCGGGCATGGTCAAACCGTTCCGACGTTGACTGGAAATCACTTCTCACGTCATCACCTCCCCGGACGTGATCCGGGGATCAGTGCCGGTGATCCGGATTGAATGAGGCGCGGCGCTTCTGTCTATCGAGATGGCCGGGACTGATCCCCGGATCAAGTCCGGGGACGGCCATGACGTCTTGGTTATCCGTGGAAGGCTGAAAAGCTTCAACTTCCTATTCGGATCAGATTCCGAGCAGCGGCTTCCAAGAGAAAACCCGCCCTGTTGCCAGGGCGGGTTCCGATCAGGTTGGCTTTCAGGCCAATCGATTACATGGCGAGTTCGTTGCCGGAGTAGTCGATCTTGCCGTCGGCGCCCTTCTTCCAGACGTACATGATGTAGTCCGGACGGGTGATATCGCCCTTCTTGTCGTAGGAGATGTCGCCGATGACGGTCTTGAAGGGTTTGCCCGACTTCATGATGTCGGACATCTTCTTGCCATCGGTTCCGCCGGCCTGCTTCGCAGCCTCGGCCAGGATCTGGGCGGCGGCGTAGCTGTAGAGCGTATAGGCTTCCGGCTCGAAGTTCTTGGCCTTGAACTTGGCCACGACGTCCTTCGCGTTCGGGTTCTTGCGCGGATCCGGCGAGAAGGTCATCAGGGTGCCGTCGGCGCCCGGGCCGGCGATCGAGACGAACTCGGCCGACACGATGCCGTCACCCGACATGAGCGGGGCGTTCAGGCCCTGATCGCGCATCTGGCGGATGATGAGGCCGGCTTCGGTGTGGAGGCCGCCGAAATAGACGACATCGACGCCGGCCTGCTTCAGCTTGGACACGAGAGCCGAGTAGTCCTTCTCGCCCGGGTTCACGCCTTCATAGACGACTTCCTTCAGGCCCTTCGCGTTCATGGCCTTCTGGGTCTCGTCGGCAAGGCCCTTTCCGTAGGGAGTCTTGTCGTGGACGACGGCGACCTTCTTGCCCTTGAACTTGTCGGCGAGATAGCCGCCGGCAACCGCGCCCTGCTGGTCGTCGCGACCGCAGGTGCGGAACGTGTTCCACATGCCGCGCTCGGTGAACTGCGGGTTCGTCGAGGCCGGGGTGATCTGGACGATGCCAGCTTCCTCGTAGACCTGCGAGGACGGGATGGACACGCCGGAGTTGAAGTGGCCGACGACGAACTTCACGCCTTCAGCAGCGAACTTGTTCGCCACCGACACGCCCTGCTTGGGGTCGGACACGTCGTCGCCGACGACGATCTGCAGCTTCTGGCCATTGATGCCGCCAGCTGCGTTGATGTCTTCCACGGCCTGCTCGACGCCGTTCTTCAGCTGGGCGCCGAAAGCCGCGTTAGGGCCGGTGATGGGGCCAGCGACGCCGATCTTGATCTGGGCGCTGGCAGCGCTGGAGAAGGCGAGGCCAAGACCAAGCGCCACGCCGGTCAACAGCATTTTTTTCATGAGGTCACTCCTCTGGGTGGTTTTATAGGCCCCTCTTCCTCGGGGGGGCGGTTTGGCGGGGGGACCCCGCCTTCCGCGTCACATCATGCTTGTTTTTAAGCGGATGTCACGCCGGAATTTTTAGGCCTTAGCCCTTGGTAGCAGACGCCTTTTCCCGCCAGGAAAACGGCCCGGTCCGCTCGTAGAGCCAGCGGTACTGGGTGGTCATCATCCGGGCCCGGCGGTACTGGAATCCAAGGGCGCCGATGATCAGAAGCACGATGGTATCGACCGCATAATAATGGATCGACAGCAGCGTCCCGTGGAACAGCGCGAAGTGGATGAAGCGTACCGCCGCACCGAGGATGAACAGGTAAACGACCAGGGTCCAGAACGGCCGCCAGGTGACGGCGATGGCCCGGCCCGTCATCCAGGCCGCCCAGCCGCCCATGACCACGGTGATGAGAAGAAAGAGCCAGATCGACGGCTCTTCATAGAGGATGCCCTGCATCAGTGATGCCCCCCTTCGAGATAGGCTGCCCGGACCTGCGGGTTTTCCAGCAATTCCCTTCCGGAACCGCTCATGGTGATGTTGCCGGTCACCATCACATATCCGCGATGGGCCAGTTTGAGGGCATGGTAGGCGTTCTGCTCGACGAGGAAGACCGTCATGCCGTCCTTCTCGTTGAGCTCTTTGATGATGTTGAAGATCTGCTTCACGATCAGGGGCGCGAGACCCAGCGACGGCTCGTCCAGGAGGAGGAGCTTCGGCCGGCTCATGAGCGCGCGGGCGATGGCCAGCATCTGCTGCTCGCCGCCCGAGAGAGTGCCGCCGCGCTGCTGCAGGCGCTCCTTCAGGCGCGGGAACAGGGTGCAGACCCGCTCCAGATCCTGGTCGAAATAGGCCAGCCCGTTCATCGAGGCGCCCATCTGCAGGTTCTCGAACACGGTCATGCGCGCGAAGATGCGCCGCCCTTCCGGGGACTGGGCGATGGAGAGGCGGGCGATCTCGTGGGTCGGCATCTTGGTGATGTCCTGACCCGCATAGGTGATCGTGCCTTCGCGGGCCCGGGGATTGCCGAAGATCGTCATCATCAGCGTCGACTTGCCGGCGCCGTTGGCGCCGATCAGGGTGACGATCTCACCCTCGTTGACGTCCATGTCGACGCCCTTGAGGGCGATGATGTTGCCGTAATAGGTCTTCACGCCGCGGACGCTCAGAAGCGGCTGGCGGGCGGTGGAGGCCTGCTGGCCCTGCATCGGGATGTTTGCTCCAGCGGTGCTCATGCGCCGACCTCCGCCTCGACCTTTTCGACTTCGTCATCGGCCACGCCGAGATAGGCGGCGATGACCTTGGGATCGTTCCTGACCTCGGCGGGGGCGCCGTCCGAGATCTTGGTGCCGTAATCGAGCACCACCACGTGGTCCGAGATCTGCATCACCACCGACATGTCGTGCTCGATCAGCAGGATCGAGGTGCCCTGGTCCTTGCGGATCGAAAGCAGCAGGTCGTTGAGCTCGTGGGATTCACGCGGGTTGAGGCCGGCCGCCGGCTCGTCGAGGCAGAGCAGGAGCGGATCGGTGCACATGGCGCGGGCGATCTCGAGGCGACGCTGGTCGCCGTAGGGGAGGTCGCCGGCCGGATCGTCGGCCCGGTGGATGAGCCGGGCCCTCTCGAGCCAGAACTTGGCCTTCTCGATGGCTTCCTTCTCGGCCTTGCGGTAGCCGCCGATGCCGAGAATGCCGAGGAAGGTGAAGCCCGAGGCGATCATCAGCGGGTTGTGCTGGGCCACCAGCAGGTTCTCCAGAACCGTCATGCCGGAGAACAGGCGGATGTTCTGGAAGGTGCGGGCCACCTTGCCCTTCCAGTTGATGTCGAAGCCCGGCAGCCGCTCCAGCAGCAGGTGCGAGCCGTCGGGCTTGCGAAGCGCGATCATGCCTTCGGTCGGCTTGTAGAAGCCGGTGATGCAGTTGAAGACCGTGGTCTTGCCCGCTCCGTTCGGCCCGATGAGCGCGGTGATGTCACCGCGTCCGGCCTGGAAGGAGAGATCGTTGACGGCAACCAGGCCGCCGAAGCGCATCGTGAGATGCTGTACGTCGAGGATGGGATCCTGCAGCCAGCGCATTAGCCGTGTCCTTCCTTCACGAGCGAGCCGGAAATGGCCTTGCGCTCTTTCAAGATCACCGAGGGTTCACGTTCCGAGATCAGGCCGCGCGGACGCCAGACCATCATCGCCACCATGCCGGCGCCGAAGAGCAGCAGGCGGTATTCGTTCGGATCGAAACCCGTGCCGAAGATGGCCTGTAGGAAGGTCAGGTTACGGAGGATTTCGGGGCCGCCGACGAGCACGATGGCCGCGATGGCGACGCCGATCTGCGAGCCCATGCCGCCGAGCACGACGATCGCCAGGATGATCGCAGATTCCAGGAAGTTGAAGCTTTCCGGCGAGACGAAGCCCTGGCGGACCGCGAAGAACGAGCCGGCGAAGCCGCCGAACATGGCGCCGATGGCGAAGGCCGTCAGCTTGGTGTTCGTGGTGTTGATGCCGAGCGACCGGCAGGCGATCTCGTCTTCACGAAGAGCTTCCCAGGCACGGCCGATGGGCAGCCGGCGCAGGCGCATGGTGACGAAATTCGTCAGGAGCGCCAGCACCAGGATCAGGTAGTAGAGGAAAATGATCCTGTGCATGCCGTTGAACTCGAGCCCGAACGTGGCCGCAAAGCCGCCTTCGCCCGCCGTGAAGGGCAGGCCGAAGAAGCTCGCGCGCGGGATCGAGGAGATGCCGGCGCCGCCGTTGGTCAGGTCCACCCAGTTGATGAGCACGAGGCGGACGATCTCGCCGAAGGCCAGCGTCACGATGGCGAGATAGTCGCCGCGCAGGCGCAGCACCGGGAAGCCGAGGATCATGCCCCAGAAGGCGGCGAGGATGCCGGCGAGCGGAAGGCAGATCCAGAACGACAGGCCGAAGGTAGTCGAGAGCAGGGCATAGGAATAGGCGCCGACCGCGTAGAAGGCGACGTATCCCAGATCGAGCAGGCCGGCGAGGCCCACGACGATGTTCAGACCCCAGCCGAGCATCACGTAGGTGAGGATCAGGATGCCGAGATCGACCCAGTAGCGCGATTCGTTGAGGCCGCCCTGAATCAGGTAGACCAGAAGCGGAAACGCGAGCGCCACCCCGAGAAAAAAGGGAATGGCGAATTTCGACACGTGCTGGTAGGCGCTCGGCTCCGCATGGACCGGCTCGGTCGCCTGATGCGAGCTGGGAGTCGCCTGGCGATAGGCCTTCGAGGCCGTGAAGGCGTGCAGCAGAAGGCGCAGGCCGAAGACGATGGCGCAGATGATTGCGACAAGGCCCCAGCGCGGGGTGAGGAAGATATCGCCGCCGCTTTGATCCGTCCTGAAGGCCAGGATCGGGATCGAAAGCCCCAACATGATCAGGGCGCTCCTGAAGGAATCCTTCAGGGCAGCTCTCAGGTCGAAGCGGCGCGTCACGGCCGGGGTCTGGGCCGTGGAGGTGATGGAAGGAGCGTTCATGGTGTCAGGCTCCTTAGACCTTCTCGACCTCAGGCCGTCCGAGAATACCGGAAGGCATGAAGATCAGGACGATGGCGAGGATCGAGAACGCTGCCACGTCCTTGTACTCGATGGAGAAATAGGCCGACCAGAACACTTCGATCAGGCCGATGATCAGCCCGCCCAGCACCGCGCCCGGCAGCGATCCGATGCCGCCGAGAACCGCGGCCGTAAAGGCTTTCACACCGGGAACGAAGCCGTCGTTGAAGCTCACCACGCCATAATACAGCAAGTACATGGTGCCCGCGACCGAGGCGAGGGCGGCGCCGATGACGAAGGTCAGCGAGATCGTCCGGTCGACGTTGATGCCGAGGAGGGCTGCCATCTTGCGGTCCTGCTCGCAGGCGCGCTGGGCGCGCCCGAGCGACGTCTTCTGGACGAGATACCAGAAGATCGTCAGCAGCACCGCGGTCACGACCATGATGATGATCTGCTTGTAGGAGAGGGCCACGTTGTAGCCGCTCTCGCCCTGGAACAGCACGATCACGTCCTGCACCATCGGGGGGGTCGGCTTGTTGCGAGCTCCCTGCGCGACCTGCACGAAGTTCGACAGGAAGATCGAGACGCCGATGGCCGAGATCAGGGGCGCCAGGCGGAACGAGCCGCGCAGGGGCCTGTAGGCGATCCGCTCGATGGCCCAGCCCCACAGGGAGGTGAGGGCCATCGCGACGACCAGCACGATCAGCAGCGCCAGCGCGACGGAGGAGATCCCGAGCCACGTGGTCAGCAGAAGGAAGAAGATCAGCGAGATGAAGGCTGAGAGCATGAAGACGTCGCCGTGGGCGAAGTTCACCATGCCGATGATGCCGAAGACCATCGTATAGCCGATGGCGATGAGGCCGTAGATCGACCCGAGAGTCAGCCCATTGATGAGCTGCTGCACGAAGATTTCCATGTCCTACCCTTGCCCCTCTGGATGGGGTCATTCTTGGGAAACGATGCAGGAAAGCACGATGCGGGAACATCGCCAAGCCTGACGTAAGGTGCGCGGTCTCTAGCAAACCAATTTTCGTTCGACAACTTCCCGTTAAGATTCCTATTTGCGCGATTGATGGAAGAAACGGCAGCCTTTGACCGAATAGGAAGCAGCGGCCAAGCCCCCGAACGCCTTCCATGAGGGGCGCCGAGAAACCATATGACCGTGAAGAGCCTTGTCCTCGGCAGCAAAAGCATGGAAGAGGCTAATCCGAAATATCATGTTGAAGTCTCAGGCCTCTCCCGATTCAGCCATCACAGGCGCCAGTGGTCCCGATGCCCTTCTCTTCCGGGAGGGCATGAGCCGGGTCGCGGCGGCCGTGCACGTGGTCACGACTGACGGTACGGCAGGCCGGGCCGGGTTCACGGCGACGGCGGTGACCCCGGTGACGGACAGCCCGGCCTCGCTTCTCGTCTGCGTGAATACGGCCTCCCGGTCGGCACAGGCGCTGCTGGCGAACCGCGTCTTTTGCGTAAACGCCCTGAGCGCCGCGGACCGCGCCCTCGCGGACATCTTCTCGGGGCGCACGGGAGTTCAGGGGCAGGAGCGCTTTCTCGCAGGCGCATGGGAGCGGCTCGAAACCGGCTCTCCGGCCCTGACCACAAGCCTTGTTTCCTTCGATTGCCGGATCAGCGATGCCAGGGTGGTGGCGACCCATCATGTGATCATCGGCGAGATCGTCAGGATCCGCCTCGGTGAAGCGCAGCCGGCCCTGATCTACCAGGGACGGCATTACCAGGAACTCTGAGTCGGGAGACGCCCCTCGCCAATTGCAGCTTGGCGGGAACGCCATCGGGCAAGAAAAAGCCCTCCACCGAGGGTGAAGGGCTTTGAGGGTCTCGAAGACCTGGGGGCATTGGCCTTCGTGATACTCCAATGCCGTTGCGAGAGCTTGGTTCCCGACGAGTTTGCATAATCGCCCCGGACATCAGGGTCACTTGCGAACAGGAGCCTTGGCCTCGTTCCCTTGATCGCGCTCCCTCGCGCCTTATGCTCTTGTGCCACATCGAAACGCGATCAGCCGATCCAAGAGGCACGGAATGTCTGGCAGACCGAACAGATCCATGGCTATCTTGGCTTTATTCCTGAACATTGGCGACGCGGCGGGAACTCGTCCGCGGATGCCCGTGCGATGAACGAGATCGCCTTGAAGGACGCGCCGGACCGGCATCAGGGATTTCCAAGGGGAGCCTCCGAAGCCGCGCCCGAGACGGTGAAATGCCATCCTGATGCTCCCTGTCGCGCGATCCTCGAGGTGATCGACCAGGGTTTCTGCGTCGTCGATGTCGTTCTCGATGATGACGGCAGGGCGATCGACTACGTTTTCGTTGAGGTCAATCCGGCCTTCGAGGCCCAGACCGGCCTGCATGAGCCGGTCGGCAGGAGCATGCGCTCCCTCCATCCCGAGCACGAAAATCATTGGTTCGATGCCTATGGTCACGTCGCATTGACCGGCGAGTCGATGCGGTTCGAGCATGAGGCCGCGGCGCTCGGGCGCTGGTACAACGTCTTCGCCTGCCGCGTCGGTGCGCCTGAACACCGCCGGGTGGCGATCCTTTTCAGCGACATCACCGCCAGCAAGCGCGCCGAGGCGGCGAGCCGCGAAAGCGAGGAACGGCTCCGGCAGGTGCAGGAGGCGGCGAGGATCGGCAGCTTCGAATTCGACCGCGCCAGCAATACGGCGATCACATCGCCGGAATACCTGGAGCTCTACGGATTGCCGGAAGACATGTCCGGCTTCTTCTCCTACGACGACTGGGTCGCCCTGGTGCACCCGGAGGATCGGCACAGGATCGAGGCCGAGACGCGGGCCGCCGTCGCGAACCCGGACCGCGCGCAGCTCGATTACGAGTTCCGGATCGTTCGTGCCGACAACGGCGAGATTCGGTGGATAACGGCGCGCACCAAGCTGATCCGCAGCGACAAGGGCCGCTTCCTCCGCTCCCTCGGCGCGCAGTGGGACGTCACCGCGGAAAAGCATGCGGAGGCGGCGCTGCGGAAAAGCGAGGAGCGTTACCGCTCCTTCATCGCGCACAGCACCGAGGGTATCTGGCTCCTGGAATTCGATCCGCCGCTCGACACCTCGCTGCCGGTGGACGAGCAGGTCGAGCAGGCCTACCGAAACGGCCGCTTCGTCGAATGCAACGACGCCATGGCCGAAATGTACGGGCTTGCCCGCGCGGAAGACCTGATCGGCAAGACTCTCGAATTTCCGCTGCCGTCGTCCGATCCCGAGGCGCGCGCCTATCTCGCCGAGGTCGTCCGCAGCGGATACAACCAGGCAGGCGTGGAATCGGCCGAACAGGATTTTGCCGGAAACCGCAAATACTTCGACAACAGCATGACCGGTCTCGTCGAAGGCGGCGTGCTGCGCCGTCTATGGGGCATTCAGCGCGACGTCACCGAGCGCAAGCAGGCGGAAGAGCAGCGCACGCTGCTCATTCACGAGCTGAATCATCGGGTGAAGAACACCCTCGCCACGGTCCAGTCCCTCGCGACGCAGACCCTGCGCACGGCGCCGACCATGCGCGACGCGAAGGACGCGCTGGAGGGCCGGTTGATTGCGCTTGCGCGCGCCCATGACGTGCTGACGAGGGAAAGCTGGGAAGGGGCGGAACTGAGAGAGATCGTCACGCAGACCCTCGCTCCGTATTCGGTGCGGGGAGAGGACCGACTACGGATGCACGGGCCCGAGGTCCGGCTGTCGCCGCGCATGGCGCTTGCCCTGTCGATGGCGCTTCAGGAGCTTGCAACAAATGCCGTGAAATATGGTGCCCTGTCGAATGCGACAGGAACCGTCGACATCGTTTGGGACGTCAAAGCGGCGGAGCCTTCGGACATGCTGCTTCTGCGCTGGGAGGAGCGCGACGGACCGGTCGTGCATCCGCCGGCACGTCGCGGTTTCGGCTCGCGGCTGATCGAGCGCAGCCTCGCCCGTGAACTGAACGGTTCGGCGCATATCGAATTCGGGCCGTCCGGCGTCGTGTGCAGCCTTGAAGCGCCGCTCGCCTGAGCGATTGTTTAGAGCTGTTTCCACTGGCGTGGAATCACCTCTCTTCTTTGCTTTGCCGCATTTTTTGACGGCGAACCGGATCCACTTCGCCGAAAAATGCTCTAGCGTCCCCGCGCCGGTCCCGGTGCATAGGGGCTCCATCCGGTGATCTGGACGAAGCCGTCGCGGGCCGCGACCACCATGTGCTTGCGATGTCTGTGGACGAGAGCGCCGGGATGGAAGCCGTGCGGCTCTTCCCAGCCGCTGGCCTCCCAGACATAGAGATAGCGCGATTCCACCTGGGCGAAGGCCTCGATGGAGCCGAAGGCGCGGATGGTGCGCAGCGCGTCGCGGACGCTTCCGGTCCAGTCGACCGTTCGCTGCGCCTGCGTCACCCGCGGCCAGTAGGTGCCGTTTCCCTGTGGCCGTGCATCGGCATAGAGGCAGGGCAGGTCGGCAGCGAGGTTAGCGGCGACCGCCTTCGCCGCCATCTGACACTTGGCGAGCAGGGTGTCGTGCGTTTCCGCGCCGCTGAGCGGGAAGAGTTCCTGCGCCACGATGGCGCCGGTATCGAAGGATGGTTCGAGGATGTGGGCGGTCATGCCCCATTGCGAAACGTCGTCCAGGACCGCCTGGAAGAGCGGGTAGGGACCGCGTCCGAGGGGCAGGGGGGAGGGATGGAAGTTGACGGCGTAGGGCAGGTGCCGTTCCCAGCCCGTGATCAGCCAGGGATAACCGGCCACGATCAAGGCCTCGCAACCTTGCGCCTTCAGGCCCGCAAGATCGGCGGGGAGGATGCGCGCCATCTGCACCGGCAGGCGCAGGGAGCGGGCGCGTGCGATCGTCGCTTCGTTGAAATCGTAGATCCCGTCGCAGGGCCGGCTGAAGAGCTTGACCGGCTCCCAGCCCCTGGCGAGAAGCGTCTCGAAGACATCTCCGAGAAAGTCGATTCCGGCGAAGGCAAAGCGCATTCCCGGCGATCCCCTTGCTCGATGTTCCGCTGAAAGCTTTCCTGCGAGCAATCAACGCAAGATCGCCCGGATGCGCAACCCCGCGCTTTCGTCTTTCATCCGGAAAAGTGACCTGATGCCTCGCCCGGCGCGCTTGCCGGAACCGGCGGATACCCGCAAGATTTAGCTTCGAGCATAGGGCAGGAAACCGCCTGTGCCATTGGGGCGAACACCTGCCTTCAAACTCGTCCGAGCTTGAGAGAAGGAGTTCGCATGGCATCCAGGGATTTCATCCGGCAGATGGAAGGCTACGGGCTGACGACCGCCAAGATTCTCTACCGGATGCCGGACTATCCAGCCTTCCTGCAGACCTATATCTGGCAGGAATACGATCTCGCGCCCCGATTTCCCGTGCTGATCGACTTCCTCGATTTCTGGAAGCGCGAGCTCGCCGGGCCGCTGCACTCGGTCACGGTGACCCACGCACGGCTGATCAAGCCGGCGGAATTCCGCGCCGTTCAGGGTGAGATCAACATTCATTGAAGCGCGGCGCCGCAAAGCCTTGGCCCGAGCCCCTAACTCGGGTAGAGAGGGCGCCCTGAGCATCCCCGAACCCACCAGGGCTCCTTGTTTTCCAACGCGCGCACCTCCCAGATCCTGCTCGCCCTTGCCTCCCAGCCCGGCGAGCGCCTGACCGTGCGCCAGATCATGGCGGTGCTCCAGGACCGGGCCTTCGCGCTGCTCATCGTCCTGCTCGGGCTGCCGAACTGCCTGCCCATGCCGCCGCCGATCCCGCTCGTCTGCGGTCTGCTTCTGGCCCTTGTCGCCATCCAGATCGCCTCCGGCCGGGACGCGCCCTGGCTGCCGCGCCAGCTCCTGAACCGCTCGGTGGCGCGCACGGATGTGGAGCGGGCCGTGGGACGGGCGATCCCGGCCTTCCGCCGCCTGGAGCGCATTTCCCGCCCGCGGATGACCTTTCTCGACACCCCGCTCTCCATGCGGCTCATGGGCGTGGTGATCCTCGTTCTTTCCCTCGGGCTGCTCTTCGCGCCGCCCTTCGTCGGGCAGATCCCGCTGGGGCTCGCCGTATGCCTCGTCGGCCTGGGGCTGGTCGAGCGCGATGGTCTCGTGATCATCGGCGGCATGGTCATCGGTGCGATGGGCATGACACTCAGCCTCGGCTTCGTCTACGCGATATTTGCCGGGCTTGAGTCGCTGATCTAGATCAGCCGTAGGCCTTTCAGGCTCGCATGGCCCTCGCGGCCGACGATGATGTGGTCGTGGACGGCGATCCCCAAGGGCTTGGCCACCTCGATGATCTCGCGGGTCATCTTCACGTCGGCGGAAGACGGCGTCGGGTCGCCGGACGGGTGATTGTGCACCAGAATGAGCGCCGAGGCCGAGAGTTCGAGGGCCCGCTTGACCACCTCGCGCGGGTAGACCGGCGTATGGTCGATCGTTCCGGATTGCTGCACCTCGTCGGCGATGAGGGCGTTGCGCTTGTCGAGGAAGAGCAGCCGGAACTGCTCCTTGTCCATGAACGCCATGGCGGTCCGGCAATAATCGATCACCGAGGTCCAGGAGGACAGGACCGGCCGCTTGGCCACCTCGCCCTTGGCCAGGCGCCGGGCCGAGGCTTCCAGGATCTTGAGGTCCGTGATCACGCTCTCGCCGATGCCGTCCACTTCCGCCAGCCGGGCCGGGGAGGCTGCCAGAACTTCGGCGAAGGTTCCGAAGCGCTTCAAAAGCTCCTTGGCGATGGGCTTCACGTCCCGACGCGGGATCGAGCGGAAGAGGGCGAGTTCGAGAAGCTCGTAATCGGGCAGCGCCTCGCCGCCCACCTCCATGAAGCGGGCGCGCAGCCTGTCGCGATGGCCGTGATAATGGGGATTGTCGTCGCTCATGCCGGCCCGCCGCCCGTCGCCCGTGACAAAGCTTCGGATCGATCCCGAAGCATCATTGTTACGTTGTAGGCTTGAAGCGGCGCGTTAGGCTAGTGTCAAGCCGCCGCGTAGGGCGGCTTGTCCAGGCCCATCGGCGAGAAGGTGAAGACCTCGACGCCGGTCTCGGTCACGCCGACCGTATGCTCGAACTGTGCCGAGAGGGAGCGGTCGCGGGTCACGGCGGTCCAGCCGTCGGCGAGCACCTTTACCTGCGGGCGGCCGAGATTGATCATGGGCTCGATGGTGAAGAGCATGCCGGGCTTCAGCTCGACGTTGTAGGCGGGCTCCACGTAATGGAGGATCGTCGGCGAATCGTGGAACACGCGCCCGAGGCCGTGGCCGCAGAAGTCCCGCACCACCGAGCAGCGCTCCGCCTCGGCATAGGACTGGATCGCCGCGCCGATGTCGTTGGTGGTGGCGCCGGGCTTCACCGCGGCGATGCCGCGCATCAGGCATTCATAGGTGATTTCGCACAGGCGCTGGGCCCGACGGGGCACTTCGCCCACATAGTACATGCGGCTCGAATCCCCGTGCCACCCGTCGAGGATCAGGGTGACGTCGATGTTCATGATGTCCCCGTCGCGCAGGGGCTTGTCGTTCGGGATGCCGTGACAGACCACGTGGTTGATCGAGGTGCAGATCGTCTTGGTGTAGCCGCGATAATTCAGGCACGCCGGATAGGCGCCATGGTCGCGGATGAAATCGAAGGCGAGCTTGTCCAGAAATTCCGTCGTGACCCCGGGCTTCACGTAGTCGGTCAGCATGTCGAGGCATTCGGCGGTCATGCGGCACACACGGCGCATGGCCTCGAAGGCCTCCGGCCCGTGAAGCGGGATCTCCGCTGCGCGCTTGCGCTCGACGATGTCGGTTTCGGTCATTGTCCGTCCTTGATCTGATGCCCGGAATGTAAGGATCGCCGCGCCTGACGCAAGCAAAGACCTCATGCCCCGCTTGCGATTGGCGCCCGAGGGTGTCATGAGCAACCCTGTTCATCCAATTCGCGGGTTCGGATTCCTCGGTAATGAATGATTCTCGCCCCTTCGGGGACTTTGCGCCTTCAGGCCTCACCCGCTGGGTGATCGACCGCACGCGCGGGTTGCCCGAGGGGTGGGCGGGCCGCCGGGTAGCCCTGATGCTGCGTCACCTGGCGATGAAGATGCTCAACGGCCTGCCGCTCGACCTGGAAACCTTCGGCGTGCGCATGCGGCTCTATCCGTACAAGAACGTATGCGAGCGGCGCATCCTGTTCACGCCGCAATATTTCGACGCCGACGAGCTCAAGGTTCTGACCGACCGGGTCCGCCCGGGCTTCACCTTCATCGATGTGGGCTCGAATGTAGGCTGGTATGCCCTGTTCCTGGCGAAGGAGGCAGGCCCCACGGTCGCCACCCAAATTCTGGCCGTGGAACCGCAGCCGGAGATCTTCGACCGCCTGATCTACAATATCCGCCAGAACCCCTCGAGCACGATCAAGGCGGTTGACTGCGCTATCGCCGACAAGACCGGCGAGCTCACCCTGTTCCTCGATCCGCGCAACCGCGGCGAGGCGAGCCTGAAGATCGTCAATTCGAGCCAGACCGACGCGATCCGCGTGCCGGCCGTGACCCTGATCGAGCTCCTGAATCGGGAGGGGCTCACCCATGTGGATGCCATCAAGCTCGACGTGGAAGGGGCGGAGGATCTGGTGCTCGATCCCTTTTTCCGAGATGCTCCGGCCACGCTTTATCCCACTCTCTTCATCGTCGCCAACGTGCCCGAGCGCTGGCAGATCGACGTCATCGCCCTGCTCACCGGCAAGGGCTACCGGCAGGTGCTCGAGACCAAGATGAACCTTGTGTTCGAGCGGCCCTGACAGGCGGTCATCGCGGGGTCACGATCTCCACCGGCCGATCGATGACGACCTCTTCGGGCGTGATGCGGCAGACGTAAGCGTAGGACTCGACCCCGGCGGCGAGGGCATGCCGGAAGGCCTTGTCGTAGGCCGGATCGATGTCGCGGGCCACGTCGAACCGTTCAGCGTCCATCTGGATCACGTAGACGAGGGCTGCTCTCGCACCCGCCGCCACCATGTCCGCGAGCTCATAGAGATGCTTGGCGCTTCTCGCCGCGACGCAGTCCGGAAACTCGGCGAAGCCTGCCTCGCGCATGAGGTGGCAGTTCTTCACCTCGAGATAGCAGGGCCTTTCCCCATCCGTTTCGAGCAGGAAGTCGACCCGGCTGTTCCGGCCGTATTTCACCTCCGGCCGCACCCGGTCAAAACCGGCGAAAGGGGCGAGCCGCCCCTCGCGCAGGGCCTCGGCGACTAGGAGATTGGGGCGGGAGGTGTTGATCCCGATGAGCTGGAGCGGACCTCCGCCCGCAGGCACCTCCACGAATTCCCAATTGTACTTGAGCTTGCGGTTGGGGTTCGTGGCCCGGGAGAGAAAGACCCGGCTGCCGGGGTCCTTCAATCCGAGCATGGCTCCGGGATTGGCGCAATGGGCGGTGACCACCTCTCCCGTATCGAGCTCGATATCGGCCAGAAATCGCTTGTAGCGCTCGATGAGACGGCCCTCGAGCAGGGTTTCCTGAAAACGCATTCACATCCCGAAAGATTGCAAAAATCCCTGGTAGCAGGCGAGGAGGCTGGGGTTCAACCCGATGCAAATTCCGCGTCATCACCTCCCCGGACTTGGTCCGGGGATCGGTGCCGGTGATCTCGATGAAGAGAAGCGCCGCGCTTCACAGGACCGGGATGGCCGGACGAGCCCGGCCATGACGTGGGAGGGTGTCATCCCCGGCGGCCGCAGGCCGGAAAGGGGATCCAGCAGTGAGGCTCCGCGGTTATTGGATTCCCTTCCCCTCCGCTGCGCTCCGGCCGGGAATGACAAACGGACCCCCTTGCTTGCGCTTGAGAATTGCCGTCCCAGAGGCTAAAGGCCGTGAAAAGGATCGCTGCATGGCCATTTCCGTCACAGCCGCTCTTCTCATCATCGGCGATGAGATCCTCACGGGCCGCACCAAGGACAAGAACATCGGCTACATCGCCGAATACCTGACCGGGATCGGCATCGACCTGCGCGAGGTCCGCGTCGTGCCGGATGTCGAGGAGGAGATCGTGGCGGCGGTCAATGCCCTGCGCAGCCGCTACACCTATCTTTTCACCACCGGCGGCATCGGCCCGACCCATGACGACATCACGGCGGATTCCGTCGCCAAGGCGCTCGGGGTTCCCATCGGCGTCGATCCGAGGGCCGTCGCCCTGCTGCGGGAGCGCTATCAGCCGCACGAGCTGAACGAGGCGCGCCTGCGCATGGCGCGCATTCCCGAAGGGGCGGACCTGATCGAGAACCAGATCTCCAAGGCGCCCGGCTTCCGCATCGGCAATGTCTTCGTCATGGCCGGCGTGCCCTCGATCATGCAGGCCATGCTCGACAACATCGCGTCGGGCCTGCAGACCGGCGCGCGCATGATCATCGAGACCATCGAGGCGGAAGGGCTGGCCGAGGGTATCTATGCCGAGGGTCTGGGCCAGATCGCGTCGTCTTTCCCAAACGTTTCCATCGGCTCCTACCCGTCCTTCTCGACAAGCGGCTTCCGCAACCAGATCGTCGTGCGCGGCAAGGACCCGGAGGCCGTCGCCAGCGCCTCCGCCGCCGTCCGCGATCTTCTCGGCCGCCTCAAGGGCGACCGGGCACCCTTGTAAGTGTTATCCTCGCACCTCGAGCCTCAAGAAGAGCAAGCCCATGTCTCCGACCTCTCCCAAAGCCTTCCCCGTCTCCTGGGATCAGTTCCATCGCGATTGCCGTGCGCTCGCCTGGCGGCTTGCCTCCGCCGGTCCCTTCGAGGCGATCGTCTGCATCACCCGCGGCGGTCTCGTACCGGCCGCCATCGTGGCCCGCGAGCTTGATCTGCGCCTCATCGAGAGCGTCTGCATCGCGAGCTATCATGACTACAAGAACCAGGGCGATCTCCAGGTCCTCAAGGACATCGCTCCGTCGATCAAGGCCATCGGCGACGGCCAGGGCAAGGGCGTGCTGGTAATCGACGACCTGACCGATACAGGCAAGACCGCGAAGATCGTGCGCGACATGCTGCCGAACGCGCATTTCGCGGCCGTCTACGCCAAGCCCGCGGGCCGGCCCCTGATCGATACCTTCGTGACGGAAGTCAGCCAGGACACCTGGATCTATTTCCCCTGGGATATGGGCTTGGCCTATCAGGCGCCGATCCGCGAGGGATCGGCCGGCTAACGAAACAGGGGGCGCCCGTGGCGGAGTTCGATATCGCGCGGACGCGCAAGACGCTCTTCGGGGCGCTTCTCGACGCAAGGGACAGGTTCGGCCGCAACAAGGAGGCGCTCGAGGATCTGGAGCGCCAGCCGATCACCTTCGGGCGCCTCGTCCTCGGCTCCCTGGTGCTGGGCCGCAAGCTGGCGAGCCTGACGCAGGAGCGCGAATATGTCGGCGTGCTGCTCCCGAACGTGCAGGCCATCGCGGTGACGCTGTTCGGGCTCAACGCCTTCGGCCGCGTGCCGGCCTTCCTGAACTTCACCGCCGGCCTCAAGAACCTGAAGGCCGCCTGCGATCTCGCCGAGATGCGGACGATCGTCACTTCCCGCCGCTTCGTCGAGCAGGGCAAGCTCGACGAGATCGTCGAGGCCTTAGGCGAGGGGCGGCGGATCCTGTGGCTCGAGGATGTGCGCGGCGACCTGACGAGCTTCGACAAGCTGCGCGGGCTGTTGGATTCCTGGTTCGCGCGGCGCGTCCATGCCGGGGCGAAGGTCCAGCCCGACGATCCGGCCGTTCTGCTCTTCACCTCGGGGTCCGAGGGCGTGCCGAAAGGCGTCGCCCTGTCGAATGCCAATCTCGTCGCCAACGCCTATCAGGTCAAAGCCCTCGCCGGCGATGTGCTGCGCGACGACGACGTGTTCTTCGATCCGCTGCCGATCTTCCATTCCTTCGGCCTGACGGCAGGGCTCCTGACGGCCGTTCTCAACGGCATGAAGTCGGTGCTCTATCCGAGCCCGCTGCATTACCGGCAGATCCCGAAGCTCGTTGCCGGCACGCGCGCCACGATCATGCTCGCGACGGACACCTTCCTGCAGGGCTATGCCCGCGCCGCCGGCGAGAACGATCTCGCGAGCGTCCGCTACGTGATCGCCGGGGCGGAGCGGGTGAAGGACGAAACCCGCAAGCTCTGGGCGAAATACGGTACGGTGATCCTGGAAGGCTATGGCGCCACCGAATGCTCGCCGGTGATCGCCGTCAGCCTGCCGGACCGCAACAGGCCCGGTTCCGTCGGGCCGCTCCTGCCGGGAATCGAGTGGCGGCTCGAACCGGTCGAGGGCATTCCTGAGGGCGGGCGCCTTCATGTGCGCGGCCCGAACGTCATGAAGGGCTATCTCGATCCCTCGGCGCCGGGCCACATCAGCCCGCCGCCGGACGGCTGGCACGACACGGGCGACATCGTGACCGTCGAGGACGGGATCGTCACCATCCGCGGGCGGGCCAAGCGCTTCGCCAAGATCGGCGGCGAGATGGTGTCGCTCGCCGCCATCGAGGCGACGGTGCAGGCGCTCTGGCCGGACAACAGCCATGTGGTCGTCGCGATTCCGGATTCGCGCAAGGGCGAGCAGATCGTGCTCATCACCGATCGTGCGGAGGCAGACCGGGAGGTGCTGCTGGCGCATGCCCAGAATCAGGGCTTTCCTGAGCTCTGGGTGCCGCGTTCCATCCTGGTTTCGGGCATCCCCGTGCTGGGCTCCGGCAAGACCGATTATGCCGGCGCCGTCGAAATGGCCCGTCGCCTGCAGCCGATGCTTTAGACTTCGAGACGAGGCCCCGGTTCTCTCAATTCTTTGAAGGACGTATCCAGCCAGCGCCCGTAACCAAGCTCGGCTTTCCACGTTGTCTCCAGGTGCCTGACGGAGGAATCGGAAGGTGAAGAAGGCTGCTCTTGTTCTGTTCGCGTGCGCCTTCACGACAAGTGTACAGGCTCAGTCCCGGCCCTCGACGCCCAGCATGACCTGCAATCAGGCTCGGCAGATCGTCGCCTCGCGCGGCGCGGTCGTGCTCGGAACGGGCACCTATACCTATGACCGCTATGTCCGGGACCGCGCATATTGCGAGATCAACGAGACCATACAGGTCGGTGTCGTGCCAACGCGGGATACGTCGCAATGCCCGGTCGGATATCTCTGCCGCGACGCCGACTTCTTGTTCGGCGATTGAGCCGTACGAGCCGAGTCGAGCGGCTTGAAAACATGACGTTTCGTAACGCGTGCACTGCCGTATGGAGAGGGGCCATCAGCGCTGTTGGAATTTTGTCACACTGTCCCAAATTATCCGATGCTGCTCCTGAAAATGCTTATCTTTTCAGCAGATTGCGCACCGGTTGAGCGTGCTGTGCGTTTGCTGCGGTTGCGTGAAACTTCGGCCTGACTATGGTCACGTTTGTACACGGGTCCTCGTCGGACTCAGGCATTTTTGGAGACAACCATGAAGCTCGTTAAGAGCCTCTTCCTCGGATCGGTCGCGGGTCTCGCGGCTGCCGCAGGGGCACAGGCCGCCGACCTTCCCGCGAAGAAGGCCGCTGCCGTCGAATACGTTCGCGTCTGCTCCACCTACGGTTCAGGCTTCTTCTACGTCCCCGGCACTGAAACCTGCCTCCGCATCGGCGGCCGTGTTCGCGCCGAGTTCCAGTACCTCGAGCCGAACACCCGCTTGGACGACGCGATCGGCTTTCGCGCTCGCGGCCGCATCCAGCTCGACGCTCGTACGGCGACTGCTTACGGTCTGCTCCGCACCTTCGTGCGCTTCGAGTTGACCCGCAACACCGGCGTCTACGGCTTCAGCTCGACGAGCCCGGACGTTGCCCAGGCCTTCATCCAGTTCGGCGGCCTCACCGCCGGCCGCGTCACCTCGTTCTTCATGAACAGCGATCTCCCGAATGAGAACTGGGGCACGCTCCGCTTCTACGACGCTCCCGACGTCAACCTGTTCGCCTACACCTTCTCGTTCGGCAACGGCTTCTCGGCCACCCTGTCGCTCGAAGAGGGCGTCTTCCTCGGCACGGAATTCGACGGCGCATCGGCTTTCGTAAACGCCGGCCAGACGATGCCTGACATTGTCGGCAACGTGAAGTACGCAGGCACCTGGGGTTCGGTGCAGCTCGGCGGTGCCCTGCACCAGCTGCGCAGCGCGAACCTCTTCCAGGTCGCCCCTGGCGTCTTCGAGTATCCGGACACCGAGCTCGGCTGGGCTGCGACGGCTCAGGGCACCTTCTCCCTGCCGATGCTGGCCGAGGGTGATGCCCTCTGGCTTGCCGCGACCTATGCCGACGGCGCTCTTGGCTATCTCGGCTTCGATCCGAATGTCACGGGCGGCGCGACCAGCCGTGACGTCGTCGATGCCTTCATCGGTCCCGATGGCGACATCGAGACCGGCCGCGGTTGGTCCATCGCCGGTGGTCTGAACCACTACTGGACCCCGACGATCCGCCAGAGCGTGTTCGGTTCGTATGCCCGCGTCGAATACGGCTCCGGCATCCCGTCCCTCTTCGACTTCACCGAATGGCGCGCCGGTTCGAACCTGATCTGGTCGCCGGTGTCCGGTCTCGACATCGGTGTCGAGGTTCTCTACTCGAACCTCGATCCGCGCGGCCCCAATCTCGGCCTCGACAACGACACGATCGAAGGCCGTCTGCGCGTTCAGCGCGACTTCTAATCGGTCGACCGATCGAAACGGAAAACCCCGGTGGCGACACCGGGGTTTTTCTTTTGCGCCATACCTTATCGTTCGCGTCATACCTTGGCCTGATTGGCTTGCGAGGCGCATATCAACCTGGGTGATCGAGAGGTAGCGATGCAGAGAAAATGCAGAAGGATGGTGGCCCTCGCGCTGCTGGCTCCGTGGCTTGGCGGTTGCGTCGGCACGGCCGGCGTTTCCACCTGGCAGTACCAGTCCGGCCCTGGCTACGAAACCGAGCGCGTCTCCGGGGGCAGCGTCCAAGCCGATACCGAGCAGGGGCTCAGCAGCGAAGCGTGCACAAGCGTCGTCAGACGACAGGTCGAAGCACGCGGCAGCGTTTCAAGTCAGGAGACGACATCCTGCGGGCCCAATTAGCCGCTCGCAGCTTGACGGGAGGAACGAAGGCTCACCTTGACCGTTGGCATGAGGTCAAATCCACGTCAGGAGAGCAACATCATGAATAACATCATCTGGCTGATCGGAGCGATCGTCGTCGTCCTCGCGATCCTGTCCTTCCTCGGCTTGAGGTAAGGACTGTCGGAGAACCTGCAGGGCTTTGCGCTTGAGATGCGCTGCCCTGCAGTTCACCGTCCCGGCAGGTCGGGACGTGGGTCAGAACTCTATCAGAGCGAGCACGACCGACGCGACATTCAGCGCGGCCAAAGCGCCGAGCAGCGTCGGAAAGAACGGAATACAGAACCGACGCGCCGCCCCCAGCTCGGCTTCGGCGCGCGTTCTCGACTGAGAAGCATTCATCGCCATAGCGCATCCTCTTTTCAGATGACCTTACGTCATGCACGCACCATGAACCTGATATGCGTTTTATGAGGTGCGCTTTCACACACGGACCGGCACACGCGGCAATTTCCATGTGAATCCGCTTGGTGATCGCCCTGAGTCAGTGTCGCGTCGCAGTCTTCTGGATCTGCAGCAACTGTCCCTCGATCGCGCGCATTCGCGTCATCAGACGGTCGAGTTCCGTCAGAAGCTGCCGTTCATCCTGCCGGGCTTGTTCGACCAGATCTTCGGAGGAACCATGACGGATCCGGTGGAGAGCGTCCGACAGCCGCCTGTCGAGGAGCCTCATATGCTGCTCCAGATCCAAGAATTCCTGGTGAAGCTGGGTCTCCTTGAACACGGGAGGGGATCTCACTTCAGAACAGCGGTTCTTGCCTAAGCTACAGCCTCCGAAGGGGTTCCACCAAGGTAAAAAATGGAGCTTGGAAAAATTTCTGAATGGCCAAGCTGAAACACAGACCCGTGTTCACCGTTCTGTGATGAGGGCCTCCGCACATTTTGTCGCGGGTCCGTGAGTTTTGCACCGCCGCCGAGCGAAGGATCCCGAGAGACGGCGGTGTTTTTCTGTTTCGTCGCGCTGGCTCGTTTTGCGTCTTCGAGCCGGCTTTCAACTCAGCCGAGCCTTGATCGCCACCGCGCTACTGCAGGGGCTCAAAAGCCGTAAAGGTAAAGGGAGACGACCGAATGGGACAGAAGATGGAGCCTTATCGTGTAGCCCTGATCGTCGAGGATGATTTCGAAGTCAGAGGCTTAGCGGCCGCTCTCCTCGAGGAGACCGATCTCAAGGTCGTAGAGACCTCCAGCGCGGAAGAAGCCTTGGATTATCTGCGGCACCATTCGGAGGAGGTTGCCTTCCTGTTCGCCGATGTCCGCTTGCCCTGCCTGATGGACGGTCTCGATCTCGTCAGGACGGTGCGCCTGAAATGGCCCTGGGTGCGCACGGTGCTCACATCCGGCCGGCCGCTCGAGCAGCAATTTGTCGACGTCCCTCGCGAGGTCCGTTTCATGCCGAAGCCGTGGCGGGCTCTCGACGTCCTGATGGAGGCGGAGAAGGCGGCTCAAGCCTATCGGCGCAATTGAGCGGGGCGATCTCGCTTCGTCCGCCAATGCTGCGCGCGGTTCATTGGAACCTTGGCGCTTGCCGGGAATTGGCCTCAGCAGTTTCACGAGGATTGACTGATGCCAAACAGCTCTATCGCCACAGGATCGTTTCCGTCTCGCAAGGAGGCCAACCTCGCCGTTCAGCGCCTGCTCGCCAACGGCTTCGCCCGTAACAGCATCGAGCTGCACAGAGATGAGGATGGCGACGGGTACGCGGTCGAAATCCATACCCGCCGGGAGAATCTGCGGCGCGCGGAACGGCTGATCCATGCGGGCGAACCGCTCTATGTGGTGAAGCAGACTGCCTCGGGCGCATTTGAAACGGCGAAGTCGTATCCGCTCGTCCTGCTCGGTGCCGGCATTCTGGCAGGGTTCCTGATCTACAATCTGCTCCCGCGGGAAGACGTTCGCTCCTCGCATCATCGGACCCGCGGACGCTGATAACCAGCCGTAGATATCTGGCGATCACAAGGAGCCTTCGTCTTCGGGACGTTGGCTCCTTTCCAGCTTTTCCAGCAACTGCTTGATGCGGTCCGTCGCGGGTTCCTTCAGAACGTCGCCGTAGCTTTGCTGCAATTGCCGCCCGAGATCCTTGAGCAGTTCGGAGCGTCCCGCCGCTGTCAGATTGTTGGAGCCGATGCTCCAATTTCCATGGCTGCCTGCGGCGTGCGGATGGTGGTGCCGCTTTGGCATCCTCACGGTCCCTCCATTGCTTCCCCCTGAGCCGAAGAACGGGCGAGGCGGCGATGAGTTGCGGTCAAGTTTGTAGAAAAGAACCTGGCCTCATCCATCGCCGAACTCCGCTATCGGTCGTTTTTCCCACCACCGCTGCACGTCCCATCGCCCTGTGAGGCGACCGCCGGTCGCATTGGATTTGTCTGGGGCTTGGTCCAAAGCTCGACGTTGGTGGAGGCTGGGCCGGGTGATGCGTGAAGTTTTGATGGTCTATCTGTGTGGTGTCATCCTGCTGCTGGCGGTCTCGACCATGATCGATGGGGAGGAGGACGTCGGCCTGGACCACATCCTGATCGCCGGTTTCGGCTGGCCGATCCTGACCCCGATCCTCGCCCTGCGGGCCTGGAACAGCCGCTGAACCGCCGGCGGTCCTTCGGGCATTCCCTGTCGCGGCCTTCATTGCTAACGTGAAGGACAAAATTCGCCGGATGACTCCATGGCCCGATCGATCCTAACCGCTGCCATTCTCCTCGCAGGTCTCGGCGCAGCCCAGGCTCAGACAACCTGCTACCCCCGCATCGGCGCGTTCAGCGGCCAATATGAGGGGCAATGCCCGAATTCGAGTCTGAAGTGGACCGCGTTCGAGAACACGGTCGGAGCGTTCGGCCGCAATTGCAGCGATGAGCCCTGGTCCTTCAACCGGACCGAGAAGGTGTTCTACAATCCGAAGGCCAACGATAGCTTCGCCATGCAGGATTGCTACGTCGTCGGCCGCGATCAGAATACGAACGCGCTGAAAGCCGGCCTCGGGTCGGAAGCGGTACGCCGGTTCCATGAAAACAGGATCCAGCGTCCGGAGACGGCAGCTCGCTGAGGCCGGTTTTGCGGCAAGCCTTCAGTTCCGTGACGGGAAGTTGCGGGAGGCGCAGCGATAGCCGATCGGGCACTGGGCCGAATCCGCGGTCGGGACCCAGGCCGGCTCTATCACTTCGCCGAGTGCACAGGCGCTGCTCGTTCTCACATAGCGGTCATAGGTGAGGGGGCCGGTGCTGAGCACGATCGCTCCTTGCGCGGCCACCAACCCTTTGGCCTGTGAACAGGACATCCTCGTGGTCAGGGGACGGCTTTGAGCGAAAGCTTCCGCACTCAGGGTGACGAAGGCGACCGCCGTGAACAGGCTGATCCAGTATAAGACGAACGAACCGGACGTCATTAGCCTCTCCTCGATCGTGCAATGGACGTCATCGAGACTATGCACAAATCCTGTCGAACGAGGTGCGTCGCTGCACATCGACTTCAGCCGTCGCGGTCCCGAACAATGCTCCGATCTCTAAAGAGCGCATCGTTCGGAGCGACCCGAAGGGCCGCGTCAGCGAATAACCCGATCCACTCTTCGTACGATGCGCTAGACGATCTGGAAATCGGCGTGCGTCATGCGCAAACCGGCTGCGATCTTCGTGAAGGCAACCTGTTCTATCGCACCGGTACCGTCCTGATCGTAATAGAGAATGCCGTCGGCGCGATCGTAGACGATGCGGTCCGTCGCGTCATGCGCCGTGGTTCCCGTCCAGAAGGCCGACGATTTCAGCAGGCCCGCCGACCCCAGCGCCGTGAAGACCTTGTTCTCCATCCAGATCGTGTCGTCGCGAACGGAGAAATCGCGGATCGTGTCGATGTTGGTGCTGCTCGGGTTCGAATAGAACACGAAAGCGTCCTTGCCTGAGCCTCCGCGCAGAATGTCATTGCCCCAGCCGCTATAGAGCCGGTCGTTCCCGTTCCCTCCGGACAAGTTGTCGTCGCCGGAGCTGCCCCAGAGAATGTCGTTGCCGTCTTCGCCGTAGATCGAGTCATTCTGTAGCCCACTCCTGATCGTATCGTTGCCGACGCCGCCGAGAATGCGATCGGCATTTGCCGTTCCCGACAGCTTGTCGTCCACATCCATGAACTGAAGCTGGCCGTAGAGCGGCGCCTCGGAGCGGCTGACGCCGACCGGAAGGCTCGTGGCAAGGCTGAGGCCTGCGGTGTGAAGCACCGACGCGATGACGGAATTGCTGTTCAGATCGTCGCCCGGGGCCTGCCGGAAGATGTCGATGCTGTATTGAAGATCTGCTCTATCGATGTTGACGGCGTGCTGAACCATCACCTTCCAGACGTCGTCGGCACTTCTCGCGCCGAGGTCGAGAACGGTACGGTGCCGTTCCTCCGGCGTGTCCGAGCCGCGCCTGTCGGGAGAGGATGCCAGACTTCCGCCGGCAAGCGTGCCGAGGTCGCCACCGCCCTCCAACGATCCCCGGATCACCTTTTCCGAGATCACCTTTCCGTTGTCATCGGTCTGCGTCTTGACGAGATAGAGATGAAAGAAGCCGCTGTTGATATCTTCAAATTCCAGAGGCTTGGCCTCAATGGCAATCACGGTCGGCATGGACATCTCCTCGCGCAGGTCGGGCAGACCCGACGGCGTCGTTGTGGTGTCCGTCAACTGCGCTGCCGGCTTTGCTGTTCCACGGGATGTCGAAAGATCGGGACTATGCGTCCCCGTGCCAGGTATTGGAAAAATGATCCTATGCTGGCCTTTCATCCAAAAGAGGTATTTGGCTCAGCAAAATCAATGACTTGATAGGGCACCCAATGCAGTACCTCCAAAGAGAAGGGAACCAATACCTGTCCCGGCACGTATCCGGCACGAGGATGCAGGGAGACTTGCATGACGCCGGATCAGGTTGAACTTGTCGCCGAGGCCTTTTACGCCGCGGAGTATTCAGGCTTCTGGAAGGACGCTCCGGAGCCGCTCCGAGCCCGGTTCAGGAATTTGGCACGCCTGGCGATCGCGCTGCTTGGGGAGCAGATGGCCCAATGCCGTTCGTCGGCCGTAGCCGCGCCGACGGTCTCGTCGCAACGCGAGCACTGGGAGAAAGCGGTTGCGGCGATCGGAATTCACTGAGGACCGGCGCGAAGGCTTGAATCGGCCTTCGATGCTGCCGAGAATTCCAAGCAGCTGTGATCGACCAAACCTGGATTCGAGGGCGTCTCATGCCGCGCTACTTCTTCAACGTCCATATCGGAGGCGACGTCGTCCGCGATCCTGACGGTCAGGACCTGCGAGACCCCGATCGCGCCTGGGAAACCGCCCGCGCCATGGCTCGAAGCCTCATGTCGACCCGCTTCGAGAAGCCCGTCGACTGGACGGCGTCCCATATCGAGGTGTCGGACGACGCCGGCGACATCGTCCTCGAGTTTCCGTTTGTCGAGGCAATGCTCGACGATGAGGGAGGCGAGCGGGCCTAAGATCGCCTGCGGGACATCGTCATCCCTGGATCGCCGCAAGCAACGACAGGATGGTCGCCGTGACGTTGATCCCCACAATGACGAGCAGCAGGGCAACTGACGTGGGAAAGGAGCGTACCTTCGGTTCGCGTTCGGAGAAGTAATCCATCTTCTTCATTGCACCCTCTCGGTGACCGCATTGGATAGGGCACAGGATGGTGCAATCGCGCCGCGAGCGCTGTGAAATGCGTCACAGGCGTCTCGTCGGTCGGTGGTGATCAAATGCCCAAGCTTGCACAGCTAAGCTGTCAGGAATTTGAAGGTTGGAACTGACGATGCCTCATGAACCCTCATGATCGCGGGTTCTTGACTGTCCGCCCGCCGAAGCCAATTCAACCTAGGCGCAGCCTCCTCTTCCGCCGCTCTAGCGCACCGTGCGGACCCAGAGGGCCGCGTCAGCGAAAAGTTGATCCGGTTTTCCGCGCTCAACGATGCGCTCTTCAAGGAGCTCTAGGATGTGGTGATCAGTATGAACAGGTTGGTCCTGATCTTCGTCGCCTCAACCGTGATCGCTACAGGAGCGCTGGGGCAGCCGAGACCTCAAACACCGACGATGAGTTGCGGACAGGCGAGGCATCTGGTTGCCACCCGAGGATCCATCGTTCTGGGGACTGGGCGCTACACCTACGACCGATATGTCAGCGGCCAAGAATTCTGCCTGGTCGGTGAATGGGTTTGGCCAGCCTGGGTGCCGTCTGCCGACACTCCACAATGCCCTGTCGGATATACGTGCAAAACCGATCCGCCTTGGTTCTTCTTCGATGATGATTGAGGCCCAGGGCATTCGGGATGGCATATTGAGAGGAATGGATAATCCTCAAGCCGCCAGCAGCGAGAAGACCGTGGCTGCGACATTGATGGATCCGACGACCAGAAAGAGGGCGAACGGCAGAGAAATGGGCGGCGCCTCACGTCCGTGGTCTTTCTGAAAGTGATGGTCCGGTGCCCTCATGACATCCTCCTTGCGTCCGAGAGGGCTGCAAGATGGCGTAGGCTGGCACGGGATTCTGTGAATTGCGTCACAGCACCAGCCATAATCCGCGGCGCCTATAGGGCCCCCCAAGATATGAGGGTATCGCTCAGGTCAACTCACCCGCCGCGGCTGACGCCGACGCAGCGAGAGCCGACCTGGCATCGAGGAACATCCTTGGTGGGAGCCCATCCGGGCGCCGGCACTTCACCCATCCCGCATTGGGTGCTGTTTGCCACAAATCGTTCGTAGGCTGTGGCACTTGTGCTGAGAACGACAGAGCCCTGACTGGCGACAAGGCCTCGCGCCTGATTGCAAGACATCGTCGTGGTCACTGGGCGGCTTTGCGCCAATGCGGCAGAACTGATGCCGATGAAGCCGATGGCAGCGCACACCCGTTTGACGTGTTTCATAAACATCTCCACGGATCATACAGGGTCCATGGTGACACGATCTGACGATGTCTTCTGTGACATGCGTCACAGTCGGCTTTTAATCGGCCGGGTTCCGGGCTCACGATGTCGTTTTGGGGATGGGAATGGCCGTTAGTCGTGGTGCGGACGGCGGGGATCGAACCCGCACGGGCATAGCCCGAGGGATTTTAAGTCCCTTGCGTCTACCAGTTTCGCCACGTCCGCGTCAGTTTGAAGGGTTATCGGGCCCCGAGGCAGAGTGCAAGTCAAAGAGTCCGGACCGGCTCCGCGGTCATTCGGGCGTGCGGAAGCCGTAGAGCCAGTCGTATCGCTTCGTCATGCCCTCGGGCCCGAGATGGCGCATGACCCGATCGCGCCCGAAGCCGATCAGTGCGCCGGCATGGTAGATGCGCCCGTTCCTGCGCGCCTCGTCCTGGACCCTGCGCGCCCGGTCGAGGCGCTGTTTCTCGTAAGCTACGAGGGTTTGCGGGACGTCGGACCGGTTTTCCGTCAACAGGAAGGCGAGGGTGGCGGCGTCCTCGATGGCGAGCGCGGCCCCCTGGGCGAGAAACGGCAGGACGGGGTGGGCGGCGTCGCCGAGCAGGGCGATGCGTCCCTTGGCGAAACGCTGGGTGGGATGGTCGAACAGCGACCAGCGCAGCCATTCCTGCGGCTGAGCGAGCAACTGGCGCAGGGCGGGGGCGGCCGATCCATAGCGGGCCAGCAGCTCGTCGCGATGGCCAGGCGCGGCCCAGCCCTCGACAGGTGTCGGGCTTCTCTCGATGGCAACGACGTTGACCAGTCTTCCGCCGGCTATGGGATAGTGCACCACGTGCCCGTGCGGGCCGAGCCACAGGCCTGTCTCGTCGCCCGCCAATTCGGCGGGGGCCGCATTCCGATCGAAGGTCGCGCGCCAGGCGATGTAACCACGATAGGTGGGAGGCGGCGCGTCGCCGAGAGCCTGCCTGACCTGGGACCAGACGCCGTCGGCGCCGACGACCAGGTCCGCCTTGATCGTCTCGCGCGCACCGCCGGCCGATACCCAGGTGAGGCTGGCCTCCGCCGGCCCGTCTTCGACCGTTTCCACCGTTCGGCCCATGACGAGGCGGATCGACGGCTCGGAGCGCACGGCATCGAGGAGGATCGTCTGAAGGTCCGCCCGGTGCACGACCCAATAGGGCGCCTCGAAGCGCTGGCGCATGAAGGGACCGAGCGCGACCTGCCCGATGGCCTTGCCGGAGCGGATCGATCGCACGACGACGCGCTGGGGCTCCGTCGCGACGCGCCGCAGGGCGGGCGCGAGCCCGAGCCACGTCAGGATGCGGCTGGCATTGGGAGAGAGCTGCAGACCGGCTCCGACTTCGCTGAAGCCGGTGCGGCGCTCGACGAGGATGATCTCGTGGCCCCCTCGTGCGAGGGCCAGGGCTGTCGTCAGGCCGCCGATGCCGGCGCCGACGATGGCAATCGACAGGCGGGACACTTAAAGCATCGGACCCAAAAGTGGACTTGCACTTTTGGGATCAATCCGATGCTTTCTCCTTGAATGAGAGCATCGGTCGAGACAGAAAACCGGATCCACTTTTCCGTCCGATGCTCTAGCGCGCGTCGGCCGCCGCGGCGTAGTCGGGCTCCCAGACGCACTCGGCCGGGCGGGCCTCATAGGCCTTCAGGGACGGGTCGTACTTGAACAGGGTCGAGCAATAGGAGCAGACGGTCTCGGTGTCGGAACCCATGTCGATGAAGATGTGAGGGTGATCGAAGGGGGGCGTCGCGCCGATGCACATGAACTCCTTCGCGCCCACGTGAATGACGGGGACGCCAGGATCGTTGTGAAAATGCGGAGTGCCTTTGTCAGCCATGATCAATGCTCTGAAGCGATGAAATTTGCGCGCACCATAATGGCCGAAGGGGCATGCGCCTAGAGCATTTTTCGGCGAAGTGGATCCGGTCCGCCGTCAAAAAATGCGGCAAACCAAAGCAGAGAGGTGATTCCACGCGAGTGGAAACAGTTCTCGAGCAAAAATATGCGCCCGTCACAGCCGGGCGTGACCGGCCTTCGAGGCGTCGAAAGACTGCTGGGCGAGGCGCACGGAATCGAAATTCTCTTCCGCCCAATGGGTGAGGGCTGCCACGGTCTGGGTCAGCGTGCGGCCCAAAGGAGTCAGCGAATATTCCACCGTCACCGGAACGGTCGGAAAGACCTCGCGGGCGACCAGCCCGTCCCGTTCGAGGTTCCGGAGGGTCTGGGTCAGCACCTTCTGCGACACGCCTTCGATGTCCCGGCGCAGCCGGTTGAAGCGCACCGGCTCATCGGTCAGGCGGTTGAGGACGAGCAGGGCCCATTTGTCCGCGAGCCGGTCGAGGACCAGCCGGGTCGGGCAGTTCTTCGCGTAAACGTCGTAGCTGGACATCCCTGCCGATGCTCCTCGTTCCGGTGCCCCATCGGGTCCACGGTTACCTTCAGGTGACCATCGCACTTAAAGGTGCGTTCTTTACAGCAGCATATCGATATGGGTTCAATAATCAATATAGATGCTTGGTATCTATTGGAAACTATATCTGGAGATTGCAATGGCTGGAAAGATCCTGGTTCTGGGCGCGACGGGGAATGTGGGCAAGCCGCTGGTGGGCGAGCTGCTGGCGAAAGGTGAGCAGGTCAAGGCGGCGTCCCGCTCGGGCAAGGCGGCCGGCCGTGCCGAGGGAGTGAGGTTCGACTTTACGGACGAGACGACCTTCGCGCCGGCGCTCGATGGCGTCGACCGCGCCTATGTCCTGGCACCGACCGGCACGCTCGACGTTCTCGGCACCGTGCTTCCCTTCGTCAGGCTCGCTGCCGAGCGCAAGGTGAAGATCGTCTTCCAGTCCGTGTCGGGCGCCGATGCCAATGACGATATCCCTTACCGCCAGATCGAGATCTTCATCGAGCGGTCCGGCACGCCTTACGTGATCCTGCGGCCGAACTGGTTCACGGACAATTTCGAGATCTTCTGGCTTCAGGGAATCAAGCATGGCGTGATCTCGGTTCCGGCAGGCGAGGGCAAGTCCGCCTTCATCGATGTGCGCGACATTGCGGCCTCCGCCGCCGCCGCCCTCACGACGGACAAGTTCGACGGGCAGGCCTTCAATCTCACGGGGCCGGAGGCGCTGAGCTATGGAGACGCGGCAGAAATCCTCTCGCAGGCATCGGGACGCGCCATCGCCTACAAGCCCGCGACAGACGGCGAATTCGTCTCGACGCTCGTGAGCGCCGGCGTTCCGAAGGCCTATGCTGAGTTTCTCGCCGCGATCTTCCATCCCGTCCGCGAAGGATGGACGGCGTCCGTCTCCAATGCGGTGCAGACTCTGACCGGCAAGGCGCCGCGTTCCGTCGAGACCTATGCGCGCGACTACGCAGGTGTCTTCGCCGCCTAGCGCATAGTGCGACGCTTGTCGGACATGCATCCGACGGCGTTGCAATCGGCAGGGCGGGTGCGTAGGTTTGCGCCCGTCCTCCGATTTCGATCACATCCGGGTCCATGCGCTATTTCAATTCCGAGGGCGTGAACATCGCCTATATCGATGTCCCGCCGCACGAGGGTGAGGGCGATCCCATCCTCCTGATCCACGGCTTCGCCTCGACCCACGCGGTCAACTGGGTGAACACGCTCTGGGTGAAGACCCTCACGCGGGCGGGATACCGGGTCGTTGCCTTCGACAATCGCGGCCATGGCCAGAGCGAGAAGCTCTACGATCCGGTGGCCTACGATTCCTACAAGATGGCGGAGGACGGGCGCCGGCTTCTCGATCATCTCGGAATCGAGAAGGCCGATGTGATGGGCTATTCCATGGGTGCGCGCATCACCGCCCATATGGCGATCGCCTCGCCTGAGCGCATGCGCTCCATGCTTCTCGGCGGCCTCGGAATCCATCTCGTCGAAGGCGTCGGGCTGCCGCTCGGCATCGCCGATGCGATGGAAGCGCGCTCCCTCGATGATCTCACCGATCCCATGCAGCGCATGTTTCGCGCCTTCGCCGAACAGAATGGAAGCGATCTCAAGGCGCTCGCCGCCTGCATCCGCGGTTCGCGGCAGGTGCTGACGAAGCAGGAGGTCGCCTCCATCACGCTGCCGACCCTGGTCTCCGTCGGCACCAACGACGACGTCTCGGGCTCAGGCCCGGAACTCGCGAAGCTGATCCCGAACGCGAAGGCGCTCGACATTCCCGGCCGCGACCACAATCTCGCCGTGGGCGACAAGGTTCACAAGCAGGGGGTTCTCGACTTCCTCGCCAGCCGCCCCTGAAGCTTGGCTGCTTGACTTAACGTCACCCCTCCCAATCTGTCTGGGAGGAGATGTAAATGACCAGGCTCGACAGTGCCATCCGACGCTTGTCCGCTCAGCGCGCCCTGCTCGATTGGGGTTCGCGGGAGGCCAGTCCCGAAGGGCTGGTTCTGGAGATCGGCCTCGGTAACGGGCGCACCTACGATCATCTGAGGGATCGGCTGCCGGGCCGCGAGATCTACGCCTTCGAGCGCTCTCCGGCCGCCCATCCCGACTGCTATCCGCCGGAAGGCTATCTGATCGTCGGCGATCTCTTCGATACCCTGGAGCCCTTCATCGAGCGGCACGGAACCGGATCGGCTGCCCTGATCCATATCGATATCGGCTCGGGCGACGAGGAGGCGAACCGCAATCTCGCCCGGCGCCTGTCACCCTTTCTCGAAACCCTGCTCCAGCCGGGCGGACTCCTCCTGGGAGACCGCGCCTTCGACATGCCGTCGTGCCGGGACGTCTCGGCCGAAACGGATGTGCCGGAGGGGCGCTATTTCGTCTATCGGAAGGCGGCCTGAGCTATCGGCCGGTGAAGACCGGCTGGCGCTTCTCCAGGAAGGCCTTGCGCCCCTCGACCGCATCGGCGCTGTCGAAGCACCGGTCGGCGAGGGCGACCGGATCGACGGCTGGATGGGCATTGCCTACGGATTCGTCGATGGCCGCCTTGGCGGCCTTTATCGTGAGCGGCGCATTGGCCGCGATCGACCGGGCCAATTCGAGAACGGACGCTTCCAGGATCTCGTCGGCCACCACCCGCTGCACGACCCCGAGGCGTGCGGCCTCATGGGCATCGATCCGCCTTGCGGTGAAGAACAGGTCCTTGGCGGCCGGGGCGCCGACGGCCGCGGTCACGAGCTTCATGGCGCCAGGCGGATATCCGATTCCGAGCCGGGCGGCCGGGATGCCGAAGATCGCGTTCTGCGATGCCACGCGCAGGTCGCAGGAGAGGGCGAGGCCGAAGCCGCCGCCGAGGCAGAAACGGCGGATCATCGCGATGACGGGCTTGGAGCAATGAGCGACCGCCCAGAACGCCGCCTCGTTTATGGCTTCATAGAGCCGTCCGCCTTCCGCATCGGCGCGCACGGTTGCGAATTCGCCGATATCGGCGCCGGAGGCGAAGGATTCCGAGCCTGCGCCCCTCAGGATCACCACGCGCACCGCCGGGTCCCGGTCGAGGGCGGCCACGATCTCGGGGATCGCCTTCCACATCTCAAGATGGACGGCGTTGTGCTTGGCGGGGTTATCGACGGCGATCGTCGCAAGACCGTCGGATACCGAAACGACAAGCTTGGACGTCGAGGGCGAAAAGGAGTAAGTCATGGCGCGCCGGATCTGTGTTAGCGTTTAGAGAGTTCTTATCTATGTGAGAGCGCGTCACGCGGAAAAATTTCTACGCGCTGCGGATGGCGTGAAAAAGTTGAACCGATTTTGCGCATCACAATGCGCCATTACACCAAGCATCGATGGAGCCCGCAATTGGCCGTCTTTTCGGATTTGACCTCCAGTGAGGCGGGCAGGGAGACTATTATGACACAGACGCGCCTGAAGCCGGGGGTCTTGAACCCCGTCGCCGGGAAGGTCGATCCGATCTGGGATCGCCTGCGCGCGGAGGCCGAGGCCATCGTCCAGGCAGAGCCGGCCATCGCGGGCTTCGTGCTCAGTGCGATCCTGCATCAGCCGAGCCTCGAGGCTGCGGTCATCCACCGGGTCGCCTCGCGCCTCGGCCACGCGGCCGTCCCGGCCGACATCATCGAGCAGATCTTCCTCGAGGCGGTCGAGAACGACAGGACCATCGGCGCGGCGTTCCGGGCCGACATCAGCGCGGTCATCGACCGCGACCCCGCCGTGACCCGCGCCATCGAGCCGGTGCTCTACTTCAAGGGCTTCCACGCGATCCAGACCCATCGTCTCGCGCATTGGCTCTGGACGAGGGGGCGTCAGGATGTCGCCCTCTATCTGCAGAGCCGCTCCTCCGACACGTTCCAGACCGACATCCACCCGGCAGCCCGGATCGGACGCGGCATCTTCCTCGATCACGCCACCGGCCTCGTCGTCGGCGCCACCGCCGTCGTCGAGGACAATGTGTCCATGCTCCAGGACGTGACGCTCGGCGGCACCGGCAAGGAGCGCGGCGACCGGCATCCGAAGATCCGCCACGGCGTCCTGATCGGCGCCGGCGCCAAGATCCTCGGCAACATCGAAGTCGGCCATTGCGCCAGAATCGCCGCCGGCTCCGTCGTTCTCAAGCCCGTGCCCCATAATGCCACGGTGGCCGGCGTTCCCGCCAAGGTCATCGGCACGGCCGGATGCGAGGAACCGGCCCGCTCCATGGATCACTGCTTCTCGGATACCGACGGAATCTAGGGGGCGAGTTCCCATCCGGGACCCAACGCCGCTTGCTCGCGTTTGCCGGGCGTGGCAAGTGCTGCTTCCGTGATTTCAAGAAAGGACCTGTAGTGGACAAACCCGAGATGGCTAAAGTCGAGCGCTACCTGCGCCAGACCTTTGCGAACCACTCGATCCGCGTGGTCGGTCGGCCCAAGAAGACCGACTCGGCCGAAGTTTACATCGGTGAGGAATTCGTCGGCGTGCTGTTCGTCGATGACGAGGACGGGGACCGCTCCTACAACTTCACCATGGCGATTCTCGATACGGATCTCGAGGATTAGGCCGCGTTCCGCAGCAGAGCTTATTTCCAAGGCTCTGCTGCCTTTTCATTCCGGGCTCGCGATGCCGATCTATAGCCTCGACGACATTTCCCCGATCCTGCCCGAACAGGACCGCTTCTGGATCGCTCCGGACGCGCATGTGATCGGCCGGGTCCGGCTCGGCCGGGACGTGGGGATCTGGTTCGGCGCCGTTCTGCGCGGCGACAACGAGCTGATCGATGTCGGCGAAGGCACCAATATCCAGGAGGGGGCTCTGCTCCACACGGATATGGGAGCGCCGTTGAGCATCGGGGCCGGCTGCACCATCGGCCACAAGGCCATCCTGCACGGCTGCACGATCGGCGAGAATTCCCTCGTCGGCATGGGCGCTACGATCCTGAACCACGCACGGATCGGTGCGAACTGCCTCGTAGGCGCCAACGCGCTCGTCACCGAGGGCAAGGTTTTTCCCGACAATTCGCTCATCGTCGGCGCGCCCGCCAAGGCGATCCGGGTGCTCGACGAACACGCCGCCGAACAGCTTCGCCTGTCCGCGATCAGCTACGTGGAAAACTGGAAGCTCTTTTCCAAAAAATTAAGGCGGATCGACTGATCCGCCCGACATATTCGACCCGATGAGAGATCCGGCCCGTGAGGGCCGGTTTCGTTTTGGAGCATTTTTCGGCGAAGTGGATCCGGTTAGCCGTCAAAAAATGCGGCGAACCAAAGAAGGGAGATGTTTCCACGCAAGTGGAAACGGCTCTAGCGGTTCGCGGTGGTGGTCGGCGACGACATGATGCCGCCCAGCGACACCCAGCCGATCGTGTCCTGGCTCTCGCGCTTGATGTAGACGTAGCCCGTGCGGTGCCACGGCAGGATCGACGACGTCTTGTTGTCGAGGACGAAGTCGCCGCGGTTGGTGCGAACCATCAGCACCGCATGACCTTCGCCCAGTTCGTCGATCACGACGGTCATGCGCATGGCGCGGCGGGGCAGGCCGGCCTCGGCGAGAAGGCGGCGCTTCAGGAGCTGGAAATCCTCGCAGTCGCCGCGGCCGTCATCGGGAAAGCCCCAGACGTCGACGACGCCCCAGTGATCCGCATCCGTCACGGCCTTGACGCTGGAGTTCACGCGCTGGTTCACGGACACGATGGTCTTCCAGACCTGCGGCGTCAGATCGATGGTCGTATCCTCGGTCACGTCGACGGCGCATTCGGACCGGAATGTCTCGCAGAACTGGGACCAGCCCTGCAGGGGCTTGGCCGTTCCGACCGCCGAAATGGGAGCGCTGGAAACGGGCAGGGAGGCCATGGTCTGAGCCTGCGCAGCTGCACCGACGAACATGAGGGACAACCCGAGGACGGCTGTTTTGACGAACCGGCCTGAAATGGCCAACTTCTCATTTACGCCACAGAAAAGGCTGTTCTTGAAAGAAACCTTCCGCATGCCCCACCAGCCGGTTAACGTTCTTTTAACCAAACTGACATGGTTGAATTATCCGCTCAAGCGGAAAGTAAAAGGTGAGTTAACGCGTCGCGCTGAATTGGGTTCCGTTATGGTTAACAAAAAATTCAACGCCTGGACCCGAGGAGGGAAGTCCTTTCCTCTAAAAGAAGCTTGGCCATTGCTAACCCGTTGGTTTTGCTCGACTGGAAGCCCGGTTAAGGGTTAAGTCGCCGCAACCCGTCGAATGTCGCCTGCATCGGAATTCCTAACCCGCTGCCCCAGAACAAAAGCGTTTCATGCCCCCACAGACGCCCCGCATCCGCGAGCCGATCCTCAACCTTCCGGCCACGATCACCCTTTGCCTGGCCGTCCTGATCGGCATTCACGCCGTCCGGATGCTTCTGTCCGACGAATCGGATTTCTCGCTGATCATCGACTGGTCGGTCATCCCCGTACGCTGGTCCGTGGCCTTCGGCGGAGTTCAGGCGAGCGAGGTGATGAGCGCGCTTCGCGAAGGGGTGCCCGATGACAGCGTGACGCCGCTCATGGGGCTGGCGCAGTATGTGCTTGCGAACGACGAAGGGCGCCCCTGGACGGCGCTGACTTATGCTTTCCTTCACGGCTCCTGGGCTCATGTGCTCATCAACAGCGTCTGGCTCGCGGCCTTCGGCACGCCTCTCGTCCGACGCTGCGGAGCCGGGCGGTTCTTCACCCTGTCCGCGGCCTCCGCCATCGGCGGGGCGGTTTTCTATGCCGTCATGAATCCCCTGCAGGTCCTGCCGATGATCGGTGCGTCGGGCGCCGTATCCGGAATGATGGCCGCCGCCTCGTGGTTCATGTTCGCCCCGGCGGCCTGGCATTGGGAGGGGCGCCTGACCCAGCCGCACGAGAAGCCGCGGGAGACCCTGTGGCACATGGTGCGCAACAGGCAGGTCCTGATCTTTCTCGGGATCTGGTTCGCCACGAACTACGTCTTCGCTTTCGTGGAACCCCTGGGGCTCGCGGATGCCAGCATCGCCTGGGAGGCGCATATCGGCGGCTTCCTGGTCGGCCTCGCCATTTTTCCGTTTCTGGATCCGCTTCCGGCCCGGCCGAAACGCATCTCGGCTTGAAACCGACGCCGTTTGCCCCAATCATCCTTAGACTGACGTAGGGTCCTTACCCTCGGTCATGGGTCCGGGACTCTTGGTTCAGCCTTGCGGATGCGGGGCCTGACGGTCCTCGCCGTTCGCACAACGGGAGGAATAAATGATCGTCAATCGAATCCTTTCGCTCAAAGGCCGTGACGTCGCCACCATCGACCCGGGTCAGACCTTGAGTGAGGCAGCCAGGGTTCTCGCAGAGCGCAGAATAGGTGCCCTTCTCATTGTGGATGGTCACCGTCCCGTCGCCGGCATCATTACTGAGCGCGATATCGTGCGGGCGATCGCTTTGCACGGTGCCAAGGCCCTGGAGGAACCCGTCTCCCGTTACATGACCGAGAAGGTGCTGACCTGCACGAGCGAAACCACCATCAATCATGTGATGGAGCTCATGACGCAGCAGAAATTCCGGCATGTTCCCGTCGTCGAGAGCGGTCGGCTCTCCGGCATCATCTCGATCGGCGACGTGGTGAAACTGCGCCTCGAGGAGGTCGAGGCGGAGACGCAGGCCATCAAGGAATATATCGCGACCGCCTAGCGCATCGTGCGAAAGGCGGACCCGGTTTTTAGTCGTGACTTAAGTGTGCCCTTGGTCATTCCGGGGCGCCGCAGGCGAGCCCGGAACCCATAACCGCCGACGGTTCAGAAGAGCGCGAAACGCTTGCCGCCTCTTTGTTGCATCCTCAGCGGTTATAGGTTCCGGGTTCGGCCTTTGGCCGCCCCGGAATGACAGGGGGCAAACTTAAGTCACGACCCGGTTTTACGCGTCCAACGATGGGCTCTTCAAAGAGTGGAGCATCGGTCCGATGCTTTGCTCATTCGAGCTGCGTCTCCTGCAGCAATTCGAGAATGTCCGGCAGGGCACGCTCCGTGGCCTGCCGGCCGAGCGCGATGCATTCCTGCGCCCTGTGGAACTCGAACAGCCCCATCTTGGCGAGCTTGGGCGCAACCATGATGTCGGGCGGATCGCCCGCGAGACGCGAGCGGGCGATGCGGTCCTGGGTGATGTTGAAGGCATCGACCATGACGGTCGCGAGGCCGGGGGCGTTCGGCTTGCGCGATTTCTCCGCTTTCGCGCCGGGGAAGAAGCCCCAGCGCCGAGGCGCTTCCTCGATGACCTCTTCGATCTCCTGCTGGTCGCTGGTCTCCGCGTCGTAGGACTGGATGACCGTTCCGCGCACGCGCACTTCACCGTTGAGGTTGACGCAGATCACGATGTCGGCCCCGAGCGCCCTGGCCGCCGTGATCGGAATCGGATTGACGAGGGCGCCGTCCATGAGCCAGCGCCCGCCGATCATCACCGGGTCGAAGACGCCGGGGAGGGCGTAGGAGGCCCGCATGGCCTGGACGAGCGGACCGCGCGTCAGCCAGATCTCGTGGCCGCTCACCAGCTCCGTGGCGATGGTGCAGAACTTGATCGGCAGGGTCTCGACCCGCCTGTCCGTCAGATCCTGATCGAGCAGGCGCTGGAGGCGTCCGCCGGCGATCAGGCCCGCTCCGCTGAAATGGAAATCGAGCAGCCCCATGACGCGGCGTTTGGTCAGGGAGAGGGAAAAGGCCTCCAATTCGTCGAGCTTGCCGGCCGCGTAGCAGCCGCCGACCACGGCTCCGATGGAGCTTCCGGCGATGACGTCGGGAACGATCCCGGCTTCCTCCAGAACCCTGATCACCCCGATATGGGACCAGCCGCGCGCTGCGCCGCCCCCCAGAGCCAGGCCGATCCGTGCCTTCGCCCGGGGACTGCGTTCAACCGGTGCCCTGGTCTCCGTCACGCCCCCGCCGCCCCCTGACCCGGCGCTGCGCCGGGCAATCCCGTCCCACAACATTGGTTACTCCAAGGCATCCTTGCTCATTCATGCCCATCTCTCGTGAAAGGTGCATGAACTGGTGCCCTCAAGATTCAAGTAGGACTGGTTCAGGAAAACTGAACAGTGGAGCGCTGCAATGCCCTCTGCGACAAAATGATGATGATGAAGGAGAAGGCGATCAGCACGCCGAGCATCGCCCTCAGGCCGAAGAGCGCGCTCCCGAACCCGATCAGCGGCGGGCCGAGCAGCAGGCCGCCATAGCCGAGCGTCGCCACCATGGCGACGCCCATGCTGGGCGGGATTTCCTTCATCTGCCCGGCGGTGCTGAACAGAACCGGCACCACATTGGCGAGGCCGATGCCGACGAGGGCGAAGCCGAGAGAGGCGATCAGGGGGTGCGGAATCAGCATGGCCAGGGCCAGGCCGAAGGCCGCGAGGAGCCCGCCGAACTGGAGCGTCCGGGCGCGGCCAAGATGGCGTACGACGAAATCTCCCATGAAACGGCACACGGTCATGGCGAGCGAGAAGGCGGCAAAGCCGGTAACCGCAGTCTCAAGGCTCGCTCCCGCGACGGTCTGGAGATAGATCGCCGACCAGTCCACCATGGCGCCCTCGACCATGAAGCAGAACATGGCGAGCACCGCCAGCAGAATGACGGCGCCGCGCGGCCAGGCGAAGCCGTGGCCTTCGCCCATCTTCTCCCGCTCACCCAAGGTCCAGAAGGCCGCGACCACGAACAGAAGGCCCATGGCGAGGCAGGAGATCACCAGGGTCGGCACGATCCCGACATCGAGGGCGATCAGCAGGCCCGAAGTGCCCGCGCCGGCGAGGCCGCCGAGGCTGTAGAAGGCATGGAAAGACGACATGATGGCAGCCCCCCAGCTCCGCTCGACCACGGTGGCATTGGTGTTCATGGCAACATCCATGGTGCCGTTGCAGGCGCCGGCAATGAGGGAGGCGGCGACGAACAGGCTCAGGTTCGGGGCCAGGCCCGGAAGCAGCAGGGCACCTGCGAAGGCGAAAGCGGAAGCAAGCGTCATGGTCCGGCTGCCGACCACGGCGACTGCCCAGCCGATGACCGGCATGAGGGCGACCGCGCCGAGAGAGAATGCCAGGAGCCCGAGGCTGAGCTGGCCGTCCGAGAGCCCGAGAGAGACCTTGAAGCGGGGAAGCTGAGCGGCCCAGGTGCCGATGCCGAAGCCGTTGCCGAAGAAGACGGCGCTTGCCGCCACCCGCGCCAGGAAAAGATCGCGTCGTGTCATACGGCCTTCCTAGCGCGGAAAGCCGGGGATGTGCACCCGTTTAGGAGACGATGGCAGCCCTGCATCTCAGAAGCTGGCTCATAAATCTCAACTTCATCCTGAGAGGCTGGCTCATAAAAAGCTTTGCGCCCCCTAGCCCTCATCCTGAGGAGGTGCGCAGCACCGTCTCGAAGGACGAGGGCGTCTCCAGCGCATGCTGGATGCTCCTTCGAGACGCCACTTCGTGGCTCCTCAGGATGAGGGAAGAGATTTATGAGCCAGCCTCTCAGGATGAGGGCTCGGGGGTGGAATCCCTCTATGATTCAGATTTTCAGGAGGGCTGCCGGAGGATCAGTCCGCAATGAGGCGGATTTCGCCGTTCGCGCTCTCCACCTTGCGGTAGAAGCACGAGCGCCGCCCCGTATGGCAGCAGCCGCCGTCGCCGGCGACCTGCACTTTCAGGAGAAGGGCGTCCTGGTCGCAATCGGTCCGGATCTCCCTCACCGTCTGGATCTGGCCGCTCGTCGCGCCCTTGTGCCAGAGTTCGCTGCGGGAGCGCGACCAGTACCAGGCTTCGCCCGTCTCGATCGTACGGGCGAGGGCCTCGGCATTCATATGGGCGACCATGAGGATCTCGCCGCTCGCCGCATCCGTGGTGACGCAGGTGATCAGCCCGTCGGGGCCGAACCGGGGCGTGAGCACGCTTCCCTCCTCAAGCTCGGTCTTCGAGCCCGGAGCGGGAAAGGAGTTGGAGGCAGGGAGGCTCATGGAAGGCCTCAGCCCCTGTTCCGCACCAGGGTGAGGAAGCGCACCTGCTCGGCCGGATCGTCCTTGAACACGCCGGTGAACTGAGTGGTCAGGGTGAGGGCGCCTGCCTTCTGGATGCCGCGCATGGACATGCACATGTGCTCGGCCTCGATCATCACGGCCACGCCGCGGGGATCGAGCGCATCGACCATCGCATTCGCGATCTGGGAGGTCATGGTCTCCTGAGTCTGGAGCCGGCGGGCATAGGCATCGACGAGGCGCGCAAGCTTCGAGAGCCCGACCACGCCTTTGGTGGGGTAATAGGCCACATGCGCCACGCCGTAGAACGGCACCAGGTGGTGTTCGCAATGCGAGTAGAAGGGGATATCGCGCACCAGCACGATGTTGTCGTAGCCTTCCACTTCGCTGAAGATCTTGTCGAGGATGTCCGACGGATCTTCGTCATAGCCGGAATAAAATTCCTTGAACGCCTTGGCCACGCGCTTGGGCGTGTCGTGCAGGCCCTCGCGGGTCGGATCATCTCCGGCCCAGCGGATCAGGGTGCGAACGGCGGCTTCGGCTTCTTCTCGGGACGGTGCCGCGGACATATCGACGGCTGCCGTCAGACGCGTAGGCAGGGACTTAACCACATCACTCACGTGGAGCCTCTTTCTCAACTTGTAAACCGAGGAAGCTTTGCCGCCCGGCAGTTTCTATTTTCTTTCCGAGCAACGCCGACGAAGGCCGTCGCGAAGCGCGGACACAGTGCTTATATAGGTATGTGAGCACATTCCCAAACGTTATGTCATAGACCGTTATGCTAAACGACATTTACAGCAGACGCATACTCGAACTCGCGGCCGAAATCCCATGTCTTGGACGGCTGGCCGCGCCCGATGCGTCCGCCACGGCCCGCTCCAAGCTCTGCGGCTCGACCGTGACGGTCGATGTGAAGCTTGACGGCAATATCGTGACGGCGTTCGCCCATGACGTCAGGGCCTGCGCTCTCGGTCAGGCCTCTTCATCCATCATGGCACGGAATATAATCGGCGCGACCATAGAGGAGCTTCGTGAGGTTCGCGATGCGGCAAGTCGTCTGCTGAAAGCCGACGGAGATCCGCCCCAGGGCAAATGGGAGGACCTTAAGGTGTTGGAGCCCCTTAAAGATTATAAGGCGCGCCATGCCTCCATCCTCCTCACCTTCGACGCCGTCGTGGACGCGCTCGATCAGGTCGAGGCCCGGCGAGCCGCGCGTGGGATAAATGCCTAGTCCCGTCCAGCAGGCCGCCCATTGGGCAATCAGAGGATACCAGTTGAGCCTGTCTGGTCTTATCGGCCGCCAGTGCCGGCATCTGCCCTCCTGCTCGGAATATACGGACGAGGCGATCCAGCGGCACGGGTTCTGGCCGGGGGGCTGGATGGGCGTCGCCCGCATCTGCCGCTGCGGCCCCTTCGGCACCCACGGCATCGACCTGGTGCCGGAAGCGTTGCCCGGGAGCGCCGCCTGGTATAAGCCCTGGGCCTATGGTCGCTGGCGGGGCGTGAACGCGCCTCAAAATGCCTCCGCGATCACCTGCGATTCAGTCGAACCTGACGGCGACTGAACTCGCCCTCCGATCCAACAGACCGTCGGCCCCCGCTTACCTGCTCCGTTGGCAGGAGTGAGCCAGGAGAAATATTCGATGATTACCCTGACATTCCCCGATGGCGCCCAGCGCCAGTACGATTCCGGCATCACCGGCCGGGAGATCGTGGACGGCATCGCCAAGTCGCTTGCCAAGCGCACGGTCGCCATGGCGCTCGACGGCACCGTGACGGACCTCGCCGATCCGATCGCCCAGGATGCCAAGATCGAGTTCCTCAACCGCGAGGACCCGCGCGCGCTGGAGTTGATCCGGCACGACGCCGCACACGTTCTGGCAGAGGCGGTGCAGGAGCTCTTTCCGGGAACGCAGGTGACCATCGGTCCGGTGATCGAGAACGGCTTCTATTACGACTTCGCCCGCAACGAGCCCTTCACCCCGGAGGACTTCCCGGCCATCGAGGCGAAGATGCGCGAGATCATCGCGCGCGACAAACCCTTCACGAAGGACGTGTGGAGCCGCGACAAGGCCAGGCAGGTCTTCAAGGACAAGGGCGAGACCTACAAGGTCGAGCTGGTCGATGCGATTCCCGAAGGCCAGGATCTCAAGATCTATTCCCAGGGCGACTGGTTCGATCTCTGCCGCGGTCCGCACATGACCTCCACGGGCAAGATCGGCAATGCCTTCAAGCTCATGAAGGTGGCGGGCGCCTATTGGCGCGGCGATTCCAACAACGCGATGCTCACCCGCATCTATGCGACCGCATGGGCGTCCCAGGAAGACCTCGACAACTACCTCAAGCAGCTCGAGGAGGCCGAGAAGCGCGACCACCGTCGCCTGGGCCGCGAGATGGACCTGTTCCATTTCCAGGAGGAGGGGCCGGGCGTCGTCTTCTGGCATTCCAAGGGCTGGACGATCTTCCAGGAGCTGATCGCCTATATGCGCCGCCGTCTGAAGGCGGACTACAAGGAGGTCAACGCGCCTCAGGTGCTCGACGCATCGCTGTGGGAGACCTCGGGCCACTGGGGCTGGTATCGCGAGAACATGTTCGCGGTGCAGTCGGCGGGCGACGAGGCGGAGGACAAGCGCGTCTTCGCACTCAAGCCGATGAACTGCCCCGGCCACGTGCAGATCTTCAAGCACGGGCTGAAGTCCTATCGCGATCTGCCGCTGCGCCTCGCGGAGTTCGGCGCCGTGCATCGCTACGAGCCGTCGGGCGCGATGCATGGACTGATGCGCGTGCGCGGCTTCACGCAGGACGACGCGCATATCTTCTGCACGGAAGATCAGATGGCCGAGGAGTGCCTGAAGATCAACGACCTGATTCTGTCGACCTATGCCGATTTCGGCTTCGACGAGATCATCGTGAAGCTCTCGACAAGGCCCGACAAGCGCGTCGGCACGGACGAGATGTGGGATCATGCGGAAGACGTGATGACCCGCGTCCTGAAGCAGATCGAGGAACAGTCAGGCGGACGCATCAAGACCTCGATCAATCCGGGCGAGGGCGCGTTCTACGGACCGAAATTCGAGTACGTGCTGCGCGACGCCATCGGCCGCGACTGGCAATGCGGCACCACGCAGGTGGACTTCAACCTGCCTGAGCGGTTCGGCGCATTCTATGTCGATGCGGACGGGCAGAAGAAGACGCCGGTCATGGTGCACCGTGCGATCTGCGGTTCCATGGAGCGCTTCACCGGCATCCTGATCGAGCATTTCGCCGGCCACTTCCCGCTCTGGCTCGCGCCGACCCAGGTCGTCGTGGCCACCATCACCTCGGAGGGTGACGAATACGCCATGGAGGTGGTGCGCGCGGCAGAGGCCGCCGGTCTTCGCGTGGAGGCCGATCTGCGCAACGAGAAGATCAACTACAAGGTCCGCGAGCATTCGCTCGTGAAGGTGCCGGTGCTTCTCGTCGTCGGCCGCAAGGAGGCTGCGGAACGGACGGTGTCCATTCGCCGTCTGGGAAGCCCGAACCAGCAGACCATGACGCTCGAGGAAGCGCTGAAGGCTCTCGCGGCCGAAGCCGTCACGCCAGACCGCCGCCGCGCTGCGAAGGCCGTGTCGGAGCCGGAAGGCCACGTGACCCTCGACGGGCATCACGTGGTCGAGCGGACGATTGCGTAGTTTTCATCTAATCAAATAAGCCGGCGTCTCCAGAGAGACGCCGGCTTATTTTATCCACTGGACCTCATCCTGAGGAGCAGCTGAAAGCTGCGTCTCGAAGGAGCCTTCAGTGTACTCTGGATCCTCCTTCGAGACGGTCACTGCGTGACCTCCTCAGGATGAGGGTTCAGGGTGTAATTGACCAAATCAACTCGTCTGCCGCTGACGACCCGTCGTTCGGCCGCCGGGTGTCGTACCCGAGGCGTTGCCGGCCGTCCCGCTGCCTGAGTTGCCCGCAGCTGCCGTGGCATCGCCTGCTTCCGCCCCCGCCGCGCGCGGGCCCTGACGCTCACCGATGCGCAGGTTGTTCTGCACGTTGCTCACTCCGGAGACCGACTCGGCAAGGTCTTCGGTCCGGCGCTTCTCGTTGCGGTTGCGCACGGTGCCGGTGAGCGTGACCTCCCGGTTCTGGACCTGCACTTCGATCTCGGACGCATCGATCATCGCATCGTCGGTAAGGCGCTCGTTGATGTCCTCGCGGATGCGCTCGTCGGAACGCTGGTAGCCCTTTGGCCCACGACCCTGATGCTCGCCTCGGCGCACCTCGCCCCGGCTCGCGGTGGCGTCGTTGCCGAAACGCGTATTGCCGGGACCGGCGCCGTAATTGCTGTGATCGCGCCGCTCGTTCACGAGGCTCCAGGTGCGCTCCCGATCCTGCATCACGCGATCGTTCTCGCTGCTGTCGTCGCCGGGACGGGCGCGTTCGCCCGTGATGGTCGAGGCGCCGTAGCGCTTCGGGCGGTAGCCCCTCCCGGCCGAGCCGCTTCCCGCATATTCGTCGCCGTAGTTCCGGTAGCCCTCGCCGCCATAACCGCCGCGCATGCGCGCATTGCGGGCGCCTTCCTCACCCGGATGGCCGAAGCTTCCGAAAGCCGCGCGCACGTCGTCCTCGTCGCGGAAGCGGAACTGTCCGCGGCCGCGGTTGCGCGAGCCTTCCTCACGGCCCCGCCGATGCTCATGATAATCGTATGGCCGATGGCGCCAGTCGTCATCCTCGCTCCTCGATCGACGGTCGAGTTCGCGGCGCTCGTCGTCGCTCAGCCGGGATTGTCCGCCGCGGCTCCGATCGGCGCGCGCCGTCGACGGCGTGCCGCTCCGGTCCGGTTCCGAGGGAGTGGAGATGCGGTGCAGGGCACGGGACGCATCGCCTTCGCTGTCGGTCGCAAGATCGCCGAGGGCGACGATGCCGACGAGATGCTTGTCGTGATCGACCACGGGCAGGCGGCGGATCTGATGCTCGCTCATCAGCTCGACGATGTGATCGACGTCGTCGTCGTCGAAGCACCACCAGACATTGTCCGACATGATGTCGCGCACGCGTGTGGTATCGGGAGCAAGGCCCGCTGCCGTCGCCCGGACGGTGATGTCGCGGTCGGTCACCACACCGCGCAGACGCCGCCCGTCGCAGACGGGAAGGGAGCCGACATTCATCTCGTCCATGAGACGCGCCGCATCCTGGATCGACCGGTCCGGAGCGACCACGCGCACGTTGCGGGTCATGATCTCTGCGATTTTCATGAGCTTCCTCTCCAGCAAGGTCACGCCTTTGGGAGTGGGGCTCATGCGCGGCGCGACCGTTAAGTAGCCACCGGTCAATGCCGCGAAGGCTGAAAGGTTCAGCCGTCCTCGGAGGCTTGCTCATAAAGCGCGAGTTACCCTCCTCCCCATAAAGGGGAGGGAGAATGCAGCTTGGTCTCTCAATGAACTATGAGGAAGACTCTCAGTGTCTGGCTCGTAAAGGATTTTTGCCCCCTAGCCCTCATCCTGAGGGCCGCCGGAGGCGGCGTCTCGAAGGACGAGGGCGTCTCCAGAGAGCACTGGATGATCCTTCGAGACGCCACTTCGTGGCTCCTCAGGATGAGGTGGGAGATTTACGAGCCAGACTTTCAGGGCGTGGTGATGATCTCGACGTCCCGGTCGAGCCCGCTCTCGATTTTGAACTCGCGGGTATAGACCTTGCCCTCATGGCGCGCGATCAGGACATATTCGCCCTCGGCCAGCGTCACCGAGGGAAACGCGCCGATGGCCTCGCGGATCACGTCGCCGCCGGGGGTGAGCACGCTGAAGGCTGTGCCGGCGAAGGCCTCGCCGCCCGCCGATCCCACGAGCTTGAGGGTCACGGTCGCGGCGCGGTGATTGAGGGTCGCCTCGGTCACCCGGCCCGATTCCACCTTCAGGTCGCTGCGCATGATGGCGTTGGCGTCGCCATAGGTGGAGACCACGTGATAGGTGCCCTCCGGCAGCCGGATCATGTCGTTCGCCTTCGCGTCGGCGATGACGAGCCGCCCTTCGGAATTCTGCGCCTCGGGCACATAGACGGAGAAGGTGAGGCGGTTGGCCGGGATCGGGCTGCCGCTCACCGCGCCCTTGAGCTGAAGGGCGCCGGCATTGATGGCGAGCCGCTCGTTCAGGTTGCCGCGCTGGACGCTGATGCGCTTCGAGGCGCTGGCAAACCCGTAGGCGACGTGGATGATGTAGTTGCCGGGCGAAAGGGTGAAGCTCGGCGTCGGGCCGGTCGAGCGGGCGACGATGGTGGGCTGGGAGGCGTCGCCGCGATCCTCGTAGATCCGCCAGATGAGGCCGGAGCGGATCGGCTCGTTGCTGCCGGCAAAGGTCGCGGCCGCATTCAGCATCACCTGTCCGAGTGTGATCGGCGGCAGGCTCTGCGACATGGACGGAACGGCAGGCGACTGCGCCGACGCTGCTGAGACAGCGGCACAGGCGAAAAGGGCGGCGAGGGTAAACGGCTTCTTCAAAGCAAAATCATCGGTTGAAAGAATGGCTCCTCACTGGAGCGGGGAGGCGATGGCCGTCCGGATCGGCTTCTCCTCGCTCTTCACGAGATTGGAGGCGGCCGCAACCAGATTCTCAAAAGACATCGGACGGAAATGAAATTCAACCCTGTGCTTGCCCGGCCCGATCTCGACGCCCCGGAAAAGGAGGTTGGCGCGCAGGATCGGGCGGCGCTCGCCATCCACCCAGGCCTCCCAGCCCGGATAGTCGATGTCGTGCAGGACGAGCACGCCGTTGTCGCTGCTCTCGACCTCCAGCGTAACCGAATTCCGCTGATAGGCGATGATCCGGGCCGTTCCCTTTGCCTTGCTCTGATCGGCGCCTGCCGGCGCGTAGGCGCCCTTGAGCATGCGCATGCCGTCTTCGTCGATGAGGGCTTCCGTCTCGCGGTTGAATTCGGGCAATTCCTCCTGGCCGAGCACGGCCTCGGAATCCACCGGCGTCACGTGATGCGCCACATAGGCGCGGGGGACGGAGGTGTTGAGGCGATAGATCCACATCCGCCCGGTGCCGTAGACGACCTCCGCATCGGTCAGGCGCGGGAAATGGCGCGGCAGCTGGCGGGCCGGGCGATCGAGGACGATGTAGTCGAGCCCGAGAAGGCTCGCGAGCTCGCATTCATAGCCCCGGAAGCTGGTTGGGAAACGGCGCAGGTTGGGATCCTCGGCGTTCTCGCCGGGACCGATGGCGCGCTCGTAATCGGCGAGGCGCAGGGGGTTGTAGCCGATGATGTCCTCGATCCCGAGGACCATGGAGGCATTCTGCCAGGCGCCCTTGAGGCCGAGGATCTCGACGCGCGGATACTCGCCGCGCGCGTTGCGCTCCGCGAGCTCACGCTTGAGGATCTGTATGCCCTGAAGCTGCTCGGGCGGCAGCTTGGTATAGACCGTATAGCGTTCGGCCGGCTCCGCATTCAGAGCCGAGGCGGCATGGCGGCCGATCAGCTCCGCACCGGTGAGTGTGACCAGCACCATCGCGACGGCGCCGCGCCATTGGGCGGTGGCGCTCGTCTTTGCGATCGCGATCATGGCCAGCATGGCGGCGGCAAGCCCGATGCCGATCTCCGTCAGCGCGGAGGAAACGTGGCCGCCGCGGATGGCGAAGACGAGGGCGCTGGCGACGGCGGCCACCAGGAGGCCGAGAGCCAGCAGCGGCAGCATGGCCCGCAGCGGCCCGAGAGACGCCCGGTTCCACCGGGGCAGCCCGTCCGTCGCATAGCGGTGAACGAGATAGCCGGCCGCGAAGGCGAGGGCGATGTTGATCACGAAAGTGGCGTCCGCCGGCCGGCGATAGAGGTTCACGCCCGGCAGGTGATCGAAGATCACTTCGAAGCCTGGGGTGTAGCGGCCGAGGGCATAGAACAGGGCGATGAGGCCCAGCACCAGGAAGAACCGGAACTCGCGGGCGAACAGGCGCCCGCCGGCAACCCCGTGCCAGAGGAGAAGGAGAGCGGGGATCGTGCCGACGAACAGGTAGTTCGTCGCCCGATCGGTCCAGGTGCCCTCCGACAGGCTATGCCAGTCAGGGCCCCAGTAATCGTAGGTCCAGCGCAGGGATCCGAAGACGTTGCCGAACAGGATCGTCGCCAGGCTCTCGGGCGGCAGGGACCCCATCGCCGCCACGCCGAAGCCGAAGGAGGGCCGGGTCGAGGTGGCGAGGAATTGCATGGTCAGAATGACCGGCACGGCGAGAAGGGCGCCGCCGATCAGGCCCATGGACAGAAGAAGGCCGAGGCGCGACTTGAAATAGGCGAGGGGTTGCGGCGCGCACCAGATCCGCTGCGCCGCGAGCGCGATGAGCGTCAGCGCGCAGAGGAAAGCGACCTGGTCGCGCCCGATCACCATCATCGCTGCGCTCAGCGCGAACAGCACGCCGTAGCGATAGGAGCGGCGGTCCATCGCCTCTTCCAGCAGCCAGAAGGCGAGGGGGAAGAAGCCGTAGCTGAAGATCATGCCCGTGTGCTGGAGCCGGGCCGTGGCCGAGCCGCCGAGCATGAAGACGAGGGCGGCTGCCACGGCGCCTGCCGGATGCCAGCCCCTGCGGCGGAACAGCGGCACGAAGGCCAGCGCGCCGGGCAGGAAATGGGCGAAGACGACCACGTCGAAAGCCTGCATCGACGGCTCCGGGACGAGCCAGCCGAAGAACAGCATGGTGGGGGTGAACAGGAGGGATTGCGGATCGGCCGCCGAGGGGTGGCCGCCGAAATGGTAGGGATTCCAGAGGGGGAGTTCCCCGCTGGCGAGGGCCGTGCCGAGATAGCGCAGGGTGGGATAGAACTGGTTCTTGGAATCCCAGGGCACCACGGACCCCGTCAGGGGCCAGATCGAGACCGCGATCGCCCAGGCCGCCAGGATGAGCGCAAAGGCGGTCAGCGTCTGGCGCTGCGACCAGACCGGCTGGGATAGTGGGCCGTCAGGCCCTGAAATGGATGTCTGCATTGCCCTTGAGCGGTGCCCCCGCCTGCTCACGCCTTCCCAACGACCCCTCCCGCCTGCAGAAGCATGCCGGTTAGCCATGAGTGAAACCTGCTTGGCGTCTGACCGCACTCCCCCTATACATCCGCTGCTGTTTCTTCTGTGGCAGCGGCCCGCCCTTGGTACGCCCGCGCTCCCTCAAGCGCAGCAAGACGGCGAGACGATGGCAAGTCGTTGCCTGCCTTGCCCGCCGCCTTCATAAGCGTCCGATCCCATTGTTCCACATAATTCAAGCCGGATGAAGATCCCATGAATGACAGCCTTTCCCGTCTCCTGCAGCGCCGTTCCGTCCCCCCGCGCTGGCTCGGCGAGCCGGGACCGGGCGAGCAGGAGATCGAGACCCTCCTGAAGGTCGCCTCCCGGGTGCCGGACCACGGCAAGCTGGTGCCCTGGCGCTTCATCCTGATCGAGGGCGAGGCGCGCGGGCGTCTCGGCGAGGCGCTCGCGGCCGCCTTTCAGGCCGACAACCCCAACGCCACCGCGGAGCAGCTCGCCGCCGAGCGGCAGCGCTTCACGCATGCTCCCCTGGTGATCGCCGTCGTGTCCCGCGTCGTGCCCCATGTGAAGATCCCCGACTGGGAACAAGTTTTATCAGCCGGGGCCGTTTGCATGAACCTGCTCAATGGAGCTAATGCCCTTGGCTACGGCGCCTCATGGCTCTCCGGCTGGGCGGCTTTCGACCGGAGAATACTGGATACGCTGGGGCTCAAGGCGGACGAGCGGATCGCCGGCTTCGTCCATGTCGGCACGGCGCGGGAGACGCCGACCGACCGGGACCGGCCGAGCCTCAGCGACATCGTGACACGGTTCTGACCCCATGTTCTACGAAACCGCGACAAACGCCCACGGCCTGCCGCACGATCCGTTCAAGGCCATCGTCACGCCCCGTCCCATCGGCTGGATCACGGCGATGAGCGCGAAGGGGGAGGTGAACCTCTCTCCCTATTCGTTCTTCAACGCGGTCTCCGAGCGCCCGCCCATGGTGGCGTTCTCCTCCGCGGGCAAGAAGGACGCGCTCACCTTCATCGAGGAGACGGGCGAGTTCGTCTGCAATCTCGCAACCTACGATCTGCGGGAGAAGATGAACGCCACCTCCGCGGTTCTGCCGCGCGGGGTGAACGAGATGGAGCATGCGGGTTTGGCGCCGGCTTCCTCCCGGCTGGTCAAGCCGCCGCGGGTGGCCGATGCGCTCGCCGCCCTCGAATGCAAGTGGCTGCAGACCGTGCCGCTCGAGCCCCTGGGCGGCGGCGAGCCGTCCTATCATCTCGTGATCGGTCAGGTGGTCGGCATCCATATCGACGACCGCTACCTCGTGAACGGGCTCGTCGATACCGCCGCCATGCGTCCCATCGCCCGCGCCGGCTACCGGGATTATTTCGTCGCGACGCCGGAGACCAAGTTCTCGATCACGCGGCCGGGGGGTTAGGCTTCTCCACTCGGAAACGAAAAAACGGCCCGCAAGGATCCTCGCGGGCCGTTTCGTTCGTGCAGGTCAGCCTAAGGCAACGACCGTTAGATGACGAAGAAGTCCTTGTAGGTCATCTTCAGGTTCTTGGTGAGCTGAGCGAATTCCACCGCCTTGCCGTTGCCCGAACCGTCGGCGTCGTACGAGAGAACACCGGTCTTGTTGTTGTAGACGATGTAGTCGTTCTTATCCTTCGCCTTGTCGCCGATGGTGAAGAACGAGCTCTTGAGCTGCTTCGGGCTTGTGGCCGTTCCTGCTCCCAGCTTCTTGAAGATGGCGTTGTCGAGATACAGGCTGTCGTCCTTGACCGAGAAGTCCTTGATCGAGTCGAAGTTGACCTTTCTGTCGGTGCTCGACGTTCCGAGCTTCGAGTCGAACACGAAGACGTCCTTGCCCTTGCCGCCGGTCAGCACGTCGTTGCCGAGGCCGCCCGAGAGCTTGTCGTCGCCGAGGCCGCCGTTGAACACGTCCTTGCCGGTGCCGCCGACGAGAACATCCTTGCCCGCCGTACCGGTGACAGTCTCGTTCGCGACGTCCGTGAGGCCGATGGTGAGCGTCTTCTCGAAGGTCGCGCCGGCCGAGTCCTTCACGCGGATCTTGACCGTGTGCGACGTGGCCTGCTCGTAATCGAGCTTGGTGCCGTCAGCAACATTCAGGGTGCCGGTCGCCGTATCGATGACGAAGCGGCCGCCAGCATTGTCCACCAGCTCGAAGGTGAACGTTCCGCCGTCCGGATCGGAGACGACGAGTTTGCCGATCTCCGTTCCAGCCGCCGCGTTTTCGACCACTTTGTCCTTCGAGAGCGAAATATCCCACGGCGTGTCGTTGACCGGATTGATGGTCAGGGTGAACGTCCGAGGCTCGCTCTTTTCGCCGTGCTCATCGATGGCACGATACTCGAAGGTCACGACACCGTTGAAGTCCGCCGCCGGAACGTAGCGATAGGTGCCATCTGCATTGAGCGTGAGGCCCGCGACCGGATTCACGAGCTCGTAAGTGATGTCGTCTCCATCCACATCTGTCGCGGCGGGAAGCTCGCCGACGACGGCCTTGTCCTCGTCGCCAGAGGCGCTGTTGCCGGTGGCCGAAGCGACAGGCGCGTCATTGACGGGCGTAATCGTGACGGTGACCACCTGTTCGACTGAATGCTCGCCGTCCGAGATCACGATGGTGAAGGTATCGGTGCCGTTCCCGTTTTCATCCGGAGTGTAGGTGAACTTGCCATCGGCGAAGGTGACGGTTCCCTTCTGCGGCCCTTCTCCGCTCTTCACGGAATAAGCGAGAGGATCGCCATTCGGATCGGTCGCGCCGATGTCATGCGTGATCACGGCGTCCTCGTCCGTCGTCACGCTCTGAGTGGCGGGCGCTACCGGCGAGTCGAGTGCCACATCGGCCGCCTTGAGGGCGGTGACGAGGGCGCCCACACCAAAGAACTGCTCGGAACCCAGGATGGCCTCGGCGAGCCCGGCCATGTAGGTCGCGTCGTCGAAGTGAGAAACGATCTCGGCCAGAACGAGTGTATACTCTTCCGCGGACAGTTCCTCCGCACGGGCCTGTGCGTCGGGATCGGCGGACATCGACCATTTCTCTATCAGTTCCTGACGGTGGTCATTGAGGTTGGCGATGTGCTCCTTCAGCACCGCGACCATGTTCTCCTCAGTGGCTGCGTTGATCGCATTGAGTGCAGCGAACTTGGCATGCTCGACCTCGATCTGATACCGCACCTCGGTGATGAGCGTCTCAAGCGATGCGAAGTCACCGAAAAGCGTCCTGATCTCAAGGACGCCCAAGCCGATGGCTTGCTCGCGGCCCCCATCCTCGGGAAGGTCATCGAGCATGTCTTGATGTTCTTGATCGAGGAGCGCTGAAGCGTTGTCCTTGATGGCGGCGAGTGCCTCTTGCCAGGAGCCGGCGTCGTTAAACGCTTCCAGTAGACGATCTGTAGCGATTGCCCGATCTGCGTTGTCGAGAGCAGCGACGAGAGTGCCTACTCCATAGAAGGGGCCGGTCTCCGCACGCGCCACCATCATCTTTTCCGCCAGACGATTGAGATAGTCTCCGTTGTTGAGCTCCGCTGCAAGCCGCTTCAGAACGACGGTATATTCCTCCACCTCCAGCGCTGCAGCGCGAGCCTGTGCATCGGGATCAGTGCTGTTGGACCATGCCTCGATAAGATCCTGTCGGTGTGTGTTCAGCGTTTCGACAATTTCGAGAGCCGTTTTCATCTCGCCGACACCTTGGGCAGTCCCAACAGCCCCGATGATCCGGAATTTCTCGTGTTCGACCTCAATCTGCAGCTGCACAGCAGCTTTAATCTCTTCGACGGTGGTATAGTCCCCGAACAGAGTCTTGATCTCCAGGACACCGAGGCCGATGGCCTGTTCGCGGCCCCCATCGTCCGGAAGGTCTGTGAGTTTGTTGCGATGGCTCTCCTCAAGCAGGAGGGCTGCATATTCTTCGTTTTTGATGGCAGCCAGAGCCGCCTGCCAAGTGGTGGCGGCATTAAAAGCTGCAATGAGAGCATCAGACATAAAATTCCCCCAATCGCCCGACTTGAGCGAGATTGTCGCGCCGAAGCCGCTCGAGCGGCTTCGGCGATTTGTGAGTTTTCATTTGCCCTGCCGCTTCCAACCACGCGGGGATAGGGCGATTTGTGGTGTTATATCGGATAAAAACACACGGCTTGGGGCTGTACACTACCCAATCGGGTAGTTTATAACATTTACATTCCTGGCAGGCAGGCGTGTTCGGGGCGGGTTGCTCTTCCGCAACACCTTCGCGCCCTGCTGCAGCGTGAGTGAAGATGCCGGCGACCGAAGCGTTCTACGAGGCTGCCATCCTCCCCGAATTGTGGGGGAGGGCCCTCAACCTGGCCTGTTCCGTATGGGGTGCCGACGGGGGCGTGCTCTCATCCTATGTGGACAGGCTCGGCGGCTATATCCCCTCCGAAAGCGTCGAGGAATTCTGCGCCCGGTTTCTTGAGGGTGGATGGGAGGCGCGGGATGTCCGCTCGCGGCGTGGCATTCCCTTGGCCCGCAAGGAAAAGGACATCGTCACCGATGCCGATTTCGTCACCTCGGACGAGCGGCGGCATTTGCCCCTTTATACCGACTTCCTGCCGTCGGTCGGCTTCGGCTCGTTCGCAGGGACGATCCTGGCGGAAGCCGGTGGCGCCAAGATTGTTCTCTCGCTTCATCGCAAGGCTCACCGGGAGCCTTTCTCGAGCGACGATCTCGCTCGTATCCGCCACGACCTGACGCATGTGAGGCGAGCGGCGCGCCTCGCCTCGAAAGTTCGCATGTCCTACGCGGAAGGGCTCGTCGACAGCCTGGAGCGCTTCACCTGCGGAGCCATCCTAGTCGATTGGCTCGGCCGGGTCATTCGCCTCAACGGGCGGGCCGAGGCCGCCCTCGGCGATCATCTGCAGATCGTCGCGTCGCGCCTGCGCTCGCCGCAGCGGGAAACCAACAAGGCCCTGCAGGATCTCGTCGACGCCAGCATCCGCCCGCTGACCTCACAGCAGGATTCCTGCCCGGGTTCCGTTCTGCTGCAGCGGTCCGAGGGGCTTCCGCTGTTGCTGCAAGCCTATCCGATCGCGCTCTCGGTCTGCGACGTCTTCCAGGGAGCGCGCGGCCTGCTGCTGATCGGCGATCCCGGTGAGGACCGCTCGCTTTCACTGAATGCTCTGCAGGAGATCTTTCGGCTGACGCCGGCGGAGCTGCGCGTGTCGTCCGCGCTTCTCAAGGGCTTCGATACCAGACAGATCGCAGAGGATCACCGGATCGGCGCGGAGACGGTCCGCTATCACCTCAAGTCCATCTTCGCGAAGACGGGAACGAGCCATCAGGCGCAGCTCGTGAGCCTGCTGTCGCGCTTTGTGGAGCGGGGCTGAGGCTCACAATCCGGCTCATAAAGCTGTGACGGGTGTTTCCCTCCCCCTTGCGGGGAGGGCTAGGGTGGGGTGTTGGCGATCACTTATGAAGGTGATGCGCGGGTTCACCTCTCATTGAGGGAGAGGTCGCGCCGGAGGCGCGGGTGAGGGGTTGCGCCCTCTCCGAATGGACCTGTGCCCCCTCACCCTCGCTGCGCTCGACCTCTCCCCACCGGGGAGAGGTGATGCCTGCGGCTGAGGAACCGGACTCTCAGGATCGTCCGGCCCGGCGCAGCAGGCGCTCGGCCCGCAGCAGGTGCGGACGGTCCAGCATCTCGCCCTCGACGCCGACGACGCCGGCTTCCGGGTTGGCCTTGAAGGCGTCGAGCACGGCCTGCGCGCGGGCGATGGCCTCGGGTGAGGGCGTGAAGGCCTCGTTGATCACGGGTACCTGGGCCGGATGGATCGCCATCTTCGCCACGAATCCGTCGCGGCGCGCCATGCGGCATTCGGCTTCGAGGCCGGCCATGTCGCGGAAATTCGTGTAGACGGAATCGATGGCATCGATGCCCGCGGCCGCTGCACCGAAGAGCGTGAGGGACCGCGCGAGACGATAGGGCTCCGTGTAGGCTCCGTTCTCGTCCCGGTTCGCCTCGGCTCCGAGATCGGCGGACAAATCCTCGCCGCCCCATGTCAGTCCCATGAGCCGGTGGCTGGCGCCGGCAAAGGTGCCGAGCGCGAAGATGCCGGCGGCATTCTCGGTCGCGATCGCGAGAATGCGGGTCGCTCCGTCGTCGAGGCCGTATTCAGCCTCGCGCACGGCGAGTTTCGCCCCGAGATGGGCCACGTCCGCTCCGCCAACTGCTTTGGGCAGCACGATGCCGTCGGGAGCGGCGTTCATGACACCGTCGAGATCGGCATCGATCATCCCGGTGGTCAGCCCATTCACGCGCACGTACAGGCGGGGCCTGCCCGCCGTCGCGCGCTGCTCCGCCAGGAAGGCGGCCGTGACACGGCGCGCTTCCTGCTTGGCGGAGAGGGCAACCGAATCCTCGAGATCGATGAGGAGAATATCGGCGCCCGAGTTCAAGCCTTTCTCGAGTTTCTTCGGACTGTCGCCCGGCACGAAGAGCAGCGAGCGCATCACGCGGCCCTCTTGCGCATGAAGGCCTGGCGGCGGCATTCGGCGACGAGCGCCCCGTCCTGCTTGTAGGCACGATGGATGAAGTCGACGATGCCGGCATCGGGACGCGACTTGGATTCTCGCTTGGCGACGATCTCCGTCGTCGCATTCACGGTGTCGCCCTCGAACAGCGGCGCGGGAAATTTCACGTCCGTCATGCCGAGATTGGCGATGGTGGTGCCGACCGTGGTGTCGTTGACGGAGATGCCGATCATCAGGCCGAGCGTGAACAGGGAGTTCATGAGCGGCTTGCCCCATTCCGTCTCGGTTGCGCAGAAATGCGCATCGATGTGCAGCGGCTGCGGGTTCAGGGTCATGTTGGAGAACAGCATGTTGTCCATCTGCGTCACCGTCCGCGTCAGGCGGTGACGGATGGTGGTTCCGACGACGAAATCCTCGAAATAGAGACCGCCTCTGGGGTGCCTGTTCTCATCGTTCATGACGTGACCTCATCGTTGTGCTCGGCATGTTGGTTCCCATGCCTTTTGGTGTCCATGCCTTCGATGGCTTCAGTAGCCGAACTGCTCGCGCAGGATGCGCTCGTCCAGGCTGTGGCCGGGATCGTGCAGCATCACCAGATCGACGCTGCGATCCATGGAGACATGCACATGGGAGACATTGCGGAACTCGGTGTGGTCGGCGACCGCGCTGACCGGACGGTTCTCCGCTTCCAGAACCTCGATCTGGATCTTGGCGTAATCCGGCAGCAGCGCTCCGCGCCAGCGACGCGGTCGGAAGGCGGAGATCGGCGTCAGCGCCAGAAGGGGGGCGTTGAGCGGCAGGATCGTTCCGCCGACCGAGAGGTTGTAGGCGGTCGATCCGGCGGGGGTCGAGACCAGGATTCCATCGGCGATCAGCTCGGGAATCCGAACCTGCGAGTCGACGCTCACGCGCAGCTTGCCGGCCTGATAGGTCTGCCGGAACATGGCGACTTCGTTGATCGCGCGGGAGGTGTGAGCGACGCCGTGCACGTCCCAGGCCACCATCAGCAGCGGGTGCACCACGCTCCGTTCCGCCGCTTCCAGCCGCGCGATAAGGTCTTCCTCCCGGAAGTCGTTCATCAGGAAGCCGATCGTGCCCTTGTTCATGCCGTAGATCGGCTTGGCTGTGCCCATGAACCGATGCAGGCTCTGCAGCATCAGGCCGTCGCCGCCGAGCGCCACGATGGCATCGGCGGCTTCGGGGACAACATTAGGGTAGCGCTCCTGCAGGGTCTTCAGGGCGTCCTGGGCGTCGGGCGCGGCGCTGGCGACGAATGCGATGCTGTTGAATCGGCGGGCCATGCCCAGTTACCCTCGTGGCGTCCCATCGGATGCGGAGGACAGCCATAGCATGGATCGCCCACTTCTCGTCTATACGACCTTTCCCGATCTGGACACGGCGCTTTCGGTTGGGGAGGAACTCGTTCGCGACAGGCTGATCGCCTGCATCAATGTGCTGCCGGGCATGCAATCGGTCTATGCCTGGAAGGGCGGCATCGAGCGTGGGCAGGAGTCGGTCGCCATCCTGAAGACCCGGGCGGGCCTTCAGGACCAGGTGCATCGGGCGCTCAAGGAGCGGCATCCTTACGAGACGCCGGTCGTTCTCTTCATCGAGCCGACGGGTGGCGATGCGGCCACCCTGGAATGGCTGTTCTCGGAAACCTCCGAAAGTCCGCCTTAGAGGTGTTTCCACTTGCGCGGAAACACTTCTCTTCTTTGGTCTACCGCATTTTTGACGGCGAACCGGGTCCACTTCGCCGAAAAATGCTCTAGACCGCCGGGCTCCACTGCACCGGCACGAAGCGGAAGCCGTCGCCGTCCTTGGCGATATGGCCCGTTGCCGGGAAGGGCGCGTGATAGAACGCGACCTGCGCCCGCTCCGAGGCGGCCATGTCGAGCATCTTGCGGCGCGTAGCCCGAGCCACGTCGGCATCCATGTCGAACACCGCCGACCAGTCCGGGTTGCGCACGAAGAGGGCCGGGTGGTTTGCCGTATCCGACAGGATCAGCAGCTTGCCCGCGCCGGAGGCGAGCATGAAGGCCGTGTGGCCGGGCGTATGGCCCGGTGCTGCGATGCTCGTCAGGCCGGGCACGACCTCCTTGTCCATCGCGTATTGCTTCACGTCCTTGGCGATCGGGCCGAAGACACGGCGGGCGCCGAGGAAGCCGCCCCGCATGTTCTCGGGCACTTGGTTCATGCGGGCATCGTCCATCCAGAACGCCCATTCGGCGGCCGGAACCAGGATTTCGGCATTCGGGAACACGGCAGTGCCGTCCTTGCGGCGCAGGCCGTTGATGTGGTCGCCGTGGAAGTGGCTGATGACGACGGTATTGACCTGCGACGGGTCCAGGCCGGCGGCGCGGAAATTCTCCATCCAGCGGCCGGTCGTGGGCGCCCCGGAATCGCCGTTGCCGGTATCGATGAGGGTCAGCTTGCCGCCATTGTTCAGTACGAGGGCGGTGAAGGAGTTCTGGATCGTGTTCTGCGGCAGGAACGCATCGCTCGCGGCCTGCTGCACGGCGGACAGTTCCGCATTGCGGATAAATCCCTCGAGCGGACGGGGAGCGGAGCCGTCATTGATGGCGGTCACTTCGATGTCGCCGACCTTGTAGCGGTAGAAACCGGGGGCTTGTCGCGATGCGGCGCCCTGCGCCGGAGCGGGTGTGGAAGCGGTTTGGGCAAGCGCTGGCCCGGCGATAGGGGCAGCGGCGAGGGCGGTGCTGGCAAGAACGGTGCGGCGTGTGATCGTCATGGGCGTCTCCAGGGGCTTCTCCGGCGTGGGAACGGAAGCCTAGAACGGCCGCGCTTGGAGGCAAGGGAGAGAATTCTCACAAGTCAGCGAGTGAGCGCTCTTTCAACCGTTCTGCGACAGGTGATGCAGGACGATGCCGCTGGTGGTCGCGACATTCAGGGAATCGAAACCGCCGCTCATGGGAATGGAGACGGTCCTGGTCCGGGCGAGCAGATCGGCCGGAAGGCCAGGGCCCTCCGCACCCAGGAGCACGGCGGTCCGCCGGGCCGGTTTGACGCGGGAGAGGGTTTCCCTGCCTGACGGGGACAGCGCCATGACCTCGAAGGACGCCGCTTCAAGCTTCCCGATCATCGCTTCTGCAGACGATACCCGCGTGAAGGGAACCACGAGCGCTCCGCCGACGGAGACCCGGATGGCCTTGCGATAGAGGGGATCGCAGGTTTCCGGATCGAGCAGAACGGCGTTCGCGCCGAAAGCCGCCGCATTGCGGAAGATCCCTCCGACATTGTCGTGATTGGCCAGGCCGACCAACCCAATCACGAGGGCATTCCCCGGCATCCCGGAGAGCAGATCCTCCGCCGCCGGCATCGGCGTACGCTGTGCGATGGCGAGGATCCCTCGATGGATCGGAAAGCCGACGATGGCGTCCATGACCGCCCGGTTCGCCGCGTAGACCGGAACCTCGGCAGGAATCAGAGCCAGCGCATCGCTCAGGCTGTCCAGACGGCCTTCCGCCAGGAGGAGCGATTCGATCATGAAACGGGATTGTTGCAGCAGGACCCGGAGAACCACCTCGCCTTCCGCAACGAAACGATGCTGGCGCCCGACGAGATCGCGCTCGCGGACGGCGCGATAGGCCTCGATCCGCGGATCGTCGGGATCTGAAACGGCAATTGGCATCGCTTACCTTCGATGTTCCGGTATCGGCTATCAATAGCCTGTCTAATGCCGGCGGGTAGCTTTGCCTATGCGGAGCGCGTGACGGGACGGCAATTACCGGCGTCAGGTTTTTCGCCACCACGCCATCAGGCGTGAGTGCCTTAGCCTCTCCGGCAAGGGATCCGGCTTGATCGTGGCCAACCCGGCGATTTCCCGCGAGAGTCGCTGTGTCATGATCCCTGCGACGATGGCGGAAGCCAAGGCGGCGGAGCCCATGACGTTCAGCAGCACGATGTCCATATGCGCCTCCCTGACCCCCGATTAGGAGCCTACGCTCGATCCCAGGGAAGGCGTCTTGGGCAGGTGGGCTACCCCGGCGGATGGCACCTTTGGTGGGGGAGGGAGGCTCCAAAGGGAAAAGGCGATGCCGCCAAAAGAAAAGCCTCAGCCGAAGGGATCCCCGGCTAAGGCTTAGCGCGCGTTCGAAGGAAACGAACCGGTCGATTAGACGGTCGAGATCAGCCGCCTTCGCCTGGAAACGAGGCGCGATACAGCGAGCGCAGTTCCTCTGCCGCTTCCTGCAGAGGGAGCCTCAGTTCCTGAGCACGGGATAGAATGTCCTGCTTCACGAAGTCCTTGAGATCGTCCTCGGCGCCGCTGCCTTCCAGCCGCTCCAACTCGATCGCCGTCCTCTTGTCCATGCATTCCAGGGCGTTGAGAAGGTAATGCAGCTTCGATTCGATGTCTGAACCAGGTCCCGCCGGGAAAGTATCCGCGACAAGGTCTGTCTGGGACTTGAGCTTATATTCCATGCCATTCCCCTGTTGTTAGAAACTTGCATGGCCAGCCTGGGCCGTGGGAGAGGCATGAGGGCATGATGACGTAATGTTCGCAATCCTGAAATCCGCGATTAATACTTCATGAGTATTCGCCAAGCTTAGGCCCAGCTTGGCTATTCCTCCGAGTTAAACGTAGTCTTATTGCATTATCACTTGTTAATCGGCGAGCTCCCCGGCAGTCGCTGCTAAGGTTAACCGGAGATTAGCTTTATAGGGGCAGGCTCGGGGCTGGATTTCAGAGGAGCCCGCCATGCCGCATCTCAAGACCTTCCTCGGACTCGTCATCGCCGCGAGCGTGCTTGCGCCCTTCGTGACCCTTTCGGCCTACGCGGCGACGATCATGGCAGCGGCGATCGTCGCTCCGTAGATTTCCCGGCGAGGTTCTAAAGCCGATTCGGGCAGGACGGCCGCAGCACGAAAGCAGGTCGGTCGTTAAGGGTGCCGTAGCTCCCCGAATGCATGCCGCATCGGGCGAAATCCGCACGCCGAGAGAAGTGGTGCCGGTGGAGAGGATCGAACTCCCGACCTTCGGTTTACAAAACCGCTGCACTACCGCTGTGCTACACCGGCTGACGCCACGGGTGGTCAGGTAGCAGTCCACGAAGCGGGACGCAAGTTCCGTACAAATGGAAATATTAAGTGTTCCAGCACACCGAAACCAAGCTCCGAATCTGGGATTGTCACGACAGTCCGATTAGGAGTTTGCGTGATGAAGGTCTCAGAGGCTTCCGTTAAGAAAAAGAATTCGCTGCTTGGTGGTGGCTTGAAGGTTCTTGGCGTGCTGGCGGTTGCCGCGAGTTTTGCTTTGGCTTCCGAGAGTGCATACGCCGCCCATCCCGGCCATGAGGTTGCGGCGAAGCAGGTCAAGGGACCGACCTCCGTTGTCGCGAAGGATGTGGAAACCACCTCCTCGATCGAGACGAATTCCGCCGGTGATCCCTCTTGCAGCATCGCTCGAAAGCGCCTTTTCGTGGAAGGCGAGGGTTGGATCGTTCGTCGGGTCGCAACCTGCTACTGAACAGCGGTCTGAGCAAGTCAGAAACGAAAAGCCCCGCCGTGAGGCGGGGCTTTCCTTGTTGGATTTGAACCCGGAAGGCTTAGCGCTTCGCGCCGACGCCTTCGAAGGTCAGGATATCGCGGTCCTTGGTCTCCGGCACGAAGAGGAGGCCGACCACGAAGGTCACCAGGGCGATCACGATCGGGTACCAAAGGCCGTAATAGATGTCGCCGGTGGCCGCCACCATCGCAAAGGCGGTGGGAGGCAGAAGGCCGCCGAACCAGCCGTTGGCGATGTGGTAGGGCAGGGACATCGCGGTGTAGCGGATACGGGTGGGGAAGAACTCCACCAGAGCCGCCGCGATCGGGCCGTAGACCATCGTCACGTAGATCACGAAGATCGTCAGGATGCCGATGGCCTTAAGCGCCTGGGCGTTGCCGAGGGCGTCGAAGAAGCCGCCGACTTTCAGGATGCTCGGATCGCCCGCCTTCGGATAGCCCGCTTCCGCCGCAGCGTTCGTGAACGCCGTGATGTTGGCCGGGATGGCGTCGGCAATCGGAACTTCCTTGCCGTTGAAGGTCACCTTCGGGGCGGTGCCGGCGGGGGCCGGGACGAACTCGTACTTGACCGCCGAGCGGGCGAGAGCCACGCGGGCAACGTCGCACTTCGCCGTGAAGGTGCGGATGCCGACCGGGTCGAACACCGAGCCGCACGCGGCGGGATCGGCCACGACCTGAACCTTGCCGGTCTCGAGCGCCTGGGCCAGTTTCGGGCTCACCACGCCCGTGAGAGCGCCGAAGAGCGGGAAGTAGGTGATCGCCGCGATCAGGCAGCCGCCGAGAATCACCGGCTTGCGGCCGATCTTGTCGGACAGGGCGCCGAAGAAGACGAAGCCGCCGGTGCCGATGATCAGGGACCAGGCGATCAGGACGTTCGAGGTGAGCAGGTCGACCTTCAGGATGCTCTGGAGGAAGAACAGGGCATAGAACTGGCCCGTGTACCACACCACGGCCTGGCCGATCGCAAGACCGATCAGGGCGATGAGCACCATCTTCAGGTTGCTCCACTGGCCGAATGCTTCCTTCAGCGGAGCCTTCGACTGCGTGCCTTCTTCCTTCATCTTCTTGAAGGCGGGCGATTCCTGCATCTGGAGACGAATCCAGACCGAGATGCCGAGCAGCACCACCGAGAGCAGGAACGGAATGCGCCAGCCGGCGATCGGCCAGCCTTCGCCGGTCTGGAAGCCCTGTTCGCCCATCCAGGTGCGAAGCACGAGGATGACGACGAGGGAGAGCAGCAGGCCGACAGTCGCCGTGATCTGGATGAAGCTGGTATAGAACCCTCGACGGCCCACAGGCGCGTGCTCGGCCACGTAAACCGCAGCGCCGCCGTATTCGCCGCCGAGCGCGAGGCCCTGGAGCATGCGAAGGGCGATCAGGACGACGGGTGCGACCCAGCCGATCTGATTGTAGCTGGGCAGCAGGCCGACCAGGAAGGTCGAGAAGCCCATGATCAGAATCGTGACCAGGAAGGTGTATTTCCGGCCGACGAGATCGCCGATGCGGCCGAAGAAGATGGCGCCGAAGGGGCGCACCAGGAAGCCGGCTGCGAAGGCCAGGAGCGCGAAGACGTTACGGGTCGTCACGTCGAACGCAGAGAAGAACTGCGCGCCGATGATCGTGGCCAGAGAGCCGTAGAGATAGAAATCGTACCATTCGAAGACGGTACCGAGCGAAGAGGCCAGAATGACCTTCTTCTCCTCCCGCGTCATCGGCCGCGCTGCGGCAGCCGAATGCGGCGTAGTTGCTGCTGTTGCCATAGAGTTCCCTTCCATTCATGCCCGGTGATCCGGGTTCTGAGCCCGAGAGCCGGCATGACCGGCTTTGGGCTGAGGCATCGTGACTGCGCAGAGCAGTCAAGAATTCCATCGAACGGGAGGCTAACTCCGGCCTTTCTTTCCACAATTCACAATTGGTATTTGCGACTTCAGTCTAAGAAGGGGTAGAAAGGCGATAAAAGATCAGCAAAAACAATGGTTTGAAGCTATACTTGAATTACTTGGCGGCGGTCCTGGCCGCGCCCTTAACCACAGCATAAAGACTGATGGCGGCGGCGTTGGAAACGTTCAGGCTCTTGATGGCTCCGGGCATGTCCAGCCGACCGATCACGTCGCAGCATTCGCGGGTCCTCTGACGCAGGCCCTTGCCCTCCGAACCAAGCACCAAGACGACCGGGAGAGTAATCGGCACCTCGTCCAGATTCGCTTCGCCGGTGGAGTCGAGGCCGATTCGCTGGAAGCCCCTGTCGCCCAGAGCCGTGAGCGTGTCGCCGAGGTTGCGCACGATCATGAAAGGCACGTGTTCGAGACCGCCGGAGGCGGACTTTGCCAGGACGCCGGTCGCCGCCGGGCTGTGCCGGGCTGTCGTGATGATGGCCTCCACGTCGAAGGCCGCAGCCGTGCGGACGATGGCGCCCACGTTATGCGGATCCGTGATCTGGTCGAGGGCCAGGACGATGCGCGTGCCGCTCAGGGTTTCGACGGAGGGCGAACGAAGGGGATCGGCCTCGGCATAGAGCCCCTGGTGCACTGCATCGGGTTCGAGAAGGCGGTTGATCTCGTCCGGGCGGACGATCTCAGGTTCGATAGGCAGGGAACCCAGCTCTTCGCTCAGCCGCCGGGCGGAGTTCTCAGTCGCCAGGATTCTGCGGATCGTTCTTTTTCCGTTGCGTAAGGCTTCGACGACCGGGTGCCAGCCGTACAGGATCGTGGTGTCGATCTCGAAGTTCGGGCGCCGGGCGTGAGGATCGCGGCGGCCGGATTTCCCGTGCGGACGCTGGAATTTCGGCTTGCGGGGCGGGAAGGGGCGATCGCTCATATTGTCTGGATCCCGGTTGGAAACGAAAGGGGCCATAGCACAGTGCGGGCCCGTTCACGACCTATCGTTTTCGTGACGCTTTGAGGTTGACACCGCTGATCCACCTCACCATAAGAGCGCCACGGAACGCCGGCCCCACGGCGGGCGCTCCGCAGAACGGCCTCGGCGTTTTGCGTTCGGGTTGGGTTCTAAGGGGGAATGTCCCGAGCGGCAAAGGGGGCGGACTGTAAATCCGCTGGCTATGCCTTCGTAGGTTCGAGTCCTACTTCCCCCACCACCCAATCAGATGGGCATGCGGGTGTAGCTCAATGGTAGAGCAGCAGCCTTCCAAGCTGAATACGAGGGTTCGATTCCCTTCACCCGCTCCACTATCTGCGATGCTTCCAGCTTAGCTTGTAATTTCGGCTCTGAATCCTTTTATACAGGCCGAAACGATCCGGTGATGAGGTGTTCGTCGAACCGGTTCCCGGCAGGGCTGGGGGACAGGTTGTGGCGTATTCCGTTCTGCAATGTCGAAATTGGCTCTTGCACAAAGAGCCTAACCGCAATATCGGACGCCCCTGGGTTTTTTGTTCCTGGCCTCTGTGAAGGTAGAGATCGATGGCGAAGGAAAAGTTTGAGCGGAATAAGCCGCACTGCAACATTGGGACGATTGGTCACGTGGACCATGGCAAGACGTCTCTGACGGCGGCGATCACGAAGGTTCTGGCGGAGTCTGGCGGGGCGACGTTCACGGCGTACGACCAGATCGACAAGGCGCCGGAAGAGAAGGCGCGCGGCATCACGATCTCGACGGCGCACGTCGAGTACGAGACGACGAACCGCCACTACGCGCACGTCGACTGCCCCGGGCACGCCGATTATGTGAAGAACATGATCACGGGTGCGGCGCAGATGGACGGCGCGATCCTGGTGGTGTCGTCGGCCGACGGCCCGATGCCGCAGACGCGCGAGCACATCCTTCTGGCGCGCCAGGTCGGCGTTCCGGCGCTGGTGGTGTTCATGAACAAGGTCGACATGGTCGACGACGCCGAGCTGCTCGACCTGGTCGAGCTCGAGGTGCGCGAGCTTCTGTCGAAGTACGATTTCCCCGGCGACGACATTCCGATCGTGAAGGGCTCGGCCCTGTGCGCGCTGGAAGACCGTTCGCCGGAGATCGGCCGCGAGCGCGTGCTCGAGCTGATGGCCGAGGTCGACCGCTACATCCCGCAGCCGGAGCGTCCGGTTGACCAGCCGTTCCTGATGCCGATCGAGGACGTGTTCTCGATCTCGGGCCGCGGCACGGTGGTGACGGGTCGCGTCGAGCGCGGCATCGTGAAGGTCGGCGAGGAAGTGGAGATCGTGGGTCTTCGCGACACGCAGAAGACGACGGTGACGGGCGTCGAGATGTTCCGCAAGCTGCTCGACCAGGGCCAGGCGGGCGACAACGTGGGCGTTCTGCTGCGCGGCACGAAGCGCGAGGACGTGGAGCGCGGCCAGGTGCTGTGCAAGCCGGGCTCGATCAAGCCGCACACGAAGTTCAAGGCCGAGGCGTACATCCTGACGAAGGAAGAGGGCGGCCGTCATACGCCGTTCTTCGGCAACTACCGTCCGCAGTTCTACTTCCGCACGACGGACGTGACTGGCGTGGTGAAGCTGCCCGAGGGCACCGAGATGGTGATGCCGGGCGACAACATCACGATGGAAGTCGAGCTGATCGCGCCGATCGCCATGGAGGAGAAGCTGCGCTTCGCCATCCGTGAAGGCGGCCGCACCGTCGGCGCCGGCGTCGTCGCCGCGGTCATCGACTGATCGATCCAGGTGGCGGTTTTCCGCCACCTGTTGACCGCCGGAGGAGTGTAGCTCAATCGGCTAGAGCACCGGTCTCCAAAACCGGGGGTTGGGGGTTCGAGTCCCTCCACTCCTGCCAGCGGTCGACAAAGCGGGCGTTTTGCGTTAGAGAGCGCCCCGCAGATGGTTTATCAGGTGGCGCGAGGCTTGAAAAAGAAGCCTCGCGCCCCTTCAATTTGGGCTCAAGCGTGCCCTAGAGGACGTTCGTAGCCGCTGTCGCGGTGGCGCGGGCGCAGGAAAATGGCGAAGACGAACCCGTTCGATTTCATACAGCAGGTCCGCTCGGAAGCCGCGAAGGTGACTTGGCCGACGCGCAAGGAGACCATGATCACGACCGCCATGGTGTTCGTGATGGTCGTGGTGGCGAGCCTCTTCTTCCTGGTCGTTGACCAAGTCATCGGCTGGGGCGTCCGTTCGGTCTTCCTCGGGCTTGGCGGTTAAGGGGCGGATGCAATGACGAAGCGTTGGTACATCGTCCACGCCTACTCGAATTTCGAGAACAAGGTCGCCCAGTCGATCAAGGACCAGGCGGCGCAGCGCGGCCTCGAGGACAAGTTCGACGAGGTCATGGTGCCGACCGAGAAGGTCGTCGAGGTGCGCCGCGGCCGCAAGGTCGATACCGAGCGCAAGTTCTTCCCGGGCTACGTCCTGGTGAAGTGCGACCTGACCGACGAGGTTTACCACCTCATCAAGAATACGCCGAAGGTGACGGGCTTCCTCGGCGCCGACAAGTCCAAGCCGGTTCCGATCCCGGATCGTGAGGCCGAGCGGATCAAGGGGCAGGTGGCCGAGGGTGTCGATCACCCCAAGCCCTCCGTCAGCTTCGAGGTCGGCGAGCAGGTCCGCGTTTCCGACGGTCCCTTCGCCTCGTTCAACGGCGTCGTCGAGGAAGTCGACCACGCCCGGGCCCGCCTCAAGGTGGCGGTCTCCATCTTCGGCCGCGCCACGCCGGTCGAACTCGAATACGCTCAGGTCGAGAAGGTCTGATCGTTCAGGGAAGTGGCACCTGAATGGTGACGCTTTCCAGGTTCTCCGGAAGGAGAGCCTTCATCCGCGGGAGGTCTGCCCGGTCGCCAGCCGGGACCATCGGGCCGCACCGCGATCTGCAACTGCCATGCCGCTCGGTTGGCGCCGGGCGTATGGTCCATTGGGAGCAGTCCTATGGCAAAGAAAATCTCGGGCTACGTTAAGCTTCAAGTGCCCGCAGGCGCAGCCAACCCGTCGCCGCCGATCGGTCCGGCGCTCGGTCAGCGCGGCCTGAACATCATGGAATTCTGCAAGGCCTTCAACGCGAAGACCTCGCAGATGGAGAAGGGCACCCCGATCCCGGTGATCATCACCGCGTATCAGGATCGTTCCTTCACCTTCGAGATGAAGCAGCCCCCGGTCTCGTACTGGCTCAAGAAGGCCGCGAAGATCGACAAGGGTTCGCAGACCCCCGGCAAGGGCGGCAATGTCGGCCGCGTGACCCGCGACCAGATTCGCGAGATCGCCGAGAAGAAGATGGTCGATCTCAACTGCGATACCGTTGAATCCGCCATGGCCATGATCGAGGGCTCCGCGCGCTCGATGGGCATGGAAGTGGCGTAAGGAGGGCATGATGGCTGTTAAAGAAGGTAAGCGCATCCGCTCCGCCCGCGAGGGCATCGAGATCACCAAGCTCTACCCGATCCAGGACGCGGTGAAGCTGATCAAGGAACGCGCCAAGGCGAAGTTCGACGAGACCATCGAAGTCTCGATGAACCTCGGCGTCGATCCCCGTCACGCCGACCAGATGGTCCGCGGCGTCTGCAACCTGCCGAACGGCTCCGGCCGTACGGTGCGCGTTGCCGTGTTCGCCCGCGGCGCCAAGGCCGATGAGGCCAAGGCGGCCGGTGCCGACATCGTCGGCGCCGAGGAGCTCTTCGAGACCGTCAACGGCGGCACGATCGATTTCGACCGCTGCATCGCCACCCCGGACATGATGCCGCTCGTCGGCCGTCTCGGTAAGGTTCTCGGCCCCCGCGGCCTGATGCCGAACCCGAAGGTCGGAACCGTCACCATGGACGTGAAGGGCGCCGTCGAGGCGGCCAAGGGCGGCGCGGTCGAGTTCCGCGTCGAGAAGGCCGGCATCGTCCACGCCGGCATCGGCAAGGCCTCCTTCGACGAGGGCAAGCTGGTGGAGAACATCAAGGCGTTCGCCGATGCGGTCGCCAAGGCGAAGCCCACGGGCGCCAAGGGCACCTACATCCAGCGTGTCGCGATCTCGTCGACGATGGGCCCGGGCGTGAAGGTCGATCCCTCATCGGTGATCGGCGGCTGATCAAGCCCGTTACCGCAAAATTTGGGAAAGCCCGGCCTCAGTGCCGGGCTTTTTCTTTTCCGAGTCCCATTCCGTCCCATCTTGATGCAAAAAAGTTTCGGCCGGATGTCGATCCGGCCAATGCCCGTTCGTCGTAGGGACAGGAGAGCCCCTCCGGCCTCCAAGGATAAGGGAGATGAGACGATGCGTGTGATGGTGTTCGTGAAGGCGACCGAGGACAGCGAAGCGGGAGTCATGCCCACGACCGAGCTTTTCGAGGCGATGGGCCGGTTCAATGAAGAGCTCATCAAGGCCGGAGTTCTTCTCTCCGGCGACGGGCTCAAGCCCTCGTCGCAGGGCAAGCGGGTCGCCTTCGACGGCCCGAGCCGCACCGTCATCGACGGGCCCTTTGCCGAGACGCGCGAGCTCGTCGCCGGCTACTGGGTCTGGGAGGTCAAGGACATCGCCGAGGCGGTCGAGTGGGTGAAGCGCTGCCCGAACCCGATGTTCGGTCCGAGCGAGATCGAGATCCGACCGTTCTACGAGATGGCCGATTTCGGCGACGTGGTGACCCCGGAAATCGCCGAACAGTTCGACCGGCTGCGTGAAAAGACACCCGCTCGGTGAAGCTCGGCCGCTGCCCCGGCGGTGCTCGGTATCCGGCCTGCCTGTCCCGAGAGCCATGACTGCGACTGACACCCATCGAACGATCGAGGCGATCTTCCGGATCGAGCGGGCCAGGCTCATCGCGCGCCTGGTCCGGATGGTGCGCGACGTCGGTCTGGCCGAAGAGCTGGCGCAGGACGCCTTCCTCACGGCCTTGTCCGAATGGCCGAGAACCGGAGTTCCGGCGAATCCCGGCGCCTGGCTGACCGCCACGGCCAAGCGCCGGGCCATCGACCTCCTGCGGCGCGACCGTATGCTCGCCCGCAAGCACGCCGAGATCGGCCGTGATCTCTCCGAGGAGGACGATGCCGGCATCGCGGCGATCGAGGCTGCCATGGACGACGATGTCGGCGACGAACTGCTCGGCCTGATCTTCACCGCCTGCCACCCCATCCTGTCCCCCGACGCGCGGGTGGCCCTGACCCTGCGCCTGATCGGCGGGCTGACGACGGACGAGATCGCCCGCGCCTATCTCACGAGCGAGGCGACCATCGCTCAGCGCATCGTCCGGGCCAAGAAAACCCTCGGCAAGGCCGGCCTGTCCTTCGAGGTGCCGCGCGGGCGGGAGCGGCAGGAGCGCCTCTCCTCGGTGCTGGAGGCGGTCTACCTCATCTTCAACGAGGGCTATGCGGCGACCTCCGGCGCGAATCTGACCCGTCCGGCGCTGTGTGCCGAAGCCCAGCGCCTGGGCCGTATCCTCGCCGGTCTCGCCCCCGACGAGCCGGAGGTCTTCGGCCTCCTCTCCCTCATGGAGATCCAGGCATCCCGCTTGGCAGCCCGCATCGGCCCGGACGGCATGCCGATCCCCCTGACCGAGCAGAACCGGGCCCGGTGGGACCGGCTCCTGATCCGCCGCGGCCTATCCGCCCTGGAGCGGGCCGAGGCCCTCGGCGGCGCCGATGGGCCCTATGCCCTGCAGGCCGCGCTCGCCGCCTGCCACGCCAGGGCGAACCGGGTGGAGGCCACCGATTGGCGCCGGATCGCCGGGCTTTACGATGCCCTGCGCAGGGTCATGCCCTCGCCGGTGGTCGATCTCAACCGGGCCGTGGCCCACTGCATGGCGTTCGGCCCGGATGCCGGCCTTGCACTCCTTGAAGAACTGGAGCGCAATGACGATCTAAGGAACTACGCTCTCCTGCCCGCAGCGCGGGGTGATTTCCTCCTGCGGGCCGGGTGTTCTGCTGAAGCCAAGCTTCAGTTCGAGCGGGCCGCGGCGCTCAGCCGCAATGAGCAGGAGAGGGCGTTTCTGCTCGGGCGAGCAAAGGCGTGCTCCGTTTGAAATGACACTTTGTTGCGTAAATAACCGGATCTAAGCCGGCAAATGCCTCTTGGCAAATGCTTCAGAAAGGCTTAATAGAACGCGTTGAGTTTCCAACATATGCCGAGGCTCCGTTTTTGCGCGGGCTTCTGGCTGCAAATCCGTCCCGGAGACGGGGCGGTGACAAGCCGGCGAGCCAAAGGGCAACCTTTGGCGCGTTCCGGCTATGTCCTGTCCGAGACTGCAGGTGCTGGCTAGCCAGTTTAATTCGAAAGGGCCTGCATAGACGGGGAAGCCGAGTTTAACACCTGTTCAACGCAGGTGAAAAGGATCGGTTCGAACCATCTCACCCGGTGCGCCGCCAGGCGTCATTTGGGGGACAGGGCTTGCGAGAGCGTCGTTCAGGATGCTCCGGATGCAAGTCCGGGCCTTGAGCGGCAAATGCAACCGGCGGATATATCCGCCAACCGGAGAGAGCCCAGTGGAAAGAGCAGCAAAGCGCGAGCTCGTCTCGACTCTCAACGACGTGTTTAACACCACGAGCGTTGTCGTCGTCGCCCACTATGCTGGTCTCACGGTCGCCGACATGCAGAAGCTGCGTTCGCAGATGAAGCAGGCCGGCGCCACCGTGAAGGTCGCAAAAAACAGCCTCGCCAAAATCGCTCTCGAAGGCAAGGACGTCGCGTCCATCTCGGGCCTTATGAAAGGTCCGACCCTGATCGCTTATTCGAGCGATCCGGTCGCGGCTCCCAAGGTCGCCGTTGATTTCGCCAAGGGTAACGACAAGCTCGTGATCCTCGGCGGCGCAATGGGAACGACCGCCCTGAACGTGGACGGAGTGAAGGCGCTTGCCACCCTTCCGTCCCTCGACGAACTGCGCGGCAAGCTGGTCGGCCTCATCCAGGCCCCGGCTACCAAGATCGCTCAGCTCAGCACTGCGCCGGCGGCGAAGCTCGCCCGCGTATTCGGGGCCTATGCCAAGACAGGCGAAGCGGCGTGAGGCCGTAACCTCAACCATCAAACCGTTCGAACTGAACTTAAGGAACTAAGAAATGGCTGATCTTGCCAAGCTCGTTGACGATCTTTCGTCGCTGACCGTTCTCGAGGCCGCCGAGCTCTCGAAGATGCTCGAAGAGAAGTGGGGCGTTTCCGCCGCTGCGGCTGTTGCCGTCGCTGCTGCTCCCGGTGCTGGTGGCGCTGCCGCCGCTGTTGAAGAGCAGACCGAGTTCACGGTCGTCCTGGCTGGCGCCGGCGACAAGAAGATCGAGGTCATCAAGGAAGTCCGTGCCATCACGGGCCTGGGCCTGAAGGAAGCTAAGGACCTCGTCGAGGGCGCGCCGAAGCCTGTCAAGGAAGGCGTCTCCAAGGACGAAGCCGAGAAGATCAAGGCGACCCTCGAGAAGGTCGGCGCCAAGGTCGAGCTTAAGTAATTTTGCGGCCCTCAAGGGCTGCAGGGTTACCCCCGAGAAATCGGGGCTCAAACAACACGCGGTCCCAGGCGTTTTTGCCTGGGGCCGTTGTGTCGTCAAAGAGGTCAAGCTTCTTGGCGGCACTTCAGAGGGTCCGAAAACGGACCTGAATTCTTGCGGTTAGCGGGCGGATTGAGCCGCCGGGCGGCTAATCGAGGAGCCTGTCCTTCGGGGTTCTCGATTAGCCGTGTATGAGGAACGAGGTCCAGATGGCCAACACACTGATCGGCCGGAAGCGCATTCGCAAGTTCTTCGGAAAAATCAAGGAAGTGGCGGAGATGCCGAACCTCATCGAGGTTCAGAAGGCATCCTACGACCAGTTCCTGATGGTCGAAGAGCCAAAGGGTGGCCGGCCGGAAGAGGGCTTGCAAGCCGTCTTCAAATCGGTTTTTCCGATTTCGGACTTTTCGAATACTGCCCTGCTCGAATTCGTGAAGTACACGTTCGAGCCGCCGAAATACGACGTGGACGAGTGCCGCCAGCGCGGCATGACCTTTGCTGCGCCGCTTAAGGTGACGCTGCGCCTGATCGTGTTCGATGTGGACCCGGATACCGGCGCCCGCTCGGTCAAGGACATCAAGGAGCAGGACGTCTACATGGGCGACATGCCGCTCATGACGGACAACGGCACCTTCATCGTGAACGGCACCGAGCGCGTGATCGTCTCGCAGATGCACCGCTCGCCGGGCGTGTTCTTCGACCACGACAAGGGCAAGACGCACTCGTCGGGCAAGCTGCTGTTCGCCGCCCGCATCATCCCGTATCGCGGTTCCTGGCTCGACATCGAGTTCGACGCCAAGGACATCGTCTATGCGCGTATCGACCGTAAGCGCAAGCTGCCGGTCACGTCGCTGCTCTATGCCCTGGGCCTGGACGGCGAGGAGATGCTCGACACCTTCTACAACCACATCAGCTACACCCGGGACGGCGACGCCTGGTCCGTGCCGTTCGATGCCGAGCGCATGAAGGGCTTCAAGGCCTCCGCCGACCTGATCGACGCCAAGAGCGGCGAGGTCGTGCTAGAGGCCGGCAAGAAGCTGACCGCGCGCACCGCCCGCCAGCTTGCCGAGAAGGGCCTCAAGAACCTTCGCGCGACGGACGAGGACCTCTACGGCCAGTACATCGCGGAAGACCTCGTGAATCCCAAGACCGGCGAGATCTATGCCGAGGCGGGCGACGAGATCACCGAGAAGCTGCTGAAGGGCCTGGAAGACGCCGGCTTCACCGCGATCCCGGTGCTGGACATCGACCACGTCACGGTCGGCCCCTACATCCGCAACACGCTCGCCGTCGACAAGGCTTCCTCCCGTGAGGACGCGCTGTTCGACATCTACCGCGTCATGCGTCCGGGCGAGCCGCCGATCCTCGAGACGGCGGAAGCGATGTTCAACTCGCTGTTCTTCGATGCCGAGCGCTACGACCTCTCGGCCGTCGGCCGCGTGAAGATGAACATGCGCCTCGACCTCGATGCCGAGGACACCGTGCGTACGCTTCGCCGTGAGGACATCCTCGCGGTGACGAAGGCGCTCGTGGACCTGCGCGACGGCAAGGGCGAGATCGACGACATCGACCATCTCGGCAACCGCCGCGTGCGTTCGGTCGGCGAGCTCATGGAGAACCAGTACCGTCTCGGTCTGCTCCGCATGGAGCGCGCGATCAAGGAGCGCATGTCGTCGGTCGATATCGACACCGTCATGCCGCAGGACCTGATCAACGCGAAGCCTGCCGCTGCCGCCGTGCGCGAGTTCTTCGGCTCGTCGCAGCTGTCGCAGTTCATGGATCAGACCAACCCGCTCTCCGAGGTCACGCACAAGCGTCGTCTCTCGGCGCTTGGCCCTGGAGGTCTGACCCGCGAGCGCGCCGGCTTCGAGGTGCGCGACGTGCACCCGACGCATTACGGCCGCATCTGCCCGATCGAGACGCCGGAAGGCCCGAATATCGGTCTGATCAACTCGCTGGCCACCTTCGCCCGCGTCAACAAGTACGGCTTCATCGAGACGCCGTTCCGCCGCGTGCGCGACAGCCGCGTGACGGACGAGGTGATCTACCTCTCCGCCATGGAAGAGGCGAAGTACAACATCGCCCAGGCCAACTCGCCGCTGGACACGAAGGGCACCCTGACGGAAGAGCTCGTGATCTGCCGCCGCGCCGGTGAAAACATCGTCGTGGCTCCCGATCGCGTCGACCTGATGGAAGTGTCGCCGAAGCAGCTCGTGTCGGTCGCTGCCGCGCTCATCCCGTTCCTCGAGAACGACGACGCGAACCGCGCTCTCATGGGCTCGAACATGCAGCGCCAGGCCGTGCCTCTGGTCCAGGCGGACGCTCCGTTCGTCGGCACCGGCATGGAAGCGGTCGTTGCCCGTGATTCGGGCGCTGCGATCGCGGCCCGCCGCACCGGCGTCGTCGACCAGGTGGACGCGACCCGTATCGTTATCCGCGCGACGGAGAACACGGATCCGACCCGCCCCGGCGTCGACATCTACCGCCTGCAGAAGTTCCAGCGCTCCAACCAGTCGACCTGCATCACGCAGAAGCCGCTGGTCCGCGCCGGCGACATCGTGCGCAAGGGCGACATCATCGCCGACGGTCCGTCGACGGAATACGGTGAGCTCGCGCTCGGCCGGAACGTGCTCGTCGCGTTCATGCCGTGGAACGGCTACAACTTCGAAGACTCGATCCTGCTCTCCGAGCGGATCGTGAAGGAAGACGTCTTCACCTCGATCCATATCGAGGAGTTCGAGGTGATGGCCCGCGATACGAAGCTGGGTCCTGAGGAAATCACGCGCGACATTCCGAACGTTTCGGAAGAGGCGCTGAAGAACCTCGACGAAGCCGGCATCGTCTACATCGGCGCCGAGGTCCATGCGGGCGATATTCTCGTCGGCAAAATCACGCCGAAGGGCGAGAGCCCGATGACGCCGGAAGAGAAGCTTCTGCGCGCCATCTTCGGCGAGAAGGCCTCCGACGTCCGCGACACCTCGCTGCGCGTGCCCCCGGGCGTGACCGGCACCATCGTCGAAGTCCGTGTCTTCAACCGTCACGGCGTCGACAAGGACGAGCGCGCCCAGGCCATCGAGCGCGAGGAGATCGAGCGTCTCGCGAAGGACCGGGACGACGAGCAGGCGATCCTCGACCGCAACACCTATGCGCGTCTGGCCGAGATCCTCTCCGGCAAGAGCGCCGTTGCGGGCCCGAAGGGCTACAAGAAGGACACCAAGGTCACCCGCGAGCTCCTCAACGAGTATCCGCGGTCGCAATGGTGGCAGTTCGCGGTCGAAGACGATGCTCTGATGACCGAGATCGAGGCCATGCAGAAGCAGTACGACGAGTCGAAGAAGCGCCTCGAGCAGCGCTTCCTCGACAAGGTCGAGAAGCTGCAGCGCGGCGACGAGCTTCCTCCCGGCGTCATGAAGATGGTCAAGGTCTTCGTGGCCGTGAAGCGCAAGATCCAGCCGGGCGACAAGATGGCCGGCCGTCACGGCAACAAGGGTGTCGTGTCGCGCATCGTGCCGATCGAGGACATGCCGTTCCTCGAGGACGGCACCCATGCCGATATCGTGCTCAACCCGCTCGGCGTGCCGAGCCGCATGAATGTCGGTCAGATCCTCGAGACGCATCTGGGTTGGGCTGCTGCCGGTCTCGGCAAGCAGGTCGCCCAGGCGGTCGATGCCTACATGAAGTCGGGCCAGTCGAAGGCGCTGCGCGAGCAGCTCGTCTCGATCTACGGCAATCTGCCGGAGATCGAGCAGGCTTCCGACGAAGAGCTCGCCGAGCTCGGCAACAAGCTGCGTCGCGGCGTTCCGTTCGCAACCCCCGTCTTCGACGGCGCCAAGGAAGCCGACATCGAGGCCATGCTCGAAAAGGCTGGCCTGAACCCCTCGGGGCAGGTCACGCTCTATGACGGCAAGACCGGCGAGGCGTTCGACCGCAAGGTGACTGTGGGCTACATCTACATGCTGAAGCTCCACCACCTCGTGGACGACAAGATCCACGCCCGCTCCATCGGCCCCTACAGCCTCGTCACCCAGCAGCCGCTGGGCGGCAAGGCCCAGTTCGGCGGCCAGCGCTTCGGCGAAATGGAGGTCTGGGCTCTGGAGGCTTACGGCGCCGCCTACACCCTGCAGGAAATGCTCACCGTCAAGTCGGACGACGTGGCCGGCCGTACGAAGGTCTACGAGGCCATCGTTCGCGGCGACGACACCTTCGAGTCGGGCATTCCGGAGAGCTTCAACGTTCTCGTGAAGGAAATGCGCTCGCTCGGCCTGAACGTGGAGCTGACCAATTCCAAGAAGGCGGCCAACGAGCAGGGGCAGCTGCCCCCGTCCGAGGCCGCGGAGTAAGCGCGACGGCGCTTCATACCTGACGTTCGGCCGCGGCTTAAGGAGCCGCGGCCCCATGCAATTGCCGGTGAGGGTGCTTACCTAAGCGTCCTCCAGCCCAGGAGACGGCGATGAATCAAGAGGTCATGAATCTCTTCAACCAGACGGCCCAGCCGCAGAGCTTCGATCAGATCAAGATCTCGATCGCGAGCCCTGAGAAGATTCTGTCCTGGTCCTACGGCGAGATCAAGAAGCCGGAGACCATCAACTACCGTACGTTCAAGCCCGAGCGCGACGGCTTGTTCTGCGCGCGCATCTTCGGTCCCATCAAGGACTACGAGTGCCTGTGCGGCAAGTACAAGCGCATGAAGTACAAGGGCGTCATCTGCGAGAAGTGCGGCGTCGAGGTGACGCTGGCCCGCGTCCGTCGCGACCGCATGGGCCACATCGAGCTCGCCGCGCCCGTCGCTCACATCTGGTTCCTGAAGTCCCTGCCGAGCCGCATCGGTCTGCTGCTCGACATGACCCTGAAGGATCTGGAGCGCATCCTCTATTTCGAATCCTACATCGTCGTCGATGCGGGCCTGACGCCCCTCAAGGACCGTCAGCTCCTCACCGAGGAGGAGTACATCCGCGCTCAGGACGAGTACGGTGAAGACTCCTTCACGGCCATGATCGGCGCGGAAGCGATCCGCCGGATCCTGCAGGAGCTCGATCTCGAGAAGACCGCGCAGGACATCCGCGAGGAGATCGCGGTCACCACGTCCGAGCTGAAGCCCAAGAAGCTCATGAAGCGCCTCAAGATCATCGAGGCCTTCGTCCAGTCGGGCAACAAGCCCGAGTGGATGATCATGACCGTCGTGCCGGTGATCCCGCCGGACCTTCGTCCGCTCGTCCCGCTCGACGGCGGCCGCTTCGCGACGTCCGACCTGAACGATCTCTACCGCCGCGTCATCAACCGCAACAACCGCCTGAAGCGGCTCATGGAGCTGCGCGCTCCGGACATCATCGTCCGGAACGAGAAGCGCATGCTGCAGGAGGCGGTCGACGCCCTGTTCGACAACGGCCGCCGCGGCCGCGTCATCACGGGTGCCAACAAGCGTCCGCTGAAGTCGCTCGCCGACATGCTGAAGGGCAAGCAGGGCCGCTTCCGTCAGAACCTTCTCGGCAAGCGCGTCGACTATTCGGGCCGTTCGGTCATCGTGGTCGGTCCGGAGCTCAAGCTGCACCAGTGCGGCCTGCCGAAGAAGATGGCGCTCGAGCTGTTCAAGCCGTTCATCTACGCCAAGCTCGACGCGCGCGGTCTCTCCGCCACCGTCAAGCAGGCGAAGAAGCTCGTCGAGAAGGAAAAGCCGGAAGTCTGGGATATCCTGGACGAGGTCATCCGCGAGCATCCGGTTCTCCTGAACCGCGCTCCGACGCTGCACCGCCTCGGCATCCAGGCCTTCGAGCCCACCCTGATCGAGGGCAAGGCGATCCAGCTGCACCCGCTCGTCTGCGCCGCGTTCAACGCGGACTTCGACGGCGACCAGATGGCCGTTCACGTGCCGCTCTCGCTCGAGGCGCAGCTCGAAGCCCGCGTGCTGATGATGTCGACCAACAACATCCTGCACCCGGCCAACGGTCAGCCGATCATCGTGCCGTCGCAGGACATCGTTCTCGGCCTGTACTATCTCTCCATCGTCTCCGACGGTCAGCCCGGCCAGGGCAAGGCCTTCGCCGACATGGGCGAGATCGAGCATGCCCTGAACGAGAAGGTCATCACGCTCCACACCAAGATCCGCTACCGCTGGGAAGGCCTCGACGAGGACGGCAAGCCGGTCTCGAAGATCGTCGACACCACGGCCGGCCGCGTGATGCTCTCGCGTCTCCTGCCGAAGCACCCGATGCTTCCCTTCGAAGTCGTGAACAAGCTCATGACCAAGAAGGAGATCTCCAACATGATCGATGCCGTCTACCGGCATTGCGGTCAGAAGGAGTCGGTGATCTTCTGCGATCGCATCATGGGCCTCGGCTTCTACAATGCGTTCCGTGCCGGCATCTCGTTCGGCAAGGACGACATGGTGATCCCGGAGAACAAGTGGGAGATCGTCGAGGAGACCCGCGCGCTCGCGAAGGACTACGAGCAGCAGTACCAGGACGGCCTCATCACCCAGGGCGAGAAGTACAACAAGGTTGTCGACGCCTGGGCGAAATGCTCCGACCGCCTCGCGGCCGAGATGATGAACCGCATCTCCACGGTTCAGAAGGACGATCAGGGCCGCGACAAGCCGGTCAACTCGATCTACATGATGTCCCACTCGGGCGCTCGTGGTTCGCCGGCCCAGATGAAGCAGCTCGCGGCTATGCGCGGCCTCATGGCGAAGCCCTCGGGCGAGATCATCGAGACGCCGATCATCTCGAACTTCAAGGAAGGCCTCGACGTTCTCGAGTACTTCAACTCGACCCACGGCGCCCGTAAGGGCCTGGCCGATACCGCGCTCAAGACGGCGAACTCGGGCTACCTGACCCGCCGTCTCGTCGACGTGGCGCAGGACGCGGTCATCCGTGAGCCGGATTGCGGCACCGAGAAGGGCATCAAGATGCGCGCCATCATCGATGCCGGCCAGGTGGTCGCATCGCTGGCCTCGCGCATCCTCGGCCGCTCGACGGCCGAAGATCTGGTCGCTCAGGACGGCACGGTCATCGTTCCGATGGGCACGATGATCGAGGAGCAGCATCTCGAGGCCATCGGCGCTGCCGGTATCCAGGAGGTGAAGATCCGCTCCGTGCTCGTCTGCGAGTCGAAGAACGGCGTCTGCGCCACCTGCTACGGCCGCGACCTGGCCCGGGGCACCCCGGTCAACCACGGCGAGGCTGTCGGCGTCATCGCGGCGCAGTCCATCGGCGAGCCGGGCACGCAGCTCACCATGCGTACCTTCCACATCGGCGGCGCCGCTCAGATCGCGGATTCGTCCTTCATCGAGTCGAGCTTCGAAGGCAAGATCGGCTTCCGCAACAAGAACATTGCGCGCAACTCCGACGGCGACCTCGTCGTCATGGGCCGCAACGTGGCGGTTGTGATCATCGGCAACGACGGCACCGAGCGGGCGGTTCACCGCCTGCAATACGGTTCCCGTCTGAAGGTGGACGAGGGCGACACGATCAAGCGCGGTCAGCGTATCGCCGAGTGGGATCCCTATTCCCGTCCGATCCTCACGGAGATCGACGGAACGGTGGGATATGAGGATCTCGTCGACGGTGGATCGATGATCGAGTCGATGGACGAGTCGACCGGCATCGCCAAGCGCGTGGTCATCGACTGGCGCGGGTCTCCGCGTACGGCGGACTTACGTCCGGCGGTGGTCATCCAGGGCTCCGGCGGCAAGGTCGCCAAGGTCGCCCGCGGCGGTGATGCCCGTTACCTGCTGCCCGTGGATGCAATCCTCGCGTCCGATCCGGGCTCGAAGGTCAAGGCCGGCGATATCCTCGCCCGCGTCTCGACCGAGAGCGCCAAGACCCGCGACATCACGGGCGGTCTGCCGCGCGTGGCGGAGCTGTTCGAGGCCCGTCGTCCGAAGGACGCGGCCATCATCGCGGAGAAGTCCGGCACGATCCAGTTCGGCCGCGACTACAAGAGCAAGCGTCGCCTGACGCTGAACCCGCACGATGGTTCGGAGCCGGTGGAGTACCTGATCCCGAAGGGCAAGCACATCCACCTGCAGGACGGCGACGTGGTCGAGGTCGGCGACTTCATCGTCGACGGCAACCCGGCACCGCACGACATCCTTGCGATCAAGGGCGTCGAGGAGCTGGCAGCCTACCTCGTGAACGAGATCCAGGAGGTCTACCGCCTCCAGGGCGTGCTCATCAACGACAAGCACATCGAGGTGATCGTTCGCCAGATGCTGCAGAAGGTCGAGATCACCGAGGGCGGCGATTCCGAGCTGCTCTCCGGCGAGCAGGTGGATCGTCTCGAGTTCGAGGAGATCAACGAGCGTCTCGTGGCCGAGAAGAAGAAGCCCGCCGAAGGCGTGCCGGTTCTGCTCGGTATCACCAAGGCCTCGCTGCAGACCCGCTCCTTCATCTCGGCGGCGTCCTTCCAGGAGACCACCCGCGTCCTCACCGAGGCGGCGGTCAACGGCAAGGTCGATACGCTCGAGGGCCTGAAGGAGAATGTGATCGTCGGCAGCCTGATCCCTGCCGGTACCGGTGCTCTGACGTCTCAGATCAAGGCCGTGGCGACCCATCGCGACGAGCTGATCCTGCAGCAGAAGCGCTCCGAGTCCCAGGCTCAGGTCAGCGAGCTGCCGCCCGCAGCCGAATAAGCTGTAGGGCATTGCAAGAAGCAAAAAAGGCCGCCTCCGGGCGGCCTTTTTTCATGCCGGCCTGAGGATTTTGACGAGGCCGAGCTTGGCCAGAAGCATCAGGCCATGGATGAGAGCCGCGGGCGGTAGGACTTGGTTCACGGTGAGAATATCCCTGGCACTCGCGCCTTTAGCGCCGACCCCCTTCCACAGATTGAGCAGGAGCTCGACCGAAAGATCGGGTGTCGCACTCACAAGTGCGATCTTCAGGGCGAGCCGCTCCAAGACCTCCGTTTCGCCCAAACCGGCTGCCGGCTCGATTCTATGATGAGCCGAGAAGCTCGCGGTCGGAAAACCGGCAAAAAGTTCGAACGGATCGGGGCGGGCAGGCCAGAAGGCAGCTTTTTCGGGAGAGGAGAGGGTGGTCGTCTCACCTTTCGTCCTCATGAGGGCGAGTTCGGCCCAAAGCTCCTCGTACGCCTTGACGATAACCTTCCAGTCGAACAGCTCCCTCGCTCGGGCGGCACCGCTGGCACCCATGCGCCTGCGGAGCTCGGGATCCCCCGCCAGACGTTCGAACGCGACAGCAGTGGCATCGACATCGACGACGACGGCCGTCGAGGCCTGACCGATATAGGAATCGTAAGAATCCACCTCGAGGGAATGTCGGATCGCCATGCGCTGTCCGACCCCGGACGGGGGGATCATGGTGGGAACGGCAAAGCCGTCGATGCCGTCTCGGACCGTGTCCTTGTAGCCGTCCCAATGGGTCACCACCACCGGCAGCCCGGCGGCCATGGCCTCGATCGGGGTCAGGCCAAAGGTTTCCTGGATATTGTCGGAGAGGGAGCAGAACACATCGGCCGCAGCCCATGCCTTGGTTCGCACCTCCGGCTCGCGCCCGTCCAGGACGATGGACCGGACGGAAGGGCAGAGCTTGGCACGGGCATCGGCGAAGGCCTGGACGATCTGGTCGTTGGCGGCCCAGCCGCATTCGATCAGAACCACCCGGTGCCGGGCGGCGAGCCGTTCGAGCGCGAGATACATGGGAGCCGGATTGGCTTTGGCGTGAAAGGATAGCCTGCCCAGAAACAGGACCGCGAAGTCGCCCTGAGAGATTCCGAGCGCGCCGCGCGCCGTGTCCCGATAACCTGGCTTCTGGGCCTGCGACTCACAATCCACTCCCAAGGGAATCACGGGCAGCTGCGGCCTGACGAAGCGGCTCGCCCCAAGCCGCCGAGTGAGATATTCCTCCTGGCGCGAGAACAGGGTCTCGATCACTTCGCGGGATGCCCTGGAGGTGCAGATGATCGCGTCCCAGGGCTGAACCGGAGCCGTCAGCAGGTCGCTGAGACCGTCCATCGCCCGGGCGGAGGAGAGAGTGTGATTCACACCGCACAGGCTCCAGGCGCGGGAGCCGTGAAGCTCGCGCTGCCAGGCCTGAACCGCATTGATGGGGCTCGGTGTGAAAAGACAACCTATCCTCTTCAACCCTCCCGCTTTCGCCGCGACGATATAGTCCAGTGGCCTATCCTGTTGCAAATCCTTGACAAATCGGCGGAATTCCTCGCCGATCTTCGCGTTCTTCACATATCCCGTAAGGGCAGAACCGGAGGCATGGCGGGCGAAGGCGGAGAGGAAGCCGTAACCGGCAAAATGGCGCCCCATTGGTTTCCCATGGGTCACCTGATAGGCTTCTGTCTCGAAGTGGATAGCTGCGGTCACGGAATATGGCCCTGATGTCCTGTTATTCCATAACCATGCTTGGGGCCTTAGGGAACCCGTGCGAGGCCGGGAGCGGCAGAGGTTTTGCCGATCCGGCCGGGGCAGTCCGGGATCCTTACCGAAAAGTGTTGACTTTCGGCGACTCGGACGATAGAGAGACCGGACTTTCCGGCTGGCCGTAGGTTTTCGCGAGTTGAAGCGCCTAGCTTCGACCGATGCTGCCTAAACGCTGCCGAACTCAACCTTGACTGACAAATGTCAGATTTAGGGCACGACCGCGGTAATAATCGTGGTCCTCTGCAATCGCACCGCGCCAGGGGCTTACCCAAGTCAATGGCGTGGCTTCGTTTTGTGCAACCCAAAAGGTCCGCAGAAGCGAGGCGCAGCGTTCAACCGTTGAAGACACTCAAAGGCCACCGGGTCGGTGGCTGGTGAAAGAGGGCACAGGATGCCAACGATCTCTCAGCTGATCCGCAAGCCGCGGACGGCGCAAAAGAGCCGGAATAAGGTTCCCGCGCTTGAGGCCTGCCCGCAGAAGCGTGGCGTGTGCACGCGTGTTTATACGACGACCCCGAAGAAGCCGAACTCGGCTCTCCGTAAGGTCGCCAAGGTTCGTCTGACGAACGGGTTCGAAGTCATCGGGTACATCCCGGGCGAAGGCCACAACCTTCAGGAGCACTCCGTGGTCATGATCCGCGGCGGCCGCGTGAAGGATCTTCCGGGTGTCCGTTATCACATCCTCCGCGGTGTCCTCGACACCCAGGGCGTGAAGAATCGTAAGCAGCGTCGTTCGAAGTACGGCGCGAAGCGGCCGAAGTAAGCCGTCAACTGTCATTGAGGTCAGCTCATGTCCCGCCGCCACAGCGCCGAAAAGCGTGAGATCATCCCGGATCCGAAGTTCGGGGATATCGTCGTCACCAAGTTCATGAACTCCATCATGTACGACGGCAAGAAGTCCGCTGCCGAGAGCATCGTCTACGGTGCGTTCGACAGCATCGAGAGCCGCGCCAAGGCGAACCCGCTCGAGGTCTTCAAGCAGGCCCTCGACAACGTCGCTCCCGCGATCGAAGTGCGTTCCCGTCGCGTCGGCGGTGCCACGTACCAGGTCCCGGTAGAGGTTCGCACGGAGCGCCGTCAGGCTCTCGCGATCCGCTGGATCATCCAGGCCGCCCGCGGCCGCAACGACAAGACCATGGTCGAGCGCCTCTCCGCCGAGCTGCTCGATGCATCGAACAACCGCGGCAATGCCGTCAAGAAGCGCGAAGACACCCACCGTATGGCGGAAGCCAACCGTGCGTTCTCGCATTACCGCTGGTAAAGGCCTGAGGAGCTGAGCGATGCCCCGCACGCACGCGATTGAGGACTACCGGAATTTCGGCATCATGGCCCACATCGATGCCGGCAAGACCACCACGACCGAGCGCATCCTTTACTACACCGGCAAGTCCCACAAGATCGGTGAAGTGCACGAGGGTGCCGCCACCATGGACTGGATGGAGCAGGAGCAGGAGCGTGGCATCACGATCACGTCCGCTGCCACCACCTGCTTCTGGAACGACAAGCGCCTGAACATCATCGACACTCCCGGCCACGTCGACTTCACCATCGAAGTCGAGCGTTCGCTGCGCGTGCTCGACGGCGCCGTCTGCGTTCTCGACGGCAACCAGGGCGTCGAGCCCCAGACCGAGACCGTGTGGCGCCAGGCCGACAAGTACGACGTTCCGCGTATCGTGTTCGTCAACAAGATGGACAAGACCGGCGCCGACTTCTTCAAGTGCGTCGCGGACATCATCGACCGCGTCGCCGGCAAGCCCGTCTGCCTTCAGCTGCCGATCGGCGCTGAGAGCAACTTCCAGGGCGTGATCGACCTCATCAAGATGAAGGCGATCGTCTGGAACGGCGAGGCTCTGGGCGCTTCCTTCAGCGAGGAAGAGATCCCGACCGACCTGAAGGATCAGGCTGTCGAGTATCGCGGCAAGCTCATCGAGGCTGCGGTTGAGATGGACGACGATGCCATGGTGGCCTACCTGGACGGCCAGGAGCCGGACGAGGAGACCCTGCGTCGCCTGGTTCGTACCGCCGTCCAGCGTCGCGCGTTCCATCCGGTTCTCTGCGGCTCGGCCTTCAAGAACAAGGGCGTTCAGCCGCTCCTCGACGCCGTCGTCGCCTTCCTGCCGTCCCCGGTTGACCGTGGCGCCGTCGAAGGCATCGACTTCAAGACCGAGGAGCCGACCGTTCGCAAGCCGACCGACGACGACGCGTTCTCCATGCTCGCCTTCAAGATCATGGACGATCCCTTCGTCGGCACGATCACCTTCTGCCGCGTTTACTCGGGCAAGGTCGAGGCCGGTTCCTCGATCCTGAACTCGACCCGCGACAAGAAGGAGCGCGTCGGCCGCATGCTTCTCATGCATGCGAACAACCGCGAGGACATCAAGGAAGCCTATGCGGGCGACATCGTCGCTCTCGCCGGCCTCAAGGACGTCCGCACCGGCGACACGCTCTGCGACCCGATCAAGGCCGTGATCCTCGAGAAGATGGAGTTCCCCGAGCCCGTCATCGAGATCGCGATCGAGCCGAAGTCGAAGGCCGACCAGGAAAAGCTGGGTCTGGCTCTGTCGAAGCTGGCTGCCGAGGATCCGTCCTTCCGCGTCTCCACCGACCAGGAGTCGGGCCAGACGATCCTGAAGGGCATGGGCGAGCTTCACCTCGACATCAAGGTCGACATTCTCCGTCGTACCTACAAGGTCGATGCGAATATCGGCGCTCCGCAGGTCGCCTACCGTGAGACGATCACGAAGAAGGCCGAAGTCGACTACACCCACAAGAAGCAGACCGGCGGCACGGGCCAGTTCGCCCGCGTGAAGATCGTCGTTCAGCCGAACGAGCAGGGTGGCGGATTCGCGTTCGATTCGAAGATCGTCGGTGGTGCGGTTCCGAAGGAATACATCCCGGGCGTTGAAAAGGGCCTGCAGTCGGTCGTGGGCGCTGGCGTCGTCGCCGGCTTCCCGGTGGTCGATGTCAAGGTCGAGCTCATCGACGGTGCCTTCCACGAAGTCGACTCGTCGGCTCTCGCCTTCGAAATCGCTTCGCGCGCCGCTCTCCGTGAGGCCCTTCAGAAGGGCGGATCGGTTCTGCTCGAGCCGGTGATGAAGGTCGAAGTCGTGACCCCCGAGGACTACACGGGTTCGGTCATCGGCGACCTGAACTCCCGTCGTGGCCAGATCCAGGGTCAGGACATGCGCGGCAATGCCGTGGTCATCAATGCGATGGTCCCGCTCGCCAACATGTTCGGCTACGTGAACACCCTGCGCTCCATGAGCCAGGGCCGGGCCAACTACACGATGCAGTTCGACCACTACGAGCAGGTGCCGTCGAACGTGGCTGCCGAGGTTCAGGCGAAATACGCCTGAACCCACTAAGCGAATATTGAACGATCAAAGGAACGGGTGCCACGATGGCGAAGGAAAAGTTTGAGCGGAATAAGCCGCACTGCAACATTGGGACGATTGGTCACGTGGACCATGGCAAGACGTCTCTGACGGCGGCGATCACGAAGGTTCTGGCGGAGTCTGGCGGGGCGACGTTCACGGCGTACGACCAGATCGACAAGGCGCCGGAAGAGAAGGCGCGCGGCATCACGATCTCGACGGCGCACGTCGAGTACGAGACGACGAACCGCCACTACGCGCACGTCGACTGCCCCGGGCACGCCGATTATGTGAAGAACATGATCACGGGTGCGGCGCAGATGGACGGCGCGATCCTGGTGGTGTCGTCGGCCGACGGCCCGATGCCGCAGACGCGCGAGCACATCCTTCTGGCGCGCCAGGTCGGCGTTCCGGCGCTGGTGGTGTTCATGAACAAGGTCGACATGGTCGACGACGCCGAGCTGCTCGACCTGGTCGAGCTCGAGGTGCGCGAGCTTCTGTCGAAGTACGATTTCCCCGGCGACGACATTCCGATCGTGAAGGGCTCGGCCCTGTGCGCGCTGGAAGACCGTTCGCCGGAGATCGGCCGCGAGCGCGTGCTCGAGCTGATGGCCGAGGTCGACCGCTACATCCCGCAGCCGGAGCGTCCGGTTGACCAGCCGTTCCTGATGCCGATCGAGGACGTGTTCTCGATCTCGGGCCGCGGCACGGTGGTGACGGGTCGCGTCGAGCGCGGCATCGTGAAGGTCGGCGAGGAAGTGTAGATCTTGGGTCTTCGCGACACACAGAAGACGACGGTGACGGGCGTCGAGATGTTCCGCAAGCTGCTCGACCAGGGCCAGGCGGGCGACAACGTGGGCGTTCTGCTGCGCGGCACGAAGCGCGAGGACGTGGAGCGCGGCCAGGTGCTGTGCAAGCCGGGCTCGATCAAGCCGCACACGAAGTTCAAGGCCGAGGCGTACATCCTGACGAAGGAAGAGGGCGGCCGTCATACGCCGTTCTTCGGCAACTACCGTCCGCAGTTCTACTTCCGCACGACGGACGTGACTGGCGTGGTGAAGCTGCCCGAGGGCACCGAGATGGTGATGCCGGGCGACAACATCACGATGGAAGTCGAGCTGATCGCGCCGATCGCCATGGAGGAGAAGCTGCGCTTCGCCATCCGTGAAGGCGGCCGCACCGTCGGCGCCGGCGTCGTCGCCGCAGTCATCGATTAATTCTGAGAGGATCTTTGGATGGCGGCCGGGTTTCGGTCCGGCCGCTTCCATCGTTGAATGGATAAGCCATGAACGGTCAAAACATTCGTATTCGCCTTAAGGCGTTCGATCACAGGATCCTCGACGCTTCGACACGGGAAATCGTGTCGACCGCGAAGCGGACCGGCGCTCAGGTTCGCGGGCCCATCCCGCTGCCGACGCGCATCGAGCGCTTTACGGTGCTTCGCTCGCCGCACATCGACAAGAAGTCGCGCGAGCAGTTCGAGATGCGCACTCACAAGCGTGTTCTCGATATCGTGGACCCCACCCCGCAGACGGTTGACGCTCTGATGAAGCTCGATCTCGCTGCTGGTGTGGACGTGGAAATCAAGCTCTGAGCCTTTGGGCTTGGAGCTGTCGGTAGACACGCCGAGAGGATACGCACATGCGCTCAGGCGTCATTGCACAGAAAGTCGGGATGACCCGCATCTTCACGGATGCCGGTGAACATGTCCCTGTCACGGTTCTGAAGGTCGACAGCTGCCAGGTTGTCGCCCACCGGACCAAGGAAAAGAACGGCTACACCGCGCTGCAGGTCGGCGTCGGCAAGGCCAAGGTGAAGAACGTTTCGAAAGCCGAGCGCGGAAGTTTCGCCGTCGCTCAGGTCGAGCCGAAGCGCAAGCTCGCGGAGTTCCGCGTCTCCGAGGATAATTTCATCCCGGTCGGCGCCGAGATCACCGCTGATCACTTCATTGCCGGTCAGTTCGTGGATGTCACGGGCATCACGACCGGTAAGGGCTTCGCCGGCGGCATGAAGCGCTGGAACTTCGGCGGACTGCGCGCCACGCACGGCGTGTCGGTCTCCCACCGCTCGATCGGTTCGACCGGCGGCCGCCAGGATCCGGGCAAGACGTTCAAGAACAAGAAGATGCCGGGTCACCTGGGTGTCGAGCGCGTGACGACGCAGAACCTGCGCGTCGTGTCGACCGACGTCGAGCGCGGTCTGATCCTCGTCGAAGGCGCCGTTCCCGGCGTTGCAGGCGGCTGGATCTTCGTCCGCGACGCGGTGAAGCGCAAGCTGCCGAAGGAAGTGCCGGTTCCCGGCTCGTTCCGCACCGGCAACGAGGCTGCGCCCGCCGCTCAGGCTGAGCAGGCCCAAGAGGAGAATGCGTGATGAAACTTGATGTCACCACGCTCGAAGGCGCCAAGGCCGGTTCGGTCGATCTGAACGAGGCCATCTTCGGCCTCGAGCCGCGCGCCGATCTGCTTGCCCGTTGCGTCCGCTGGCAGCTCGCGAAGCGTCAGGCCGGCACGCACGCCGTCAAGAATCGTTCGGACATCGACCGGACGACGAAGAAGGTCTACAAGCAGAAGGGCACCGGCAGCGCCCGTCACGGCGCCGCGAGCGCTCCCCAGTTCCGGGGTGGCGGTCGTGCCTTCGGCCCGCAGGTCCGCAGCCATGCTCACGACCTGCCCAAGAAGGTTCGCGCTCTCGCCCTGAAGCACGCGCTCTCGTCCAAGGCGAAGGATGCCTCGCTCGTCGTGATCGACGACGTGACGCTGTCCGAGCCCAAGACGAAGGCTCTCGTCGAGCGCTTCGGCAAGCTCGGCCTCGGCAACGCCCTGATCATCGGCGGCGCCGAGATCGAGACGAACTTCCAGCGGGCTGCTCGCAACATCCCGAACATCGACGTCCTGCCGGTGCAGGGCATCAACGTCTATGACATCCTGCGTCGCGAGAAGCTCGTTCTCACGAAGTCGGCTGTCGATGCGCTGGAGGCGCGCTTCAAATGAGCCTGGACCCGCGCCATTACGATGTGATCGTAAGCCCGGTCATCACCGAGAAGGCCACGGCCCTGTCCGAACAGAACAAGGTCGTCTTCAAGGTTCGACTGGATGCGACGAAGCCGCAGATCAAGGAAGCGGTTGAGAAGCTGTTCGATGTCAAGGTGAAGAGCGTCAACACGCTCGTCACCAAGGGCAAAGTGAAGATGTTCCGCGGCACCCGCGGCCAGCGGTCGGACGTGAAGAAGGCGGTTGTAACCCTCGCAGAGGGCCAGACCATCGACGTCACGACGGGCCTCTGATCGGTTGAGAGAGTGATCCGATGGCTTTGAAAACATTCAAACCAATCACCCCCGGCCTGCGCCAGCTGGTGATCGTCGACCGCAGCGAGCTCTACAAGGGCAAGCCGGTCAAGAAGCTGACGGAGGGCAAGAGCTCCTCCGGCGGCCGTAACAACCTGGGTCGCGTGACCGTCCGCTTCCGTGGCGGCGGGCACAAGCGCACCCTCCGTCTGGTCGACTTCAAGCGTCGCTCCCGCCTGGGCGATGTGGCGACCGTGGAGCGGATCGAGTACGATCCGAACCGCACCGCCTTCATCGCGCTCATCGGCTACGCCGACGGCGAGCAGGCCTACATCCTGGCTCCGCAGCGTCTGGCTGTCGGCGATCAGGTGTCGGCCGGCGAGCAGGTCGACATTAAGCCGGGCAACGCGATGCCGATCGGCAACATGCCGGTGGGAACGATCATCCACAATGTCGAGCTGAAGATCGGCAAGGGCGGCGCTCTCGCCCGCTCCGCCGGCACCTACGCTCAGATCGTGGGTCGTGACCAGGGCTACGTGACGGTCCGCCTGAACTCCGGCGAGCAGCGCATGGTCCATGGCCTGTGCTTCGCCAGCGTCGGTGCGGTGTCGAACCCGGACCACATGAACACCTCGGTGGGCAAGGCCGGTCGTAACCGCTGGCTCGGCAAGCGTCCGCATAACCGCGGCGTCGCCATGAACCCGATCGACCACCCGCACGGTGGTGGTGAGGGCCGCACCTCCGGTGGTCGTCACCCGGTTTCCCCGTGGGGCGTTCCGACCAAAGGCAAGAAAACCCGTTCGAACAAGCGGACCGACAAGTTCATCGTGTCGAGCCGTCACGCTCGGAAGAAGTAAGGATAGAGGCACGTCATGGCACGTTCGCTTTGGAAGGGTCCGTTCGTCGACGGCTACCTCCTCAAGAAGGCCGAGGCTGCCCGTGGTTCGGGCCGCAACGAGGTCATCAAGATCTGGAGCCGCCGCTCCACGATCCTCCCGCAGTTTGTGGGCCTCACGTTTGGGGTCTACAACGGTCAGAAGCACATTCCCGTCAACGTGAGCGAGGAAATGGTGGGTCACAAGTTCGGCGAGTTCTCGCCGACCCGCACCTTCCACGGCCACGCGGCGGACAAGAAGGCGAAGAGGAAGTAAGATGGGTAAGGCCGCGACTCCTCGCGCACTGAGCGACACCGAGGCTCAAGCCGTCGCTCGCATGCTGCGCGTCAGCCCCCAGAAGCTCAATCTTGTTGCGGCCCTTATCCGCGGCAAGAAGGTTTCTTCGGCTCTCGCCGATCTCGAGTTCTCCCGCAAGCGCATCGCTCGCGACGTGAAGAAGTGCCTCGAGAGCGCCATTGCCAACGCCGAGAACAACCACAACCTCGATGTGGACGATCTCGTCGTCAGCCAGGCTTATGTCGGCAAGGCGCTCGTCATGAAGCGCTTCCACGCCCGGGCTCGTGGCCGGGGTGCTCGTATCATGAAGCCCTTCTCGAACCTCACGATCGTGGTTCGGGAAGTTGCCGAACAGGCATAAAGGAGAACCAGATGGGTCAGAAAATCAACCCGATCGGTCTTCGGCTCGGCATCAACCGGACCTGGGACTCGCGCTGGTTCGCCGGCAAAGGCGAGTATGCCAAGCTGATGCATGAGGACATGGCGATCCGCGAAGCTCTCATGAAGCAGCTCAAGCAGGCCGCCGTTTCGAAGATCGTCATCGAGCGTCCGCACAAGAAGTGCCGTGTCACCATCCACTCGGGTCGTCCGGGCGTTGTGATCGGCAAGAAGGGTGCCGACATCGAGAAGCTGCGCAAGCTCGTCTCGAAGATGACGGACGCGGATGTGGCGATCAACATCGTCGAAGTCCGCAAGCCGGAAGTCGATGCGACGCTGGTGGCCGATTCGATCGCCCAGCAGCTCGAGCGCCGCGTTGCGTTCCGCCGCGCCATGAAGCGCGCCGTTCAGTCGGCGATGCGTCTGGGCGCCGAGGGCATCCGTATCAACTGCTCGGGCCGTCTGGGTGGCGCTGAAATCGCCCGCCTGGAATGGTACCGCGAGGGCCGCGTTCCGCTGCACACCCTGCGTGCGGATGTGGATTACGGTACGTCCACGGCCTTCACGACCTATGGCACCTGCGGCATCAAGGTCTGGATCTTCAAGGGCGAAATCCTTGAGCACGACCCGATGGCACAGGACAAGCGGATGAATGACGAAGGAGGCCGCTCCGGTGGCCGCCGCGAGCAAGCGGCGTAACCGAGGGGTCAGGAGACGTTTGCCATGTTGCAACCGAAGAAAACCAAGTTCCGTAAGCAGTTCAAGGGCCGTATCTCCGGCACCGCGAAGGGCGGCACGGACCTCAACTTCGGCCAGTTCGGCCTGAAGGCGATGGAACCCGAGCGTGTCAACGCTCGCCAGATCGAAGCGGCCCGCCGCGCCATCACCCGCGCCATGAAGCGCGCGGGCCGGGTGTGGATCCGCATCTTCCCGGACGTGCCGGTGTCGTCGAAGCCGACCGAAGTGCGTATGGGTAAGGGCAAGGGCGCTCCCGAATTCTGGGCGGCCAAGGTGAAGCCGGGCCGTATCATGTTCGAGATCGACGGCGTGGCGGAGGATATCGCCCGCGAGGCCCTGCGCCTCGGCGCGGCGAAGCTTCCGATCAAGACGCGCTTCATTCAGCGCATTGCCGAGTAAGGAGGGGATCATGAAGTCTAAGCAGAGAGCCTCCGACCTCAACGCGATGTCGAAGGACCAGCTGTCGGACGAGTTGCTGAACCTGAAGAAGGAGCAGTTCAACCTCCGCTTTCAGCGCGCGACCGGCCAGCTCGAGAACACCGGGCGCGTTCGCGAGGTCCGTCGGGACATCGCCCGCGTCAAGACGCTGCAGCGCAACAAGACCGCTGCGGCTAAGGCTTAAGAGGAAATCGAGATGCCGAAGCGCGTTTTGCAGGGCGTCGTTGTCAGCGATAAGCAGGACAAGACGGTCGTCGTGAAGGTGGAGCGCCGTTTCACGCACCCGGTCATGAAGAAGACCGTGCGTAAGACGAAGAACTACCACGCTCACGACGAGAACAACACAGCCAAGGTGGGCGACACGGTCTTCATTGAAGAGACCAAGCCGCTCTCCAAACTCAAGACCTGGGTGCTCGTCGACCAAGCGAAGGCCTGAAAAGGCCGCCGTAAGGGCTTGTCTAACGGGGGCGGTTCGTGTATACGGCCGCCTCTCTCGACATTTGAAGGGCAGGGGACATGAGATCCCCGTCAGGCGTAGTCCGGGGGGCAATAGTGCCTTTTGCCCGGAAACCTGTCTGAAACAAAGGAAAGGATCAAAGCCATGATCCAGATGCAGACGAATCTTGACGTCGCCGATAATTCCGGCGCCCGTCGCGTGATGTGCATCAAGGTTCTCGGCGGTTCGAAGCGTAAGTACGCTTCGGTGGGCGACATCATCGTCGTATCCGTGAAAGAGGCTATTCCGCGCGGCCGCGTGAAGAAGGGCGACGTCATGAAGGCGGTCGTCGTGCGCACCGCGAAGGACATCCGTCGCGCTGACGGCTCGGTCATCCGTTTCGACCGTAATGCCGCCGTTCTGATCAACAATCAGAAAGAGCCGGTCGGCACCCGTATCTTCGGCCCCGTTCCGCGTGAACTGCGTGCCAAGAACCACATGAAAATCATTTCGCTTGCGCCGGAGGTGCTCTAATGGCCGCGAAGATCAAGAAGGGCGATAAGGTCGTCGTCCTGACCGGTCGCGACAAGGGCAAGACCGGTGAAGTCGTGCAGATGCTCCCCAAGGAAGAGCGCGCGCTCGTGCGTGGCGTGAACCTCGTGAAGCGTCACACGCGCCAGTCGGCAAACTCTGAGGGCGGCATCATCTCGAAAGAGGCGTCGATCCACCTGTCGAACCTGGCCTATGCGGACCCGAAGGACGGCAAGCCGACCCGGGTTGGTTTCAAAACTCTCGAAGACGGCCGCAAGGTCCGTTTCGCCAAGCGTTCGGGGGACCTGATCGATGGCTAAGGCCCAGGTGGACGGCTACACGCCGCGGCTGAAGAAGCACTACGAGGAAGTGGTGCGTCCGAAGCTCATTGAAGAATTCGGCTACAAGAACCCCATGGAAGTGCCGACGATCGAGAAGATCGTCCTCAACATGGGCGTTGGCGAGTCGACCGCGGACTCGAAGAAAGCTACGGTCGCCGCCGGCGATCTCGCGCTCATCGCCGGCCAGAAGCCGGTGATCACGCGGGCCCGCAAGGCTATCTCGCAGTTCAAGGTTCGCGAGGGCATGCCGATCGGCGCCAAGGTTACGCTGCGCAAGGCTCGCATGTACGAGTTCCTTGACCGTCTCGTGACCGTTGCGCTTCCCCGCGTCCGCGACTTCCGGGGCCTGAACCCGAAGTCGTTCGACGGCCGCGGCAACTACGCAATGGGTATCAAGGAGCACCTGGTGTTCCCTGAGATCAACTATGACCGGGTCGAGCAGGTCTGGGGCATGGACGTCATCATCACCACCACGGCGAAGACTGACGACGAAGCCCGCGCCCTGCTGCGTCACTTCAACTTCCCGTTCCGGCAGTGAGGATAACCGTCCTCAAACGCGGACACTGGAGATAAAAGCATGGCTAAGAAAAGCGCTATTGAGAAGAACAAGCATCGTCGTGAGCTGGTGAAGAAGTTCGCCGGCCGCCGCGAGCGCCTCCTGGCGGTCGCCAACGACGAGTCGAAGTCCATGGAGGAGCGCTTCGAGGCGCGCCTCAAGCTGGCTGAGCTGCCGCGCAACGCGAGCAAGACCCGCATCCGCAACCGTTGCGAGATCACGGGCCGTCCGCGTGCGTATTACCGCAAGCTCGGCATGTCGCGTATCGCTCTGCGCGAGCTCGGCAACAAGGGCCTGATCCCGGGCCTCGTGAAATCCAGCTGGTAAGGGGGAGAGCATCATATGATCAACGATCCGTTGGGCGATATGCTCACCCGTATCCGTAACGCGCAGATGCGCCGTCGCGGGTCCGTTTCCACCCCCGGCTCGAAGCTTCGCGCTCGCGTTCTCGAGGTCCTGAAGTCCGAAGGCTATATCCGCGACTTCTCGCAGACCGAGTTCGGCAACGGCCGCACCGAGTTCTCGATCGAGCTCAAGTACTATGACGGCCAGCCGGTGATCCGCTCCATCGAGCGCGTCTCCAAGCCGGGCCGCCGCGTGTACGCTTCCGTCGACACCATGCCGCGCGTGGCCGATGGCCTGGGCATCACCATTCTCTCGACGCCCCAGGGCGTGATGGCCGATCACGAGGCCCGGGAGAAGAACGTGGGCGGCGAAGTGCTCTGCAAGGTCTTCTAAGCCTTAGCACCCGCACAGAACCACGGAGATTCGAAAATGTCCCGAGTAGGCAAGAAGCCCGTTACGGTTCCGTCCGGAGTGACGGCTACCGTTGACGGTCAGATGGTGAAGGTTAAGGGTTCGAAGGGCGAGCTTTCGTTCGTCGTTCCCGAAGAAGTGTCGGTTGCTCTTGAGAACGGCGCCGTGTCGGTCAATCCGCGCGACGAGTCCAAGACGGCCCGGTCGAAGTGGGGCATGTCCCGCGCTCAGGTGGCGAACCTGGTCGAGGGCGTGTCCAAGGGCTTCGAGAAGCGCCTCGAGATCAACGGCGTCGGCTACAAGGCCGCCGTCGCTGGCAAGGTGCTGAAGCTGTCGCTGGGCTACAGCCACGATATCGACTACGCGATCCCGGCCGGTGTCACGATTACGACGCCGAAGCCGACCGAGGTGGTCGTTGCCGGCATCGACAAGCAGGTCGTCGGTCAGACCGCCGCCGAGATCCGCGAATATCGCGGTCCGGAGCCCTATAAGGGCAAGGGCGTGAAGTACTCCGACGAGTTCATCTTCCGCAAGGAAGGCAAGAAGAAGTAAGGACGACGTATCATGGCTGAGAAGAAAGGCGCTGAAGATCGCCGCAAGGCTCGTGTGCGCCGTGCGATCAAGAAGGCAGCGAATGGCCGTCCGCGTTTGTCGGTCTTCCGTTCGTCCAAGCAAATCTATGCCCAGGTCATCGATGACGTGCGCGGCCACACGGTCGCCTCGGCTTCGACGATCGAGGCTGACCTCAAGGGCAAGCTCAAGACCGGCGCCACGATGGATGCGGCGAAGGAAGTGGGCAAGCTCGTTGCAGAGCGCGCGGTTGCTGCCGGCGTGAAGCAGGTCATCTTCGACCGCTCGGGCTACCTCTATCATGGCCGCGTCAAGGCTCTGGCCGACGCTGCCCGTGAAAGCGGTCTGGATTTCTAACGGCGGGTATAATCCGAAAACCCTTAGCGAGCGGGCCCGCCGCCCGCGCAAGTGAGAGGTCTCATGGCTAGAGAACCTAGAGAACGTGCTGATCGCGAAGAGCGCGACAGCGAATTCGTGGACCGCCTGGTCCACATCAACCGCGTCGCCAAGGTGGTGAAGGGCGGCCGTCGCTTCGGCTTTGCTGCTCTCGTCGTCGTCGGCGACCAGAAGGGCCGCGTCGGCTTCGGCCACGGCAAGGCCCGTGAAGTGCCGGAAGCGATCCGTAAGGCTACGGATGCTGCCAAGCGCTCCATGATCCGCGTCGCCCTTCGCGAAGGCCGTACGCTCCATCACGACGTCAACGGCCGCCACGGCGCCGGCAAGGTCGTGCTGCGTGCCGCTCCTCAGGGTACCGGCATCATCGCCGGCGGCCCGATGCGCGCCGTCTTCGAAGTGGTGGGCATGCAGGACGTGGTCGCCAAGTCGCTCGGCTCGTCGAACCCGTACAACCTCGTCCGCGCGACCTTCGATGCGCTCAAGAACGAGGACAGCCCGCGTTCGGTCGCCGCTCGCCGTGGCCTGAAGGTCTCGACGCTGCAGGCTCGCCGCCGCGATGCGGATGCCGGCGAAGCCGCTGGCGCTGAAGCGTAAGGGAGGCTTTGACAATGGCAAAGAAGCCCGCTGCTTCAGAGAAGAGCACCGTCACCGTTGAGCAGATCGGTTCGCCGATCCGCCGCGAAGCCAAGCAGCGCCAGACGCTGGTCGGCCTCAAGCTCAACAAGCTTCACCGTACTTCGACCTTGGAAGACACGCCTGCAGTTCGCGGCATGATCGAAAAGGTCAAGCACCTCGTGCGCGTTGTCGACGGGCAGTGAGGAGAGCGTCATGAAACTCAACGAAATTCGTGACAACGAAGGTTCCACCAAGAACCGCATGCGCGTCGGCCGTGGTATCGGCTCCGGCAAGGGCAAGACCGGTGGTCGCGGCGTGAAGGGACAGAAGTCCCGTACCGGCGTGGCGATCAAGGGCTTCGAAGGCGGTCAGATGCCTCTGCACCGTCGTCTGCCGAAGCGCGGCTTCAACAAGCCGAACGCGATCGAGCTGAACGAGGTCAATGTCGGCCGCATCCAGCAGGCCATCGAGGCCGGCAAGCTCGACACGGGCGCTGCCGTCACCGTCGAGACGCTAGTGGCTGCGGGCGTGGTCTCCAAGCCGCGCGACGGCGTGAAGATCCTCGGCGTCGGCGAGCTCAAGACGAAGCTTTCCTTCCAGGTCCACGGCGCCTCCAAGTCGGCCGTCGAGGCGATCGAGAAGGCTGGTGGCTCGGTCACCCTGCTGGGTGCCGTTGCGCAGGCGTGAGCCAGCGCCCACATTGACTAGGATCCAGGCGGCGGCCCGCGTCTGATCGCGTGGCCGCCGTTTGCGTGATGACCATCACGGTTCAGGTATTTCGGGGACACCACTATGGCCTCAGCAGCCGAGCAACTTGCGGCAAACATCAATTTCGGCGCCATCGCGAAGGCCGATGAGCTGAAAAAGCGCATCTGGTTCACCTTGGGCGCGCTCATCGTCTACCGTCTCGGCACCTACATCCCGCTTCCCGGCATCGATCCGGAAGCTCTCAGGCAGAGCTTCCAGAACGCCAGCGGCGGCGTGCTCGGCCTCTTCAACATGTTCTCGGGCGGCGCCGTGGAGCGCATGGCCATCTTCGCCCTGAACATCATGCCGTATATTTCGGCCTCGATCATCATTCAGCTCCTCACCTCCGTCCTGCCCTCTCTCGAGGCGCTCAAGAAGGAAGGGGAGGCGGGCCGCAAGATCCTGAACCAGTACACCCGCTATCTCACGGTTCTCCTGGCCGTGTTCCAGTCTTGGGGCATCGCGGTCGGATTGCAGAGCTCCGGCACGATCGTGCAGGCGCCAGGTCCGTTCTTCCTCATCTCGACCGTGATCACGCTCACCGGTGGCACCATGTTCCTGATGTGGCTGGGCGAGCAGATCACCTCCCGCGGCATCGGCAACGGCACCTCCCTGATCATTTTCGCGGGTATCGTGGCGAACCTGCCGAACGCCATCGCCGGAACTCTCGAACTCGGCCGCCAGGGCGCGATCTCCACCGGCCTGATTCTCGGCGTCATCGTCATGGCCGTGGCCATCATCTATTTCGTCGTGTTCATGGAGCGCGCCCAGCGCCGTCTGCTCATCAATTATCCGAAACGCCAGGTCGGCAACCGGATGTATGAGGGGCAAACCTCGTTCTTGCCGCTCAAGCTGAACACCTCGGGCGTGATTCCGCCGATCTTCGCCTCGTCGCTCCTGCTGCTGCCGGCCACCATCGCCAGCTTCCAGACGAACACGGACGGTACCGGCATCATCTCCATGCTGACGGCCTATCTCGGTCACGGGCGTCCCGCCTACATGTTCATGTATGCGGCGCTGATCGTGTTCTTCGCCTTCTTCTACACGGCGATCGTCTTCAACCCGACGGAGACTGCCGACAACCTGAAAAAGCAGGGCGGCTTCATCCCGGGCATCCGTCCCGGCGAGCGCACGGCCGATTTCATCGATCAGGTTCTGACCCGCATCACGGTGCTGGGCGCCGCCTATCTGGTGATCATCTGCCTGATTCCCGAGCTACTGGTGTCTTACGCGGCTTTGCCATTCTACTTTGGCGGCACTTCGCTTCTGATCGTGGTGTCTGTTACCATGGACACCGTCGCGCAGGTGCACGGCCATCTCCTGGCTCACCAGTATGAGGGTCTCGTCAAGAAGGCGAAGCTCAAAGGCGCGCGCAGACGCTGAAGCATTTTCAGGCGAAGTGGATCCGGTTCGCCGTTAGAAAATGCGATAAGTTAAAAAAGAGAGTTGGTCCCTGCAAAGGGACCGGCTCTAGACTGAAAGATCTCGCCTGAAGGCGGGCATTTCTCGACGAAGTGAGGGGGACGTCGATGAGGATCATCCTGCTGGGGCCGCCGGGAGCCGGAAAAGGCACTCAGGCCGTGCGTCTGGTCGAGCGGCTGGGAATTCCCCAGCTTTCCACCGGCGACATGCTCCGCGCAGCTGTGGCGGCCGGTACGCCGGTCGGCCTCAAGGCCAAAGCTGTCATGGACCGGGGCGACCTGGTGTCCGACGACATCGTCGTCGGGATCATCGCCGACCGGATCGAGGAGCAGGATGCCAAGGGCGGCTTCATCCTCGACGGGTTTCCCCGCACCGTGGCCCAGGCCGAGGCTTTCGACAGGATGCTCGCCGACAAGGGCCTGAAGCTCGACGCCGTCATCGAATTCAAGGTGAACGAGGGCGAGCTGGTCGAGCGGATCGTCAAACGTGCCAAGGACACCGAGGCCCGCGGCGAACCGGTCCGCAAGGATGACAATCCGGACGTGTTCAAGACCCGGCTCGAGGCCTACCGGAATCAGACGGCTCCGCTTTCGGCCTATTACGACAGCAAGGGCGCGCTGAAGACCGCCGATGGCATGAGGCCGATCGACGAGGTGACCGAGGCGATTCGGGGGATCCTGGGGCGGTAAGAGATATGGGAGGCGCCGATCACCTCGGCAGCCTTCGCGATATTCAGCCTTCGAAACGCTTGTCTTCTCCCACGAGAAGATCCCTCGCATTTTTGGGAACAGGGAAGCCATAGCCGCTTCCCGGCCTCTCGAAATATAGCCGACCCGTCTCGTGATAGTCGCTGAAATACAGATCCGTCCCGATGCCTTGAAGCGCCAGAAAAAGGGCTTGTGCGGAGTCGACTCCGTAGATCGCACGGGATTCCGTGTCATCGGGCCAGCCTATGGTGTATCGGCAGCTCCAGTCCTTGTCGTTCTTTTCTGGAGCGAACAAAGATATCGGGACCGAGATCGTGGTGCCACCCTCGGTTAGGTACTTCAGCTCTCGTGTGGCAATAAGCATGGGTCACCCAGTGTTTTGGCTGTAGACCCAAGATGCTCATCATTGCACGGGCCTCAGCTTGAGTTTAGCAGATGCTTTGCCCTGGGGTGATAATGTTGCGTCCTTAAAGGGGTTGACGTATCGCCAAAACACGGGTATGTGCGTCCTCTTGCAAAGTAGGCACTCGGCTCGGACGGCTTCGGAAGAAGTCACTCGGGTCGTTTTGTTTTGCATAAGCCCGCGCAGGGGCCGGCCTCCACCGGACGCGCGATAACCAAAACCCGAAGCATTTGCTTCTGACATGGAGACGGACGATGGCCCGTATAGCAGGCGTCAACATCCCGACCGCAAAGCGCGTTGTGATCGCGCTTCAGTATATCCACGGCATTGGGCCCAAGAAGGCCCAGGAGATCATCGAGAAGGTCAACATCCCGGCCGAGCGCCGCGTGAATCAGCTGACCGACGCCGAGGTTCTGGCCATCCGCGAGACGATCGACCGCGACTACATCGTCGAAGGCGATCTGCGCCGCGAAGTGTCCATGAACATCAAGCGCCTGATGGATCTCGCCGCCTACCGTGGCCTGCGCCACCGCCGCAGCCTGCCGACCCGCGGCCAGCGCACCCATACCAACGCCCGCACCCGCAAGGGCAAGGCGAAGCCGATCGCCGGCAAGAAGAAATAAGTTTTATCGGCCACCCCTGGCGGGTGGCCCTTTCTCCCGAGCGCCTGGAACGACGGGCGCGCTTGAAGGATCTTTGGAATGGCTAAAGAAGCAACCCGCGTCCGCCGCCGCGAACGCAAGAACATCGTTTCCGGCGTGGCGCATGTGAACGCCTCGTTCAACAACACCATGATCACCATCACCGACGCCCAGGGCAACACGATCTCCTGGTCCTCGGCTGGCGCCATGGGCTTCAAGGGTTCGCGTAAGTCGACCCCTTATGCGGCGCAGATCGCCGCTGAAGATGCGGCCCGCAAGGCTGCCGAGCACGGCATGCGCACCCTCGAGGTCGAGGTGTCCGGTCCCGGCTCCGGCCGCGAGTCCGCTCTGCGCGCCCTTCAGTCGGCCGGCTTCACCGTCACCTCGATCCGTGACGTGACGCCGATCCCGCACAACGGCTGCCGCCCGCGCAAGCGTCGCCGCGTCTAAGGTTATCCTGCGCGTGGGACATGAGCCCGCGCGCGTTCCGGTTTAAAGGGCCGGCCAAAAGCCGCCCTTCAAGCCGTACCTCATGAGGTGTGGTTGTGATCCAAAAGAACTGGCAAGAGCTGATTAAGCCGAACAAGCTCGAGGTCTCTCCCGGCGACGATCCGAAGCGCATCGCGACGGTTGTTGCGGAGCCGCTCGAGCGTGGCTTCGGCACGACGCTCGGCAACTCTCTGCGCCGGGTCCTGCTGTCGTCGCTCCAGGGCGCCGCTGTCACGGCGATCCATATCGATGGCGTGCTGCACGAGTTCTCCTCCATCCCGGGCGTCCGCGAGGACGTGACGGATATCGTCCTCAACGTGAAGACGATCGCCATCAAGATGCAGGGCGAGGGCGCGAAGCGCATGACGCTCCGCAAGACCGGCCCCGGCCTCGTCACCGCCGGCGACATCAACACGGTCGGCGACGTGCAGATCCTGAACCCCGAGCTCGTGCTCTGCACCCTCGACGAGGGCGCCGAGATCCGCATGGAGTTCACGGTCGACACCGGCAAGGGCTACGTCCCGGCCGAGCGCAACCGCACCGAGGACGCCCCGATCGGCCTCATCCCGGTCGACTCGCTCTACAGCCCGGTGAAGAAGGTCTCCTATCGCATCGAGAACACCCGCGAGGGCCAGATTCTCGACTACGACAAGCTGATCATGACGGTCGAGACCAACGGCGCCGTGACCCCCGAGGATGCCGTGGCCTATGCCGCCCGCATCCTGCAGGACCAGCTCCAGGTCTTCGTCAACTTCGAAGAGCCGCGCAAGGAAGAGGCTGCCGCTACCGCGCCGCAGCTGCCCTTCAACCCGGCGCTCCTCAAGAAGGTGGACGAGCTCGAGCTGTCGGTCCGTTCGGCGAACTGCCTGAAGAACGACAACATCGTCTATATCGGCGACCTCATCCAGAAGTCCGAGGCGGAAATGCTCCGCACCCCGAACTTCGGCCGCAAGTCGCTCAACGAGATCAAGGAAGTTCTCGCCGGCATGGGCCTGCACCTCGGCATGGACGTGCCGGGCTGGCCGCCGGAGAACATCGAAGACCTCGCGAAGCGCTTCGAAGAGCATTACTGAGATTGTCCGAGGCCGCTTCTCATTGCTGAAGAGCGGCTTCGGTCCAGCCCCGCCGGAAACCGGCGGAAATCAAGAGAGACGGTCCGTCCCTTGGCACGGCGGCCGGAAGATTTAGGAGAAAGCCAATGCGTCACGGATTCCGTGGTCGTCGCTTCAACCGCACGACCGAACACCGCAAGGCCATGTTCGCCAATATGGCGGCGGCCCTGATCAAGCACGAGCAGATCGTCACCACGCTCCCGAAGGCCAAGGACCTGCGTCCGGTTGTCGAGAAGCTGATCACGCTCGGCAAGCGCGGCGACCTGCATGCCCGCCGCCTCGCCATGTCGAAGCTGCGCGACGAGACCATGGTCAAGAAGCTCTTCGACGTGCTGGGCAAGCGCTACCAGGACCGCAATGGCGGCTACACCCGCGTCCTGAAGGCCGGCTTCCGCTATGGCGACAACGCGCCGATGGCCGTGATCGAGTTCGTCGACCGCGACGTCGATGCGCGCGGCCAGGATTCGGGCCCGACCATGAAGGAAGAGATCGTCGAGGCCGCCGAGTAATTTCTTAGGTCATCGGATTTCATGAAGGGCGGTCCTCGGGCCGCCCTTTTCGTTTTAGGCGGCCGGAACTTGGTGTTTCGCTTTCCGCGTTCTATCCATACGGCTCTCGAAGACAGGATTCGACAGGTATGCGCTTCTTCCACCCCGCGATCGGATTTCTCGCCGCCATGCTGGCCTTCGGCCCGGCCGGCGCCCAGACGCCCGCCCAGCGCGTCGTTCCCGAGAGCAAGGCTCAGGTCCAGCTCTCCTTCGCGCCCGTGGTGCGCCAGACCGCAGGATCTGTCGTCAACGTCTATGCCAAGCGGAATGACCGCCGGCAGAACGCGGCCATCGAGGACTACTTTCGCCGCTTCTTCGGTGACAACGCACCGGGCGTGCCGCGCGGGCGGTCGCAGAGCTCCCTCGGTTCGGGCGTGATCGTCGATCCGTTGGGTCTCGTGATCACGAACAACCACGTGATCGAGAACATGAACGAGGTGAAGGTGGCGCTCGCCGACCGGCGGGAATTCGAGGCAGAGATCCTGCTGCGCGACTCCCGTACGGATATCGCCGTGCTGAAGCTGAAGGACGCCACGAACCTGCAGGCGATCGAACTCGGCGACTCGGAGGCGCTTCAGGTCGGCGATCTCGTGCTCGCCATCGGCAATCCCTTCGGCGTCGGCCAGACCGTGACCCAGGGCATCGTTTCCGCGCTGGCCCGAACCCAGGTCGGGATTTCCGACTACCAGTTCTTCATCCAAACGGATGCGGCCATCAATCCGGGCAATTCGGGTGGTGCGCTCATCGACATGAACGGCCGCGTGGTCGGCATCAACACTGCAATCTATTCCCGCTCCGGCGGCAGCATCGGCATCGGCTTCGCCGTGCCCTCCAGCATGGTCCGGGTGGTGCTGAACTCGGCTCGGGGCGGCTCCAAGAACGTAGTCCGGCCCTGGCTCGGCGCACGCCTCCAGCCCGTGGACGGCGACATAGCCAACGGACTCGGGCTGGAGCGTCCGACCGGCGTCCTCGTGACCGCGATCTACGACAAGGGACCTGCCGCCGAAGCCGGTCTCAAGCGTGGCGATGCGATCCTGATGGTCGACGGACAGCCCGTCGATAACCCGGATTCCTTCGGCTACCGCTTCACTCTGAAGGGGACGCAAGGGCAGGTTCCGCTGACGATCCTGCGGGGCGGCAAGCAGAATACGATCCAAGTCAAGCTCATGCCGCCGCCGGAAAATCCGGCCCGGGATCCGGTGCGCGGCCGCGCTCGGACGCCGTTTGCCGGGGCGACCCTCGTCAACATGTCGCCGGCCGTCGCCGACGAGCTGCAGATCGAGATCGCGGATGACGGCGTGGTGGTTGCGGATATCGAAGACCGCAGCGTCGCCGGCAGTGTCGGCTTCGAGAAGGGTGACCAGGTCGTCGCCGTCAACGGCGAGCGGCTGGCTTCCACCAAAGACGCCGAACGCGCGCTCAACCGGACCGGCGGCTACTGGGAGGTGACCGTCAGCCGGGGCGGGCGCGTCTTCACGACTGTCCTCGGGCGATAGGCGGGACGGAGGCGGGGAGATCGGGTATTGATGTCGGCCCGTCCCCGAGTCCTTGAACCATCATGAGCGACCTGTTCTCATCCGCCGGCCTCGACCAGAACGCGCCCCGTCCGCTGGCGGACAGGATGCGCCCGCAGCATCTCTCCGAGGTCGTCGGTCAGGACCATCTGGTCGGCCCGGACGGGATCCTGACCCGCCTCATCGCCTCGAAGACCTTGGGCTCCCTGATCTTCTGGGGGCCACCCGGCACCGGCAAGACAACGGTGGCGCGGTTGCTCGCCCATGAGACGGATCTTCATTTCGAGCAGATCTCGGCGATCTTCTCCGGCGTGGCGGACCTGAAGAAGGTTTTTGAGGCCGCCCGCCACCGCCGCTCCATCGGCAAGGGCACGCTCCTCTTCGTAGACGAGATCCACCGCTTCAACCGTGCCCAGCTCGATGCTTTCCTGCCCGTGATGGAAGACGGCACCATCACGCTGGTCGGCGCCACCACCGAGAACCCGTCCTTCGAGCTGAACGCGGCGCTTCTCTCCCGCGCCCGCGTGCTCCTGTTCAAGTCGCTCGACGAAGACGCCATCGCGAGGATCCTGGTCCGGGCGGAGGAGATCTCGGGTAAAAGCCTGCCCCTCGACGAGGAGGCGAGAGCCTCCCTCGTGCGGATGGCGGACGGCGACGGCCGGGCCGTGCTGACGCTCGCCGAAGAGGTCTGGCGTTCAGCCAAGCCCGGCGAGATCTTCGATGCCGAGCAGCTGCAGGAGATCATCCAGCGCCGGGCGCCGATCTACGACAAGGGACAGGAAGGGCATTACAACCTCATCTCCGCCCTGCATAAGACCGTTCGCGGATCGGATCCCGATGCGGCGCTCTATTATCTGGCCCGCATGTTGGACGCCGGCGAGGACCGGCTCTTCATCGCCCGCCGGCTGGTGCGGATGGCGGTCGAGGATATCGGGCTCGCAGATCCCCAGGCCCTCGTGATCGCCAATGCGGCCAAGGACGCCTTCGACTTCCTCGGCTCGCCCGAAGGCGAGCTGGCCCTCGCCCAGGCCGCCGTCTATCTCGCCACTGCGCCGAAATCGAACGCGGTCTACACCGCCTACAAGGCCGCTACGCGGGTTGCCAAGGAGCACGGCTCCCTGATGCCGCCGAAGACGATCCTGAATGCGCCGACAAAGCTCATGAAACAGATCGGTTACGGCGAGAGCTACGCTTACGATCACGACGAGCCCGACGCCTTTTCAGGCCAGGATTACTGGCCGGAAAAGCTGGGACGGCAGGAATTCTACGAGCCCGTGGACCGCGGCTTCGAGCGCGAGATCCGGAAGCGGCTCGACTGGTGGGAGAGGCTGCGCCGCGACCGGCGGTCCGAGGACGAGCAGGGCTGACGCGATGAAATCTTATCTCCTCGTCTTCCTCGGTGCCGGGATCGGCGGCGCGCTCCGGCATAGCGTCAATGTCAGTTGCGCGCGCTATTGCGGAACGGCGTTTCCGTGGGGCACGCTCACGGTGAACGTCGTCGGCTCCTTCATCATGGGCGTCCTTGCCGGATGGCTTGCCTTCAAGGCGGGCGAGGGATGGAGCCAGCCGCTGCGGCTTTTCCTGACGACCGGAATCCTCGGTGGGTTCACCACCTTCTCGGCCTTCTCCCTCGACGCGGTACTGATCTGGGAGAGAGGGCAGGTGGGTATCGCCGCGACTTACGTGGTTGCCTCGGTCGTTCTCTCCATTGCCGGGCTGGTCGCCGGCCTCGGCATGATCAGGGCGATCAGCGCCTAAACCTCGATTGCCGCCCGCGCGGCGCTCTGATACCCACATTCGCATGAGAAAAAGCGGTTCAGGACAGAATGGTGCCCGCGGCGGGCGCTCGGGTGCCCGGCAGGGGTTTCGCTCGCGCGAGGACAAGCCGGCACGCAAGGGGACGTCGACAAAGTCCTCGTCGGCCAAGTCTTCGTCGACCAGGACTCCCTCGGCTAAGCAGGATGGGTTGAAGTCGGCTGCCAAGGCACGACCAGCCACTACCCTGCGCGACAAGGCGCCGGCGCGGCCGCGCCAAGCTAAGTCTGCGGCGGAGGCTCCCCCGCGCCCGACGCGCGCCCAGGCCAAGGCCGAGGCTCAGGAGGTTCTGGCAACCGGCGTGCAGACCCTCGTTGTCGAGCCGGACGAGGCCGACATGCGCGTCGATCGCTTCCTCGTCGCCCGCTTTCCGCAGCTGGCCTTCACCCATATCCAGCGCATCGTCCGCAAAGGCGAGCTGCGCATCGACGGCAAGCGCGCCCAGCCGAACGACCGGCTCGTGGCAGGCCAGAAGGTTCGCATCCCGCCCCTGAAGCTCGACCAGCCGCGTCCGGTCTCGCGCAGCGCCGCCAAGGACCAGGACGACCGCGATTTCCTGAAGTCGATCACGCTCTACGAGGACAAGGACGTCCTCATCATCAACAAGCCCATGGGGCTTGCAGTGCAAGGCGGCTCTGGCACCAAGCGGCACGTGGACGGCTTGCTCGAGGCGCTGACGGCAGACGACGGGCAGAAGCCGCGTCTCGTGCATCGTCTCGACAAGGACACGGCCGGCTGCCTCGTCATCGCCAAGACGCGCTTCGCCGCCTCGACCATGGCGAAGTCGTTCCGCGCGCGCACCACGCGCAAGATCTACTGGGCGCTGGTTGCCGGCGTGCCGCGCGTGCGGCAGGGCAGGGTATCGACCTATCTCGCCAAGGAAGGCGACGAGGGCGATTCCCGCATGCGCGTCGCCCGCCACGGCGACGAGGGCGCAAGCCACGCGCTGACCTATTACGCGGTGGTCGACACGGCGGCCCAAAAGCTCGCCTGGCTGTCGCTGAAGCCTGTGACCGGCCGCACCCATCAGCTGCGTGCCCATGCTGCGCATATCGGCCATCCCATCGTCGGCGATCCGAAATATTTCGACATCGAGAACTGGGAGCTGCCGGGGGGCATCCAGAACAAGCTGCATCTGCTCGCACGCCGCATCGTCATCGCCCATCCGCGCACCGGCAAGCCCATCGACGTCACCGCGCCGCTGCCGCCGCACATGCAGCAGAGCTTCAACCTGCTCGGGCTCGATACGAGCCGCTACGATCCCATCGTCGAGGCGCCGGAAGACTAGTTTCGGCTACCTCCATCGCCCAATCTTCCTGTCGCACTTTCGCCGCGCATCACGCGCAGCATCGTGGTGCTCACAGAGCAAGGAGGAGATCGATGGAACACAAGCATCTTGATCAGCTCCGCAGTGTCGCCGACGTTCAGCCGAGACCTCTGTCCCGCGAGGAACGCCTCCAGCGCTGGATCGACCTGCTCGAAGCCGATCCGAAGCGCCGCCTGAATTCCCTCGGGGAGATCGAATACAAGCCCCCGGCCGAAAGGGCTCTGGTCCGCGAAGACAATTCCCCGCTGACCGTTGCCTATGACGATCCGATCCTGCGTGCGGACGGCTTGGCGAGCGACCGGCTCGGCGATGCCATGCGCTACTTCGCGCTGTCCGATGGCCAGGCGCATTACGCGCTCTGCTCGTGCCTGAGCGGCCGGACGATGGATGCCGGCACCTGCGCACAACGATTGCGGAACGCCACGGGCAACGTCGCCTGGGAATCGGCGGTGGGAGCCTGGACGCTCGCGGTCCTGGCGGTCAGCCTGCCCGGCCTCGTCTATCTTCTGAGCTGAGGGTCAGGCCTATCGCGGATATCCACATCAGGAGGCTCAAGGCCTCCTGAGGGCAGTCCATGGCCGTTGCGGATAGAGCGAGAATAGGGGACAAAGCGGCAGATCGGAAAAGGCACTCCCATCATGCTGCACATCGAGCCCGTGACCCTCTCGACGGACCTTCTGACGTTGAGGCCCTTGAGCCTCGCCGAGGTCCCGGCGCTCGCGAAGGCGGCGAGCGATGGCGAGCTTTGGGTGAAAAAGACGACCACCGTGCCCCGGCCGGAAGGTTTCGAAGCCTATGTCGAGTCGGCCCTCAAGCTCCAGGCGGCCGGTCTCGCGCTTCCCTTCGCAACTGTGGTGAATGAGGGCAACCAAGTCGTCGGCTCGACCCGGTTCATGAACATCGATGCCGCCAATCACCGGGTCGAGATCGGGACCACCTGGATCGCCAGGTCCTGGCAGCGGACCTTCGTCAACACCCACGCCAAGTTCCTCATGCTGCGGCATGCCTTCGAGACGCTGGGCTGCATTTCCGTCGAGATCCGGACCCATGCCGGCAACGACCAGTCCCGTGCCGCCATCGAGCGCCTCGGCGCCAAGCTCGACGGCATCCTGCGGCATCATATGATCATGCCCGACGGGCATATCCGCGACACGGCGACCTACAGCATCGTCCGTGACGAGTGGCCTGCGGTGAAGGCGGGGTTGGAGCGGCGGATGGCTGCTCTTTAGCTGAGCGAAGCTTGACTATGGCGGAACGCAGGTTGCGACACCACGTTGGTCTTCGACAGGTTCCGTCAGCGAGTTGAGGCATGAACGATACCGTCCGCGACAACGCCGCCCATCGTCGGTTCGAGCTGGAGAGAAACGGGCATATCGCCTTCGCCAATTACGAGAGGCGCGGATCCGATCTCGTGATCCGGCATGTGGAGGCGGCGATCCCGCTGCGCGGCACCGGGGCTGCCGGCGAATTGATGAAGGGCGTTGCGGAGATCGCGCGCTCCGAGGGTCTCAAGATCACGCCGCTCTGCGGCTATGCATGGGCCTGGATCAAGCGCCACAAAGAATATCGCGATCTGCTCAACTAGAGCGCTTTTCGGCGAGGTGGATCCGGTTCGCCTTCAAAAGCGCGGCAACTCTAGGCATCCGCACCTATCCATTCGGTGGGTGTGCCCATTCGCCGTACTGCGGACTGCGTCAAAATAGACTAAACAGCGGCTCCTCCAAAAAACTCCGAACCGCGCTATGGGGGCGCCGCCTGTGACCAACGTTCTCGAAAAAGCAAGAAGGCACCTGACCAAGAAAAGCGTGGCAATTTCGTCCGCGATCCTCGCCTTGCTCGTCGCAGCAGCCGTGTTCATGGGGCCTCGCCTGCTGGCCGAGCCCGTCAGCGAGATTTCCTATTCGGACTTCACGCGCGAGCTTTCCGACAAGAAGGTCCAGAAGGTCCTGATCGAAAGCGGCGGCCTTTCCGTCTCGATGGGCGACAGGGAAGTCTTCGTCCGGATGCCGAACGGGCTGGTGAGCGCCGATTACATCGAGCGGATCACTGCCGCTGGTGCCGAGGTGGACTTCAAGAAGCCCGGCTTCGACGCCGCTCATATTGCCGGGATCCTGGGGCCGCTGATCCTGGTGGTCGCCGTGTTGGCGATGCTGGCCATCCAGACCGATTTCAAGCCGGGCGCCCGCTGGCCGCGCGTGGTGCGCAGCATCCCGAACCGCTTCGACGATGTCGCCGGTCAGGAGGAGGCCAAGGGAGAATTGCAGGAGGTGATCGCCTTCCTCAAGGATGCCGACGCCTTCACGCGGGTCGGCGCCCGCATTCCGCGCGGACTGCTGATGGTCGGGCCGCCCGGAACCGGCAAGACCCTGATCGCCAAGGCGCTCGCCGGCGAGGCCGGTGTCTCGTTCATGGCGGTCTCGGGCAGCGACTTCTCCGCACCCCTGATCGGCATCGCCAAGGGCCGTGTCTCGAAGCTCTTCGAGCAGGCCCGGAAGAAGGCTCCCTGCCTGATCTTCATCGACGAGATCGATGCCATCGGCCGCAAGCGCGGCGGCGGAGGCTCGGCGGCCGATCGCGAATTCGAGGCGACGCTGAACCAGCTTCTGGTCGAGATGGACGGCTTCAACACCACCGCCGGCGTGATCGTCATCGGCGCCACGAACCGCGTCGATGTGCTGGACCCCGCTCTTCTGCGTCCCGGCCGCTTCGACCGTCAGGTCCATATCGGTCTCCCCGATATCAGCGGCCGCGAGGCGATCCTCAACGTACATGCCCGCAACGTGAAGCTGGCCGAAGGCGTCAGCCTTGCCTCCATCGCCAAGGGAACGCCGGGGTTCTCCGGCGCCGATCTGGGCAACCTCCTCAATGAAGCTGCGATCTTCGCGGCGCGCGAGGGCGTCGGGGAGGTCGGCCGCGATCATCTGGAGGCGGCCCGCAACAAGATCATCATGGGTCTCGAGCGGCGTTCGCTCGTCATCTCTGACGACGAGCGTCGGCTGGTCGCCGTCCATGAGGCGGGTCATGCCCTCTGCGCCTGCCTCCTGCCGGCTTCCGACAAGGTGCACAGCGCCACCATCATCCCGCACGGCCAGGCGCTCGGCCTCGTCATGCGGCTGCCGGAGCACGACCGGTTCTGCATCCCGGTGGAAAAGCTCGAGGCCGATCTGATCGTCGCCATGGGCGGCCGTGCCGCCGAGGAGGTCGTGTTCGGGCCTAAGAAAGTGACGACGGGGGCCGCGAGCGACATCGCCCACGCCACCAACATCGTCACCAAGATGGTGACCGAGTGGGGCATGAGCCCGGCCATCGGCATGGTCCGGGTCGCGCATTCGGGCGACAGCCTGCCGCGCGAGGTCGAGCAGGAGATACGCCGCATCATCGACGAGATGTACGCGGCCGCGAAGGCCTGCATCGAGGACAACCGCGACGCGCTCGACGCTCTGACCGAGGCGCTTCTCGATCACGAGACCATCGAGGGCGACGAGGTTCGAGACATCGTCGCGCGGCAGCAGGACAGGCTTGCCGCTTAAGGCCCGGCTCGCTGGTCAGACGCCACCCCGTCTCCCCTCGGATTCATCCGAGGGGAGACGGGGGCATCGATCGTGCAGACCACCCCGCCGGGTGCGAAAAGGATGGAGACGACGCCGTCGAGCTCCTGAGCGAGGCTGCGCTCGATCAGCCGTGTGCCGAAACCTCTCCGGCTCGGCTCCACCACGGGCGGGCCGGCCTTCTCCTCCCAGACCATTCGCAGCCGCGTGCTGCCGGCTTGCGGCGTCACCGACCAGGTGATTGCGACGCGACCGGGTTCGTTGCGCAGAGCACCGTATTTGACCGCGTTCGTCCCGAGCTCCTGCAGTGCCATGGCGATGGCCAGGGCGACACGCGGCGGCAGACGTATCTCGGGGCCCCCGACATCGAAGCGCTCGCCGCCATCGCTCTGAAACGGTGCGATGGCTTCCTGAATGACCTCGTGCAGGAAAGCTCCGCCCCAGTTCTCCCGGGTCAGCACGTCATGCGCCCGCGAGAGCGCGAACAGCCGCCCCTCCATCGCTTCGCGAGCCTCGACCGTGGACCCCGCGTTGCGCAGGCTTTGGGAAGCAATGGATTGCACAGTCGCCAGCGTATTCTTCACACGGTGGTTGAGCTCGTTGATGAGGAGCTGCTGGTGCTCCTCCGCCTTCTTCATCTCCGTGATGTCGAGCGCGACACCGAGGGTTCGGGCGGGAATTCCGTCCGTGATGTCCTGGAGTTCGGCGCGAAGCAGGAGCCAATGGATGGACCCGTCGCGCCAGAGGATCCGCAGTTCGGATTCGATGTGGCTCTCGCCGCGGGCAAGGGCCTCCATGACAACGGCGCGGATGCGCTCCCGCTCGCCCGGATAATAGCGCGCCCGGATTTCGTCCATGGACGGAGCCGCATCCGGTGGAAGTCCCAGCAGCCGGTTCAGCTCCGGCGACACCGTCACCCGCTCGGTCGCGGTCTCCACCTCCCAGACGGCCATGCGCCCGGCGTCGATGGCAAGGCGCAGCCGGGTTTCGCTCTTGGCAAGAGCAGCCTGAGACAGCTTGGATTCGGAAAGATCCGCAGCAAGCACGTAGAAGCCGATGACGGTCCCATCTTCGCTGCGATCCGGAATGTAGTCGGATTTCACATACCGCATGCCCGACCGGAACGGGGCCCACCATTCATGACCTGTCCTCTCGCCCGAGAGAGCAGCTTCGATATAGGGCCTCGTCCGTTCATAGGCCGGGATGCCGACAGCCTCCCACAGGGTACGTCCGTACAGGCTTTCCGGACTCTGCCCGATCCAGGTCTCGTAGGCGCGGTTGTTGAACCGGTAGCGCTGATCCGCGTCCACATAGGCGACGAGGGCGGGCAGATGATCCGCGATCTGCCGGAGCTTCTCCTCGCCTACGCGGCGCGGCCACTCGTTGTCGTTGGAGCCTTCTATCGCCGGGTCTGAGGGCAGGGCTGAAACGCCGTCGCCGGCTCGCTCCCGGAGCCGAAAGTTTTCCCGCTCCAATTCGGCTATCCTGTGCAGCAGGACATCCGGATCCAAGGGCTCAGTCGTTCTCATCTATTGTTCTGGCCCATCCTATACGGCAGTAAGATCCTATCCGCAGCATCCGTTGCGAAGATAGACCCATGCCCCGAAAAAACCGCGAGGGGCGGGCGGTTTCCGGTCGCAGGTTCTGGCCGATGACGGGAAACTTGCCTATGGTGCGCGCAACAAGGGGGCTTCCATCATGCAACGCATCACTCGTGTCGCCGTCGTCGTCTGTCTGGGCCTTCTGGCCACGGCCTGCGACAAGTGCGGCAACTGGAGCATGAACGCTCCGCAATTCTGCCACGCCGACAAACCGAAGAGCTAACAGCCGCCTAACCGGGAAAGATCCTTGAAGCTCGTTCTTTTCGATGTCGACGGAACGCTCGTCGACAGCCAGAACATCATCGTCGCGGCCCAGCAGGCGACCTTCGCCGCCCATGGACTGGAGCCCCCAAGCCGCGAGCGGGCGCTGTCCATCGTCGGACTGTCGCTCGCCGAGGCCTTTACGGCTCTGGCGGGGCCGAAAGCGCCGATTGCCGATCTGGTCGCCACCTACAGAGAGGTGTCCGCCGTCTTGCGGCGGGACCCGGCTCATGCCGAGCCGCTGTTTCCTGGTGCGGGCGAATGCATCGCGGCGCTGCGGGATCGGCGTGAGGTGGCGCTCGGCATCGCCACCGGCAACTCGCAACGGGGCGTGGCGCGCATTCTCGACAGCTTCGGATGGCATGGCGTCTTCGCGTCGATCCAGACTGCCGACGATGCGCCGTCCAAGCCGCATCCCGGCATGATCCTCCAGGCGATGCGGGCAACCGGAGTCGCTCCGCATGAGACGGTGATGATCGGCGATTCGAGTTTCGACATGGCTATGGCCCGCGCCGCTGGGGTCATGTCCGTCGGCGTGTCCTGGGGCTTCCAGCCGGTAGGCGCGCTTAACGAGGCGGGAGCAGGCGCCATCGTCCATTCCTACGCGGAACTCGCGACCGTCCTGGACGATTTCCTCGACCGGTCCATTCAGATTTTGCCCTCGCAGATCCCGGCCTGAAACCCTATTTTCCGACCATGACAGATCCACGCGACTGGTTCCCATCCGAAGAAGAACCCAATCCGATGCGGGCCGCCCAGGCCGGCATGAAGCCAACCCTGCCGAAGCGCTTCTATAAGGATGCGGGCGTAAAGGAGCGGGACGGCAAGTTCTTCCTCGCCCTGGATGGACGAACGGCGAAGACCCCGAGCAAGCAGGACCTGGCGGTGCCTTCGCGAGGTCTTGCCGAGGCGCTGGCCGAGGAATGGCGGGGGCAGGGCGGCGAGATCGATCCCTCGACCATGCCGGTAACCCGCATCGTCAATTCCGCCATCGACGGCGTTGCGCCGCGGCAGGCCGAGGTGGTCGACGATCTCGTCCGCTATGCCGGATCCGATCTGGTTTATTATCGGGCCGCCGAGCCCGAGCGCCTCGCGCACTCCCAGGATGCTGCCTGGAGCCCCGTGCTCGACTGGGCGAAAGAGGTGCATGGCGCCCGCTTTTCCCTGGGCGAGGGGGTGATGCATGTGACGCAGCCCGAGGAGTCCGTTGCGGCCATTCGCCGGGCCATCGAGCAGATCGAATCACCCTTTGCCCTTGCCGCCCTCCACGTGATGACCACCCTGTCCGGTTCTGTGCTGATCTCGCTCGCCCATGCCGCGCAGCAGATGGATGCCGACGCGGCCTGGGCCGCCGCCCATGTGGACGAGCTCTATCAGGAGAGCGTCTGGGGCGAGGATTACGAGGCCATGGAGCGCCGCCGCCGTCGTGAGGCCGAGTTCAAAGCCGCCGCCCGGGTTTTTCGCTTGGCCACCGAATAAAAAAGCCGCCGACCCGGGAGGAGCGACGGCCTTGAATGCTGTCGGTTGGGATCTTAGGCGCGCTGGAAATTGATTCCGCACTTCTTCTGGACGGACGCACCCTCGATGGCCTGCATCTGCCCCTTGAGACGGGCGAGTTCGGCGGTCTGGGCATTGTTGCCGCTGACGAAGAAGGCGGCCGGCCAGAAGATGACGACGGCGGCCGTCGTCGCGACCGCATCTTTCGTAGCCTGCGAATCCTGTGCGCCCGAGGCCACGGCGGCAGCCGCGCTGACGCGCTGCGCCTCGGCGCTCAGCTCACGGCAGCTATAGCTGCCATACATCGTCGGCGACACATAGGATGCGGCGACGTCCTCCGAGCGGCTGGCGCAGCCGGCGGTTGCGAGCGACAGGAGGGCGGCGGCGGCCGCGAGGGAAGTGGTCTTGTTCATGGTCAGCCCCATCATAAACGTGATAACGTTTATCTGATATCCTTCTTAGACCGACCTGTGAAGTGCTGTGGAGCACACGTCCATAGTGGGATTTTGGGGTTCGCACGGCTGTGCTAAGCGGAGGATCATTCCCCCGGAACAGGGACCTGCCATGAAAGATATCCTCGAACGGCTCGAAGAGCGGCGCGCCCAGGCCCGCCTCGGCGGCGGCGAAAAGCGCATCGAGGCGCAGCACGGCCGCGGCAAGCTGACGGCTCGCGAGCGCATCGAACTCCTGCTCGACAAGGGCTCCTTCGAGGAGTTCGACATGTTCGTCGAGCACCGCTCGAGCGATTTCGGCATGGAGAAGGTCAAGATCCCGGGCGACGGCGTCGTCACGGGCTGGGGCACGGTCAACGGCCGCACGGTCTTCGTCTTCGCCAAGGACTTCACCGTCTTCGGCGGTTCGCTGTCCGAGGCGCACGCCCAGAAGATCATCAAGATCCAGGACATGGCGCTCAAGATGCGCGCGCCCATCGTCGGCCTGTTCGATGCCGGCGGCGCGCGTATCCAGGAAGGCGTCGCGGCGCTCGGCGGTTACGGCGAGGTGTTCAAGCGGAATGTCATCGCCTCCGGCGTCATCCCGCAGATCTCGGTGATCATGGGGCCCTGCGCCGGTGGCGACGTCTATTCGCCGGCCATGACCGATTTCATCTTCATGGTGCGCGACCGCTCCTACATGTTCGTCACCGGGCCCGAGGTGGTGAAGACCGTCACCAACGAGACGGTGACTTCGGAGGAGCTCGGCGGGGCGAAGGTCCACACCAGCAAATCCTCGGTGGCCGATGGCGCCTATGACAACGATGTCGAGGCGCTGCTGCAGGTGCGCCGCCTGATCGACTTCCTGCCGGCGAACAACATGGACGGCGTGCCGGAGATCCCGAGCTTCGACGATCCCAACCGCACCGACGACAGCCTCGACACCTTGATTCCGGACAATCCGAACAAGCCCTACGACATGAAGGAGCTGATTCTGAAGGTCGTGGACGAGGGCGATTTCTTCGAGATCCAGGAAGCTTACGCCAGGAACATCATCACCGGCTTCGGACGCATCGAGGGCCACACGGTGGGCTTCGTCGCCAACCAGCCGATGGTGCTCGCCGGCGTGCTCGACTCGGATGCCTCGCGCAAGGCGGCGCGCTTCGTGCGCTTCTGCGATGCCTTCAACATCCCGATCGTCACCTTCGAGGATGTACCGGGCTTCCTGCCGGGCACGGCGCAGGAATATGGCGGTCTGATCAAGCACGGCGCCAAGCTGCTCTTCGCCTATTCGGAAGCGACCGTACCTCTCGTGACGGTGATCACGCGAAAGGCCTTCGGCGGCGCCTATGACGTGATGGCGTCAAAGCATATCGGCGGCGACATCAATTATGCGTGGCCGACCGCGCAGATCGCGGTGATGGGCGCCAAGGGCGCGGTGGAGATCATCTTCCGGCAAGATATCGGCGATGCGGAGAAAATCGCTGCGCGCACAAAGGAATACGAGGACCGCTTCATGTCGCCCTTCGTGGCGGCCGAGCGCGGATATATCGATGAAGTGATCATGCCGCATTCGACACGCCGGCGGATCGCGCGGGCACTCGCGATGCTGCGGCACAAGGAAACCGAGCGTCCGTGGAAGAAGCACGACAACATTCCGTTGTAACTGATTGAAGAACGGCGAATTACGCCGCCTTAACACCTCCGGAATTCTCGTCGACCGACATGACCGCAGCGTGTGCCCATTCGGGCACGCGCTGCTCTGTCACGCTTGCCTCAGCTTGGCCGATCTGAAATACCGAGCTTAAGCGCCGAATCCGTCTCGAAGAGTTGATGACGATTCTCGGATCTGCCGCCGCTTTCAGGCGTTCTGCCGTCATCCAAAAAACTGCGAGGGTTGGGAATGCACGCCTCGGAAGGCCGCAACACCGTGATCGATTTTTGGCGAGGGCTGGTCCTCGTCATCATTTTCGTGAATCACGTTCCGGGCAACATTCTCGAACATCTGACGCCGCGCAATTACGGCTTTTCCGATGCGGCGGAAGCCTTCGTCTTCATCTCCGGCCTCTCGGTTGCGCTCGTCTATTATCCGAAGCTGCATCAGCGCGGCATCCTCGATATCATCAGGCGGTGCTTCCGGCGTTCGCTCGAACTCTATCGCATGCACCTGATCATGACCGGCGCGGCCGTGGCGCTGTTCTCCGTGGGCTACGTGCTCAGCGACGACATCATGATGATCGAGGCCCATGGCCGCAGCGCGGTGTTCGAGGATACGGCACGCGGCGTGACGGGCGTTCTTCTGCTCGGGCATCAGCTCGGCTATTTCAACATCCTGCCCCTCTACATCGCTCTCATGCTCTGGGCGCCCCTGGCCTTGATCCTGCTGCGCATTCATGTGGCACTGGCGGCTGTGGTCTCCGTAGCGGTTTATCTGCTCGCCCGAGCCGATGTGCTGGCCCTGCCAAGCTGGCCCGAGCCGGGACGGTGGTTCTTCAACCCCTTCGCCTGGCAGCTTCTGTTCACGCTCGGCATTTTTACCGGCGCATTGTTCTCGCAGATGAAGAGCGTCCCTTACTGGCGCCCGGCCTTCATCGGTTCCTTGGCCCTTCTGTTCGCTTCCTTCGTCACGATGATGAACGGGTTCGGCCTGGCGCCGAACCTGCTCTGGGGCGCCTTCAATAATGTCGACCTCGTGAAGAGCGATCTCGGCCTCGGCCGCCTGATCCACTTCCTGGCACTCGCCTATGTGGTGACGCAGATCCGCCTGGGGCATGTCCTGCAGGGGACCACCCTCGGCGCCGAGATGATGCGCCTGGGGCGCTATTCCCTGCCGGTCTTTGCCGCCGGATCCATCCTGAGCGCGCTCGGGGAGGTCACAATGACGCTCGCCGCGGTGAAGTCCTCCGCTAGTCCGCATATCGTCGGTATGGTATTCACGGTGTTCGGTATCCTCGGACTCCTCCTGCTGGCGCGATATCTCGAATGGAAAAAGAAAGGCTCGACCGCTCCCCGATCGGAGCGAGTCGGAAAATCTGGCCTCGTGTCGGTATCGTCCGGGCAACTGCCGCAATAGCATCCATTTTCCTCGTGGGCATTGGCGGGTCTGCGAACGCGCAGGACGCCGTCTGCCACGGGTCCAAGCCGATCTTCTCGTCTCCCGTGAAGCTGGAGGCCATCGCGTCCAAGCTCCGGCGCCATGAACCGGTGCGGATTCTCGCCATCGGTTCCTCTTCGACGGAAGGGATCGGCGCGTCTTCCCCGGCCTTTTCCTATCCGGCCCAGCTCCAGGCCAACCTCATCCAGGCGTGGAAAGGGCCCGTCACAGTCGAGAATGCGGGCAAGGGCGGCGAGACGATCATCGAGACCATCGGGCGCCTCGAAGCGGCCCTGAAGGCCAAGAAGCCGGACCTCGTCATCTGGCAGGTCGGCACGAACGATGCGGTGAAGGGCGGCGACGAAGCCGGTTTCTCGACCCTTCTGCGGCAGGGCATCGATGCGGCGCAGGCGCTCGGCGTCGAGGTCATTCTCGTCGACCAGCAATATTATCCGGCAATCAAGGATTTGGGCCGCTACGAGCGGTTCGTAAGCCTCGTCGGCGCGACCGCCGCTACGGAGCAGGTGCCGGTGTTCTCTCGCTACAAGCTGATGAAAGCCTGGAGCGAGCGCTCGGCGGACATCCTGGGCTCCATGCTGTCGAGCGACGGGTTCCATATGGGCGATCGCGGCTACGATTGCCTGGCGCAGCTCATCGCCGACGGCCTGCACTACCCGATGGCGGTGTCCGAGATCGCACCCGGCATGGCCGCCACGGTTGCCGCACAGCCGTAAGATCGGCCCTTTTCGCACGGACGATAGACAGCCCGGCACGCCATTGCGTTGCGCGGCCTACCCCGATAAGGCGTTGCTCCGAATATTTCTCGGCCTGAAAGCGTCTCTATGACTAGCGTTCAGATGCCTGATCGAGGCCCGCCATGACCATCCCATGCGATCGCTCCTGGGTTGCCGCCGCCATCCAGACCATCGAGGCGGATTTCAACCGTTCCTCGGATACGCATCTTCTGCGGGTGCCGCTCCCGGCGGCGCCCGGCGTCGAGCTCTACCTCAAGGATGAATCGACCCATCCCTCGGGCAGCCTCAAGCACCGGCTGGCGCGGTCGCTCTTTCTCTATGGGCTCTGCAACGGCTGGATCGGATCGGAGACCACCATCGTCGAGGCCTCGAGCGGCTCGACGGCCGTGTCGGAGGCCTATTTCGCCCGGATGCTGGGCTTGCGCTTCATCGCCGTGATGCCGCGCTCGACCTCCGCCGAGAAGATCGCGCAGATCGCCTTCTATGGCGGCGAGAATCATTTCGTGGACAGTCCGGCCGAGATGTATGCCGAGAGCGCTCGGCTCGCCGATGAGTTGGGTGGCCATTACATGGACCAGTTCACCTATGCCGAGAGGGCGACCGACTGGCGCGGCAACAACAACATCGCCGAATCCATCTTCAGCCAGATGACCCGCGAGGAGCATCCGGTGCCGAGCTGGATCGTGGTGGGGGCGGGGACCGGCGGCACTTCGGCGACCCTCGGCCGCTATATCCGCTATCGCCGCCTGCCGACGCGGCTGTGCCTCGCCGACCCGGAGGCCTCGATCTTCCACCGTTATCTGGCGGACCGGAGCGTCTGCAGCGTCTCAGGGCCGCCTTCGGTGGTCGAGGGGATCGGCCGCCCCCGCTGCGAGCCGTCCTTCGTGCCGGAGCTGATCGATCGTGCCTATGCGGTGCCGGACGCGGCGAGCATCGCCGCCGCAAGGGTTCTCTCCCGGCGCATCGGGCGCTCCTGTGGCGGCTCCACGGGCACCAATCTCTGGGCCGTCGCCCAGATCGTCGGCGAGATGGTGAAGAACGGCGAGCAGGGCTCCGTCGTGACGCTGCTCTGCGATTCCGGCGAGCGCTACCGCAGCACGCATTTCGATGATGCGTGGCTTGGCGCGCGCGGCATCGACATCAAGCCGGCGGAAGAGGCGATGGAGCGGTTTTTCGAGACGGGTGTTTTTAAACCCGAGCTGTCGCAAACTTTGCCCTCATCCTGAGGAGCAGACAAAGTCTGCGTCTCGAAGGAGGATCCAGAGCGCACTGGAACCTCCTTCGAGACGGCCGCTCTGCGGCCTCCTCAGGATGAGGTTTGTGTTAGTTGAAGCCGCTTATTTGCGAGACTGCTCAAACCATTTTACGAGAAGCTGCAGATCCGTCTGCGACAGGTTGTGGCCTGTCGGGAGCGTCTCGTGCTGGACCTCGGCACCGGCGGCCGACAGCGATGCTGCGAGACGCTTCGCGTTGTCGGACGGGATGATCGGGTCCATTGCACCCGAAGTCATCAGCACCCGCTTGCCCGTGAGATCCGCCCGCGGCGCGTTCGACAGGGGCACCATCGCCCGGAGCAGCGCGGCGCCGGACAGCGCCTCGGGACGCAGCATCAGCATCGCGGCGGCGATGTTGGCACCGTTGGAGAAGCCGACCGCGACAGGCGCCTCGAGCCCGTAGGCCTTGCGCGCCTCGGCGACGAAGTCGGCAAGCTCGTTCGCGCGGAACTTCACGTCCTCCTCGTCGAACACGCCCTCGGCCAGACGGCGGAAGAAGCGCGGCATGCCGTTCTCCAGGATCTTGCCGCGCGGGGAGAGCAGGGCAGAGCCGGGGGAGATGGTGCGGCCGAGACCCAAGAGATCGTTCTCGTCGCCGCCGGTGCCGTGGAGCAGCAGAAGCGGCGGACGCTTCGGATCCGTGGCAGGCTCAAAGCGGTGGATGAAGGACAGTTCGGTCATGACTTTCTCTTTCTCCCTCTCCCCGGAGCGGGAGAGGGTGGCGAACGGAGTGAGCCGGGAGAGGGGAAGTGATCGAGCGAAGCCCGCCCCTCTCCCGACCTGCTTCGCAGGTCACCCTCTCCGATGGATCTCGGCTGTTGCCGAGATCCACTTCAATAGCGCAAGTCGGGAACACCCGACTTGCGTGGGGAGAGGGTTTTCGGCTAGGCCAACTCAGGCAGGTGCGCCTCGATCTCGCTGCGCCGAGCCTCCAGGAAGGCCGGGAGCTTCAGCGCGGCGCCCAGGCTGTCCTGAGGCTCGTCCGCGGCAAAGCCCGGCTCGTCCGTGGCGATCTCGAAGAGGATGCCGCCCGGCTCCCGGAAATAGACGGACCGGAAGTAGTTGCGGTCCTTCTGCTCCGTGGTCTCGATGCCGTGCTTCTCCGCGAGCTTCTTCACCATCTCGGCCTGATCGGCATCGTCCTTGGCGCGGAAGGCCACGTGATGGACGGAGCCGCCGCCCATGCGTCCTGGCAGGAAGCCGCCGGCGCTGCGGATGTCGACCGTGCCGCCGATGAGAGCATCCGTCTTGTAGCGGATCAAGGATCCCTCGCGAGCCGTCTCACGGAAGCCGAAGACGTCGGTCAGGATCTTAGCCGTGCGCTCGCCGTTCTCGACCAGCAGCGTGACACCCTCCAGGCCGCGGATGGCATGCTCCGACGGGATGTCACCGGCCGTCCAGGCAGGCTCGCTCTCCGCATTCGGCGTGCCCACGAGCGCGAGGGTGGTGCCGTGCGGATCCTTGAAGGTCAGCACGCTCTGCCCGAAGCGCTTCTCCACGTTGCCATGCTCGACGCCCTGCTCGATGAACCGGTGCGTCCAGTAGCCGAGAGAGGCCTCAGGCACCCGGAACGACGTCTCCTGCGTCGAGCCGATGCCGTTTCTTCCGGGTGCGACATGCTCCCACGGGAAGAAGGTCAGGATCGAGCCGGGCTGGCCGAGGCTGTCGCCGAAATAGAGGTGATAGGTGCCGGGATCGTCGAAATTGACGGTCTTCTTGACCAGTCGCAGGCCGAGCACGCGGGTGTAGAAATCAAGGTTGCGGCGGGCGGGGCCTGCGATGGCGGTGACGTGATGGATACCGTGGTGCCGCATGGGAGTGTTCCTTAACGGGCTGACGCGGATTTGCGTCGCTTGGCAGGGAGATATGTACCATTGATGGTCGGTGAAGTGCGGAAAGGGCGACCTTGCGTGATTGCAAAGCCGGCCGCGTCCGCGTCGGCAAAGGCTCGTGATTGCTGAAGAATCTGGAACGGCAAGAATCCAGCAACCAAAGTCTCTCAGCAAGGCTTAACCTCAACGGCGATTCAGCATTTCGCGTTAACGGTTTAGCCCTGGCATCCATGTGAAAGTTCCTTCCAGACAAGCGGACAACCGGCAGTAAGCCAAAGAAAAGCCGGCGGGAGTCAAACGGATGATGAAGGAACAGCTTCGCGATTTCATCGACAGGATCACCGATACGCAGCACGTGTCGGATGATGACGTGGAAACACTTCAGCAGATCATGGATTGCGGCATTACCAGCCGCCTCGAGGTCGAATCCCTCCTGGCGCTCGACCGCGTTGCGAGCGGTACTGAGAGCTGGGGCTGCGTTCTGACGAAGCTCGTCGTCGAATTCGTCGTCTGGAAGCGGCTGCCCCACGGGGTCGTCAGCAACGACGATGCGTTCTGGCTCGCCACCGTTCTGGACGTCAGCGGCCCGTCGCCGAACGCCATGAGCATCGCCTACGCGATCCTCGACGAGGCCGGCCATGTGGACGTGGCGCTGCTCGATTTCATCATGCGCGGCCGTCAGCAGGCGCGGCTGTCCCAGATGGCTGCATAACAACCTGCATATCCCTGAACCCTCATCCTGAGAGGCTGGCTCATCAATCTCTCACCTCATCCTGAGGAGCAGCGAAGCTGCGTCTCGAAGGAGGATCCAGTGATCTCTGGAGACGCCCTCGTCCTTCGAGACGCCGCCTGCGGCGGCCCTCAGGATGAGGGCTTAGGAGCAGGAACCCTTTTCGAGCCAGACTCTCAGGATGAGGGCTGTATGGTGAAGTCCCGACGGACTTAGACGCGCCTAACGCTAATTGCTGAAACAAGCCCCGCTTCCCCAAGGCACCGATGTGCAGTAACGGAGGTGGGGCTTAATTTGTTTGGGTGGAGCGTTCGAGGTTCATGTTCGACAAGATCCTGATTGCGAACCGGGGCGAGATCGCGTGCCGGGTCATCAAGACCGCCCGGCGCATGGGCATCAAGACGGTGGCCGTCTATTCCGATGCCGACCGGGATGCCCTTCACGTGGAGATGGCCGACGAGGCCGTCCATATCGGCCCGGCGGCGGCCGCCCAATCCTATCTCGTGATCGAGAAGATCATCGAGGCCTGCAAGGCCACCGGCGCCCAGGCCGTCCATCCCGGCTACGGCTTCCTGTCCGAGCGCGAGGCCTTCCCGAAGGCGCTGGCCGAGGCCGGCATCGTCTTCATCGGCCCCAATCCTGGCGCCATCGCCGCCATGGGCGACAAGATCGAGTCGAAGAAGGCGGCCGCCGCGGCAAAAGTCTCGACCGTGCCGGGCTATCTCGGCGTGATCGAGGGGCCGGAGCAGGCGGTGACCATTGCCGACGAGATCGGCTATCCGGTGATGATCAAGGCCTCCGCCGGCGGCGGCGGCAAGGGCATGCGCGTCGCGTACTCCGCCGACGAGGTCGCCGAGGGTTTCGCCCGCGCCAAGTCGGAGGCGGCTTCCTCCTTCGGCGACGACCGGGTCTTCGTGGAAAAATTCATCACCGACCCGCGCCACATCGAGATCCAGGTGCTCGGCGACAAGCACGGCAACGTGATCTATCTCGGCGAGCGCGAATGCTCGATCCAGCGCCGCAATCAGAAGGTCATCGAGGAGGCGCCGTCGCCGTTGCTCGACGAGGCCACCCGCAAGCTGATGGGCGAGCAGGCGGTCGCGCTCGCCAAGGCCGTTGCTTACGATTCCGCCGGGACGGTGGAGTTCGTGGCCGGCCAGGACAAGTCGTTCTACTTCCTCGAGATGAACACCCGCCTGCAGGTGGAGCATCCGGTGACCGAGATGATCACCGGTATCGACCTCGTCGAGGAGATGATCCGCGTGGCCGCCGGCGAGAAGCTGCGGATGTCTCAGTCGGATGTGATATTGAACGGCTGGTCGGTGGAAAGCCGCATCTATGCCGAGGATCCGGTACGCAACTTCCTGCCGTCCACGGGGCGCCTCGTCACCTACCGCCCGCCGCAGGAAGGCGCGCAGGACGGCGTCACGGTGCGCAACGACACCGGCGTCTACGAGGGCGGCGAGATCTCGATCTATTACGATCCGATGATCGCCAAGCTGGTCACCCACGCCCCGACCCGCCTGCAGGCCATTCAAGCCCAGGCGACGGCGCTCGACGCCTTCGCCATCGACGGCATCCGGCACAACATCCCGTTCCTCTCCGCCCTGATGCAGCATCCCCGCTGGCAGTCGGGCAAGCTCTCCACCGGCTTCATCGCCGAGGAGTTCCCGCACGGCTTCCATGCGCCGGCACCAGAAGGCGAGGTTGCCCTTCTCATGGCAGCGGTGGGCGCCGCCATCGACCACCTGCTCAACGAGCGCAAGCGCCACATTTCCGGCCAGATGCGCCAGGCTTCGAGCCTGCGCTTCGAGCGCGAGCGCGTGGTGCTGCTGGGCAAGGAGCGTCATGAGGTCGTGATCGAGGACATCGAGGGCGGCTTTGCCGTCGTGATCGGCGGCCAGTCCTGGCCCATCGTCTCGGATTGGCGGCCGGGCGAGCCGGTCTGGACCGGAAGCGTGGGCGGCGAGGAGGTCGCGGTCCAGGTGCGGCCGATCCTCAATGGCGTCGTGCTCGCCCATGCCGGCGCCGCGGCCGAGGTGCGGGTCTATACCCGGCGCGAGGCGGAACTCGCCGCCCTGATGCCGGAGCGGCTTGAGGCGGATACGGGCAAGCAGTTGCTCTGCCCGATGCCGGGACTGGTGAAGGCGATCAGCGTCTCGGTCGGGCAGGACATCAAGGCCGGCGAGCCGCTCTGCATCGTCGAGGCGATGAAGATGGAGAACGTGCTGCGCGCCGAGCGCGACGGCACCATCTCCAAGATCCACGCCAAGGAGGGCGACAGCCTCGCCGTCGATGCGGTGATCATGGAGTTTGCATAAGGCGGTCACATTCGGCGGGCATTCTACTAGATATGAACCTATTGCACGGCGGGTGTTCTTCGATACCAGTCCCACGCCAGGGGGATGACACCTTCCGCCGTCATCCCCAGGCTTGTCCCGGGGACCCACGTCTTCTGCAGCGTGGCGGATCCTCAAGGCGTGGGTGGCCGCAACAAGTGCGGCCATGACGTAGGTGGGTCCGTCTCCGGACGGAGCACAGCGGAGGGGGTGGGAAACTATCAGCGCCTCGCGTGCGGGTGGATCCCCTTCCCGGCCTTACGGCCGCCGGGGATGACACGCTCTCACGTCATGGCCGGTCTTGTGCCGGCCATCCCGATACGGTGAAGCGCCGTGCTTTTCGGGTCGAGATCACCGGCACGAGGCCGGTGATGACGTGGGAGGGAGGCTTGTCCGGCCTTCCCGAATGTAGCCGACCGGCAACGAAGGAAGCACCCAAACCCATGCCTCTCTACTTCGCCTACGGGTCCAACATGGACCAGGCCGCCATGCTCCAGCGCTGTCCTGCCTCGAAGCCGGTCGGCATCGGGCGGCTCATGCGCCACCGTTTCATCATCTTCGAGGAAGGCTACGCCTCCGTTGTGCGCGATCCACAGCGCGTGGTCTGGGGCATGGTCTGGGACCTGGCGCTCGCCGACGTCCCGGCCCTCGACCGCTATGAGAGCCTCTCGACGGGTCTCTACACCAAGGTCGTGCAGCCCGTGGTGACGGAGCAGGGTCCGCGCCGGGCGGTGGTCTATATCGGCCGCAGCGCCAAGCCCGGCACGCCGCTTCCCGGCTACATGGAGGGGGTGGTGGAAGCGGCCGAGCATGCCGGGCTCCCTGCGGACTACATCAAGAGCCTCGGTATCTGGCTGCCCCGGACGCAGGCCTCGGCTCCGGCCGCGCAGACCCCCAAGGTGCGCCCGCTCTGGAACGCGCCTTCGGGAACGTTCCGAAAAAACCGCTGAAAGCTGTCCGGCCTGCCGAGAACCCCCGCCATGCGCGCGCGTTGAGTGAGGACAGATGACCGAGAATCGAACGCTCCACATTCTGATCCATGGCCGCGTCCAGGGGGTGAGCTTCCGCGCCTGGACGCAGCATCAGGCGCAGCTTCATGGGCTGAGCGGCTGGGTCCGCAACCGACGCGATGGCACGGTCGAAGCCGTGCTTTCGGGGCCCGCCAATCTCGTCGATGTCATGCTGAAGGCCTGCCACGAGGGGCCGTCGGGATCGCGCGTCGAACGGGTCGAGGTGATCGCGGGAGTTCGGCCCGAAGACGAGCTTTCGAGCCGGTTTGAGATCCGCGGTACGGCTTAGTCCTTGCCGGGCTCATCGCCATCGATGGGACCGCCTGCCTTCTTCCAGGCGGTGAATCCGCCTTCCATATGGGCGACCGGCTTCAGCCCCATATCCTGCGCCGTTGCGGCGGAGAGCGCGGAACGCCATCCGCCGGCGCAGAAGAACACGAAGGTCTTGTCCTGGGCGAAGACCGGCTTGTGATAGGGGCTTTCCGGATCGATCCAGAATTCCAGCATGCCGCGCGGGCAATGGACGGCACCCGGCAGGCGACCCTCGCGCTCGAGTTCCCGCGGATCGCGCAGATCGACGAACACCACGTCCTCCCGGCCTTGCAGGGCGATGGCATCGGCGACGGGCAGCGTCTCGATCTTGGCATTCGCCTCGTCGAGCAATGTCTTGTAGCCGCGTGTGATCGTCTGAGGCATGAGTGGCCGCTCCGGGTTGAGGCTTTCCACAAACTGGGCATGATGGCTGCGGAGTCAACGGGAGTTCACGGGTGCTCGGCTTCACCAATCTCGATTATGTGGCGCTGGCCTTCTTCCTGATCGCCTGGTTCGGCTACCACGCCGTGCTCGAACTCACGCCTGCTGGCCAGAGAAGCCTGAACAAGATGATGAACAGCTACCGCTATCGCTGGATGGAGCAGATGGTGGTGCGCGAGAACCGGATCGTCGACACCACGATCATGGCCTCGCTCATGAACGGCACCGCCTTCTTCGCCTCGACCTCGCTGATCGCCATCGGCGGCGTGCTGGCGCTGCTGCAATCCACCGACTCGGTGCTTCCCGTCTTTGCCGATCTGCCCTTCGGCGAGCCGCCGACGCGGCTTGCCTGGGACGTGAAGGTCATCGGTCTCGCGGTAATCTTCGTCTATGCCTTCTTCAAGTTCGCCTGGGCTTACAGGCTGTTCAACTACATGGTGATCATCGTCGGCGCGGTTCCCGTCCTGAAGGAGAGCAACCGGGCCGAGGCCCTCGCGGTGGCACGTCAGGCAGGCACCATGAACGCGGTGGCCGGCAAGCATTTCAATCGCGGGCAGCGGGCCTTCTTCTTCTCTTTGGCCTATCTCGGCTGGTTCGTGAGCGCCTATCTCTTCATCGGAGCCACCGCCGGCGTTCTGATCGTCATGTGGAGACGCCAGTTTTTATCCGATGCCCACGATGCAGCTTTGAGTGGAACCGATGTCTAGGAACGCGAATCCCGAGGAACTGGAAACCGCCATGCTCTCGCTTCTGGCGGAGCGCGGACCCGGCAAGACCATCGGCCCGGCGGATGTCGCCCAGGCCATCGGCGGCAACCAGCCGGACGGGTGGGGACCGCTCATGCAGCCGGTCCGCAAGGTCGCCGTGCGCCTGATGAAAGAGGGGCGCATCGCCATTCTGCGAAAAGGCCGCCCGGTCGATCCCGACGATTTTCGCGGCACGTATCGGCTGGCGCTGCCGCCGGAGGCTCCTGAGCCCTCATCCTGAGGGCCGCCGCAGGCGGCGTCTCGAAGGACGAGGGCGTCTCCAGTGCTCTCTGGAACCTCCTTCGAGACGCCTGCTCCGCAGGCTCCTCAGGATGAGGTAAGAGATTTATGAGCCTGGCTTAAGGACCGGGGAAAATCCGCCCCGTGCGGCCCGTCGCGTAATAGCCGATCAGGCCCGCCCATTCCTTCGAGCCGAGATCGAGCCGTCGCAGGCCCTCCGAGATGAAGGCGAACGGGCGATGCGTGTTGCGGCCTCCGCCGGTGCGGAAATCGACCGGGTAGGGCGTGATCGGAAACTCCGCCTTCTCGAAAACGCCGACGGCGCGCGGCATGTGCCAGGCCGAGGTGACGAGAAGCCAGCGCTCCCCTTCGCGTGGCTTTGCCAGTTCTCGCGAATAGGTGGCGTTCTCCGCAGTCGTGCGCGAACGGTCCTCGATCAGGATACGCGCGGAATCGATGCCGACGCTCTTCAGATAGGCCGCGATGATGGGAGCCTCCGCCGCTCCGTCGCCGAAGACCGTGCCGCCGCCACCGGAGATGAGGATGCGGGCGTTCGGGTAGCGGTGCGCGAGCTGGATCGTGTCGAGCACGCGTTCCGCCGATTCATTGGAGACGATCATTCCGCGGGCAGCGGAATCCGCCGCCTCGACGGAGCCGCCGAGCAGGATGATGCCGTCGACGGGCCGGCCGTCGTCACGGAAGGGTGCAAACCGCTCCTCCAGCGGTGTGAGTACATAGCTGGCGATGGGCGACAGGCCGAGGACCATGGTCGTGAGCGTCATGGCGAGGCTCAGGCCGATGCCGAACGGCCTTACGCGCTTGAACAGCGAGATCACGAGGCCGAGCAGGATAAGGCTGACCAGAAGGTTGGAAGGCGTGGCGAAGAACCATGCGACTTTCGAGAGGGTGTAGAACACGGGCCATCCTCATTCATGGCGATTTACGCTTGGACACACCTTCTCACGTCATCACCTCCCCGGACTTGATCCGGGGGTCGGTGCCGGTGATCCCGATCCGATTGGCGCGGCGCTTTTCCTAGTCGAGAACGCCGGCCATGACGTGCCAGGGTGTCATCCCCGGCGGCCGTCGGCCGGGAAGGGGATCCACTCACACGCTCGCTACTGTGGATTCCCTTCCCGTCCGCTACGCTCCGGCCGGGAATGACATTGCGGCTCTCGCGAGGCGCCGCCTCAAACCTTGTTCACCTCCGCCTCGTAGCGGGCCTTGGTCTCGGCGTTGGGCGGGTAGAGGCCGGGGAGAGGGACGCCCTTCTCGACCTCGCGCATGACCCAGAGCTCATAGCGCTCCTGCTCAACGGCGGCCTTGGCGACCTCTTCCACCATGGCGGCGGGGATCACCACGACGCCGTCGCGGTCGGCGACGATCACGTCATCCGGGAAGATCGCGACGCCGCCGCAGCCGATGGGCTCCTGCCAGCCGACGAAGGTGAGGCCGGCGACGGAGGGAGGCGCGGCCACGCCCGCGCACCAGACCGGCAGGTTCGTGCCCTCGACGCCGACCGCATCGCGGATGACGCCGTCGGTGATGAGCGCCGCGACGCCGCGCTTCTTCATGCGGGCCGTGAGGATGTCGCCGAAGATGCCGGCGTCCACGACGCCCATGGAATCGACGACCGCAATGCAGCCTTCCGGCATGTCCTCGATGGCGGCGCGGGTGGAGGTGGGAGAGGCCCAGGATTCCGGTGTCGCCAGATCCTCGCGCGCCGGCACGAAACGCAGGGTGAAGGCGCGGCCGACCATCTTGTCCGTGGCGTTGAAGGCCGGCATCGGCCCCTTCATCCAGCAGCGGCGGACGCCCTTCTTCAACAGCACGGTGGTGATCGTGGCGGTGGAGGCGGCGCGCAGGGCATCGGCGATGGTCTTATCGAGGGTCATGGCAGTTTCCTGATGGTGCGATGTGGCATTCATAACGGCCCGGCCGAATGTGCGCCACCTCGGAGTCCGGCTTGTGAGGAGGGATTACGGATGGGGATGTGAGCGATAGTGTTTGATGGTGAGGCGCGGGTTTACCTCTCCTTGAGGGAGAGGTGATGCCTGCGGCAGCCTCAATCGCGGTCGGGCGCTCCCGGCGGGAAGAAATGGCGGTAGGGCCGGGCCTCGTCCACGGCTCGCGCGAAGGACGGCCTGGCGAGGAGTTTTTGCCGATAACCCCGGACGCGCGCATAAGCTTCGCCGACGGGGTGAACCCAATCGGCATAGAACAGCGAAGGAGCCGCCGCGCAATCGGCGGCGCTGAACGTATCGCCCGCCGCCCATTCGCGCCCCGCGAGCGTCTTGTCGAGCCAAGCATAAGCCCTGTCGAGCATCGCGTTCGCGTCGGCGACGCCGCAAGGGTCGCGGTCCTTCTCCTGGCGGATGTGATCGAAGACGATCTTCTGCATCGGCGTCATGACGTAATTGTCGAAGAACCGATCCATCAGCCGCACCTCGAGTGCCTGTTTCGGATCTTCCGGGATCAGCCTAACAGGCCCCGGATGATAGAGCCCGAGATGCTCGATGATGACGATGGCTTCCATCACCGTGCGGCCGTTGTCGACGAGCACCGGGAAGCGCTTGATGGGCCAGAGCGCTTCCAGCTCGGCGTCGGTCTTCTCCTCGCCGAGCGTGCGATACTCGAACGGGTTGCCGTTCTCGTACAGCGCGGTCAGCACCTTCTGGCAATACGACGAGAAGGGATGGGCATAGAGCTTCAGCGTCATCGGGGCCTCACGGCTGGCAATGAATTCCTCACTGTAACCGCTTCGGCCCGAATGACCATCGTGGGAACGAACCTCCTCAACGTCTGACCCATTCATCAATGGATGGTTCTCTTTGGAATACAGGCGCTATTTCCCTCCCTCCTTGTGGGGGTGGGCTAGGGAGGAGGGTGTGAGCGCCAACCTCTCAGAACGATGCGCCAGCACCCCCCTCTCCAACTCTCCCCCACAAGGGGGAGAGGGCTTAGGGGCCAGCCTCGTTAGGCCGTCTTTGCGAACAGCTCGCGCCCGATCAGCATGCGGCGGATCTCGCTCGTGCCGGCGCCGATCTCGTAGAGCTTGGCATCGCGCAGCAGGCGGCCGGTCGGATAGTCGTTGATGTAGCCGTTGCCGCCCAAAAGCTGGATCGCGTCGAGGGCCATCTTGGTAGCGTTCTCGGCTGCATAGAGGATGGCGCCGGCGGCGTCCTCGCGGGTGGTCTCGCCCCGGTCGCAGGCCTTGGCGACCGCATAGACATAGGCCTTGGCCGCATTCATGGTCACGTACATGTCGGCGACCTTGCCCTGGACGAGCTGAAACTCGCCGATGGCCTGGCCGAACTGCTTGCGCTCGTGGATGTAGGGCAGCACCACGTCCATGCAGGCCTGCATGATGCCGGTGGAGCCGGCGGCCAGCACGGCGCGCTCGTAGTCGAGGCCCGACATGAGCACGTTCACGCCCTTGCCCACTTGGCCGAGCACGTTCTCCTCCGGCACCTCGCAATCGACGAAGACCAGTTCGCAGGTGTCGGAGCCGCGCATGCCGAGCTTGTCGAGCTTCTGGTGGGTCGAGAAACCCTTGAAATCCTTCTCGATCAGGAAGGCGGTCATGCCGCGCGGCCCCGCCTCCGGATCGGTCTTGGCATAGACCACCAGGGTGTCGGCGGTAGGGCCGTTGGTGATCCACATCTTATTGCCGTTGAGCACGTAGCGGTCGCCGCGCTTCTCGGCGCGGGTGCGCATGGAGACCACGTCTGAGCCCGAGCCCGGTTCGGACATGGCGAGTGCGCCGAGATGCTCGCCGGAGATCAGCTTGGGCAGGTAGCGGCGCTTCTGCTCCTCATTGCCGTTGCGGCGGATCTGGTTGACGCAGAGATTCGAATGGGCGCCGTAGGACAGGCCGACAGAGGCGGAGGCGCGGGAGACCTCCTCCATCGCGATCACGTGCTCGAGATAGCCCAGGCCCGTGCCGCCGTATTCCTCCTCGACCGTGATGCCGTGCAGACCGAGCTCGCCCATCTGGGGCCAGAGATCGCGCGGAAACTGGTTGGTGCGGTCGATCTCCTCCGCCCGCGGCGCGATCTTCGCCTGCGCGAAGTCGCGCACGGTCTCGCGGATGGCGTCGGCGGTCTCGCCGAGATCGAAGTTGAAGCCCTTGGCGGCATTCGGCAGCATTGTCGTTGTCCTCCCGACCCCATTCGGCATCCCGCAATCGGGCAGCACGATGGAGCATCTCTATCCGGCTATTTTGGTCAGCATTGCTGTCCTTATCAAGACCGGATCTTTCGGGAAAGAAAATGGGCCGTTTTCCCGAACCAGCAATTGGTCGGAGCGATCAAAAGAAAAGGCTCCCTCACGGCGGGCAAGGGAGCCTGAAATCTCAAAGCCGGCTGACCGGACTTACTCGTCGATGCTCGCGGTCTGCACGGCATCCATGTCGCGGCACACGCCCTGTGCCCTGAGGCGGCCGTGGTCGCGGGGATCGCAGGCGCTCTGGACGAACATGCGCCACTGGTTCTCCGTGCCGTAGAAGGTGTTACGGTCAACGTCGCCCTTCACGCCGGGCACCCGGCCGGTGGTCGTGAACTGCCAGAAGGTCCAGCGCCGGTCGTTGTAGCGCACCTGAGGCTCGGCGGCGGTGCTGCGGATCCAGTAGGGATAGTCGTTGAACTCGCCTTCCAGGATTTCCTTGTGGAAGGTGATGTCGGTGTAGATGATCGGCCGCTTGCCGGTATGGGCCTGCATCTCGCGCAGCATCACGTCGATCATGGCGAGCGCCTGCTCGCGCGGAACCTTTTTGGGGCAGTTCACCGACTGGCCGTTCCACTCCACGTCGAGGACCGGGGGGAGGGCATCGGGATCCTGGGGCACGTTGCGCTTGAACCAGGCGGCCTGCTCATGGGCCGGACGGCACCAGAACACGAAATGGTAGGCGCCGCGCGGAACGCCGGCCTTCTTGGCCTCCCACCAGTTCTCGTGGAACTTGCTGTCGATATGGTCGCCGCCCTCGGTCGCCTTGATGAAGGCGAACTTGGTGCCGGCCTGGCGCATGGCGGCCCAGTCCACATCCCCCTGCCATTTGGAGATGTCCACGCCGTGGATCGGCAGACGGTGGGCGGTCGCGACACCGTCGTGGGGGCGGGCGTCGCCCTTGGTCGGGTAGCGGCTGGCCGAAGGCATGACGGCGCAGGAGGCGAGCCCGAGCGCGATTACGGCGAGCGCACCGAACCGGGCAGCCTGGACGAATGTCTTCAGGCCCGAGCTCTTGGAGCGGCTGGGGGAGCGGCGGCGAGTCTTCATCGGTTCAACTGTATTGGACGCAAAGCGAGACCGCACCAGAGATGCCGGAAGAGCGTTAACAGGCCCTTACGGCCAAGGCGCGGGGCAAGCCTACAGGTGAAACCAGGCCGTTGCGATACCCAAAAAGGTGAAGAAGCCGACGATGTCCGTGATGCTGGTGACGAAGGGGCCGGACGAAACGGCCGGGTCGACTCCGAAGCGGTTGAGGGTGAGGGGCACGAAGATCCCCCCGAGGGCCGCGAAGAAAAGGACTCCGATCAGCGCGAGCCCGATCACGAACCCAAGCTCGATCGACTGGAACCACACGCCCGCGATGGAGCCCATGATGCAGGCGAAGATCAGGCCGTTGAGCAGGCCGACCCCGGCCTCGCGGCGAATGATCCGCCAGGCATTCGTGCGGCCGAGCTCGCGGGTCGCAAGCGCCCGGACGGAGACGGTCATGGTCTGGGTGCCGGCATTGCCGCCCATGGAGGCCACGATGGGCATGAGGATGGCGAGCGCCACCATCTTCTCCAGGGATTCCTCGAACAGGTTGATGACGTTGGCCGCGATGAGCGCCGTGCACATGTTCACGAAGAGCCAGGGGAAGCGACTTCTCTGGGTGTAGAAGACCGTGTCCGACAGCTCTTCGTCGGATTTCACGCCGCCGAGCTGCTTGATGTCGGCATCGGCCTCCTCTTCGAGCACGTCCACGATGTCGTCGACGAGGATGACGCCGACAAGGCGGCCGGCATTGTCCACGACGGCTGCCGAGACGAGATTGTAGCGCTCGAACAGGCGCGCAACCTCGTCCTGCTGCTCGGTCGCCTCCACCCGGTCGGGCTCGGCGTTCATGATGTCCTGGATCGTCACCGGGCGCTTGGAGCGCAGGAGCCGGTCGAGCGGCACCGAACCGAGCAGGTGGGCACCGGGATCGATGACGAAGATCTCGTAGAAAGTCTCCGGCAGGTCCTCGGTCTCGCGCATGAAGTCGATCGTCTGCCCGACCGTCCAGAACGGCGGCACGGCGATGAACTCGGTCTGCATGCGCCGGCCGGCGCTGTCTTCCGGGTAGTCGAGGGAGCGCTGGAGTGCGACGCGCTCGATCGCCGGCAGCTGGTCGAGAACCTCCGCCTTCTCTTCCTCGGGCAAGCTTTCGAGAATGGTGATCGCGTCGTCGGAATCGAGATCGCGCACGCCCTCGGCGACGGTGGCCGTCTCGAGCTCCTCGAGAATCTCCTCGCGGACCGCCTCGTCGACCTCGGTGAGGGCGGCGAAGTCGAAGGATGCGCCGAGAAGCTCGATCAGGCGGGGGCGCTGATCGGGTTCGAGCGCCTCGAGAAGATCGCCGAGTTCGGATTCGTGGAAGTCTTCGACGAGCTTCTGCAGGCGCTCGACCTCCGAGGCCTCGATGGCATCGGCGGCGGCGGCCAGGAATTCCGGATTGAGCTCACCTTCCTCGTCCCGGAACGCCGGGGTCTCGGTTTCAGGCCCATCGGGCGTCGGGAGCGGCGTCTTGTCTTCGACTTCCAGCATCAGCCGTCCTCTGAAGGTGGGGTGCCCGCCTTTTAGGTGCGCATGCGAATGCGCGCAATGCGCCCAAAAGACTTTCCCGGGGAATTGGTTGCGGCCTTTCCGGCGAGGCTGTTTCAGGGGTTTGAGACAGGCACTCGAGTTGCCGGCGACGAGGTCGGATATGGGCAACAAAAAAGGCCCCGTGAAGGGGCCTTTTTCGTCAACTTGTTCAGCACCGCAAGGTGCCGAAAGTTGGTGCGGTCAAGAGGACTCGAACCTCCACGGGTCTCCCCGCTACCACCTCAAGGTAGTGCGTCTACCAATTCCGCCATGACCGCGAACTCGGTTTCAGGACTGGTTTTCCTGAAGAGGTCGCCGCTCTAGCAGATCGATTTGAGCACTGCAACCCCCCGGATGGCGCTTGCAGCGATTGAACGGAGCGAATGCCTCGCTTGCCGCAGAGGGGATAGGCGATAAGCCTCTGTGACGACTATATAAGCCGGACATTCCCGAGGAGCGCGACAATTGTCCGGTGCTTCCCAGACGGGGCAGGGCGTCACCGTCCTGCATTCCGCAAACGCAAGGTGAATCAGTGTCGAACCTGCGAGACAGCTTGGCGGTTCATTTCCAGCCTGAGACCGCATCCGAACCGGTCGAGTGGGCCGTCACGGACGAGCCTGTCGGTTACGAGGAGGCGGTCGCCTTCATGGAGGCCCGCGCCGAGGCCATCGCTGCCGGAGAGGCGCGGGAGCTGGTCTGGCTCGTGGAGCATCCGCCGCTCTACACGGCAGGAACCTCGGCCAAGGAGGCCGATCTCGTCGAGCCCGACCGCTTCCCGGTCCACCGGACGGGCCGGGGAGGGCAATACACCTATCACGGGCCCGGCCAGAGGGTGGCCTATGTGATGCTGGACCTGCACCGTCGCGCACCGGACCTGCGCCGCTACGTGACCGCCCTGGAGGCCTGGATCATCGCCACCCTCGACGGCTTCAACATCCGCGGAGAGCGCCGGGAGGACCGGGTCGGCGTGTGGGTGCGCCGGCCCGACAAAGGCGAGACGACGGAGGACAAGATCGCCGCCATCGGCATCCGGGTCCGGCGCTGGGTGACCTTCCACGGCATCAGCCTGAACGTGGAGCCCGACCTCTCGCACTTCACAGGCATTGTTCCATGCGGCGTGACCGAGCATGGGGTGACGAGCCTGGTCGATCTCGGCATCCCGGTCACCATGCCGGAGGTCGACGCCGTCATGCGACGGAGCTTCGAGGAGATCTTCGGGCCGACGGAGCAGGCAGAGAGACCGTTGCTCTTCAGCCACGGCCCCTAGGTTTTTCACAGCGGATACGGCAAGGCTTCTCCCCAAGCGCGCTTCATGCTCTAAGCTGGGTCAAACGGCTGATTTGTTGGCGGAACCTTCATGCAACGCGTCCTTCTTGCCTCCCTCGTCGCTCTTGCCGCCTCGGCCTGCGCCTACCGGCCAGATCCGGTGGAGCTCGTGAAGATCGTCGATTCGCCGGCGGATGTCCGCGTCTGCACGCGCCTCGGGGAGGTGAGCCCCGTGACGCCGACGACGGCGGGGGCCAACACGCCGGTCAATATCGGCTTCGGCGTCACCCTCGGCCGGTCCACCTTCGGCTACGCCACGCAGGACATGCTGCAGGCGACCGTCGCTCTCGGCGGTACGCATCTCTATCTCCAGCAGGTGTCTCACGACTGGTCGCTCGTGCGCGGCATCGCCTATCGCTGTGGTCCGGGCGTCGTCGATGAAGCGGTCATTCGTGCGAAAGGCTGACACGGCCGCCTGCTGAACCAGTTGCGCGACTTCCCTACTTCTAGGTACTGACGTTCAGGCTATTCCTGCAACTGGCAGGAAGGAGTCCAAACCAGAACCAAGGGAGACCCGCGCCGTGCCCGTCATCGCCACTTCTGCCGATCTGACTTCGGACGCCGCGCGGGGGAACCGCGCCGCCTGGGCCGAGCTTGCTCAGGATCTCCAGGCCAAGCGGCAGGCGGTGGCGGAAGGCGGCCCCGCCAAGGCGCGCGAACGGCATCTTTCCCGCGGCAAGCTTCTGCCGCGCGAGCGCGTGACGCGCCTCCTCGATCCCGGCGCGGCCTTCCTCGAACTTGGCAGCCTCGCCGCCCACGGCATGTACGACGACGCGATCCACGGCGCCGGCATCATCACCGGCATCGGCCGAGTCGAAGGCCGCGAGGTGATGATCGTCTGCAACGATTCGACCATCAAGGGCGGCACCTATTACCCGATGACGGTGAAGAAGCACCTGCGCGCCCAGGAAGTGGCGCGAGAGAACCGTCTGCCGTGCATCTATCTGGTCGATTCCGGCGGCGCGAACCTGCCGCACCAGACCGAGGTGTTTCCAGACCGGGAGCATTTCGGCCGCATCTTCTACAACCAGGCGACCCTCTCCTCGCTCGGCATTCCCCAGATCGCCTGCGTCATGGGCTCGTGCACGGCGGGCGGCGCCTATGTGCCGGCCATGTCCGACGAGACCATCATCGTGCGCCGCCAGGGCACCATCTTCCTCGGCGGCCCGCCCCTGGTGAAGGCGGCGACCGGCGAGGTGGTCTCGGCCGAGGATCTCGGCGGCGCCGACGTGCATGCCCGCCTCTCCGGCGTGGCCGACCACTACGCCACCGACGACGTGCATGCGCTCGCCATCGCGCGCCGCATCGTCGGCACGCTCAACACGCGCAAGCACATCGACATCGACATTTCCGACCCGGTCGAGCCGAAATACGCCATCGACGATCTCGACGCGATCGTCCCGACCGACCTGAAGAAGCAGTACGACATCCGCGAGGTGATCGCGCGCCTCGTCGACGGCTCGGAATTCGACGAGTTCAAGCGGCTCTACGGCACGACGCTGGTAACCGGCTTCGCGCGCATCTGGGGCATGCCGGTCGGCATCATCGGCAATAACGGCATCCTGTTTTCGGAAAGCGCCGTGAAGGGCGCGCATTTCATCGAGCTGTGCTGCCAGCGGCGCATTCCGCTGCTCTTCCTGCAAAACATCTCGGGCTTCATGGTCGGCCGGCAATACGAGGCCGGCGGCATCGCCAAGGACGGCGCGAAGCTCGTCACCGCGGTCGCCTGTGCGCAGGTGCCGAAGATCACGCTGCTCGTCGGCGGCTCCTTCGGCGCTGGCAATTACGGCATGTGCGGCCGCGCCTATTCCCCGCGCTTCCTGTTCACCTGGCCGAACTCGCGCATCTCGGTGATGGGCGGCGAGCAGGCGGCGAGCGTTCTCGCGACCGTGAGGCGCGACAACATCGAGGCCGAGGGCAAGGCCTGGAGCGCGGAGGAAGAGGAGGCGTTCAAGGCGCCGATCCGCGACCGCTACGAGGCGGAGGGCTCGCCCTATCACGCCACCGCGCGCCTGTGGGACGACGGCATCATCCTGCCCTCGGAGACCCGCCGCGTGCTGGCGCTCGCCTTCTCCGCGGCGCTCAACGCGCCCGTGCCGGAGACCAAGTTCGGCGTGTTCAGGATGTAGGGGTGCCCGACCCGTTTAGGGCGTCGTCTTGCGGCGCGACCCCGCGGCGCCGCTCGCCTTCTGCCGCTCCATGCTTTCGTTGAGCTCTCCCAGCGCCTCGGCTTCCTGGACGAGCTTGTTCACCTCGCTCATCATGCGCTGCACCTTCTGCCCCTGGATGCGCGCCTGCTCCTCGTACATCGCCTTGGTCGCGTACATCGCCGAGCCGCTGCGGTCGAGCGAGGCGGCATGATTGGCCATCGTCGCCGTCAGGCTGTGCTGCGCCTGGGTCTGCTGCACATCGAGAATGGCCGCCATGGCGCCCGATCCGGGCAGGGCCTGAGAAGCGGGAGCTTCGGGCGCTGCCGTCTGGTTGCAGGCGGCAAGGAAAGGCATGATGAGGAAGGGGAGAAGGCGCTGAAATGCCATTGGCGGATTCCTGAAAAGCCCCATTTACCATAGCCTCTTCCCCTAGGATCCTCTCTGAACAGAGGGGTTTTGGTCGTGCTGTCGATGGATGAAACCGAGATCGAGGCCGCGCGGCGCGCCTATGCTGCCGACATCGCGCGCATGGCCGAGGTCGAGGACCCACGAATCGGGCAGGCATTCGCCGCGGTTCCGCGCGAGGCCTTTCTGCCGCCGCCGCCCTGGACGGTGATCCGCATGGGGGCCGGGACGCGGACAAGCGACGTTGCGAGCCTCTACGACAACGTGCTTGTCGCCATCGCGCCCGAGCGCGGCATCAACAACGGCGAGCCGTCCCTTCACGCCATGTGGATGGATGCGGTCCACCCGCAGCCGGGCGAGACCGTGATCCATGTGGGGGCGGGGACCGGCTATTACACGGCGATCCTCGCGCGCCTCGTCGGGCCGGGCGGCCGCATCGAAGCGTTCGAGTACGAATCCGATCTCGCCGCGCAGGCGGTCGCCAACCTGCAGGATTATCCGAACGTGACGGTCCATTCCGCCTCCGCCTTCGGGCGGGTGCTGCCGAAGGCGGATGTGGTCTACGTGAATGCGGGCGTGCTCGCGCCGGATGTGGAATGGCTCCGCGCGCTCAATCCCGGCGGGAGGCTGATCTTCCCCTGGCAGCCGCACAAGGGCTGGGGACCGGCGACGCTGGTGACTCGTGAAACACAGGGCTTCAGCGCCCGCCCGCTGATGACGGTCGGCTTCATCTCGTGCAGCGGCACGAGCGAAAGGATCTCGGTGAGACACCTGCCGACCGAGGCGGATCTCGCGGCGGTGCGATCCATCTGGATCCGCAGCGAGCGTGCGCCCGGTGCGAGCGCCGTCGCGGTTTATAAAGATGTCTGGTTCTCGTCGGAGGAGTTGGATTGAGACGACTGAGGCCGACTGGTCGCCGGTCATGTTTCTTCGCTCAAATGGTGGGTTCCTATCGCCGCCCCGAACAGGAATCCCGTCCCAAAAATGTTGCACCAGAGCAACACCCTCAAAGCTTCAACATCCTGCCGTGTTCGGCCCAAGCTCCGCCGCGATCCCGCCATAAACCAAGCGCTAAACCTTAAGCAGGCTAAAGTGCTTCTAAACCAAGACGTTACGGCATGGTGCCGGGGCTGGAATCCCGGTTAAGGCTGTTCGCCGATCCTCCCTAAGGATCGTTGCATCGGTGGTGTAGCACGTGGCAGATCACGGGAGTTCCAAAGGGCTTGGATTCCCCGTGAGAACCGGGTGGATAAAGAGTGCGGACCATGGATGCGCGGGTGATCGACAAGTCGAGGCTGCCGAGCCGTCACGTGACGGTGGGGCCGGCTCGCGCGCCGCATCGCTCCTACCTCTACGCCATGGGTCTGACCAAGGAGCAGATCGCCCAGCCGCTGGTGGGCGTCGCCACCTGCTGGAACGAGGCCGCTCCCTGCAATATCTCCCTCATGCGGCAAGCCCAGGCCGTGAAGAAGGGCGTCGCGGCGGCCAGCGGCACGCCGCGCGAATTCTGCACCATCACGGTGACCGACGGCATCGCCATGGGCCATCAGGGCATGAAGGCGTCGCTCCCGTCGCGCGAGGTGATCGCCGATTCGGTCGAGCTGACCATGCGCGGCCATTCCTACGACGCGCTCGTCGGCATGGCCGGCTGTGACAAGTCCCTGCCTGGCATGATGATGGCGATGGTGCGCCTCAACGTGCCGTCGATCTTCATCTATGGCGGCTCGATCCTGCCCGGCTCCTTCCGCGGCCGGCAGGTGACGGTTCAGGATCTCTTCGAGGCGGTCGGCAAGTATTCCGTCGGCGAGATGTCGGACGAGGATCTGACCGAGCTCGAGCAGGTGGCCTGCCCCTCCGCCGGCGCCTGCGGCGCGCAGTTCACAGCCAACACCATGGCGACCGTCTCCGAGGCCATGGGTCTTGCGCTGCCGTATTCGGCCGGCGCGCCCGCACCGTATGAGATCCGCGACAGGTTCTGCGCCGCCGCCGGCGAGCAGATCATGGACCTGATCGCCAAGAACATCCGCCCGCGCGATATCGTGACCCGTAAGGCCCTCGAGAATGCGGCGACCGTCGTCGCGGCCTCCGGCGGCTCGACCAATGCGGCCCTGCATCTTCCGGCCATCGCCCATGAGGCGGGCATCAAGTTCGACCTGTTCGATGTCGCCGAAATCTTCAAGCGCACGCCCTATATCGCGGATCTCAAGCCTGGCGGACGCTATGTCGCCAAGGATCTGTTCGAGGTCGGCGGCATTCCGCTGCTCATGAAGACCCTGCTCGATCACGGTTTCATGCACGGTGATTGCATGACCGTGACCGGCCGCACCATGGCCGAGAACCTCGCTTCCGTGAAATGGAACGACGACCAGGACGTGGTCTATCCGGCGAATGCGCCGATCACGCCCACCGGCGGCGTTGTGGGGCTCAAAGGCAATCTCGCGCCCGAGGGCGCCATCGTGAAGGTCGCCGGCATGGCAGCCGACAAGCAGATCTTCCGTGGTCCCGCGCGCTGCTTCGACGGCGAGGAGGCCTGCTTCGAGGCGGTCTCGACGCGCCAGTACAAGGAAGGCGAGGTTCTCGTGATCCGCTACGAGGGGCCGCGCGGCGGTCCCGGCATGCGCGAGATGCTCTCCACCACGGCGGCGCTCTACGGCCAGGGGATGGGCGACAAGGTCGCGCTCATCACCGACGGCCGTTTCTCGGGCGCGACCCGCGGCTTCTGCATCGGCCATGTGGGGCCGGAGGCGGCGGTGGGCGGGCCCATCGGCCTTCTCAAGGACGGCGACATCATCGCGATCGATGCGATCAAGGGCAGCATCGACGTGGAACTCTCGGACGAGGAACTGGCGAAGCGCCGCGCGGAGTGGAAGCCGCGCGAGACGAGCGCCACCTCGGGCTATCTCTGGAAATACGCGCAAACAGTGGGTCCGGCGCGGGACGGGGCAATCACCCATCCCGGCGGAGCCGCAGAAAAAGAAACCTATGCGGACGTTTAATCTCCTTGCAGCCACATTGTGGGTGGCTACCCTCGGTGCCGGCGCGGCCTATGCGCTCGATGCTGCGCCGCGTCCGCAGCCGCTCACGCCCGCTCTGTCGCCGGCGCTCGCGCCGGCCACCAAGTATGGTTCGGTGCGCGATGCGCTGCGCAGCGGCATGCGCGACTACAATGCCGGCGACAAGGTCGGTGCCGTGCAGGCGCTGGAATATGCGGCAGGGCAGGGGCACCAGCTCGCCCTGTGGAAGCTCGGGCGCATGTATGCCGACGGCGACGGGGTCGAGCATGACGACCTGAAGGCGTTCGAGTATTTCTCGAGGCTCGCCGACCAGCATGCGGACGAGAGCCCGGATTCGCCGAACGCAGCCGTCGTCTCCAGCGCCTTCGTGGCGCTCGGCGGCTATTTCCTGGATGGCATCAAGGACACTTATGTCATGGCCAATCCGGAACGCGCCGTGGAGATGTTCAGCTACGCGGCGAGCTATTTCAGCGACTCGAATGCGCAGTACAACCTCGCCCGTCTCTATCTCGAAGGCACCGGCGTGCGGAAGGATCCGCGCCATGCGGCCCGCTGGTTCAACCTTGCGGCGGAGAAGGGGCATACGGCCTCGCAGGCGCTCCTCGGCCATCTGCTCATGACCGGGCAGGGCGTTCCGCGGCAGCGCGCCAAGGGTCTCATGTGGCTGACGCTCGCCCGCGAGGCCTCGACCGACGGCGCCAAGGACCGGTGGATCGTGTCGCTCTACGACGACGCTTTCGCTGCAGCCGACGAGGGCGACCGCAAGCTCGCTCTTGCCCTGCTCGAGCAGTACATCCAGTCGCGCCGGTAAAGCTGGCGGCTGACGCCATCACCGTCATGGCCGGGCTCGTCCCGGCCATTTTGCGTTTTGGATTCCCGCCCACGTCATCACCGGCCTTGTGCCGGTGATCCCGATTAAGAAAAGCGCGGCGCTTCACAGGATCGAGATGGCCGGGACAAGCCCGGCCATGACGTTCAGCGTTTAGCCAAGGCAGCGTGTAGGGTCAGAGAGCAATCAATCGATATCCAGATCCACCATCACCGGCACGTGGTCGGACGGCTTGTCCCAGCCGCGCACGTCCTTCCTGATCGACGTCGTCCGCAGCTTGTCCTGCGCCTGGGGCGAGAGCAGCAGGTGGTCGATGCGGATGCCGTTGTTGCGCTGGAAGGCGCCGGCCTGATAATCCCAGAACGAATAGAGGCCGGGCTGGTCGTTGCAGGCGCGCACCGCGTCGACAAAGCCGAGATTGAGCAGTTCCCGGAACCTGCCGCGGCTCTGCGGCTGGAACAGGGCGTCGTTCACCCAGGCGGCCGGGTCCATGGCGTCCATGGGCTCGGGGATGACGTTGTAGTCGCCGCAGAGAACGAGCGGTTCCTCCAGCAGGAGCAGGCCGCGCGCATGGGCGCGCAGACGGTCCATCCAGGCGAGCTTGTAGTCGAATTTCGGGGTCGCGATGGGGTTGCCGTTCGGCAGGTAGATCGAGGCGACCCGCACGGCGCCGGTCTCGGTCGAGATGACACCCTCGAGATAGCGGGCCTGCTCGTCGCCGTCGTCGCCCGGCAGGCCGCGACGCACATCCTCCAGCGGACGCTTGGACAGGATGGCGACGCCGTTATAGGCCTTCTGGCCATGGGTCACGACGTTGTAGCCGAGAGCCTCCACCTCCGCGCGCGGAAAGGCCTCGTCGATGCATTTGAGTTCCTGCAGGCAGACCACGTCCGGATCGGCGCTCTTCACGAAGGTGGCGAGGTGGTCCAGCCTCTGCTTGATGGAATTTACGTTCCAAGTCACGATCCGCATGGGGATAGTCTCGCTTTTTCAGTCCCGTTGTTTCATCGGATTTTCGTCTTCGGCTGGCAAGCTGGAACTCGTCATCATCCCCATGGTCGCCCACGATGCCCGAATCCTGGCTCATCCATTTCTTGAAGAAGAGGCCGTTGCATGCCCATCATTGATATCCACGGCTATGCCATCGTCTCCGACAATGATTGCATCGCCGACGAGGCCGGGCGGACGCCGGACGTTCTGCGCAACGATGCCGACTGGGCCTACTTTCAGAGCGAGCTCAACAGGTCGGCCCTAACTGTTCTCGGGCGCCTGGGGCATGAGGCCCATCCGAACCCGAAAGGGCGTCTGCGGATGATCCTGTCCTCGTCCGCAACAGGGCTCGAGCGTCGCGCTGATGGCTGGTGGTGGAACCCCGAGGCGTTGCCCTGGGGCGAGGCCATTGCCGCAGTGCTGCCGGAGGGCGGGCGGGTTGCCGTACCGGGCGGAAGGCGCGTCTTCGATCTCTTCCTCGGTATCGGATACGACGCGTTTCACCTAACCCGCGCAGAGGGAGTCGTTGTTCCCAATGGCGTAACCGTCTTCTCAGCCTGCCGGGAAGGATTGAGCGCCGAAGCCATGCTGTCGGAGCGTGGCCTTACGCCTGGCGACCGACGGATCCTCGATCCCGCCGGCCCCGTGAGCCTGGCAATTTGGCGGCAGGGAGGTCGAAACTCTTGAGTTTGCTTGACGTTGACGTTCGACAGCGATCCGAAAGGAGGAGCCCATGCGTCATCTCACCATTCCCACTGCGCTGCTCGCCGGCTGTCTGATCGCCGGCGCCGCCTGGGCGCAGGGATCCTCCGGGGGATCCAGTGGCGGCTCATCCAGTTCTGCAAGCCCGTCCAGCAGCACGACGGCCGCGCCCAGCGGCAGTTCTCAGTCCGGCAGCTCGACGTTCCGGCCGCCCATGCAGGGAAGTACTGATCCGGGCAACCGGGCGAGCCGCGTCGGCGGAACCGCAGGCAATACGCCGGCCGGGAATGCCGGCACGGCGGGCACGATTCCGCCGCCCGGCACGGAAGGCAGCAGCGGCGGCCCCACGACCACGGGGACCACGGCCGATGGACGCTTACAGCGGGGCGAGCGCTCGACGGTCAACCCCAGCTCTCGCGAGGAGAAACTCCTCGAAGAGGCCGACAAGAGAGTTCGGCGTGGAATCTGTCAGGGCTGCTGAGACTAAAGCATCGGACCCAAAAGTGGACTTGCACTTTTGGGATCAATCCGATGCTTTCTCCTTGAATGAGAGCATCGGTCGAGACGGACCCTCCGGGTCCGTCCGATGCTCTAGGCCGCCTCTTCGAGGCCCGGATAATCCGTATAGCCCTCGGTGCCGCCGCCATAGAAGGTGGCGCGGTCCGGTTCGTTGAGCGGCGCGTTGAGGCGGAAGCGCTCCACAAGGTCCGGATTGGCGAGGAAGAGGCGTCCGAAGGCCACGAGATCTGCACGCCCGCTCGCCACGGCCTCGGCCGCCATCTCGCGGCTGTAGCCGTTATTGGCGATGTAGGCGCCGCGGAAGGATTTGCGCAGGCCGTCATAATCGACGCTCACCGCATTGCGGTCGCCCTGGGTCGCGCCCTCGATCATGTGGATATAGCCGAGGCCCAGATTGTCGAGTTTTTCGACGACGTAGGAGAACAGGGCCTGCGGATCCGAATCCGCGGCATCGTTGACCTTTGCCGGCGACAGGCGGATGCCGACCCGGCCCTTGTCCCAGACCTTCAGCACGGCCTCGGCCGCTTCGATGGTCAGGCGGGCGCGGTTCTCGATGGAGCCGCCATAGGCGTCGGTGCGGTGGTTCGAGCCGTCCTTCATGAACTGGTCGAGCAGGTAGCCGTTGGCCGCATGGATCTCGACGCCGTCGAAGCCGGCTTCCTTGGCGTTGCGGGCTGCATTCTCGTAGTCGCGCAGGATGCCGGGAATTTCCGAGATATCGAGGGCGCGAGGCTCCGACACCTCTGCGAAGCCTTCCTCGAGGAAGGTCTTGGTCTGGGCGCGAAGCGGCGAGGGGCCGACAGGCGAACCGCCGTCGGGCTGCAGCGAGGTATGGGATACGCGACCCACGTGCCAGAGCTGAATGAAGATCCGCCCGCCGGCCTTGTGAACCGCATCGGTCACCTTGCGCCAATGCGCCACCTGCTCCGGCGTGTAGATGCCGGGTGTGCGCAGGTAGCCCTGGCCCTGGTGGGAGATTTGCGAACCTTCCGAGATCAGCAGGCCGGCGCTGGCGCGCTGGGAATAATAGGTTGCGGTGATGTCGCGAGCCACGTCGCCCTTGGCAGCCCGGTTGCGGGTTAGGGGAGCCATGACCAGGCGGTTCGGCAGGGTCAGATCACCCAGAGTGAAGGGCTGGAACAATGCATTGGCATCGGCGCTCATGATAAAACCTCGTTTTCCTGTGAAATCTTATAAAGCACAGGTTGGTACGAGATAATAAGCGGGCCCTCCGATGCAACGGAGGGCTGCCATGCAAAATTTCGATGCCTCAGGAATAGGCGCTGGCCTTGTCGAGCTCGGCGATATCGGCGGCGTCGAGATGCACTGCCGTCGCTTTCACGAGTTCGCGCACCTGATCCACCGATGTGGCGCTGGCAATCGGAGCCGTGAGTCCCGGGCGTGCCATCAGCCAGGCCAGGGCAACCTGCGCCGGCGTGGCGCCTTTCCTCCCGGCGACGGAGTCCAGAGCGGCAAGAATTCGCCGGCCCCTGTCGTCGAGATAGGCGGCCATGCGCCCGCCGCGAACGCTCTTGCCGAAATCGGCTTCCGAGCGGTACTTGCCGGTGAGAAAGCCGCTGGCGAGGCCATAATAGGGAATGACGCCGACTTCTTCCTGCCGGCAGAGCGGCTCGAGTTCCGCTTCGTATTCGGCCCTGTCGTGGAGATTGTATTTCGGCTGCAGGCTTTCATAGCGCGGCAGGCCGAGTTCGGTGCTGATCTCCAACGCCTCCTTCAGGCGCGCGGCGGTGAAGTTCGATGCGCCGATCGCCCGCACCTTGCCGTCCCGGATCAGTTCTTCATAGGCACCGAGCGTCTCCTGCTGCGGCGTTTCGAGATCGTCCCGGTGGGATTGATAGAGATCGATGTGATCCGTCTGCAGGCGCTGCAGCGAAGCCTCGACGGCGGAGCGGATGTAGCTCTTCGCCAGACCCTTCCGATCCGGCGCCATCTCGGATCCGACCTTGGTGGCGATGACGAGCTTGTCGCGATTGCCGCGAGCCTTCATCCACTTGCCGATGATCGTTTCCGACTCGCCGCCTTTGTGACCGGGCACCCAGGTGGAATAGACATCCGCCGTATCGATGAAATTGAGGCCCGCGTCCACATAGGCATCGAGCACCTTGAACGAGGTTGCCTCGTCTGCCGTCCAGCCGAACACATTGCCGCCGAGGCATAGTGGGGAAACCATCAGGTCGGAGCGACCAAGTCTGCGCTTTTCCATCATCATATCCCTGTTCACCGGCGGATTTGCGGACAGGGAAACTAGCGCATTGTTCGCAAAAGTGGACTCGGTTCCTTCACGGCAATCGTTCACGTATGCGACGTCCGGTCCAAGCCGTTGGACCGGACGTCGTGTCGTTGCTTACGCCGCAGCGCTCAATGTGATGCCGCGCGCCTCCGCGAAGGCGAACAATTCGGATTCGCTGTCGAGGCGATGGCGCTGGTCGATGGTCCAGCCTGTCTCGTCGCGCACGACGATGTAGCCCCGCGCCTGAAGGCGGGAGACCACGGACTGAAGGCCGTTGGTCTCGGTCCGGGTCACGCCGCGCTCGGCGATGAAGCGCTCGATGGCGCTTTGTGCAGCCTGCGCGAGGTCGATCGCATCCGCCCGGTTCGCCGGCTTGGCCTTCGCCTTTGCCTGAGCCATGATACGCGCGGGATCCCGCCGGACCGACTTCCAGCCGCCGCGACCCGAGGTCTGGCCGGAAGCGGCTTCCGGTTCCGTCGGACGTGCGGGAGCAGGGGCGTTGGTGACGACGATCTTCGGGGCTGCCGGCGCCGCAGGTGCTGGAGCGGGACGCGCAGGCGCGGCCTGCGAAACGCCCTGAACCGCCGGTAGCACGGCCTTTTTCTCGACGAGCCTGGGCTTCTCGGCAACGATGCGCGGCTCCGCGGCTTTCGGTCTCTCGATCGGTCTCTCGATCGGCTTGGCGACGATCCGCGCTTTGTCTTCGCGAGCCTTCTCTTCGCGCGCCAGGCGCGCCGCCTCTGCGGCTTTCCGCTTCGCCTCGGCCTCGGCTTTCCTCGCCTCCGCTTCCTGGCGTTTCGTCTCCGCTTCCGCAGCCTTTGCCTCTGACTCACGCCGCGCAGCCGCTTCGGCCGCGCGTTTGACGCGGACGACGAGGCGCTGATCGATACGCGCCTTCTCAGCAATGGCCGCACGGGCCGCGCGGATCATGCCCGCTTCCGATTCGGCGACGAGATTCTTCAGCTGTTCGGTAAAGAGCGCCTCCAGAGCCTTAAGCGCGTCGTCGAGGGTCGCGTGAGGATTGATCGGCTGTGCCGGAGCGGCCTTCGGAACTGCTGGCACAGCGTGACTTGTCGAGGGCCGAGGTGTCGGCGGCACGCGGGTTGCGGACATCGCCTGCAGGGGCTTGTCGGATTGCGGCCTCACCGTCTTGGGGCGGCTCGTCTCCGCTGCGGTGATCTTCGCCAGCTTGGAGAGATCACGCACGCCGATCAGGCCGAGATCCTGCATCTTCCAGCGGATCTGGGTGACGGTTCTTCCGAGTTCCGCGGCAATGCGCTTGTCCGTCATCGGCGGATCGGCCGAGACGAGTTCGCGCAGGCGCGCAACGCTGGTCTCATCCCAGGACTGATGCGGCTGGACAAGGGTGCCGATCAACCGCGCCCTGGCATAGGTGGCGGGCACCGGGCGGCCCAGCTTCGCGGCCGTTACCGGAACTGGAACCTTGGCTTCCCGGTCGCGGCGCAGGATCTCGAGTTCTTCTTCAGTCCAGACCCTGTTCATCGCAGGGCTTCTCCTTTTCTCAGCGAGGCTGGGATCCGGCGAACCTGCATTGCAGACGAAGAGCGTATGCAAACGGAGAGGAAAATCGCCGGTCCCTGCCGGCGACGGGTGAACCCTAGGCCGGCATGGAACTGTTAGGCACCCGAGGGTGGGCGCCGGTTCTGACGGGGCTTGCCGCCGGAGCCCAGAGGGTTGGTCTGGGATCGGGCTGCAACTCATGGTCATGCATGAGACGAGCCTCCCTCGCGAAGCGGGCGCTTCGCAAGACGGGTCGTTGCGGTCGCTTGATGTCGAGCGGCAGGGGCATGACGAAGGGTTCAAAACGGTGACGAAGCGGAGATGTAGTCGGCTTCGGAGCAAATCTCAATCCGGGAAACGTGTCGCAGGGGAAGTTTCCTCAGCGATGGCGGGACCCTTGAAAAACAACACTTTCAGCGGCGGGTTCGGGCGGCCCGTAATGATTGATTAACCATGAAAGCGCATGCTCGATCCTGTGAGTCCAGGCAGGTCACGCGCACGGCCGACAGGGGGAGGTTCATGACCGACAGCACCATTGCACAGAAGATCAACGACAGAATCGAAGCGGTCAAAAAGGTCGTGAATCTCATCGCTCAGGCGGGCAGGGGGGACGACCTGCACGATCTGCGCGTGCTCCTCATCAACACCATGAGTCTGCTCAAGCGCGATCCTGGCATCGAGGCGGCGGTCGACGACCTCTACGCATCCGCAGCGGCGCTGGTTCAGGATGCCTCGACCGGCATTCCGCCATCCGCCCGTTCCCTCCGCCTTCTCCTCTCGGCCTCGGACCGCTTCTCCGCACGCCTTTCGACCGCAGCGGACCGGATCACCCCGGAGCCCGAGATGCGCCTCAAAGGATTGGAAGCGGCCTATGCGGTTCAGCTGGAGCGCTTTTCCATGAAGGCGGACCTGGATCCCGTCGGTCAGGTTGCCTGAGCCGCACGACCGGCCTCTTCATTCGCTCCCTCCCTCGTCGACAAGCTCTCGCTGCAAATGGCATCGGGAGCTTTTTCTTTTGGGGAGTCCGGATTCCCGCAATCTTGGCTTGGACAGGCGGGCTCCCGGCGATCGCGGGGCCATGAACGCCGAGTGATCTTGCCGGCGGCGTAAAACGGGAGCCGTGATTGTTCACCCAGCTGCCCCGCGCACTATTCACATTCGTCTGGACGCCCAAGGCAACGCAGTTGACCAGGACGGCAAAGCCAATTATCGATATTGATAATCTATCAGGTGCGCCATGAATATCGTTCCGATCAAGCGCCCACGCGAGTTGGTCTATGAGACCGTCAAGCGGCGCATCATGATGAATGAGCTGAAGCCGGGCAGCTCTCTGACCGAGCTCGGGCTCGCCCGCGAGATCGGATGCAGCCAGGGCACGATCCGGGAAGCTCTCCTTCGCCTCCAGGAGGACGGCCTCGTGACGCGAGCCGGACATCGGGGCACCACGGTCACGCGCCTCGATCAGGAGGAGGCCGAGGAGACTCTGGCGATCCGACGCCGCATCGAGGTTCGCGGCGCGCTCAAATCGACCAGGAACGTCACCGACGAAGTGCTCGCGGAGCTTCGCCGCCTCATCGCTCAGATGGAGGAGGCTGCCCATCAGGATGACGCCTTCGCGTTGATCGAGTTCGACATGGCCTTCCACCTGACCATGTTCAAACTCTCCGGTCTCGAGGCGCTCGAGCAGATCCTCACCCGCTGCACGATTCACACCCACCGGTCGAAGATTTGGGCGCCAAGCCACAAACGGCCGCTTCTCGAGACGGCCCGCAGGCATAACGTTCTGCTCGAACGCCTCGAAGCGGGCGACGCCAAGGGGCTGGCCCAGGCCATCGGCCTGCATATCGATACGATCGTCACGGAGGATTCATGACCCCGTTCGTGGACCCGCAAATGCAGGCCATCCTGGATCGGATTCGGGCAGGGCCGCAGACCGACTTCAAGACGATGCCGATCGCGGAGGCGCGCCGGCAATCGGATGCGGCAACCATTCCATGGAGCGAGGGCGCGCCTGCGATGATGGTGCGGAACCTGACCGTCGATGCAGGTTCGCATGAGATGAGAGCGCGTCTCTACCTGCCTGTCGAAGGGCCCATCGTATCTCCGATCCTCTACGTTCATGGCGGCGGCTGGACCTTCGGATCAATCGATACGCACGATGGCACGATGCGCAATCTCGCCGAGGCCGCGCAGCGTCCCGTGCTCGGCATCGACTACCGCCTGGCGCCGGAGCATCCCTTTCCGGCGCCTCTCGATGATGTTCTGGCGTCCATCGCATTCGTCGAGTCGGGAGGCCTCGGCACTCCAATCCCCGCGCACAGCATCGCCATCGCGGGCGATTCCGCAGGAGCCAACCTCGCTCTCGCGGCGTTGCTGGCGCGCCGCGACCGGGGATTGCCCCAACTGGCATCGGCCGCTCTCTTCTATGGCTGCTACGCGCCGGATTTCACGACCGCGAGCCACGCGGAGTTCGGCGGCGGAGCCTATCTCCTCACCAGCGTGAACATGCGCTGGTACTGGAGCAACTTCCTCGGGCGAGAGGGCGACGGCACAACGTCTCTCGCCGTGCCCGTGAGAAGCGACTTGAGCGGATTGCCGCCGCTCTACCTGTCGGCAGCCGGCCTCGATCCGCTTCGCGACGACACGCTTCAGCTTGCCGAAAAGCTTGCCGCCGCCGGCGTTTCCTTCCGCTGCGATCACGTTCCCGGCGTGGTCCACGGCTGTCTGCGCATGACCCGGGAACTCGATGCCGCCCGCGCAATGATCGTGGCGGGAGCCGACTTCATCGTCTCACAACCGAATGAAAAAAACCTGGGAGGAACACAATCATGGAGCGCCGCGAATTCCTGAAGCTTTCCGCTGCCGCCGCCCTGGCGGCGCCGCTTGCACGCCCTGCCATCGCACAGACGCCGACCACCGTGCGCTGGTGGTACCATTTCGATAATCCGCAGAACTCGCCCGCGGCGCTCGTCGCGAAGTTCGAGCAGGAGAATCCCGGCATCAAGATCCAGGCAGAGGCCATTCCGTGGGGTGGCGGCAACGACTATCAGACCCGCCTGTTCGCCGCACTGGTCGCGGGCAACGGCCCCGATGCCGCGATGGTGCGCCTGTCCTGGGCTGCGCGCTTCGCAGCGATGAAGGCCCTCGAACCGCTCGATGCGATGATCAACGGATGGGCCGGGCGCAGCGACATTTCGGACAACGTCTGGAAGATCAACAAGGGCGCCGACGGCAAGCAGTACTACCTGCCGCTGCAATATGTCGTGATCTATCTCTATTACCGTCAGGATCTGTTCCAGCAGGCAGGACTTCAGCCGCCGAAGACCTTCGATGAGTTTCTGGCCGCCGCCAAGGCATTGACGAAGGGCGATGTGGCCGGTTTCGGCATGCGCGGCGGCGCCGGCGGCTTCGACAATTGGGGGCCATTCGTCCTTGGCGGCGGAGCGAGCTTCGAGAAGGGCGGCATGGTCAGCGAGAAGGCCCTTGCGGCGAACCGCTGGTATGTCGGCCTCGCGCGAGAGGCGAAGGTGACGCCGGCATCCGCACCGACCGACAGCTTCCGCCAGATCGTCGATGCCTTCAAGGCGGGCCGGACGGCGATGATCATGCACCACGTCGGTTCCTCCAACGAGATCGTCGGGGCGCTCGGCGACAAGGTATCGGCGGTTCCGGTTCCCCGCGCGGCGGATGGTCAGGGCTGGACCTATTTCGGCGACGAATCCAACGCGGTGTTCTCCGCCAGCAAGGCGAAGGAGGCGGCGTTCAAATGGATCGCGTTCCTGTCGACGGCGGAGAACAACAATGAGCTGAACAAGCTCACGGGGCAATTGCCCATCACCACGTCGGGAGCGGCGCAGTGGACAGGGCATCCCAAGCGCTTCGTCGAGGCGAGTTCCGCTTCGCTGCCGATCGCCCGGTCGCTGCCGGATCACCCCAAGACCCCGGACTTCATCGCGCGCATCTGGCCGACCAACATGCAGAGAGCTCTGAACGGAGAAATCTCGCCGGACGACATGATGAAGGCCATCGAGCAGCACTTCAACGGCTGAACCACATCGGGATCCGCAGATGCGGTCGCAATCGGGCGGTGGCACGCCACCGCCCCCAAACCGGAAGCTCTTCTTGACCACGGCAGCCTATCATCGCCCGTCCCGATGGACCCCGTTCTGGTTCCTGGCTCCCGCGCTGGCGATCAAGGCGGCGGTTGTCGTCGTGCCGGCAGCCCAGACGATCTGGCTCAGCCTGCAGGATTACCTGCTCTACGAACCGGATGCAGCGACCTTCGTCGGCCTGGGAAACTTTCGGGCGATCCTCCGGGACGAGGTGTTCTGGATCTCCCTCGGGCACTCGGCCGTCTGGATCATCGGCGTCGTCGGGCTGCAGTTCCTGCTCGGCCTCGTCGCCGCTCTCCTGCTCAATCAGAGCTTCTGGTGGCGCGGCGCGGCACGCGCCCTTGTCGTGGTGCCCTGGGCCCTGCCGAGCGTCATCATCGGATTGATGTGGACATGGATGTACGACTTCAATGTCGGCGTCCTGAACGACATGCTCGTCCGTATCGGCATCATCGACGCGCCGATCGCCTGGCTCGCACGCCCCGACCTCGCGCTCGCGGCCATCATGGCGGCCCTGATCTGGCAGGGCTTTCCTTTCTTCGCCATCACGATTCTGGCAGGGCTGCAGACGATTCCCTCCGAGCTCTACGAAGCCGCGGAGATCGACGGCGCCAATCGGCGCCAGATGCTCTGGCACATCACGCTCCCGAGCATTGCCGACGTGATCGCGACGGCGCTGCTGCTGCGGACCATCTGGGTGGCGAATTCCCTCGACGTCATTCTGGTCATGACGGGCGGCGGTCCGGGCTATGCCACGCATACCCTCCCGCTCTACGCTTTCGTGCGCGCCTATAACAGCATGGAATTCGGCTACGCTGCCGCGCTCGCGCTGGTCCTCACGCTCCTGCTGCTGACCGTCGTCTGGCTCTATGTCCGGCGCGCTTCACGGGATCTCGACCGATGAAGGACCGTCGATCCGCCACGAGACGATTCTTCGAAGTCGAGCTTCCGGTGCTCGCCATCCTGGCCTTCGCTCTCGCCCCCTATGTCTGGATGGTTCTGACCTCCATCAAGCCGCAGGCGGAGCTTTCGCTCTGGCCGGTCCGCTATCTTCCGGAGAATGCCACTCTCGACCATTACCGTGAGCTGATCAGCCGAACCACCTTCGCCGGAAATCTGCTCAACAGCCTGATCATCGCGACCGGCGCCGCCGCGCTCGGGCTCGGCGTATCGATCCCGGCAGCCTATGCGTTCTCGCGCTTCCGGTTTCGCGCACGGCGCATGTTGATGACCGGCTTTCTGGTCATCAACATGTTCCCGATCGTCCTCCTCATCATCCCGCTCTTCATTCTCATGAAGAATCTCGGCCTCCTCGACACGTTCCTCGGCGTGATCCTCGGCCATTCCACCTTCGCGATTCCCTTCGCGATCTGGATGCTGACGAGCTATTTCAACGCGATCCCGAAGGACCTCGACGAAGCGGCGATGATCGACGGGGCGTCGCGTCAGGAGGCGATCCGCCTGATCGTTCTGCCTCTCGTCATGCCGGGCGTGGTCACGGCGGGCATCTACATCTTCATCACATCCTGGAACGAGTATCTGTTCGCGATGATGCTGTCCGGGCAGGCCGTGCGCACCGTGACGGTCGCGCTGCAGCTGTTCATCGGTGAGTTCACGATCCAGTGGGGCCTGCTGACGGCCGGCGGAACCCTGATCGCGCTTCCCGTGACGATCCTCTTCCTCCTTGTGCAACGAAGGCTCGTGAGCGGCCTCACGGCCGGTGCGGTGAAATCATGAAAAGCAAGAATCCGATCGGTGTCATCTCCATGTTCTACGCGCGCCCCTTCACGCGCGAGCATTTCTCGACATTCGCGCGCATGAAGGCAGCCGGCGCGGATGTGGTGGAGCTCCTCGTTCCGGAGCCCGGAGAGCTGGACCTTGGAGAGACGCGACGCGCTGCGGAGGATGCCGGCCTCGCCATCGTGCTTGCCGCGCGCGTGAACCTGACACGGGATCTCGCGAGCGCGAGCCCGGAGGCTCATCGTGCCGGCATCGCCTATCTGGAGAGCTGCGTCGACATTGCTTCGGCGCTGGGAGCCCGCATCGTCGGCGGGCCGCTCTATGGCGCACCGCTCGTCTTCGCGGGACGCGCGCCGTCACCGGTGGATCCCGACGAACGCAGACGCCGGATCGACGCCGTGGTCTCCGGCCTGGAGAAAGCGGCCGCGCGAGCCGTGGAATCAGGCGTCGTTCTCGGCCTGGAAGCGTTGAACCGGTTCGAGACCGACATCGCCAACACCGCCGCACACGCGATCGAGATCGTCGATCGCGTCGGGTCGGAGGGCCTCGGCGTCATGCTCGATACCTTCCACATGAACATGGAGGAGTTCGATCTTCCCGGCGCGATCCGCAAGACGGGAAAGCGGCTCGTTCATTTCCAGGCCAACGAGAACAACCGCGGTTTCGTCGGCTCCGGGCATATCGACTGGCCCGGTATCGCCCGCGCGCTTCATGACGTGGGATACGAGGGACCGATCGTCCTGGAGCCCTTCCGGCGCGATGATGAGGCGGCGGGCGTCACCCTGGCCCAGTGGCGGGCTCCGACGCGCGACGAGGATCCGGAACTGGCGGCGAGCATCGCCTACCTCAAGGCCGCCCTCGCTTTCGCTGGGAGCGTCCAATGACAACAGTGAGAATCGCCTGGATCGGCTGCGGAACGCATGCCAACGAAATGCTGTTGCCGCAGCTCATGCGGCACGATGTGACGCTGGCCGCTCTCTGCGACTCGGACGCGGACCGGCTTGCCCGCACGGCGGCGCGGTTCGGCATCCCTCCGGAGAGGACGACCCGCGACTGGCGCGAGATCCTCAACCGGAATGACATCGACGCGCTCGGACTGGCGATCGGCCCGCAGGGGCATTTCGAAATCGGAATGGCCGCCATCGAACGGCGCCTTCCCGTCTTCATGGAAAAGCCACCCGCTCCGACTGCGCTTCAGGCCCGGCAACTCGCTGAAGCATCGAAGCGCAAGGGCGTGCCCGTGGTGGTCGGGTTCATGAAACGCTATTCGACGGCCAACCGGATCGCGTCGAACATCGTTTTGTCGCCCGAGTTCGGCGAACGCGCCAGCTTCCTCGGGCAGTACATGACGGCGCCGACCTACTTCACGAAGGATCCGGATTATAGCGGCTTCTATCTGCACCACTGCGTCCATTATTTCGATCTCGTTCCCTACCTGATGGGCGATGTCGAGTCGGTGGCGGCCCGACGCCATGAGTTGGCACCGGGCAAACTCCTTCTCCATGTTGATTTCCGCTTCGTCGGCGGCGCCATCGGAACCCTCGTCGTGGGCACGCATCAGTCCCGCGGCACACCCATGGAATGGTGGCAGGTCATGGGCGATCATCGCCGGGTCGAGGTCAGGAACGTCCACGAGGTCCGCTATTACCGCGCGCCGCCGTTCAAGGTCTCCGACCGCAACGCGACGCTGGCAGATGGCGTCGACACCTTGGTTTGGGAACCGAACCTGACTGCGGCGGCGAACGAAGATCACAAAGGTTACCATGCTCTGCTGGGCGATTTCGTTCGCGCGACCCGTGAGCCGCTCGAGGTTCCCACGATTGCCGAGGGAGCCCGCGCCATGGAACTGCTCGAGCAGGCCATCGGCGGGACGGCGGCTGACGTCCGCTAGCACGATGCGCTAGCGGCCGAGCACGAGATTCGGCAGCCATGTGGTCAGCGGGGGCCAGAGCGTGATTGCGATCAGCACGGCCAGCAGCGGCAGGAGCCAGGGGACGATGGCCCGCGACATCGCCTCGAAGCTGATATTCGCGACTTTCGAGGTCACGAAGAGCACAACTCCCACCGGCGGCGTGATCGTGCCGATCATCAGGTTGAGCACGAAGATCAGCCCGAACTGGATCGGATCGATCCCGAACTGTGCCGCCGCCGGCGTCAGGATCGGAATCAGGATCAGCATTGCCGCCAGCGCCTCCATGAAGCAGCCGACGAAGAGCAGCAGCAGGTTGACGATCAGGAGGTAGATCATCGGCGAGCCGGCAATGTCGACGAGCCAGGGACCGACAAGCTGCGGGATGCGCGAGATCGACAGGCACCAGCCCAAAGCGGCGGCCGTCATCACCAGCGCAAGAACCACACCAGTCGTTTCCACCGTCTGCACGACGAGTTCGGGGAGGTCGTTGAGCGAGAAGCTGCGATAGACGAATAGGCCCAGTACCAGCGCATAGGCGGTCGCGACGGCCGCGGCCTCGGTGGGAGTGAAGATCCCGCCCATCATGCCGCCGAACAGAATGACCGGGGTCATGAGCGCCCAATGCGCTTCCTTGTAGGCTACCCAGAGCTGCGCGAATCCGGGGAAGGGATGGCGCGGGAGATCCCTTTTCTTTGAGATGTAGACCACCATTGCCATCAGCGCGCCGGCCATCAGCAGACCGGGAATGACGCCGGCGAGAAACAGCCCGCCGATCGAGACGTCGGCCGAGACGCCGTAGATCACCATCGGCAGGGATGGGGGGATGATAGGACCGATCGTCGCCGATGCGGCGGTGATGGCGGCAGCCGTCTCCGCGTCGTAGCCTTCGTCCCGCATCGCCTTGATCTCAAGCGTGCCGACACCTCCGGCATCGGCCACCGCGGAACCGGACATGCCGGCGAAGATCACACTGGCGAGAATGTTGGCGTGGCATAGTCCGCCGCGCAGGAAACCGACGCAGGCCGTGGCGAAGGCAAAGATCCGGTCGGTAATGCCCGCCGAGTTCATGATGTTGCCCATCAAGATGAACAGCGGCGCTGCCAGCAAGGGGAAGGAATAAGCGGATTGCGCGATCTTTTGCGGAACGATGCCCAGAGGAAAGCCGCCGAAATAGGCGAAGGCGATGGCTGCCAGTCCCATCGAGACGAAGAGCGGCACACCGAGCAGCAGCGCAGCGAACCAAACCGGCAGGATCTGCAGCATCAGCGTGCTCATAGGGGCTGTGCTCCCGGTTCAGGCGCGGCGACGCGCCGTCCGGCTAGCGCCAGCGCGGCATCGCCAATCGCCTGCAGGATCAGGGCGAGCGCTGCCAGCGGCATGACGACATAGAGCGCGGCGGTCGTGATCGGCAGCGCGATCGATTCGACATCCCATGTCCGGTCGATCAGCCCGAAGGAATAGCGCAGCAGGACTATGGCGAAGAGCACGACCAGGCCCTGCGTCAGCAATTCGAGCGCGAGGCCGAGCGGCGCGGGCAGCTTGTCGGCAAAGACGGTGATGCGGATATGCGAGCGCCGCCGGCTTGCGATGATCCAGCCGACGAACGCAGTCCAGACGAGCAGGTATTGCGCCAGCTCGTCGCTCCAGGCGACCGGCGCGTTGAGCTGGCGCGAGACCACTCCGACGAGCACGGTCGCGAGCAGCGTCAGCAGCAGCACGACAGCGCTCCAGCGCAGAAGTCTGTCGGCAGTGGAGAGGAAGTAACTCATCGACCAGGGGTCCTTTGCGATGGCGGTGCTTGCTCGTCACGCCGCCCCAGGCGAAGCCGAATGCCGGAATCCATCGAGGGACATTTTTGACAATGGATTCCGGCGCTTCGTCGCTTGGACGATCGGCGGCGGAGACTTAAAGGGCGGCCAGCGCGTCCCAGGTGCCCTTGCCCCACTTGCCCTCGAATTGCTTCGGCACGGTGTCGAGCACAGGCTTGCGGAAGGAATCCATGTCGGGCTCGGTCACGCTCATGCCGGCGGCCTTGAGCGTCGCGACGAGGCCCGCTTCCTGGTTCGCCAATTCCTGATCCTGCCAGGCGACGCCATCCGCGATCGCTGCCTCGACGATGGCGCGATCGGCATCGTTGAGGGTTTTCCAGAAGTCGGTATTTACGATGATCAGGCGGGGCGTAATGATGTGCCCGGTCAGGATCAGATGCTTCTGCACCTCTTGCAGCTTCGCGCTGTGGATGGTCGGCAGCGGGTTCTCCTGCCCGTCGACGGCGCCTTGGCTCAGGGCCAGGTAGAGTTCATTGAAGTTCACCGGCGTCGCCTTGGCACCCCAAGCCTCGACCATGGCGCGGAACGTGTCGACCGGAGGCACGCGCAGCTTGAGCCCGGTAACGTCGGCGGCGCTCTTCACTGCCTTGGTGCCGGTGGTGAGGTGGCGCTTGCCGTAATAGGTTACGGCGGCCATGCGCATGCCGCGTTTCTTCTCGAGTTCGGCGTTCATCTGCGCGAAGACCGGAGCTTTGGCGACCTTCGCCATGTGAGCGGCATCGCGCCAGAGATAGGGCGCCTCGACCACGGAAAGCTGCGGCAGGAAGGAGCTGAGCGCCGCGGCGCCGTCCGTCGTCATGGTCAGGGCGCCGGAGGCAACCGACTCCATCATGTCCTTGCCGGAACCGAGCTGGCCGGCCGGGAAAGATTGAATATCGATACGGCCGGAGGTCTTTTCCTTCACCTGCTTGGCGATGCGATCGACCATCTGCACCTGCGGGTGCGTGGTCGGCAGCATCTCGCCCCACCGCAGGACCGTCGCCTGCGCACGCAGGACGCTCGGCATGGATATCGCAGCGCCGGCGACGGCGGATCCCAGAACGAAGGCGCGTTTCGTCAGTGTGCTCATCTTCGCTTCCTCCCAATGCGGCCGATTTCGGCTCCTTCACACGGTTCGCGTGGGTAATTCCGGGCGCGATCTCGGCGCCACGGCCCGAAGGCGTGCACGGCCGATCCGCAAGTCCCACTTCTGTGACACCGTTCTCGCGATCGGCCTCGCAAGTCTGCGTGAGAGGCCGAAAGGGCAGGGCAGGGAAAATGGCGGAACTTACCTAGCTGATAACTGACATGTTAGCGATAGGTTGGGAAAACGGCAAGGCAGCCAGTTGCTCAAGTGCGAGTGCCGTTGGCAGGTGAGTCGAGAGGATTTTGCAGGCTTGAACAACAGAAAGCCCCCTGGCGATTAGCTTGGCATCCCCAGGAGTAAGGATACGCCCTCGCTGTTCATTATCCATGATCAAACGATTCAAGGCTGATCTTCTGTTTTTCAGCCTTGAATCAAAATTCGATCGGGGCGGCAATCTCTCAAGTCCCCTGAGCGACCAAGGGCCTCAGAGCATTTTTCGGCGAAATGGATCCATTTCGCCGTCAAAGTACTAAGCTCTAGGTTCCGGAGCCACCGATGCAGGTTGTCGCGTTCTGCGGAGTGCAGACATCGAGACCGGTATAAGTCGGATCCTTCGGCGCAGGTTTACCGTCCTTCATGTCCTTCAGGAACAGCATGGTCTTGTAGCCCATTTCGAATGGGCGCTGACCGACCTGCCCCTTGGAGAGTCCTGCCTTCATGAGGTCCATCTGAACCGGGAGCGTATCGGCGACGATCAGCGCGAGCGAGCCGTTGTCGATGCGGTCCTTGTACTTTTCGGCAACCCTGCGATAGGCCTGCGGAATGAATTGCGGGAAGCCGCCCGTCGGGATGAAGGCATCGAGTTGCGGGTTCTTGCCGAGGATGTCCTCCATCTGCTGCACGGCGCGCGGGAAGTCGTCATCCGTGTAGAGCGGACAGCCGTCGATCTCGCGCCAGCCGTTCTGACCCGTCAACTTCGTGCCGGGCGCCGCGCTCGACTTCGCTCCGGACAGCGTATCCCGGATCCCCTGCATGCGCTCGTTGTGGTTCGCCGCGGCTGCGCCGCCGGACTGGATGCAAATCGTTCCGCCCTGCGGCTTCATCTGCTGGGCGAGCTTCGCGAGGTTCACACCGATGTCGTAATTGTAGGTGCCGACATAGGCCGTGCGGAGGGCCTTGTCCTTGTCGAGAAGATCGGAGTCCCAGGTCAGCACCGGGATACCGGCCTTTTTCGCGCCTTCAAGGGCTCTTGCCATCGCCGCCGCATTCGACGGGGAGACCGCGATGCCGTCGACCTTCTTGGCAATCAGGTCGTTCACCACCTGAACCTGCTCATCGCCGCCGCCATGTTCGCCGGGCCCGATATACATGCACTCGATCGCGCCGTTCGATTCCTTCTCGGCCTTCTTGCAGCCGTCACGGGCCTGATCGAAGAACGGATTGTTCATGTTCTTGGGCACGAGCGCAAAGGTGTATTTCTTTCCCTGCGCCTGAGCACCGGCGCCCAGCGCAAGGAGAGCGGCGGCCGCCACGCCTAAGGTCAGAATCCTCATTGGTGTCCTCCTGTGGTTATGATCGCCCGGCTTTGTGCTCAAGCCGAACGTTTGCCGCGGATCCGCTGGAGCAGAACCGCCAACACGATGAAGAGGCCGACAAAAGCGCCCTGCCAATTGGCATCGACGCCTGCCATGAGAAGTGAATTGCGAATGACTTCGATCAGCGCCGCGCCAATGACGGCGCCGTAAGCGCCTCCCTGGCCGCCCATGAGATCGGCCCCACCGATCACGGTCGATGCGATGACGCGCAATTCATAGCCTTGTCCAAGGGCATTGATTGCCGAACCCTGCCAGCCGACGATCAGGACGGATGCGAGGGCCGCCGTGAGCCCGGACACGATGTAGGCCTGCAGCTTCACGCGCCGGACCGGAACGCCGGTCAGGCGGGCGGCATTCTCATTGCTGCCGATGGCGTAGAGATAGTTGCCCCAGGCGGTGAAGTTGAAGATGAATCCGAAGACGAGCGCCAGGATGGCCAACACCCAGACGGGATTGGCGATGCCCAGGGTCGAGTCGCCTCCGATGGCGTTGAACGTATCTCCCCATGGCCCGAAATTATAGATCATCTTGTTCTCGGACAGGACGATCGCGAAAGATCTCGCGGCCGAGAGCATGCCCAGCGTGACGACGAAGGCCGGAAGCCCGACATAGGCGACGAGAAATCCGTTCACCGCACCTGCGGCCGCGCCCGTGAGAAGTCCTGCCAGGATCGCAAGGGTCCAGTGATGCTCGGCCTGGAGGATCAGGCCGCAAACGACGCCCACGAGACCCATCAAGGAGCCGACGGACAGGTCGATGCCTCCAGTGAGGATCACGGCCGTCATGCCGACGGCCATGATGCCGATGAAGGCGAAATTGCGCGTGATGTTGTAGAAGTTGTCGGACGTGGCAAAAGCATGGGGCTGATCCCACGTCATGACGGCGCAGATGATGATGAGCGCGATCGTGACCCAGAAGGGCTGGCTTGCGAGCAGCCTTTGACCAAGGCTCCGTTCCTTGAGGCCCGTGATATCCTCGATCGCGACGCTGCTCTGGAGGGGGCGAGTGGGAACGGTCGTCATCTTTCCTCGGGGGTTATACGGCGTGAATGGCTCCCGTGATGAGGCCGGTGACCTCTTCAGGAGAGGTTTTGTCGACAGGCTTGTCCGCGACCTTTGTGCCTCTGCGCATGACGACGACACGGTCGCAGACGGAGAACACGTCAGGCATGCGATGGCTGATCAGCATCACGGCGATGCCTTTGTCCCTCAGCCGCCGAATGAGATCGAGCACCTCGGCGACCTGCCTTACGCTGATCGCCGCTGTCGGCTCGTCCATGAGCACGATGCGCGCGTCCGACAGGCGCGTGCGTGCGATGGCCACGGCCTGACGCTGTCCGCCCGACATCTGCTTGACCAGATCGCGGGGGCGCGTCTCCGATTTCAGCTCCTGGAAGAGTCCAGCGACGCGGGCATACATGGCCGGGTAGTCGAGGATCTTGAGCGGTCCGATCCGGCGTTTCAGTTCCCGACCGAGGAAAACGTTGGCGGCGGCTGTAAGATTGTCGCACAGGGCGAGGTCCTGATACACGACCTCGATGCCCTCGGCACGGGCATCGACCGGCTTGTGGAAGTGCTTGACCTGACCCTGTATCCGGATCTCGCCCTCGGAAGGGCGGAAGTTCCCGGCAATAACCCGCACGAGAGTGGATTTGCCGGCGCCGTTGTCGCCCATTAGGCCAACCACCTCGCCGGCTTCGACGGAGAGATCGATGCCTTTCAATGCCTCGATGGCACCGAAATGCTTGGCAATACCCTGAAGCTCGAGGAGCGCCATGCATCCTCCCTCGATCGGTTCTCAACGCGAACCGGGCTGCCTTCTCGGCATCTCTTCGGCGGAGGATTACAGTTCTGTTGGGAACGGTAAAGCCCTTTCGTCAGCGGGCTAAGGCACGACAGGATATAGCTTAGTTCTCTAATACTTAATTCCCAGAAATTTCGGCCAAGACGCTTCCATTGCGACGGGCGCGGAGAGTGCTCCTAGCGTGCCTGCGGAACCGAGGGCCGCTCCGAACGGTGCATCAGCCCAGAGAAGGATCATCGGCCCGTCGGCACCGCCATGGGTGCCGACGGGCCGATGCGACGCGGCGTGGGAGGCTTTGCCGGATATCGGTCAGACCCAACCGCCATCGACGACATATTGCTGATTGGTGCAGGCCGAGGCCTCCTCGGAGGCAAGGAAGACCGTAAACCTTGCGATCTCGTCCGGGGCGAGCTTCCGCTTCAGGCACTGACGCTGCATCAATTCCCGCTCGCTTTCCGGCGTCATCCACTTTTCGATCTGGCGTGGCGTCATGATCCAGCCCGGCGCAATGGCGTTCACGCGAATATTGTGGGGACCGTAGTCGCGGGCAAGCGAGCGGGTGAGCCCAAGGACAGCGGATTTGGCCGCCGTGTAAACAGCCATGCCGCCCTGGCCCGCCATCCAGGAGACCGATCCAAAATTGATGATGGAGCCGCTGTTCGCGGCCTGCATGTCCGGGAGGACGGCCTGGGCAGCGAAGAACTGATGCTTAAGGTTTACGGCAATCCGGTCGTCCCAGTATTCGGGCGTAACCTCCGGCGTTGGGTGGCGATCATCGTGAGCGGCATTGTTGATGAGGATCTGAATAGGGCCCAGCCTGTTCCTGATCCGGCCGATCGCGGCGCGCAGGGCTTCGATATCGGTCAGGTCGGCATATTCGAAATGCGCGTCGAGGCCTCGACCCGTCAGTTCACGGACGAGCCGCTCCGATGCGTCACGGGCAATATCGATGAAGGCGACCCTGCATTTCTGCTCGGCGAAGCGGCGAACGATCGCTTCGCCGATGCCGGAGCCGCCGCCGGTGACAAGGACTACCTTTCCCTTCAAGTCGGTAAATATCGCAGCCATCCGATCCTCCCGCTTTTTCGGCCCACAGTGATGCGCCCCGCCATGCGCTTTGTCGAGACCAAGACCTATGAGCTGCAGAGCATGCTCATGCTGACCAACCTCATCCCGCGACCACCATAGGCAGGGACGTGCAACGCTGCCTCTTCACCCGCAGGTCCTACTGGCGATACCATCAGCACGCCTGTCTGGGTCACTTGAGGGCGGCGACGATGCCTCTGGAAGAGACAGCTATGTACTCGCACTTGAGGACGCCAAGAGCAGCTGCCGTTGCCGGCATCGCCTTTTCCGTCCTGCTGGTGATCATTTTCTGGGTCTTCCGGAGTGCGGTTCCGGCCGATCCGTTGGACTCCGGCGCTTGGCTGGCGGAAGAGTCCGGGCGCGTGGCGTTGGCGCTGAACCTTATTCCCTTTGCGGGGATCGCTTTCCTTTGGTTCATCGGCGTGCTGCGTGACCGTCTCGGTCCGAAGGAGGATCGCTTCTTTGCGACCGTGTTTCTGGGAAGCGGGCTTTTATTCCTGGCGACTCTGTTCGCTGCGGCGACAATCGTCGGCGCGTTGCTGCTCATTGCTCCCTCTACCGAGATGACGGGAACGAATGCCCCTCCGACGTTCCGCTTCGGACGCGCGGTCGCCTACATCCTGTTCAACGTCTACGCAATCAAGATGGCCGGCGTATTCATGGTCTCGACATCCACTGTCGTGATCTATACCGGGATCGCTCCCCGATGGATGGCCGGGATCGGCTATGCCCTGGCAGCGCTCGTGCTGCTCGGCAGCTTCTACATAAGCTGGAGTATCATGGTTCTGCCGACCTGGGTGTTGTTGATCAGCGTGCATATCCTGATCGATAACTTGCGCCGGCCGGACAGGAGTCTCCATCAGCCATAGAGCCTCCGTTGCAGCATCTTGAGGCGCGGAGGATCGGGACTGCGTTTCCATGCGGGCACGATGGAGCGTCCATTCACTCAACCTCCGAAAAGTGTTTCCCGCGCGGGTCCGATCCTGCTGCAACCCTGCAGATGGCTGCTTTGAGCGGGGGGCCCGACTGGCGATTCTCAGGCGCGGCGGCTAGGATGCTTGAGGTGCTGATCCGCTGTCTGCAACTGCAAAGCATGCGTCTCAAACAGTCAAGCAACTGGGAACAAGCATCCGTAATCTTGTCGCAAGCTGGTCAGGGCATGGGAGCATTTGTACCGGATGCAGTGCTCTGCTGCTTATGGCATGATCTGATCCTACGGACGCTCCCGCCGGAGCGTCCGCCGACATAACGTGGTCGTGAGGTCCGGGCAACGGTTTCGGGGAAACGTGATGTCCACCCATACTGTCTACGAGCGCACAGCGGACAGCAGAACCCTTCGGCTCCTCGCAAGCGAGAAGCGGGTCTTGGGCCTGGTCGCCGCCGGCGTACCGATCGCGAACGTTCTTGAGGAACTGGTGCTCGCGGTCGAGGCCGAGGCCAACGGCGAAATGCTTGGGTCCATCCTTCTGCTCGACGAGGGTGGACGGCACCTGCTGCATGGGGCGGCTCCGAACCTACCGGCCGCCTACAACACCGCGATCCACGGAGTGGAAGTTGGCGAGGCCGTCGGATCGTGCGGGACGGCAGCACACCGGGGAGAGCCGGTATTCGTGACCGACATCGCGACCGACCCGCTGTGGAACTCCGTTGTAGAACTGCCGCTGGCACACGGCTTGCGTGCTTGCTGGTCGATCCCGATCAGGGGAGCGGACGGACGGCTGCTCGGGACCTTCGGTAATTACTACCGCGAACCGCGGAGCCCAACGGTCGAAGATCTCGAGGTGATCGCCCAGGTCACCCATACGGCCGCTCTCGTCATCGAGCGCCATTTGTCCGATCAGGCCTTGCGCGAGAGCGAGAACCGGTTCCGCACGCTCATCGAGCTCAGCCCGCAGGTGGTCTGGTTCTGTGGCGCCGACGGTCAAGTGACCTACTGCAATCCGTTCTGGCATGAATTCTCCGGCCTTACGCTCGAGGAGACGCAGGGCGGTGGCTGGGCGAGTATCATTCATCCGGATCACCGGAACGGCATCGTCGCCCGGTGGCAGCGCGCGCTCGGCTCGCTGACGGCTTTCGAGGTCGAGATTCCCTTCCGGAGGGCCGGCGGTGGAGACTACCGGTGGTTCGTCGTCCGCACGAGCCCTGTCCATAACGCGAACGGCGAGGTCGGCCAGTGGATTGGCATCGCCTTCGACATCCACGAACGCAAGCGGGCCGAGGAAGCGCGCGAGCTGCTGGCCCGCGAGCTATTCCACCGTATCAAGAATGTCTTCACGGTCGTCGGTGGCCTGGCATCATTGACGGCTCGCCGACACCCGGCGGCCGCACCATACGCCAGGGAACTCCAGCAGCGCATCGGCGCTCTTGCCAGCGCTCACGATCATGCCAGTCCGCAAGGCCCCGCAGGACCGGGCCATCATACCTTCCACGACCTCGTGAACAAGCTGCTGGCCCCCTACGCGGGGGGGATCCGTGACCGCTTTGACATCTCCGGGGATGATGCGCTGATCGGCAGCAATGCCGCTACGGCGCTTGCTCTCATCATCCATGAGCAGGCCACCAATGCCGTGAAATATGGTGCCCTCTCGACTGACATCGGCCGTATTCGCATCCAGGGCCGGCGCTCCGACGGCAGCTATTGGATCACCTGGAGCGAGAGTGGCGGGCCGACCGTTTCAGGGCCACCGCAGCGGCTGGGATTCGGCAGCGTGATGGCGATGCGCAGCTCGAACGATCAGCTCGGTGGCGGAATCGAACACGAATGGGCGCCTGAGGGGCTTGTCATTCGATTGACGGTTCCGCTCGCGAACCTCGCACGCTGAACAAGCAATTCGTGGCAATATGCAAGGCGCTGGACCAACCTTTGACTATCTCGCGCTTCGCCGCACAGGTGTCCCGATTTGCCAAGCACGCGTCCTGAAGTGTCAAGCAGGTCAGTTAGGGTTGAGGTTTCTTACTCATGTAGGATTCGGACATGGCGGCTGCACCTGCACGGCCGGCTGGTCCGAGCGGGAGGCGGTACCAGGAACCTGCTAAAGTATACGCGTTAGTAAATTCCGTTGCTTTCCAAGTGAGCACGAATGATGCGATCAGAACCACTGGAAGCGGGTCGGAAAAAACGTGAGGCGCTCACGTTCTTCATCCTTGCCGTCCTGATCTGGCCCTTCATCGCGGTTGGCGTTGTCGCGGGCTGGGGATTTGTCGTCTGGATGTACTACATGTTCACCGGACCGCCCGGTCCGGTTTGAGGGATCGCCGATGGACGAGGCCCCGGATCTCAAGCGGCGCAGCTTCCTGCTCGGCAGATTCAGGGACGCAACCCCGCCAGCCGGACCTCCGGTGGCCGCGATAGGCCCCTCCTGTTTCGCCCTCCGTGGCATCGCCTGCATGAGTTGCCGGGACACCTGTTCGACCGGTGCAGTGCGCTTTGAACTCGCCCTCGGCGGCGCGCGTCCACGGATCGCGACCGATGCCTGCACCGGCTGCGGTGATTGCATCCAGGGCTGTCCCGCCGGCGCCATCCGAATCTCCGCGCCGGAGGCCGTGGCATGACCGCCGAATGTCATATCTCCAGCCTGGTCGTGCATAGCCGCCCGGAACGCGTTGCGTCGATTATCGAAGGCCTCGGACTGATCGACGGGGCCGAGGTTCACGGTGGCGCGGACACCGGCAAGCTGATCGTCACCCTCGAGACCGCCACCGAGAGTCAGGTCATCGAGAGGATCAACGCCATACAGCTTTTGGACGGCGTCCTCGCGGCGACCCTCGTCTTCCACCATTTCGAGCCTGTTCAAGAGCGGGAGTAGATCCATGGACCTTACGCGCCGCACCCTTCTCAAGACACAGGCAGCCGCGGCCGCAGCCGCCGCCGCGAACGTGACACTCCCGGCCGGCGCCCAGAACATCCTGACCGGGGAGGACCTTCATCTCCAGTGGTCAAAGGCGCCATGCCGCTTCTGCGGCACCGGCTGCGGCGTCATGGTCGGGGTCAAGGACGGAAAGGTTGTCGCCACCCACGGCGACATGCAGGCGGAGGTCAATCGCGGCCTCAACTGCGTCAAGGGCTATTTCCTGTCGAAGATCATGTACGGCAATGACCGGCTCACGCAGCCGCTCATGCGCATGAAGAACGGCCAGTTCGCGAAGGACGGTGATTTTCAGCCGGTCTCGTGGGACCAGGCCTTCGACGAGATGGCCCGTCAGTTCAAGCGCGTGCTGAAGGAGAAGGGACCGGAAGCCGTGGGCATGTTCGGCTCAGGGCAATGGACGATCTGGGAGGGCTATGCGGCGTCCAAGCTGATGCGCGCCGGATTCCGCACCAACAACCTCGACCCCAATGCCCGCCACTGCATGGCATCGGCCGCCGTCACCTTCATCCGCACCTTCGGCATGGACGAGCCGATGGGATGCTATGACGATTTCGAAAATGCCGATGCCTTCGTGCTGTGGGGCTCGAACATGGCCGAGATGCATCCGATCTTGTGGACTCGGGTGACCGACCGCCGCCTCAGTCATCCCCATGTGAGGATCGCGACGCTCTCCACTTACGAGCACCGTACGACCGATCTGTCCGACATGGCCTTGATTTTCAAGCCGAACTCGGATCTCGCGATCATGAACTACATCGCGAACTACATCATCCAGATCGGTGCGGTGAACCGGGAGTTCGTCGAAAAGCATTGCAACTTCCGGCTGGCGAATACCGACATCGGCTACGGCCTGCGGCCGGAGAACGTGCTGGAGCAGCGGGCGCAGCATGCCAACGATGCCCAGGTGTCGAGCCCATCGAGCTTCGAGGACTATGCGAAGCTCATGAGCCAGTACACAGTGGAGAAGGCCTCTGAGCTGTCGGGCATACCCAAGGAAAGGCTGGAGACACTCGCGAGGCTTTATGCCGACCCGAAGGTCAAGGTGATGTCGCTCTGGACCATGGGTTTCAACCAGCACGTCCGGGGCGTCTGGGCCAACCACATGGTCTATAATCTGCACCTGCTCACGGGAAAGATCGCCGAGCCGGGCAACTCTCCCTTCTCGTTGACCGGACAACCATCGGCCTGTGGCACGGCGCGGGAGGTCGGCACCTTCAGCCACCGCCTGCCCGCCGACATGGTGGTCAACAATCCCGAGCACCGCAAGCACGCGGAGGAGATCTGGAAGCTGCCGCATGGCGTGCTGCCGGAAAAGATCGGCTATCACGCCGTACAGCAGGACAGGATGCTCAAGGACGGTAAGCTCAACGCCTACTGGATCATGTGCAACAACAATCTCCAGACGGCACCGAACACCAACAACGAGACCTATCCCGGCTATCGCAACCCGGCGAATTTCGTGGTGGTGTCGGACGCCTACCCGACGGTGACCGCCATGGCGGCGGACCTGATCCTGCCGGCGGCGATGTGGGTGGAAAAGGAGGGCGCCTACGGCAATGCGGAGCGGCGCACTCATTTCTGGCATCAACTCGTCAATGCCCCGGGCGATGCTCGTTCCGATCTCTGGCAGTTGATGGAGTTCTCGAAGCGCTTCACCACCGACGAGGTCTGGCCCGCGGCGATACTCGATGCCAATCAGGGCCATAAGGGCAAGACCCTCTTCGAGGTCCTCTTCGGCAACGGTGAAGTCAACAAGTTCCCCCTGACCGGGATCGATCCGGCCTACGAGAACCGTGAGGCAACGGCCTTCGGCTTCTACGTCCAGAAGGGCCTCTTCGAGGAGTATGCCAGCTTCGGCCGCGGCCATGGGCACGATCTCGCACCCTTCGACACCTATCACGAGGTGAGGGGGTTGCGGTGGCCGGTCGTCAATGGCCAGGAGACCCGCTGGCGTTATCGCGAGGGTTACGATCCCTACGTCGAGAAGGGGGCTGGCCTCCAGTTCTACGGTAACCCGGACAAGAAGGCCAACATCATGGGGGCTCCTTACGAGCCGCCGGCCGAGTCCCCGGACGCCGAATACGATCTCTGGCTCGTGACGGGCCGCGTCCTCGAGCATTGGCATTCCGGATCCATGACCCTGCGCGTTCCGGAACTCTACAAGGCTTTTCCGGGTGCCGTCCTGTTCATGCACCCGGACGACGCCGCCAGGCGTCATCTCCGTCGGGGGCAGGAGGTCAGGGTGGTTTCGCGTCGCGGCGAGATCCGCAGCCGGGTCGAGACGCGCGGCCGGAACCGCGTGCCGCAGGGCCTGGTCTTCGTTCCCTTCTTCGATGCCAGCCAGCTCATCAACAAGGTCACGCTGGACGCGACCGATCCGATCTCGAAGCAGACGGATTTCAAGAAATGCGCTGTCAAGGTCTTCGCGGCCTCTGTTGCGGATGCGGGGGACGTGCAATGAGGCGGAGCATATTCGCGGCCTTGATCAGCCTCGGCCCGTGCCTGGCAGCCGGAGTCATATTCGCGCAGGATGCCCCGCGTCTTCGCGGGCCTGAGCCGTTCACGAAGGAAACCCCGGCTCCGCCGATGTCGCGGCCGGTCACGGACGACGTGCGCGTGATGCGCAATTACCCGGATCAGCCGCCCGTGATCCCGCACGCGATCGACGGCTATGCGATGGACCTGAATGCGAACAAGTGCATGTCGTGCCATGCACGCAAGTTCACTGAGCAGAGCCAGGCCCCGATGATCAGCGTGACGCACTATCAGGACCGGGCCGGCAACACCCTCGGCGGCCTGTCCCCGCGGCGCTATGTCTGCGTCTCCTGCCACGTATCGCAGACGAACGCGAAGCCCCTGGTCGAGAACGTGTTCACCGACATGGATGCCATGACCGAGCCGGAGCGGCAGCCCGAGCGAGGGAGGCGCTGATGGCGGCCGGGATCTCACGCGCCTGGGGCTGGTTCCGGGGAAACCCTTGGGTCAGGACGGCTCTGAGCCCGCCGACCTATCTCAGCCTCGCCTTCCTCACGCTCGGCGGCTTCCTGGCCGGTGTCATCTTCTGGGGTGGGTTCAACACCGCCCTCGAATATACCAATACGGAGAAGTTCTGCACCGGTTGCCACGAGATGCAGGCCAACGTCTTCGAGGAGCTGAAGGGAACCATCCACTACACGAACAGGTCAGGCGTGCGCGCCCACTGTCCCGACTGCCATGTTCCCCATGAATGGACCAACAAGATTGCCCGCAAGATGCAGGCGTCGAAGGAGGTCTGGGGCCACATCTTCGGCTCCATCGACACGCGCGACAAGTTCCTGGCCATGCGCAAGCATCTGGCGGAGCGGGAGTGGGAGCGCATGAAGGCGAACGACTCGCTCGAATGCCGCAACTGCCACAGCTCGGAGTCGATGGACCTGACGAAGCAGAACCCCCGTGCCGCATCCGCGCACGAGCGCTTCCTGTTCTCGGGCGAGAGAACCTGCATCGATTGTCACAAGGGCATCGCACACCGCCTGCCCGACATGTCGGGCGTTCCGGGATGGCAGTAAGGTGATGAACCTCCAGGACAGCAGGCGTGCAGACAGCAGAAAGCCCTCCGTGGTTTTCACCGTCGGAGGGCTTTTGTGTTTTGTGTTGGTTGCGGGGACAGGATTTGAACCTGTGA
>NZ_JAERQD010000079.1 GCF_016735695.1 Microvirga zambiensis WSM3693 | reverse complement strand
ATCAATGGTGACAAGGCCGCGGACTTTCAGGTCAAAGTGGCTGGGCTCACCGCGCTCGCCAAAGGTGATTTTTATCTTTGAGTTCGCGTCCGGTGCAGGGTTCACACCTTCGGGATCTGCAAAGAGGGAGTGGAGGTGCGGCCGGTCAACAGAAGGTTTGCAACGCCATCGGCCACTAGGCGACAGCGACGGAAGTTTGAAGCCTTTCAGCCGCTGGAGCAGCGTTCGGTCAGACCTGAGGAGTTCGGCATGCTTAACGAACCCTTAGCCGAAGATAGGCAGCCATGACCGGACAACAAAAAGGGCCGCTGTTAGGGACAGCAGCCCTGAGGTGGGAAGTCTCAACTTCCAGAGGGAACGACACGAAGGGGGAGGAAGCCTCGCGTCTCGCTTGAAACAGTGAGCCCATTTGGCCTTGGTCACCCTTTGCGGGGCGAAGCCGGAATGTACCAAGCGCAACCATTCTGTCTTGAATCCTCAACCTTCGATCCCAAAAGAAAGGGATCTCTTATAGTGCCTCACATGAAAGGAAGCTTTTAAGGCGAGGCTGGCATTCTGGAAGGAAACCTATATCAGGGCAGGATAGGGCCATGTTCCTGCCCCGATCATGATCGGTATAGTTTCGCCACCAAGCGTCGAGATCCAACGTTGCAAAGTATATTTTCCTCCGAGCGGATAGCTCCTCTGTTCACAAGACGAGTCTTTTTACCTGCCGCACTTGCAACGATACTTGCTCTGGCTCTCGGTGCCTTTGCTCTCTACTGGGCGGTGGATCGCAGCAATACTATATCAGTCGAGCGGCAACTTAAATCGACCGAGCGATACATCAGGGCGATCGTCGGGGAACTTGCGCAGCAGCAGGAGATGGTCGCCGTCTGGGACGATACAGCTCAAGAGGTCAGCAAACCTGATCTTGATGAAGTGTGGCTCGACGCCAATATCGGCGGATGGCTGCACAAGACCTTTGGGCAAGACCAGGTCTTTATCCTGAATTCGAACAACGAACCGATAGATGCAACCATTGAGGGCCAACGTGTCGCCCCTCACGCGTACACCGCCATTGCCCCGACGCTTCAAGGTATCATCATGGGCTTGCGGGGTGATCCTGCCTCAGGACACTCGCAGCATGCGGAAAAATCCAAGGGCATCCCCTACCTGACCTCCGGCAAAGCGATCCATGACGCGCATCTCCTGCGCCTCGCCAACAGACCCGCCGCGGTAAGTGCGATGCTGATCGTGCCGGATTCCGATCGCATGACCCTGCCAGCCGGCAGCGAGTCTGTTCTCGTCAGTATCCGCTTTCTTGACGGCGGCTTCCTTGATCAGGTTTCAGACCGCAACCTGATTGAAGGCCTGAGATTCTCTCGATCTCCCGATACAAGCGACGGTGAAGTCTCCGTTCCCTTGGACTCCGATGAGAACGAGCGCATTGGCTATTTTCTGTGGCGTCCGGAACTGCCGGGCACGAAAATCCTCCAAGTGGTCGGCCCCAGTACATTACTGACTTCGGCACTACTGGTTGCCGCTATGGCGTTCCTCGTTGGCTGGCTATGGAGAACAATGAAGGCACTCAGCACTGCCATGGTCGAGATCCGTGCCAGTGAGGCGCAGGCCCATCACCTAGCGCTTCACGATGCTCTCACAGGACTACCCAACCGCACTTACTTCGAAGAACGCCTCAATCAGGCGCTGTCACGCATCAAAGGAACGAACAAGGTCGCGGTTCTTCTGCTTGACCTCGATCGCTTCAAGCACGTGAACGACACGTTGGGTCACCACGCAGGCGACAGCGTCGTTCGAGAGTTCGGCAACCGTCTTCGGGCGATCCTCCGCCCTGGCGATACGGCCGCTCGCTTTGGCGGAGACGAGTTCGCTGTGATCCAATCTAGCGTCGGCGGTGACGCTGAGATCGAAGCTCTGTGCTATCAAATCCTCGATGCCGTCCGAGACCCATTCCATGTTCTCGGAGGTGAGGCATTTGTTGGTGTCAGCGTCGGCGTCGCACTGGCAGCGGATTCCAGCCAGGATGGGCATGAACTCCTGCGGAAGGCCGATATTGCGCTCTACCGCGCAAAAGCCGATGGACGTGATTGCTTTCGCCTGTTCGACGCCTCCATGGATGAGACGGTCAGGATCCGCCGCACGATCGAAAGCGAGTTGAGAGCGGCTCTCAAAACCGATGACGAGCTGAAGGTGTTCTACCAGCCTCTTGTTGCCTCGGCAGGGGAGAAGATCATAGGGGTCGAGGCTCTCGTGCGATGGCAACATCCGACCAAGGGGCTGATCCCGCCGGATCAGTTTATCCCGATTGCAGAAGAGACGGGACTTATCTCGGACTTGGGTGATCGAGTTCTCCGAGAGGCCTGTCTCGTTTCGCTGCATTGGCCGCAACTTGTTGTGGCGGTGAACCTTTCCCCGAAGCAGTTCCGCCATAGCGGATTTGCTGACCGGGTCATCGGCATTGTCCGCGAGATCGGGGTTGATCCTGGCAGGATCCACCTTGAAGTTACCGAAGGCATTCTGCTGGACGACAACGACGTCACGCAGGAGGGGGTGAAAACCCTGCGAAAAGCTGGTTTCAAGATCGTTCTCGATGACTTCGGCACCGGTCACTCCGGCCTGGGCTACCTTCAGCGGTTTGAGGTCGATAAGATCAAGATCGATCAATCCTTCATACGGGACCTGGAACGAGACGGAGGCGGCAATGCCATTGTTCAGGCGATTATCGACCTGGCACATGCAATGAAGCTGACGGTCACGGCAGAGGGTGTGGAGACGGCAGCCCAGAAGGAGTTCCTGTCGGAGGCGGGCTGCAACGAGTTCCAAGGGTTCTTGTTCTCTCGTGCGGTTCCCAAAGAGAAGATCGACGACCTTCTCGCCGCTGCGAGGTGTACTCATGCAAGCTACACGCCCGTGCTTCCCTGACTCGGAACTATGAGAAGCGGGGGCAGGTTCCACTCGACTTTGGAATTATCGCGCTAAGCGATCGGGTAATCAGCGCTCTCACATCCACTCTCCTTGCTGCTATGACCCGAAAGAGGGCGGTCACTTGCTGAACAATTGACCAGCCAAAGCAATTGATGAATCCGATAGACCCGAGAGCGTTCTCCTAAGTGTCGCTCTCTTGTTATCAGAAGCCTTACGCCTTGGCGCATAACGCGAAGACAGTTATCGAGATGACATTGCCCTACGAGCGGGAGAAGCATCGTAAAATCACAGCCATCGAGGATGGGCTCGCTCGTCAGACCAAAGCGGGCGACATCGTCTTAGGCATACTGGCAACTCTGGGCGTTGTGGCTCTCGTGCTGGTCATAGCGCTTCTCACGGGCTGGTTAGAGTTCCCGGATCCCTCCTGACAGCTTACCGTCTGGACGAGCGATCAACCGAGGCGAATTGGATGCTCGGAGTTCCAGCTTACGCCTGAGGTGGAGTGACTATGTATAAACTTGAGGACACTTATGGCTTCCCCGCCACGATCTGGACTTGACTTCCGACAGAGCCCCTAGCGCGTGTCTTTCTACATCGTCCATGCTACCCTAGCGACGACCCGGAAGCTCTTCAGTAACGTGCAGAACAACGCCGACAACGTGCCGCCGTTGCCCGGCATCATCGGGCCGCTTTAGGTAAACCCGGTGGCCGGTTGACCTGAGGGACAAGGACAGGCACGGATGCACTGCCGTCCTTGCCCCTAATGCAATCCCATCCGTCGCAGTAGCATTCAGGTCAGGCTTTAGCGGCCTTGGCGCGTCACCTGCGCGATGTCGTGCCTGGCAACGCCGATGTCGGACAACTCGCGATCAGACAGAGCGTGCAACTGCCGGGCCGTCTCGCGAGCACGCAGCCAACGACGCAGGCCTGAAAGAACAACTGATAAGAACATGACGCAACCTCAATGATGAGCCTGCCCACGCGCGAAGGCGCCGTGCGCAGGCTGCGCGAAAAAAGGCCACCGCAAGGGTGGCCGAGTTTAGGGAGGAAACCCGCCACCGGAAAGCCGTGACGGAGGAGGGGTCATCTACAGCGCACTTGGCCCGCGGCAAACCTGAAAGTACTCGCCCCTCCTATGCGTCATGGGCATGGAACGGGTCGGGAGCATTTACCCTTCGTTTACGGCTGACGAACGGCTCATCCCGGAACTTTTCTGGCAATTGCAGCCGCTGCCTCCAGGCTCACGTCGACCTCCATCAGCTCCTCTCCAAAATCTTCCAGTCTAGCCGGCTTAAGGTAGAGTAAGACGAGGGCGTCAGAGCAGTCATGGGTCGGTCTCAGGCGGCAGAATAAATCCGGCAGGGCAGGGGTCATGGGTGCTGTCTGTGAAAACACTCGCAGATGCGTAGGATTCTTGTGCGTCTGCCGTTTGCGGCCTCTTATTGACTGGCCAGCTGCGCTTTCGATGCTCTTGATGGGGATGGGGACTGGATGCTCTGACGGAGCGACTAATCCAACAGCGGGTGTGCGTTTGCCATAAGGGCGATGTAGGCTATTCTTCCGCATCCTCGGACCAGAACCAGACCATGAGCCCGTCGTCACAGTGGACCCTGTTCATCGCCCGGCCCGGAAGGGATCGGCAGCACGTCATTCGGGATCCTCAAGGCGAGCCCAGGATCCTTTTTGGCGAAGACGATGGCACGCGGATCAACGATCGTCTCGCGAGGTACCTTGTCGAGAGCCTGAATGCGGCCCTCAATCCAGAAGACCCGAACCCGGATGAGGGTTGGTTCCTGGATAGCCTGGGAGACGGCGACGCGCAGGATGCGGCCATTCTCGTTCGAGACGCTGATTTCGAAATGCGGCTTGAGATCCTCGATACGGACAACCGGGAAGAGGATCAGGCGCTGGGCCGGAAGGTTGTCGCTCTGATCAACACATATTTCCTTGAAAACGGGGTCTCACATTCAAGCACTTCGTCCAGCGGCTCTCCAACGGAAGAACAGGAGACCCGCGCCAAACGTTGAATGATTGAACCGAACTGCTTCCACCTTCCCAAGCGTGCGGCTATGACCCGGCTTTTGGTTTCTCGATGACGTCATATGTGCAAGAGAACGCAGCCGCAGCGATCCTATAAGTATCAGCGGGATTGTTCGGATCCTGCACAATCGCGTCGCCGGGCTTGGCGACCATCGCTTCACCCCAAGGCGCCTTGAAACTGTATGGTCCCTCTGAGGCAGTAAGGATCACGAACTGCATCGGCGTGCCGAGCGGCCGAAAGGTCCGCCAGCCTTGCGGATCTGCTTCGCTCAGCGCTGGGCTGTAACGCTTTGCGAAGGACGCCGCCTTGACCAGGTACTGCTCATTGCCCGTCTCAGGGCAACGGTTACGTACGACCATGTCGCCCCCTTCCGCCGGCTTGCTCTTTGTCTCAACACCATCTGATCTGATGATTGTCACAATGACTTCGCCGACCTGAGCTGGTTTCGCGTCAACGAGCTTTGTCTTCTGAGCACTACCCGCTCGACCAGCTTCAGACGCTTTGGCCATGAAGGCCTTGGCATCGAAATCCTGGGCGCTCCCAACTGCGGTCATCAGCAGGACGGCAGGGATGGCGAAGGTAAGCAGGCGTATCATGGAACCCTCATATAAACCATGCCGAGCTTTCCGGAGGCTCGATAGCATGGATATTACGCGGCCGCTTGCATGACCTCAAGCTGGCGTAACGTGCGGGTTCCGCCTCAGCGGGCGGAATGCTGCCGATGGACGCGAGCAGACCATCCGTGTTGAATCAGGCGGCTCACAATACGGGGCCGTTCGTCATACAGGCACCTTGACTGACGTGATCAGTGATACCAGCGGCGTACCCTAACACGGCAGTCAAGGACTTCTTGTCAAAATACCTGTTATCGGTCTTTTGGATATTAAGCAAGTATTTATTCGATCAATTGAATAGTTTTTACCTTTGGATTTGAAGTAATTAGTTCGGGATCCCTCAAGGGAGTACTATCTATGCTGGACCATGCCCCAATACTTCCTTCAATGTTCCAACAAATGCTTGTGCGGCAATTGAAAGGGGACGACGTTTGGGAATGATCATCCCGACCGACACTGGAATACGGGGCTCAAATTGGCGCACGACAATGTTGTCGAATTCATTGGCGTCCCAAACCGAGAAATGATCGACGAGGGCCACACCGCGCCCGCGTTCGACCAGCCGCCGAATTAGCTGGCTCTGGTTTGAGATAAGGCTGTTGGAAGGCCGCACGCCTTCATCGGACAGTGATCGGAAGATCGCTGCGCCAAACGGCACCGAGCGGGGGTAGGTGACAAATGGCTGGTCGGCGATGTCACTGGCCAAAATAATACGATGTTTCGCTAGTTCGTGGTTGGTGGGCATGATGCAGACCATCGACGAGGTATTGAGAGTCTGCGTCATAAGATCGGCCTCGTGCTCGGGATGATGCACGAGGCCGAAGTCATAATTCCCTCGACTGACGTACGAATGAATTTTGTCGGAATCGAGTAAGTCCACCTGAATCTGGATCCTCGGATAGAGGTTGTTGTAGCGCTCAACAGCCATCGGGATCAGGGCCGTACTGAATGCTGAAAGTATTCCAATATTCACATAGCCCTGCGCCATGGTGGTGAGGTCTAGGGACAAATTCTCGAACAGCGTCAGCTCGTCCATCAATCGCGTCGCGTGGGCAAAAAGCAACTCCGCCTCCGGAGTCGGGCGCAGTCGGCCGGCACTACGCTCGAATAGCTTAACGCCTGCGAAATCTTCTAGTTGTTTCAGCGACTTACTAGCGTTTGGCTGCGTGGTGCGCAGCACGACTGCCGCCTCGGTGACCGAGCCCGTCTTCATGAAGGCGGCGAGGGTGTCGAGATGGCGCAACTTGATCCGGCGCATAAAGCGGCCCCGTTCTTCATTCCATTTTGGAATGGAAAGCTCGAATAAATGAATTTTACAAGATACGCCAGGCGTTTCTAGATTGGCGCCATCACAGGACAGGCCTAGGCGTAAGCCGGAGCCCAAAGCACGAAGACCACATCATCATGGGCAACATCAGAGTTGGCATCGATGTCGGCGGAACCTTCACAGATTTCACCGTACTCGACGACGAAACCGGCGGGATGCGCCACTTTAAGGTGTCATCGACACCGCGTGATCCGTCCGAGGCGATTGGGATCGGAATTGCCAGCTTTCACGAGCGCGGCCTGAACGCATCCGATGTGATTCACTTCGGCCACGGCACCACAGTGGCCACCAACATGGTCATCGAGCGCCGCGGCGGGAAGACCGGCCTCCTGACGACGGAAGGCTTCCGGGACGTTCTTGAGATTGGACGCCAGACCCGTCCCGATCTTTTCGACATGAACGTTCGCAAGCCGGACGCACTCGTTTCCCGTCCGTTGCGCCTGGAGGTTTCCGAGCGGCTTGGTCCGGATGGCGAAGTGATCGTGCCACTCGACGAGGCTGGCGTCGAAGAAGCCGCCCGGCGCTTCAAGGAAGAAGGTGTTGAGGCCATCGCCATTGGCTTCCTTCATTCCTATCGCAACGCCGCGCATGAGCAACGAGCAGCCGAGCTCATCCGGAAGCACCTGCCGGACGTCTTCATTAGCCTGTCGAGCGACGTACTGCCGGAATTCCGTGAATACGAGCGAATTTCCACCACGGTCATGAACGCGTATCTGATGCCGCGCATGGATGGTTACCTCGACCGGTTCATGACGAGGTCTCGCGAGTCCGGCGTCAATTCCAAGCCCTATACGATCCATTCCAACGGCGGCCTGATGTCTACCGAGACGGCGCGCAATTTCCCGGTTCGTACCTGCCTCTCAGGTCCTGCAGCCGGCGTTGTCGGCGCAGCGCTTGTTGGCAAGGCGGCAGGTTATCCCAATATTATTACCTATGACGTGGGCGGGACCTCTACCGACGTCGCCCTGATTGCCGACGGCAAGCCAGCCTACTCGGCGAACCGTGACGTAGCCGGCTATTCCATTCGTTGCCCGATGGTCGATGTCAGCGTCATCGGTGCCGGCGGGGGGTCGATCGCTTGGCTCGACGATGCCGGCGGGCTGAAAGTCGGCCCGCAGAGCGCTGCTGCCGTTCCTGGCCCGGCTGCCTACGGTAAGGGTGGAACGGACGCCACCATCACGGACGCCAATATAGTCCTGCAGCGACTGAACCCGATTGCCCTTCTCGATGGTGCCATGCCGGTCGATCGCGAGGCGGCGCGGAAAGCTATCAGCGCCGTGGCCGAAAAGATCGGCCGCAGCGTCGAGGATACCGCCTGGGGCGTCATTCGCATCGCGGTTGCCAACATGGCACGTGCCATTCGCGCCGTATCGATGGATAAGGGGCACGACCTCAAGCATTTCGCCCTTATGGCATTCGGCGGGGCTGGCCCGCTGCATGCTTCGCTGGTTGCCGCCGAAACCGGACTCAACACGGTTATCATCCCGGAATCTCCCGGCACGATGTGCGCGCGCGGCGTGCTCCTGTCGGATGTCACACGCGATTTCGTTTCCACCCAGATCAAGCGGGCGCAGGGCGAAAGCTGGACCGCGATCACGGCAGCCGTTGCGGGCCTCGAAAGACAGGCCCTGGACTGGCTGGAAGCAGAAACGATCCCTGACGAGAAGCGCGCACTCCAGCATATCGTCGAAGCACGATACGCAGGCCAGAACCACGAGATCCGCGTTGAGGCTATTCTGTCGACCGCCGGGGACTTCGCCAACCGCTTCGCGGAGGCCCACCGTGTCGTCTACGGTTACGCGCTCGATAATCATCCGGTCGAGATCGTCAACCTGCGGGTCCAGGCGATTGGCCATGCCGGCCGGCCACTGCAGACAGTAGAAAACGTCACGGGCACCATGTCGGACGCCAAGGTAGGCCAGCGTGAGATTTATGTTGGCCCCGAGGGAGGCTGGCAGACCGTGCCAGTTTATAAGCGGTCCCTCATGCCGCAGGCCGAGCAATTCTCCGGCCCGGCCATCATCGAGGAGCTAACTTCGACAGCCTATGTGCTCCCCGACCAAACCGGCGTCGTCGACATCTATGGCAACATCATCCTTAATTTTGTGAAGGACCGTGCGTGATGCAGCAACACGTCAAGCCACCACGCGAGTTCGACGCCATCGAGATGGAGGTCTTCTCCAACCGGTTCATGTCGATCACGGACGAAATGGGGCTCAGCCTCGTCCGCTCGTCATTCTCCACCAACATCAAAGAGCGCAAGGACTGCTCTGTCGGCCTGTTCGATGGCCGAGGGCGTCTGGTCGTCCAGGCCTCCCACATCCCGGTGCATCTGGGCTCGCTGCAGGGCGGCGTGGCCGCCGTGCTGGAGAACTACAAGCTTGAAGACATCAAGCCGGGCGACGCCTTCATCTGTAACGATCCATATCTCGCCGGTGGTTCGCATACACCGGACATCTCGATCCTGACGCCTGTTTTCTATGAAGGTCGGCTTTGCTTCTTCGCTGCGAATCTCGGCCACCATTCCGATGTTGGCGGCGGCGTGCCGGGCTCGTGCGACCCAAGCCAGACGAGCATCTTTGCCGAAGGGCTGCGCATCCCGGTTCTGAAGATCGCTCGAGAGGGTGTGCTGGATGAGCAAATCATCAAGCTCATCAGCACCAACAGCCGCGATCCGCTGGAGCGCATCCTTGATCTCAAGGTTCAGATCGCGACCAACGAGATCGGTCAGCGCAAGCTCGTGACCCTCGCGGACAAGTTTGGCATCGTCACCGTCGAAAAGGCGATCGACGACCTGATCGCCTACTCGGAAAGCCGTCTGCGCAAACGCATCAAGGAGATGCCGGACGGCGTCTACCAAGGCGAAGCCTTTATCGACGGTGACGGCGTCGGTTTCGATCCCTGCCGTATCCAGGTTGCTATCAGGGTGGAAGGCGAGGAGATCACCTTCGATTTCACCGGCACCGACGGTCAGGCGCGAGGGGCGGTCAACATTCCAAAGACTGCCCTCGACGCCACCTGCTATTACACGATTAAGGCGCTCCTCGATCCATCGCTTCCGCCCAACGAAGGCATGGCGCTGCCGGTCACTATCATTGCGGAAGAGGGTACGCTTGTTCGACCGAAGTTTCCTGCCGCGGTCGGCATCCGCTCGACGAGTTGCCAGCGCGTGGTTCGCGCGATCTTCCAGGCATTTGCCGACGTTCTGCCGAAGGAAAAGGTCTTCGCCTCCTCGGCGGACATGAATGCGACGATGATCTTCTTCGGGCCGCACAAGACCCGCGAGGGAAGCTTCGTCTATCTCGAAACCGTCGGTGGTGGCGCCGGTGCCAGCCTCAATCACGATGGCATGAACGGTATCCAGGTTCATATCACCAATACCTCCAACCTGCCGGCCGAAGCGCTCGAAATCGAATATCCGCTTATGGTTCGCCGCTATGCCCTGGCCGATGGCTCGGGCGGCGAGGGTCATACCACAGGCGGGATGGGCATCGTCCGCGAGGTCGTCGCCATGACCGATGGAGTGCGCGCGAATGCATCATGTGAAGGTCTGCGCACTCCGGCCGACGGCGTGTTCGGTGGCGGGCAGGGCGAGGTTGCGAGGCTGAGGTTTGGCAGCGCCGACGGCACCGTCACCGATTACGACATCTCGATCACCAACATCCTCATGAACCGCGGGGACAGCCTGTTCCTGCAAACGCCGGGCGGTGGTGGCTTCGGTCACGCTTCTTGAACTGATTGGAGAATAAGAGCATTATGGCACTCGAAAACCTGACACCGAGCGACGAAGTCATCAAATCGGCTCCGAACCCCAACTACCTGGAAGGCGACTATCTTAAGGGCGTCCTCGAGATGACCTTCCGCGATGGCAATCCGTTGGCCGAAAAGCTGGTGAACGACATCTTCTCGTCGCGCGACATCAACACCGTCTATCTCGTCGGCGCCGGCGGTTCGAACTCCTATATCGAGCCGATCAAGTACATCCTCGACAAGTATTGCGACCTCCGCATCGAGCGGATCAATTCGACCGAGTTCGAGACCCGCCGCCCGAAGCCGGTCAATGATAAGGCTGTCGTGCTGCTCACCTCGCATAACGGCGAGACGGAAGACACGGTGGTTGCCGCCCGTTGGGCCAAGTCCACGGGCGCAGTGACCGTTGCGCTCACCTCCGGTCACGACAGCGGTCTGGCAAAGATCTGCGATTACCTTCTGCCCTACAGCAAGGAGCTGCCGGGCATGCCGAAGACCATGATCGCTTATCTCTTCACCGCTTACCTGCTCAAGCACCTCGGCAGCCCGGTTGGCGCCCAGTTGGTGCGCGACCTCAAAGCTATGCCGGCCAAGCTGCACGACATTAAGGAGGCCGAGCGCCAGCGCGGCATGGAACTCGCCCGCCGCTACAAGGATGAGAACATCTATTACGTGCTCTCGAGCGGCATCCTCTCCGGCCTTAACTACCAGTACTCGATCTGCATTTTCAACGAGATGCTGTGGCTCGATGCATCGGATATTCATTCGGGCGAATTCCGTCACGGTCCATTCGAAGTGGCCGATCCGGAAATGGCCTATATTTTCCTCATGGATAACGGCGAAAACCGCAAGATCGACCAGCGCGCACTCAAATTCACTCGGCGCGTCACGGACAAGATCATCACCTTCGACGCTGGCCGTTACGAAGACGTCTCGCCGCTGCTGTCGCCGTTCGTGATCGGCGTCACATGGTACTGGTTTGCGCATACGCTGTCGGTTCTGCGTGAGCATCCGCTCAGCGTGCGCCGCTATATGTGGAAGGTTGACTATTGATGGTTAGGCTCCTGCTCGCATGCTCACTTCAACCTCGCACGAGCGCATTGCGCGCCGGCTTGGCGCCGCCGTTGCGGGCAGGCGCTTCTTTCGTCACATCCTGCGTCTCACAAGAGAAGAAGGCGGCTGAAGGATGATTGCGCCTGCCACGGCTTTCGGCGAGTTCAAGGTGCTGGGTCTCGGCGACAATGTCGTCGACCGTTACCTCAATACCGGCAAGATGTATCCCGGTGGAAACGCCCTGAACTTTGCCGTCTATTCAAAGATGCTCGGTGCCGATTCGGCCTATCTCGGTACATTCGGCACCGACGTAGCAGCACGCCATGTTCAGGCCACGCTCGAAGCGCTTGGCGTACCGACACTGCATAGCCGCGTCGTCGACGGTGAGAACGGCCACGCGGACGTGCGTGTCGTCGATGGTGATCGGGAGTTCGTATTCTCCAACAAGGGCGGCGTCGCGCGGCAAAGCCCCTTTACGCCCGGCAGGGATGACGTCGGCTATCTCTCATCCTTCGCACTTATACACACGAGTTGCTACAGCCATCTGAATCCGCATCTGGCAACGCTCCACGCTGCCAGTCGGCTACTCTCCTACGATTTTTCCTATCGTTGGCAAGTCGACAACCTGATCGCGCCGATTACACCGTATCTCGATTTTGCGGCCTTGTCGGCAAGTGATGTCGGCCGAGATCGCGCAATGGCAGTCCTGCGCGAAGCGATCGGATTAGGCTGCGGCCTGGCACTCGCGACGCTTGGCGCAGAGGGCGCGGTCGCATATAACGGCGAGGATTTCATATCCGTTGCCCCTAAGCCGACAGAGGTCGTTGACACACTGGGCGCAGGCGATGCTTTCATCACCGCAATGCTCCTCAACCTGATTGCGAGCGGCTGGACGCGCGGTCGTCCTCTCACGTCAGAGACCATCCAGGCCGCAATGGAAAAGGGCTCGGAATTCGCCGCCGAGATCTGCAGGATCGAGGGCGCCTTCGGCTACCCTGCTCCGATTCAGCCTCAAGCCGTGGCTTGATGGGAGGCGCGATGCTCGAAGTCAGGAATCTCTCCATTGCCTTCAAGACCCGGGACGGACTGAGGCCTTCAGTTCGCAACATCGACTTCACCATCAAACCAGGGGAAATTCTCGGGCTGGTCGGCGAAAGCGGCAGCGGCAAGACGATCACGTCGCTTGCGGTAATGGGCCTGCTTCCGCCGAATGCAGTGATCACGAGCGGCGAGGTTCTGGTCGACGGCACCGACATGCTTCAGCTCGGGCCTGCGGAACTGCGCAAGCTCCGCGGCAAGCATGTCGCGATGGTCTTCCAGGATCCGATGGCGTCGCTCGATCCGATCTTCACCTGCGGCGACCAGATCATCGAGACGATCCGGTTACACGAACCCGTCAGCAAGGCACAGGCGCGTCAAAGGGCAATCGACCTCCTCGAGAAAGTCCGAATTCCCGATCCGGCGCGCGCTATGCGCGCCTATCCGCATGAGCTGTCTGGTGGCCAGTGCCAGCGCATCATGATCGCGATGGCGATTGCGTGCAAACCTCGCATCATCATCGCCGACGAGCCAACCACGGCGCTCGATGTAACTGTCCAAAAGCAGGTTCTCGAACTGCTGCGCAGTCTCAATGAGGAAGTCGGAGCAGCTATCCTCTTGATCACGCACGACTTAGGGGTGATCTACGAAGTCGCGGACCGCGTCGTCGTCATGTATGCGGGTGACAAGATGGAGGAGGCCAGCACTCGCGACCTCTTCACCAATCCGAAAAGTGATTACGCACGGGCGTTGGTCGACTCCATGCCAACACCTGGCAGTCACCATGACCGCCTGCCCGTGATCGAGCGTGATGCCCTCGGAAATGTTCGCGGCGTCCGGCCTCAACCGCGCGTCCGTTCGGCCGACGCAGTACCGGCGCCCGATGCGAACGGCGCGCCGCTGCTCGAAATTAAGAACCTCACCAAATCGTATTGGGTCAAGCCGTCACCGCTCGCTACGCCGGTCGAGATGCGTGCTGTTGACGGTGTCAGCCTCAGCATCGCACTGCGCTCGACGCTCGGCCTTGTGGGTGAATCTGGATGCGGGAAAAGCACGCTCTCGCGGGCCATCATGCGACTTTCCCGGCCTGATGCCGGGGAAATCCTGTTCCGGGGGAGGGATATCGCACAGCTTTCGGAAACCGAGATGCGGCCGTTTCGGCGTGAAATCGCGATGGTTTTCCAGAACCCATACGGCTCCCTCAATCCGCGACAAACCGTTCAAGAACTCGTCGAAGCACCGATGGTCATCTTCAGGGAGGGCACGGCCGCCGGACGGCGCAAGCGTGTCACCGACCTGCTCGAAGCTGTCGGGTTGCCTTCCGCCGCGGCGGCAAAATATCCGCATGAATTTTCCGGCGGACAGCGGCAACGGATCGCGATTGCCCGCGCACTCGCGCTCAATCCATCGCTGGTCATCTGCGATGAGGCTGTCTCGGCGCTTGATGTTTCCGTTCAGGCACAGGTGCTCAACTTGTTGAAGGATCTGCAAGTGGAATTCGACCTGACGTATCTGTTCATTTCTCATGACCTTTCCGTCGTCGAGCATATCAGCGACGCAGTGGCCGTGATGCAGAAGGGCCGTATCGTTGAATACGGCTCGACCCATTCGATTTTCAACAATCCGAAGGAAGCCTATACCCGATCGCTGCTCGATGCGGTGCCAACCATCGGTTCGGAGCGGGCTGGAAAGGGGGCCGCATGACTGCTTCCATAGCTGGAGCATTGCTGCTTATCGGACGAAAGTTGCTGACGGCCTTCATCCAGCTTCTGGTGATTGCCACGTTGATTTTCTCGGTCATGTACATCATGCCGGGCGATCCGGTGCTGCTGTTGCTCGGCGCCGACAGCAATCCCTCTGCGGAAGCCGTGGCCTCGATGCGCACTCAACTCGGCCTCGACCAGCCGGTGATCTCGCAATATTTCATCTGGCTCTGGAAGGCGTTGCATCTCGATTTCGGTGTTTCCCTTGTCAACGGCTACCCGATCTCACGCTATGTGCTTGCCAACCTGCCACGCACGCTGGAACTTGCCTTCGCGGCCATCATCATTGCGACGCTGATTGGTGTCCCGCTTGGAATTGCCGCAGCACTAAAGCGGGGCAGCCTGCGGGATACCGCTCTAACATCCATCGCCACCGTCGGAATATCGGTACCCGTTTATATCCTGGGTACGCTGCTCGTTCTTTTGTTCAGCCTGAAACTTGGCTGGCTGCCAGCAAGCGGCTACACGGACATCTCTCGCAATGTGGCGGAGCACTTCCGGAAGCTAGCCTTACCAGCCTTTGCACTCGGCTTTGGACTGGCGGCCTCAATCGCACGAATGACGCGCTCGTCCATGCTGGAAATTCTTGGAAGGGATTTCGTGAGAACGCTGAGGGCCAAGGGCATGTCGGAGCGACGAATCATTTGGCAGCACGTGTTGCGCAATGCGGCAATTCCAATCGTCACCATCATCGGATTGCAGCTCGGCAATCTCATGGGCGGCACGGTGCTCGTCGAGGCGATGTTTAACTGGCCGGGGCTCAGCACATTACTGGTCGGCGCGGTATCCGCCCGCAACTACCCATTGGTTCAGGGCTCGATGCTGGCCATCGCGGCCCTCTTCATTTTGATCAATCTGGTGGTGGAACTACTCTATAGTCTGCTTGATCCTCGCATCCGGAGGAAGCGCGCGTGACCGCGACCATCTTGCATATCGGCCGTAGCCAGCCGGCTTTCGTCATTAGCGTAGCTGTTTTGGCAATTGTCCTTCTGATGGCGATCTTTGGTGGGTCATTGGCGCCGCACGACCCGTATCTCCTCGATCCCCAGGCGGTCAACCAGGGCAGTTCTGCCCGCCATTGGTTGGGAACCGATGAGTTCGGCCGCGATCTCCTGAGCCGTCTTCTGATCGGCATCCGGCCCACGCTCGTTGTTGCGCTCGGCGCCACTGCAATCGCTGCCTCTTTCGGCAGCTTTTTCGGCATCACCGGAGCCTATGGCCGGCCCTGGCTAAGCCTTCTGATCATGCGCAGCGTCGATATTATGCTGAGCTTCCCGCCCATCCTACTGGCGCTGCTTGCCGTGGGCTTCTGGCAAAGTGGCGTGCTCAGCCTGACTGTAGTGATCGGGGTATTGTACATCCCACATTTTGCCCGCGTCGCCCATTCCGCCACGCTTCAGGTTGCGCGCCAGGAGTTCATGGAGGCTGAGCACTCCATGGGCGCTTCGGTGCAGCGTGTGGTCTTCACCGCCATCGTACCAAATATCCTGGCGCCGTTGGTGGTCCAGGCGACGCTCACGGTGGCCGCCGCCATCCTGCTTGAGTCCGGTCTCAGCTTCCTCGGCCTCGGCATTGTGCCGCCGGAACCATCCTGGGGACAGATGATCGGCACCGCGCGCGGCTACCTCAGCCTGAACCCGATGTACGTCATCTGGCCGTCCCTTCTTCTCGCGCTGACGGTACTGGCCATCAATGTTGTGGGTGATCGGTTGCGTGACATTCTCGATCCACGTCTCAGGGAGGAATAATCGACATGGAAACGACGAATCGACAAGCAGAAACACGAAAAGGGAACAGCATGAAGAGAACAGTTCTAGGCCTCATCTTCGCCCTCGCATCCAGCGGTACCGCTAACCACTCCTATGCAGCCGACGGCGGTACGCTGTACTTTGGCCTGTCTGGTGAACCCTCCACGCTGGACAGCACGATAAACGCCGGAACGCCGGCGCGAACGATCCGGCTCGCGATTCATCGTGGTCTCGTCAACTACGGTCCTGACGGCAAACTTTCGCAAGAACTTGCGCAATCCTACGACGTCTCGCCCGATGCACTGACCTATACGTTCAAGCTGCGCGACGCGAAATTCCACGATGGTTCGCCGGTGACGGCACAGGATGTGAAAGCGTCCATCGAACGCATCACCGCGGCGGACAGCAAGGCTACCTATCGAAACGAGTTGGGTGTCATCAAGTCGATTGAGACGCCGGACGCCAAGACTGTCAAGGTGACGCTGTCCAAGCCTTTCGTCCCGCTCATCCATTATCTAGCTCTGCCGGAATCCGCCATCGTACCTGCGGCTTGGATTAAGGATCACGGCAAAGATCCGAATGCGACACCGATCGGTGCGGGTCCCTTCAAGTTCTCAGCCTGGGAGCGTGGCCGCGAACTGACCGTTGAGAAGTTCGACGGATATTACAAAAAGGGCAAGCCGCATCTCGAAGATGTGCATTACGTCTTTTACGCCGACGAGAATACGCGAGTAAATGCGCTGAAGTCGAGCGACGTCGATATCATCGACTACGTTCCGTGGAAGGACGCCTCCTCGATCGAGGCTGACTCCAACCTAAAGCTGGCCAGCACTAGTGGCCCATTCATGATGCTGCAGTTTAACACCAAGTTCGAGCCCTTCTCGAAGCCCGAAGTGCGACAGGCGGTGTCCTACGCGATCGATCGCGCTGCGGTCATCAACACGGCTTTCAACGGTCGCGGCGCGCCGCTTTTTGGCGTCGCGATCCCAGAAGGATACATGGGCTATTCAAAAGAAAAGGCGGACTTCTTCAAGCACGACGTGTCCAAGGCGAAGGAGCTTCTGGCAAAGGCGGGTTATCCGAACGGCTTCGAGGCTCGGCTGCTTTCGACCGCCCAGTATGGCTTCCATAACAATACGGCGGTTGCCGTACAGGCCGAACTCGCCAAGATCGGCATCAAGGTAAAGCTCGACTTGCCGGACTGGTCGGGCCGAATCGCTAAGAACAACGCAGGCGACTATGATTTCCTTGTCGCCGGAACAGCCGGTGACATTGCTGACCCCGATTGGCTCAGCAACTTCTTCTACGGAGGCCAGCAGTTAGTCCGCCTCAACAACTCGGCCTACTTCAACGACCAGATCATCAACGATCTTTTGGACAAGGGGCGGGTCACACTCGATGCAGCTGAACGCGAGAAGATATATGGGCAATTTGTGGACCGGGCTCTGGAGCAATCGCCGTTCGTCTACTTGATGTGGCGCGACCAAAGCTTCGGTCTGAATAAGAAGGTGAAGGGATTTACGAACATCCCGGGTTTCCTGACCTTTCAGTCGGGTTTCACCGTAGAGAACGTCGAAGTGGAGTAATCCGCAGAAACATAGTTCCTCGAAATATTGATTGATTGATTGGGGCGGAACGTCGAGTTCCGCTCCTTTTTATTTTTGATACAGGTGCCATCGCCGTGTTTGGTTGCATGCTTGAGGATCTCAACAAGGGCGAGAGTATCGAGCCCCCGCCTTAGGCATATCCGCCGGTTGCAACCATGAGACATCCCGATGATACCTAGCGATCCGAAATCTCTTGAGCGTTGAGCGGGTGGAGGTCGCGAACCATGTGATGGAGGCGGGAGGTATCGAGATGAGTGTAGACCTGGGCGGTCTCGATGCCGGCGTGTCCCAGCAGTTCCTGCAGCACGCGCAAATCGGTGCCACCTGAATGCATGTGCGTGGCAAAGGCATGGCGCAGCACATGTGGTGACACCCGCTCCGGACTGGCGAGCCCTGCGGCAACGGCGGCTTCCTTGATTTCCTTCAGAGCTGCTTGGCGCGTCAGCGCCTTTGTGCCGTTGCGCACCGAGTGGAACAGCCAGGGCGAGGGCGCTCCGCCGGAATAGGCGCGGGCCAGCTTCTGCCAATGAGCAATGGCCTCGATCGCCCGCTAATGCAGGGGCACCAGCCGTTGCTTGTCGCCCTTGCCGCGCACCAGCAGCATGCGGGTGCCGGGAGGCGCCGCATCGGAGGGCAACGACAAGGCCTCGCTGATGCGCATGCCCGAGGTATAGAGGGTCTCAAACAGGGCAGCCCTTCGGGCATAGCCAGCCTGACGGTAGAGACCGACGGAGGGGTCTGACGCAGCCTTATGGGCGGTCTCCAGGAGCGTCTCGGTCTCGGCGATTGACAGGACGAAGGGCAACTTCCGCGCCCGCTTTATGGTAGACAGATTGCTTGTCGGGTCTCGGGCGCCAAGTTCCTCGGCGATCAGGAACTTGTGCAGGCCGCGCGCGACCGTGATCCTGCGGGCCATGGTTGAGCCGGCATAGCCGCGCTGATCGAGAGCGGCGATGTAGTCGCGGATGTGATCCAGGCCGACATCGTCCAAACCGAGGCTGTTCTCGTCGAGCCAAGCGAGATAGCAGCTGAGATCGTCGGTGTAGGTATCGATGGTTCCGGCGGATGCGCCGAGTTCGGTCACCAAGGCGTCGAGCCAGAGCTGGGCCAGCCGATGATTGGTGCGCATGAGATCCTCCCGAGAGACGATCCTGCCACAGATCCGGTTACCGACTGCTTGTCAAAAAATGTCTTCAACTAAACTGATACTTAGGCCGAAATGCTAGATTATCTCTTGATCTATCGGCGTCGAGCGTGGTCATGCCATTCGCTCCAATGCGAATGGGCTAATAGGGGAGACGAGAGGAAGGCCAGCAACATACCGCTCAATTTCTCCGATAATGAACTCACCAAGCCTCTCACGCTCTACCCCGATTGCCCCGGCGATATGGGGGGTAAGGAATACATTCGGCAGATTGTAAAGGGGAGATGTCGGTTTCGGTACCTCTGGGTCAGTAACATCAATTATGGCGTTGATACGACCTGTGCACAGCTCGTCAATTAGATCCGCCTCATCAACAATAATGCCTCGAGCCGTGTTAATGAGCGTCGTGCCTTCTCGCATGAGTGAAAGGCAATTTCGGTCAATCATGCCATATGTAGACGGCAGGGCAGGAGCGTGGACGGAAACCACGTCGGACAACCGCATCAGGTTCTCAAGGGAAACGCTCTCGACGCCGAGTTCTGCGGCCTCGCAAAGTTGGACAAAAGGATCATACAGGAGAACGTTGAAGTCGAATGGCCTCAGCAACTGGATGACACGACGCCCAATCCTCGAAGCCCCAATGATGCCGATCGTCCGCCTGAAATTCCCAATTCGCTGATTGGTCAATGGAACCGTTCGAGTGCGGCCCCGATCGGAACAATAGATGTCTCGGAAGCGAAACACCTGCTTGTTTGTGAAGAGAATGGCCGCAAGCGTGAACTCCGCAACAGCAACTGCATTTGCTTCAGCGGCATGAGTGACTGTGATTCCTCTGTCGAAAACCTCAGGAGACAGGAAACCCTTCACGGTACCAGCTGCATGTGCAATGAGCTTCAGATGCGGTGCGATTGCTAGTACTTCACGGTCAATCGCTGGGCACCCCCATCCGGTGATTAGAATATCTGTCCGATGCAGTATGCTAAGTGCACGATCGTCAGACAAGGACTCAAGAGGCCTGTCGTCAATGATCACGCAGGATTGCGCTAAGCGGTACAACAGCTCGGGTGTAAAAACACCTTCTGTACTGCTCGGGTCCATCGTAAATGCAGCCCGAATAGGCTCGGTCATGGCAGTATTCCCCGAGCGAAAGCGGCTACGAGCGGGCTGGGAGTACAAACCATTTTAGTTAGCGCCTGCATAAGTTATCACTACGATTTTTCCGTACAGCGGAAGGATTATGGTTCTACACACGCGCAATTGAGGTCCGGAACCCAATCTAAAGGCGTTTTCCGGTCTGCTCGTCGAAGAGGTGGACGAACTTCGGATCGGGCGTGATGCGGATCTCGTGGCCCGGCTCGGC
>NZ_JAERQD010000078.1 GCF_016735695.1 Microvirga zambiensis WSM3693 | reverse complement strand
AGTGAGTGACGTCAGACATCACCATCCTGCCATGGCCGCCCCGCTCAGGCGATTTGCAGAACCTTCACCACACTACTCATCTGGGACCGGAGCCTTCAGCCAGCGCTCGATGTAAAGCAGCACCCACGGACAGTCCGTATGATGACGAACCGCCTTGAGCAGCAACTCTCAATCGAGCACCCAGTCGAACCGCCAGCAGCGCTGACGGGTCTGCCGGAGCGCATCGATCGCCGATCGGCCGGGGCGATATCCGTAGGAGTCGTCGTGGAAGACAGGCTCCAGGATCGGCTCCAGATACCGTTTGGCCACTTCCTGGGCGATCCTGTCGCCGACCGTGGGAATGCCCAAAGGTCGGGTCCGTCCATCGCTTTTGGGAAGGTCAACCCGTCTGACCGGGGGAGGAAAGGAGCTCCCTGAGGACATGCGGTTCCCGAGCCGGTAGAGGTTGTTCGCAAGATCAGCCTCGAACTCCGCAATCGACTGTCCGTCTACGCCAGCCGCTCCCTGGTTGGCCTTCACCGTCTGGAAGGCCTCCCAGACTTCCCGCTTCGGAATGGAAAACGGCTTTGCCGTGGTCACAGAGCTCCTCCCGTTACCGGTTGGCGCTGCGCCGTGGCAGAACATTGCAGCCCCTTCGGTCCAGTCCCATTACAGAACCTTCCTTCCTACTACGGGCTGCTCCGCCCCTGTGCCCCGCATCGGTACTCTGGCCCTTGCGGGTTTTGCCGCTTGGACGTCTCCCTTGGCAGCGGGACGACAGGTTCTCACGTTCCATACAAGAGCCTGATCCGGCTTCGCGCCGCCTACATGCCGGATGTCGCTCGGGCGGTCTTCAGGACAGCCCCCGAACTGATCCCGGAAGCTCGATGACCCTCCGGTTTTGACATCATCTTTGGCATTTCGACATGTCATCAGCGGTTCGCTTTCGCTCGCCTCTCCGGATCGTACCTGACGGGACTTCAGCCCCGCCTTTGGCTGCAACGCTCACCACGGCCGCTCTTGACGACCGCAGCTTGCAGGGGTTTGAGGCCGTCACCTGACTGCAGACCTCGAGGGGCCAACCCTCATCTCTTGTACAGCTCCACATCTCCTCCTTCAGAAATGTGTTCGTGACACACCATCGAGAAACCACTTGTCGCCGGGTTGCGGCCGGCGCCGCTTGAGCGTCTTGGCGTAGGTTCGTCCGAAGCGCAGGCTCCACTCGCGGATGGTCTCGTAGCTGACCACAACTCCGCGCGCTGCGAGGATCAGCTCAACGTCACGTAGGCTCAGGCTGAAGCAGTGATACAACCAGACCGCCTGGTTGATGTTTCAGCCGGATAGCGGAAGCCGTGGTAGGGATTGGACGTCGTGCTCATGCCCGAGACCCTGTCACAGACCCCGAGCTCTGGCCAACTTGACAGCACCTTCAGCATCATGGAGAGAGCGACTAATGACCCGCATGCCGGCGGTGCCGTCCAGATATGACATCACCGTCACGTCCATAACGACTTGCGAGTTGGATTTGTAGTGAGATCATCCCTGAGACGGCTAGCTTTATAGCGGCGGGCCACCGGCCTTAGTAGAGGATTCAGAAGAGGGTCTGACCAACCATTTATACTGGAAAAGTTTGATTCAAAATGTATGTGGTGAAGGTTGTGCTTCTCTGGGCTCAGGATCAGGCCGCATCGCTGCAAGAGCCTGATGGGTGCCGGTATTGGGACAGTTTCGAAAAGCTTGGCTAGAGCTAGCCTTTGCTCGCGTTTGGTTTCCAGGCGGGCAATTTCCTCAACCTTTCCCTTGAATACATGTGGCGGAAGACGCGAACCCATATGAGCGTAGGCATGGATTTGATGGAAGAACAATGCCCACGCCGTTGTTCCTGCGAATGTAGCTTCCACCCAAAACCAAAAGTGCGTTTTAGGAGTCATAATCGTAAGTATCAGTAATAGAATGCTCAAGGGTATGCTGACATAGCCTCCTTTGGTCAAATTTGGACCGTAGCTTGATGGGTCAAGCGAGGGCTCATCATGGTGTTGATTGAACTCAAATGCTACTGGCCCCAGAATAGGAAGGCTATACGGAAGAACATAGTCGAATCCGAAATGCGCTACGCCAGTAAAGGCGTCAGAGAGGAAGCCACTGACTAGAAGGGCTATGATGACCAAAAATACACTAAAGTGACTATGTTGTGTTAAAATATACAGATTTAAAACAATGAGAAGCAGTGCGCCAGAGATTACGATTATGGATTTCTCTGGAAGCTTTATCTCTGACATTGTCTACCCCGCCAGATCTCTTGCTTAGCGCCTGACAGATTATACCAAAAATGTGCGCGATGCAGTACTATTGAGGAGCATATCAAGGTATTTATTAGCTCGACTCGTATGAGGCGGAGGATCAAATGCCATCATAATCGCTCCTGTGGGTTATAGCTTCGGGTGGGGAAGTCGGGCAAGGCGTGCACGTTGCTCGCGTCTTACACTCGTAGCCGGTGGAGCCAGAGCTTCTGACCAAAATGCCCCATTTAGGCAAGCCGGCTTGAGGAGGTGGGACCCATCTTTGGTGACGACAGCAAACCCTTTCGAGTTCCTCACGCACCAGGATCGTGGCCGTCTCGGTGCCAAGGGCCCCCAGTCGGGGCCGTTGATGTTATTAGCATCCAGAGAGAGTTGCCCCATTACTCAATGTTAGAGAAACTGCCTACAACACTCCAGGCAGCTATAGATCGTATGGGGTTGCGTGCCCGGCTATAGCACCGGGTGGCTATCGTTGTCGGAAATGAGGTTGCGGAGGCTCTTCAACAGCAACGACTCGGTACGGACATTCGGCAGATTAGGTGATGCTCGTCCTCCAAAGGATCAACCAGTGTTCCGACGCTATTCGTCCTTCTCGATGCGGATGGCAGCCTTGCCACCATTATTGTCATAATATGAGCGTGTGAGGCCGCGCCAAGGCATGAGCAGTCCCTGCCAAGGGACTACGGCGTCATTCACCCAAAGTCGCACCCGACCTGATGCGGGTGCTGTGAATCTTGCGACGTAGTCTGCGCCAGCGGGAAGGAATTCCAGCGGGAATGGCGCGTCGAGCGCCGCCTTGGGTCCCGGCTTTTGGCTGTCCGATATGATCGTACCAAAAGTCTGAAGCCATTCTCCACTCATGGACCGACGCAGAGGGAGAGCCAAGTATCCGATGGGCCAGGTCATTCGTTCCGAGCCAAAACCCTTTGGCGTTGTGTCGATCGTGTCGTCAGACCAAGGTTCAATGGGGGTCAGTCTGATACGATATGGGGTGCCTGCTGTGACATCGATCCCGGTGTCGGTGCACAATGCCGTCGTGCTGAATTCGGGCTGAGGATCGGCTTTCGGCGTTTTCCCGCCCGCATCTATCATCCTGTCACTCGTACCGACATTGCAAATTGTTCCCTCCGCCTCAGCCACTCGAATTGCTTTGCGGTAAGAGCCCACGACGAAGGGAGAAGCGAGGAGCACAATTAATGCAGCGAGCATTGAAATACCGAACACGAATGGTACGACTTGCCATTTCAAACGTTGCAGTACGGTCTGATAGTATTGATTCATGCGCAGAGTCTGGATCCATTTCTCACCCCAGCCAAGCTTAGGCACGTGGGCTTCCTGGCCGTGCAGGGGCTTCCATAACATCCACATGCGATCGTGGATACGCTGCCGTAGGCTGGCCCCGCGCATTAGAAGACCTACGAGGACACCGACCAAGGAGACGAAGATCCCAGGGTTTCTGGCAAAGGGGTCAATCCAGATCTGTGCGAACGCAGGCAGGAAACGGGTAGTCGCCTGTAGCAGTGGCGAGATGAACTGAGTGAAGGGTGTCGTCCAGCGGTGCAGGGTGACGACAACATCTGCCTGAATGATCGGTGAATGCTCGAGCATCGGTAGGAACGCCAGCATTAACGACACACCGACTGTGGCAAAGTAGTTGACGCGCTTGCGCCAAACGTCATTCCAGATCTTCGCCTGACCTTGGACTCTCGCGGAGACCTCTTCAAGGCTCTCAGGCCGTCGCACGATCCTGCCATCCCACCTAACGACACTGTATCTCTGGGGCAGGACAATCGGAGCGTAGTGGTGAGGTCCTGATCGGATCCGTTCGAGCACGCTTTCGTGAACCAGAACAGAGCGCAGAAGTGGCCATGTCTTCCGGTTGGGATCCTGCATGATTAAAGTGCTCGGATCAGGAGGATTTAACCGCGCCGAAATTTTTCGCGGCTGATAGCGGTAATAGCCCGCGAGCCCGCGGCGCGAGTCATGCATTGGAGCCGAAGCACTCTGGATTGGTGCAACCTGCTTCAGGGCGTCGGGGCGGAAACGCAGGCCGACGCTGTGCGCCTCGCTCATCATCCAGTGCAACGGGGCATAGGAGAGGGAGTCGTCCGGATAACCACCGCCGACGTCGGCGTGCATTCCTGCGAACCAAACCTGTAGGAGGCGCGGCACCTTGGACGGATTGGACTTCCTATGCGCGTCGATCTCATCCCATAGAAGCGGATGGAAAGCGTCACGCTCATCGTCGAGAGCGAGTGCGTGACGGGCGACCTTGACCTCCCGGCAAAGCGAAAAATCCGGCATTGAAAGAGGCCAGACCCAATCATCAATACCGCGGGTCAGTTCCGCGAGGGGTGTTCCATATGCCGCGACGGTGTCCCAGACACCAACGAATGCAACCTCAATGTTCTTAGCCGTCGGAATGCTAGTGAGAGGCCGTAGACCCTGGTAGCGGCGCCAAGCAGCAACTGCGGCATCTCGGATCTTTCGAAGGGGCCTCACGAGCCCACCCGTCTGATCGAAGTCCTGACGGTAGAGGCGGTACATGTCCCTTGCATAGGCGTTGAGTTCTCCGTCCGAAGAGCAGCGGAGTATCCCGTGTTTTGCGACGAGGCCGACCAAGACTCGAACGGTAAAGGCGCCGCGGCTAAACCCGAAGGCATAGATCTCGTCACCCGGCTCCCAAGTTCGGCAGAGAAACATATAAAGGTCGAGCACATTGCGCTTCAAACCCCAGCCGAAAGCTCCTCCAAGGAGAGCCAATGGCTTAAACGACGACGTGCCTACCCCGTCGTTGTAGAACGCGACCTGTGGCACGTCTCCTGTGGCTGGTTGGCAAAGATCAAGTGCTTGGTACATACGCCAGACATTCGTCTTGAAGAGCTTCGCCGAACTGTTCCCAGTTCCGTCCGAGAGAAGGATAATCCGCTTCATGGCATTGGTCTCTTAACAAGAGAGTCACTTGAGGGGAAAGGCGCGTCGCCCAAGAGCCTGCTTTTTACAACGGGGAGTTCAAGGCTGACCTGCTTACTCGTGGACGGCCTCCTTGCGATCGGTGGATCAACTGCTACTTGCTATGGTGTTCATTCTTTAATCATCCTTGCCTATTCGCAGCGCTCCGGAGTCCGCGGAACAGTGCGCTTCCGGCACTCAGCAATGCGCCGAAACCTCCAGTAGCACCGAACACACCAGTGATGATTGGGATGAGCGTCGCGAGCGTCCCGATCTGCGTTGGTTCAGGTCCAGTGCCAAAAGGAGTGCCGACAATCCCCAGTGCTTGCAGGATTGTGGTAATCCCGAGGCCGGCAGCACTGAGTTGCACGCTCGGTCGAGAGGTGGCAGGTTGCGCTGGTTGCCTCGGCTGATCCGCGACTGCGTTAGGCGGTGTCGAGTTTACTGCTGGCCAAGGCTGTCCGGTCAGCCTCTGATACAGCAAGGGCAACAGCACCGTCATTTTGTCGGCTGTCGGCGATTGGGAGGATTGTGTGTGCTCGGTTGCCGGTGGCTGGGATATCGGGGGAGCGATTGGCTTTCCAGCCAGCAGCACGCTCACGAGCTCAGTCGTATCAAGCCGCTTTCCGGTCAGTGCGGACTGAAGCAGAAGCGGCAATAGCAGACCTATATGATTGATGCTTTGTCCTGGCTTATCAGATACCGGGAACATAGATCTTTCCTTTGATAGCATTGCGAGGACAAGCATCTGCAGGGGATCAATCCCTTCGGCCTCTCGCCGGGGCAAGCCGATGCCATAACTGGAAGGTTCGTGGATTATCCGCCTGCGCACCTCGGTCCAGACATCGTCAGGGAGCGTGGCTGCTTCTGATGTCGGCTGAGTCTCGCCGAGGAGCGACACACCCAGCGCTGCCGCCGTTTCAGGCCCAACTGCTCCGTCGACGACCAAACCTTGGGCTTCCTGGAAACGCGCTACGGCTGCCCGCGTGTTGGGGCCAAATTCCCCATCAATCAGACCAGGGCTGAAGCCTTTGGCCTCTAGAGCTTTCTGAATTTCGGCGACGATCTCCTCCTTCATGTTGGGAGCGTCCGGTGCATAACGGAATGTGGGCGCAGATACTCTCATCGCGGGAGCAGAATCGTAGGCGATATCGGGGATCAGAATGCCACAGTGCCACTCGCGGCCATGAACCGTGTCGGCGATGACCCCGTATCGCTCTCCCTTTGCTTCAACAGTGCCGCCCTTCCCGTCACACAAGGCAATGTGGCCCATCTTGCCAGGAGCAGGCGGATAGCGAAGCAGGATTCCGCCGACCGTCGCTGCTGCCTCCTCGACAGACACGCGGATGCCGCGCTGCTCTGCATCCCTCTTCCAAGCCCCCGTGTAGGCTTCCGCCTGGGATGGCGCTACGGCATTGTCGACGCAGCCATAGAGGATGCCGGCCTCCTGGAACACCAGCCACGACATGAACTCGGCGCAATCCCACGGCCCATCCCAGTTGGGATCATCCTTAGGAACTCGAACATTGCGGTACTCCTCGCCAATGTGCCGTTGCGCTCGCCTCAACAATCCGGCTCCTGTAGCCGTCTTTAGCGGGACGTAGATCTGGGCATCTGCTGTAGTACTGCTCAAATATCCGTCGGCACTTCCGACCTTAAACATGCGGTGCGCTTGGCGCCATTGATCTTCGGTGAGATTGTTGCCATGCCCGGACTCGCGGCTCGCAATCGCTTTCAGTAGCGCGATCGCCTGCTCTGGATCATCCAACATCTGCTTCGTCAGAATAGCGTTCGGGTCGTAGCCCGGCACGCCGAACCCGTTCGCACCTGTCCATTTCTTTCCGGCTGCACCGATCGTCATACCTGTATACTTACGATACAGCAGATCGAAGTTCGCGGCGGCACCATTCACTGGAGAAGGAAACCGTGCGATCTTGTGCCCGCTCCCAATGATGCCATATCCGGTCTGGCCGAACCGCGCGGCCTCTGCACTTGGATATTGGGCACCAGGGTTGTTGTAGCGGAAGGATGCGGGCTCTGTTCCTTCGGCATCGTCCCGTCGTCTTGCGGTAGAGGCGTTGGTCGACATCCCGATACCTGAGAACATCTTCCGTTCCGGTTCACGTGGTCCATGGCTCAAATTCGTCATTTCAGCACGCGATCCCCTACAATGGAATTCTTCTGTTCGTCCGCTCGAGGAATGATCCTTTCGAGGCTGTGCCCCCTGTCCCTCGCCAACTGGCCTACTAACACGGCGAATCGTCGGGCATGGATCGCTTCTGCCTCCTTCAGGGAGACCTCGAAGAAAGTCCGGTACTGATGATGGTCTCGGGCATAACTGCACCCTCCACAACCGGCCCGAATATACAGATGACGGAAGTTATCTAGCAATAAACTCAAAAGTATAGTAGTAACGATTCTCTCTGATCTGTGCGGGGGCCTTGCCGGAAACGTCGCGGAATCACTTGCCGGGATATTTGAATTATCAACACTATATCGATAGTGCCTCTTTGCTCGTCACGGTACCCGCCCGGTTTGCGATCTGATCGGCTTTTGTCTTGTTCTAAAACTACAGTGTGGGTGGCGAACGAGCCTTTACGAGGACATTGAAGGCGATCTCTGCTTCTCGGTCGGTGTCGAGATCCCCTAAGCTCGACTCGTATGAGGCGGAAGATCAAGTGCCATCACAATCCCTCTTGTGGGATGCAGCGTCAGGTGGGGAAGCCGGGCAAGGCGAGCACGTTGCTCGCGTCTTCAGCGTTGGTGCACGGATCGTTTAGCGGTCAGGATGTAGTCGGCCGTCGATCTAAACAGCCACTCTATCCCGGTCATGCCTTTCAAACACAATGCTGCGCCGCCCCGTATCGGCAAGATGAATTTCAAGGTGACGAACCGGCCGGAGTATGAGGCTGCGAGGCAGCCTGACGGTGTGGATCACGCCCGAAGCGCATGACGCGCCGCAGCCAACAGCTGTATTCCGATCTACGATCGAGACCACTTTGATGCTGGGCATGGTATTCGGCCTGCGGCTGCGCCAGACGGTGGGCTTGCTCACATCGGTGCTGCAACTGATGGGCTTGGATCTCACCGTGCCTGATCAAACCACCCTCAGCCGGCGAGCACGGACCTGGCGATGGTCTGATGAGCAGCAAGGTGGCCGATCGTCAGGAGAAGGGCCCGTTAACGTCCTCATCGACGGCGCTGGGCTTGAGATTTACGGCGCCGGCCAGTGGCTGGAAGAAAGGCACGGCGCCAAGTCGCGGCGGAACTGGCGAGAGCTGCATCTGGCGCTAGATATCGACAGTGGCGAGATCCTCGCCCACATTATGACCGATCAGGACACCGGCGACGCGACGCAGGTGGAGCCGTTGCTCGACCAGATCGGCATCCCGATCTGCCAATGGCACCGTCATGTCTCATGGATAGGGCTGGCTAAACCGTTCTCAATCTCATGATTGCCAACACTCGTCGCGATAGACGATCATGCTACCTACGAGAGGCTCACGATCGGGCGTAGCGGGCGACTTTCCCGATGTAACTACGTCGGCGCACCACTAAATATCATTTCTCCGAGATTTGTTGCCTATGATGCCTGCCCGCGATTTCAGTTAAGACTTGTGATAGGTATAATCCATCGTGTTTACTATGCCCGTCACAACGCATGCATGTGAACGGGCCTTGGTAAGTCTGGGAAACTTGGGTCGTAGGGCAACAGGCATGGGGACTATTATAATGGTCCACGGGACCGGTGCAACCGGACCTGAAAAGGGATCCAGTTGGTGGCAACGAGGCAGCTTCTTCGAGGAGGACCTCAGCGCTCTGGTTGATGCCGACGGTACTGGACTCAAATTCGAGCACATCATATGGGATGGCTACAACAGCGAAATGTCCCGTTTTGCCGCAAGCGAAGCCCTGCGCAATCGGCTATTAACACTTGAAAGGCAGGATGAGAACTATTGCCTGCTAGGCCATAGTCATGGAGGATCTGTCGTTGCCAGTGCATTGCTGAATGCATCTAAACAAGGTCATCCCCTGCGCCATCTGAGAAGATGGATAACTGTTGGAACTCCCTACATCGAAACTCGGCGGCAATTTGCTTTGTTCTCCCGTCTGAAGCCTTGGGCACGCGCCGGATACCTACTATTCCTTTTCACAGCGATAACCTGGACATCCTTTGCTATATCTCTCTTGTTTTCTGAGCTAGACAACCCCGCTTTTGATCGCATGGTCCTGTTTGGCGGCCCCTCCTTATTGGCTGTTCTCTATTTAATACTACTGCTTTCTCAGCCTAAGAAAGTGAAACTCTATGGTTTCAAGCTTCCGCCAGAAGCGGCCCAAACTTTACTTGGCAAGTGGTTTCCGCTCTACCATCTAGATGACGAAGCTCTCAATGCGCTTCATTTGGTGAGATCGGCAAAAATTTCGTTATTCGATACAAATTTTGCTGTCCCCGCACTGTCTTTCATGTCTCTGATTTCCGTTCCGATCCTCATGTATGCGCTTTCGCAGTGGACGGTATACGAGGATTTCGCTGCCCAGGTTGGAACGTGGGTATCATTGGCACCGACTCCAAAGGCGCAACTAGGAAGGCTGGAGGCGTTTGCAAGAGAAAACCTGTCTGTCATCGCCTATCCGACGATACACATCCTACATATGCTCGAGTGGGTCGGCATTAGCCCCAACAATCAAGCCGCGCAGAGTCGAATGGTATTGGGCTTTGCTCTGTTTGCCGGTACACTCGGTGGGCTCTTCGGATTGTGGCTCGCAAGCATTCTGATTAACCTTCTGGTCGTTGTACTAGCGCAATATATTAGCTCAGCTCTGAGCTGGCTTTTGAACCGAATGACTCACACCCGGATACGTACGATAAGCCTAGGTGGTGACGCATTGGGGGAGGAAGTGATAGCCGCTGATAGTGCGCCGGGTTGGGTTGGTGGGCGCGGCAAACCTCTACCCGAGGATCTAGCAAATGAGATTTCTCACCTCAGTGACGCAGCCGCCGCGGAAGCGTTAAAGCGGATTAGGACGCAGATCGCAACGTTGGCTCTAGCTGGCGACGGTAATATGCTCAATTTTCTGACTTGGCGGGAGTTGGTTCATACATCCTACTTCTATGTTCCTGGCTTTCGTAAACTGATTGCTTATATTATCTCGCAATCAACCGGCTTCCGCGCGTCCAGAGCGTTCACTCAAGATCCAGATTATCATACCGTCGCCGGTTGGTACGCTCAGCTGGCCGCGTCTGCGGGCGCGCAGGGGAGCAACTATGATACGACCAGGGCCTGAGCCAGGGCATTTCGTTGCCCAGCAACGCATCTGGCATTCCGTTGTGTCCAATGTTCCGCACGTCGTGTTCCTAATTTTTATTTTGCTATCGACCCTATCGGCGAGCACAGTTACAGGAGTAGCATTCTGGTCTTGGCTCGCGTTAGTGGTTTTTGACGAAATACTACCTCGGGTTAAATCGCTTCCCGAGATCGCGGTTGAACACTCAGCGGATGCAATGCTTTCTGACGTGATGGTGAAGAAAGCCGGGGTCCTCTTGTTCATTCTGTTTGTAATCGCACAGACGGCACTTGGTTCAGACGCGAATTTGAGTGGCCGCGAATTTGTCCTTCTTTGTCTCACGACTGGGTTTCTGGGTGCGATTTTCGCCATTCCAATCGCGCATGAGCTAATGCACAGTAGGTGCAGGAACGACCGAAGGTGGGCAGTCGCCATTATGGCGATGTTCAGTTATCCGCACTTCTGCCTAGAGCACATACACGGACACCATCGCGGTGTGGGTACCTACAATGACCCTGCGACTGCACGTCTCGGCGAGAGCATATATGCGTTCCTTAGGCGGGCGCTAGTCCGAAGCTTTGTTAACTCATGGAAGCGGGAGATCACGCGGCTGCGTATTAAAAGGCGCAGCAAGTTCAGCATAGCGAATCGCATTTTTTGCTACTTTTCCATCGTTATTGTTATTCATTTTTTTGTCATGACTTTATTCGGGCTACAGGGGGCTTTGTTCTTTTTAATACAGGGCACAACTGGTATTATGACGCTTGAATCAATAAATTACATTGAGCACTACGGCCTTCAACGAAACCGCACCGAGCGAGGTTCATACGAGCCGGTCAGCCGTGACCACTCTTGGAACTCATCTCATTTCCTCACAAACCTTCTTCTGTTCGATTTGGCTAGGCACAGTGATCACCACATAAATCCCGGAAGGCACTTTCGAAGTCTCGCGCTCCGCCGGGAGGCGCCTCAGCTTCCGGTAGGATATTTCGGAATTCTGTGGCTCACGTTGCTTCCGCCGTTGTGGCGTCAACTCATGGACGTAAGAGTCCAGCAGAAGCTTGGCAAATACACTTGCCCAGTGAGATGAGGACATACGCATGAAGACCTGTCCGGTGTGTTTAAAAGACGATCTGAACGACAAAGCCAAACGGTGTCCACATTGCGGTTCGTGGCAGTCATTGTGGAGACGGCGGATCGGCGGCGCTATAGGTGGGATGTCTCTGCTCACGCTGATGCTGCTCGCCGCTCTGATTGTTGTTGGTTTATCGAAATGCTCAGGCGCCTAATTCGAAGTGTCTGAAGGAGGGGCTTTGGCGCAAGCTGGCTGATGACGGTTTGAGAAAGGCGAGTAGAGTCGAGGACGGGCGCGGTAGTTTAGAGCCGCTTGGGCAAACACCCCGTTTCCCGTCCCCGCTCATCGAACCGGACGTGCCGATTTCCGGCATCCGGCTCTCCGACTGACTTCACCGTCAGGCTGTCGACCGGGCGCCAAGGTGCGCGCTTTGCAGGCGGAGGACGCCAAGAGCCCCGAACACGAAGCTCGCAGGGAACTGGCGGACGCCTCTGGTCTGCACCTTGTGCCGTCTGGCCAGGAAGCGACACATGCGCTCGTAGACATGATGGTCGATGGCTTTGAACGCCGGCATGCGCGTCCCGTGCGAGAAGTAGTTGGCCCATCCCCGCAGAACACGGTTCAGGTCTGTGACAACTTCATCGCGCGGGCGCGTCTCACGCCGCGTCAGCATCGCGCCAACGGTGTCATCGTGCCAGTTTCGCGTTGTTCCTCGATCGGCGCCTTCAACCACATCTTGTGGAGATGAAGGACGTTCCGATCCACGATCCGCCCGGCCACTGACTGAATCAGAGCATCATGCGGAATCGTATCGAAGAATTTCGCCAGATCGGCATCGACCACGTCGGTGTAGCCCCGGCAGATCAACCGGTGCACCTCCTTGACTGCGTCTGTGGCGCTCCGCTTCGGGCGGTAGCCATAGGCACTCTCATCCAGATCCGCCTCGAATATGGGCTCCAGAACAAGCTTGGTTGCGGTTTGGACAACCCGGTCCCGGACCGTCGGGATGCCGAGTGGCCTTTCCCCGCCGCCGGGCTTAGGGATCATCACCCGCCGCACCGGAGCCGTCTGGTACGTCTTCGCGGCAAGATCCATCCGCAGGTCGGCCAGCCACTTCTCCAGCCCCTCCGCCTCGATCATCGCAAACGTCACTCCATCCACCCCGGAGAGCCGCGGTTCGCGCGAGCCAGCCGGTAGGCATGAGCCAGAATGTCGTGGCGATAGATCTTGTCGTAGAGCAGGTAGAAGCGATAGGCCGGTTCGGTCTTCGCCTTACGATAGAGCTTTCTCTGAAGGATCCGGATCTTTTCTGGTGTTTGCAGGCTCATCGCCAATCACCTCACCTCTCCAACTTCGATAAGCCTGTCAGAAGTCAGGGTCCTTCCCTCCAGCGGCATTACCCGCCTTCGTCAGTACTATGACCCTGTCCGACGCCCGCCCGAACCGCCACCCTGACGATGGCGTTGAGGTCGCGATCCCCGTTCGAAGCGGGCCTCCCCCGTTACCCGCATGACCTTCCCAGCGTGCCCTGCCCATTACCCCGGCGGATCGGATGGGTGCTTCTGTCGATTGCTTCTCCATCCGTGCAGTCTTCCCCGTGATACGGCCGGGTCGACATCCGCACATTGCCTTTCGAGGCCTGCTCAGGCTTCACTCGCGTTACGGCCCGCTGGGTTGCTCAGCCGCCTTAAAGCGGCTTTTGTCGCGAGGCTACAGCTCCGCTGGTTGCCCAACTGAACTGCTCGCCAGCTACCGGGTCTATCGACAACTACCCGGGTGGATCCTTCCTCCACTGGTTATGCGTGCCATCGGGGCACACCGTATCGAGGCGGGTGTCGAGCCTGCCAGAACCTCTACGAGTGAGCGGCTGTCGTGTTGCCTCAGGTAAATTTGCTACCGTCTGCCTCATCCAGAATGTTACCGACTCGCCCGGCATGAGGGATCTGGACCGACAAATAGGGTTGGCCTGCTGGCCTTGCCGATGAGCCGCTGCACGGCTTGTTGTCGCCAAGCCCTGACGCGCATCTGCAGCGTGTGAAGCTGGCGCAAGCTGTATTGTCCAGGGTAACGGGCTTGGAACTCGACGAGAAGTTCAAGGGCGGTCTGATCCGGACGTTCTTCAAGGCACACGGCCATCTCTGCCCAATGGTCCTTGAAGAGATCGGGGCGTCGACCACGCGATTTGTCATTGAGCCAACGATACGTTTGGGCCCGATCACAACGCCGCGCGCGAGCCGCTTGGCGCCAGAGACTGACCCGTCGGGCGAACGTCTTATACTGCTTGCGGGTCAAGCGACCTGGAAACTGGACGCACAACTCTTCGAAGAGCTGCATGGCACTTATACTGGGGAATTCTTCCAATCGTCGGCATGCGATCGGCCATACCATGCGTAGCGCCTGGATGCAGGCCTGGCCCGGCTCCGTGCAGACCGGCTTCGGCTTGTCCGGTATCTTCGCTGGAGTCTCCGTGAACGCCGGTGGGATCGGCAGCTTAAGCGCGGTGTCGGCCGAACTGAGAAACTAACTCCCCTGTTGCCTCACCGGAGAATGTTACCGGGCGTTGCGATGGAGTGAACAATCTCCGCTCCGGCAGCTGAAGGGCATGTGGGCATCCGCTTGATCCAGTCGCCGTCGAGGATGATCCGTCCCATCACGTCAGCCCGCCAAGCCTTCACGACCCGTTGCACCATCCGCAGGCTCCTCGTTCGGAAGCGCGACGGATCGGCATCCATGAGACGCTGCAGCACTGTTGCCGCCGGGATCGCGGGCTCGGCCTCAAGCCATGCCTTGATCTGGGCCTCATGCGGCTCAAACATGCTCGGCCGCTTCGGATATGGCTTGGTACGCCGATAAGGCCGTCGATGCGTCGGTCGCGTCTCGCCGGCCTGCCAGGCCGTCTTCAGGCTCGCCGCAAAGCGCTGAAGATCAATGACGACCGGTTCCTCAGGCGTGCTGCTCAGGCCACGACGATCAACCCGGTTCCCAAGCTCTTCCTGAGCCACGCGGATCCCAGTAAACAGCATCACCGGATCCGATGCTTCCATCAGGTCCCGTAGCCGCACTTTGGACGGATTCAAACGGTCGTCGCAACACCCTGAAGGAGGAGGTTGTGATGAGCATTCGAAAGCGTCGGTCGGATCGATCTGGACGAGCGCCGTTGCTGTCGCCAGGTCGGCCCCCTGTGGCGGGACGCGATGAAGGGCGTCGGTTCTGGCTGGCGATCGCAACGGGGATGAGCAGCGAGGATGCTGCGGTCGAAGCCGGTGTGTCACAACCTGTCGGATACAGGTGGTTCCGAAAGGCAGATGGCATGCCCCCAGCGATGTTCAGATCTTCAGCCAAGCCGCTCTCCGGGCGGTACCTGTCGTTGGTGGAGCGCGAGGAGATTGCGCTTCTGCGGATCCAAGGACGTTCCATGCAGGAGATCGGGCGCCGGCTCGGTCGATCCGCCTCAACGATCTCCCGGGAGTTGCGGCGCAACGCAGCCACCCGCAGCGGTGGACTGGAGTATCGCGCGACGACCGCCCAGTGGCATGCCGAGCGATCAGCCCGTCGCCCGAAGCCGACGAAGCTTGCCCTCAACGCGACCTTGCGCACTTATGTCGAGGAGAGATTGGCTGGCGTCGTCGTTGCTCCCAACGGCGTTGCCATTCCCGGCCCTCCCGTAGCCTGGAAGAGCCGCCGGCATGGCCAGCGACAGGATCGGCGGTGGGCCAGAGCCTGGAGCCCGGAGCAGATTGCCCGACGCCTGCCGATCGACTTTCCGGACGACAGGACCATGCGCATCAGCCACGAAGCGATCTATCAGGCTCTCTTCATCCAAGGCAAAGGAGCGCTGCGTCGCGAACTCACGGCCTGCTTGCGAACCGGACGGGTGTTGCGGGTGCCGCGGGCACGCGTCCGCCGGCGCGGGAAGAGTTTTGTCTCGCCCGAGATCATGATCAGCCAGCGTCCTGCTGAGGCGGCCGATCGGGCGGTACCAGGTCATTGGGAAGGAGACCTCATCCTGGGTCTTGGCAGCTCGGCGATTGGCACCCTGGTCGAGCGCACAAGCCGGTTCACGATGCTGCTGCATCTTCCTCGCCTCGCGGGCCATCGTGACGCGCCGCGCCTCAAGAACGGGCCGGCGCTGGCAGGCCATGGGGCCGAGGCTGTGCGCGACGCGATTACGCACACCATCATCACCTTACCCGAAGAACTGCGCCGATCGCTGACCTGGGATCAGGGAGCCGAAATGGCCCAGCATGCTCGTCTCAAGATCGATGCGGGCATCCAAGTCTACTTCTGTGATCCACACAGTCCTTGGCAACGTGGCACCAACGAGAACACCAACGGACTGCTGCGTCAGTACTTCCCGAAAGGCACCGATCTGAGTGTGCACAGCGCCGAGGAGATCGCTGCCGTGGCAGCCGCCCTCAACGCAAGGCCGAGAAAGACGCTGAGCTGGAGAACCCCTGCCGAGGTGCTTGACGAGTGGCTGCGGGAGGGTAACAGAATACGTGTTGCGACGACCGTTTGAATCCGTCTTGTCTGCCTCGCTCACACCGGGATGAGCAAGCACGCGAGCGGCAGGTGGAACCGGCGCATGATAGCGCTTTATCACGCGGGCTCCGATCCGCGTCTTCTCCTGCAGCTTGAACGATGGCTGGAACAGATTGCCGTGCAGACGCACCACAGCATAGAGGCGGGAAAGCGCCGCCGTTGCCTCCGCTCCGACGAACCTGCCATAGCCCACCAGCCTGCGCACGATGGCGCCGTTCTTCTGCTCCGCCCAGGCCTGATCGTTCTTGCGGTAGGCGCGCGACCGCGTCACTTCCAGTCCTTGACCTCGGCACCAGCAGACCACCAGTTCGTTCATGAAGGCGCTGTCATTGTCGAAGTCCACCCCGAGCAGCGGGAAGGGAAACAGCGACCGGGCCTGCTGGATCGCCGCGATCACAAGACCACCGTCCCGCGTGCGCACCGGCACGCACTCGGTCCAGCCGGTGGCGATATCGGTCAGAACCATGGTCTGGACGAAGCTGCCGGAGGACGAGGTGCCGGAATGGGCCACGAAGTCGACCTCGACATAGCCGGGCGGCGGATCGTTCCAGTCGCCGAAGGTGCGCACCGGTACCGAGCGGCGCACTGCCGAACTCATGCCGGCGCGAGGGCGCTGACCGCTAACAACTTGCCGCGCAGCTCGTCATCATCCACAGCGAGCCGGCCGTGCCGCTCCAGGGCCGGCAACAAGATCGTGATCATCGGCTTCAGGCGTTTCGAGCAGAGACGGTCGGATGCTTCCCACAACACAACCAGAGCCTCGCGAACCCTGGCATCATACCGGGTGGCGTATTGCCTGGTGGCAGGTGACCTCGTCTCAGGTCGGCAGAGGACCCGGATGGCATGCTTGCGGAGATAGCCGGTGACTGCGACGAACTCATCCAAGATGAGCTGCTTGTCCGCCCGGCCGCTTGATCGGTAATATCGGGCGACATGTAAAACTAGACCGAACCTTCTCAGTGGCCGCTTACGGCCCGAAAGGGCACCCAATGAAAATCATCCTCGTTCACGGAACCTGGGGTCGGGGATTTAATCCAGATAAAGATGCGCCCAGGAAGGTCGCGGGTGAGCCCGCTGATCCGCGGTGGTTTGAGGCTGGGTCAAGATTCTGTGTAGCGTTGAGCTCCGGTCTCTCGGGATTAGAGCAGGCGACAGATTTCAGCGCATTTCGCTGGTCGGGGGCCAATTCAATTGAAGAACGACAGAACGCGTCCGCGCTCCTAGCCAAGACGCTGGACAAAAGCGTCGCGGCGGCGCCGGAGACACTGCATTTCATTATCGCACATAGTCATGGCGGGAACGTCGCGTTAGACGCGCGACAGGCAATGTCGGAAACCGCGCTCAACGTGCACATTGTGACCTTGGCGACACCGTTTTTGTCTATTTACCAAAGAACGCCTCGAATTACCGATAGGCTGTTTGCAATCTGCCTTTCAGTCGGCTTCGTCGTATCTGCAAGCTATGTATCGATACTATGGGCAATTAGTGCGTCGATCGAGAATGCTGCATTTGTCTTGTTGCCTGGGATCACCTTTTTATCAGTTCTCATTGGTGCAATCACGTTCGTTAGCAGTGCATATCAGGTAGTTCGAAAGAAAAAACCATCCATCGATACCCATTCAACAGCTATAAATTCAGCAAAGCGTATCAATAATAAAAGCTTGCTCGCAAGCGGCTTATTGTTTTGTGCCGGTTTGCTCTTATTTGGATTTTATCCTGCTGCAATACTAATACTTAATTTATTGCCAGCTATATTTCTGCTATTCCTCGGTATCTCGAAAGCGAGCGATTTTTTGTATGGAGCCCCCTACAACACGCCAAGCATCCGCCAGAGCATTCCGAATCTAGCGATCCTGAGAAGTCAGCGTGACGAAGCGAGCCTCGCATTATTCTTTGGAAAAATCACAAGTCTTTTGGCTCATATCGCCGGGGTACTATCGATAATCGTTCCGATTGCCGCGGTCTCGCTTGCTTTACTGCTTCTGTACTCTGCAGTTGATTTTGCGCTTTCACAGCTCCGTGCGTACCGTGAATGCGTTGCGTTGGGCCAAAATTGCTTCATTCCTGGTGAATATGTCTTGCAACTGCTTATTGCAACGCTGGACTTATCGAATAAAACTTTCCGCTATCTCGCTTTCGGATTTTTGATTTGCGTGGCTTTTGTTTTGCTTGCTGCTGTATGCAAGTCGCTCTTCGGAAGAGAGCTGCTGTATCGTTCATTAAATTTGATCGTTGATGTTTACGATACTCCAGGCGGTTCGAATTCTTACAGTATAAACTGGTGTGCGCGTCTCAAAGAGAACCCGTTTGGCCTCCGCCATTCCCTCTATAACAATCCTGACGCGGTGAATAAAATCATCGCCTACATTACTCATGTCTTCGCGACCGGCTCTAGTCAGAGTGTGGATGCCGCCTCCGCGCAGACCTACGGAGCCTCGAGGAATAAAACATGGCGCGCAGCCACGGCAATTGCGGTCGTTGTAGGTACTTATGCAACCGCTGTTTTGGTGGCTTACGCTCCACCCGGCGCGACGTCGACCTTGTGCGCGTTGAACGCCTATTTCGAACCATCCGGTCTAAAAGGCGGTTTCACCGTCCTTGTGGCACGCTTTCAGAACGATGTTGAGGGGGTGGGCGACCGTCTCGTTAAAGAGATTCGCCACCGGTACGGTTTGCACGTCCTACGGACTTGTTCGCAGGTGACCAAGAACCGCGAGGACCGTTCATCTGCAGAAAACCTTCTTTCGGGCTACAATTCTGACCTAGTACTTTGGGGTAAGGTGGCAAAGGAAGGACAGATCGAGTTACAGATAACCGAGCGCCGTCCCCCTCCCAATGCAAATGAGCCGATCGTGCTCACGCAGGTTGATATCCCGGAATTCGTCGCCAAGCAGCTGCGGAGCTATTTGATGCATGCGATTAAGGATTCGGCCCAGGAAATTTCTTCTTCTGAACCTCCCGCCAATCTTGCAGACTATGCCGACCGGGTCGATGCATTTATTCAGAACACCGATTGGACCGATGACCCTTCCGAAGACCGGATGGAGAAATTTGAGCGCCGGAGGGACGAGATTGGAATGCATGCGGCCGCGGGCCGATTGATGCTAGCCGCTGCTCTGGCCAACAAGGATGGTCTGCGTGTGAAAAAAGCTATCTTTTATTTCGCTCGTGCATCATCGATTGTTGACGGTATGGACGATTTTAAGGAGTTAATCATAAACGACTGGGCAGACGAATATAGCCTCGCACTACTCTCGGACGCACGGCTAAACAAGGCTGAAGATTCAGCGAAGCATGCCGCGTCAATGTACTTGAAGAAGTATGAGGAAGCCGTCGAAAATAGAGTAATAACAAACGGTCAGCTACACCGGTATGCAGGGAACGCGGCTTCCGCGGTTTCGGAACTCTATTCGATTACCCGCAACCAGGATTCAGCGAACTCAGCGATTCGTCTGGCATGCGAGAGCTTGCTCCGGCTGCGCTATTGGCAGCAGGATAGAAAGTGGTTGGAGAAACGTAATGCTCCTCTGGCGCGGAGAGGATTGCAGCAGGGCATTCTCCCAAAGGCTCTGCCCCCCGAGCAGAGTGAGGCATATAAAATTCTCATGCACTTCGGCAAAGATCCATCAATTGTCTTCGCGCCATGGCCTGGGATGAAACTAAAGGATTGCGAGACGTTCTAACAATCTTCTTCGGTTGGCTCAGTCCAATCTTCAGCTCCCAACTGATTTTGCTAGACACTCAGCGTGCAACTGACCCGCACCGCCGCCGAGTACCAATGTCTGATGGATATCCAAGTGACCTGCCACCGAAGCTTCATCCAGTGGCGTTTAGAGCCTCGACAGGTGATACGCCGTGTGGCGCGACAGGAGCAAGGGGCCAGCGCGCGGAGCCTGTCCGTTGCGCAGCGCGATGGTCCCTTGCAGTTCGTAGGGCTTTGGAGAACGCCTGCGGCGTCTGATAGCCCAAGGAAGAGTGGGGTCTCTCCGTGTTGTAATCCTCGACCCAGGCCGCGATCAGCTCACGGGCATGATCCAGTCCGAAGAACAGGCTCTCGTTCAACAGTTCATCGCGCATGCGGCCGTTGAACGACTCGATGTAGCCGTTCTGCATCGGCTTGCCTGGGGCAATGTAATGCCACTCGATCCGGTGCTCGGTGCACCAGGTGAGGATGGCATTTGAGGTGAGTTCGGTGCCGTAGTACATGGGGAAGCAGCGCGGCGGAGCTGGCCCGGGTTGCGCAGCCGCGCTGCGTGGGGTGGTCATGGCC
>NZ_JAERQD010000077.1 GCF_016735695.1 Microvirga zambiensis WSM3693 | reverse complement strand
GCCCTCTCATCCTGAGCTTGTCGAAGGACGATCGCTCGTCCCTGACGCGGTGGCGCCAGCGGTTAGGCGAGGAGCATCTCACGGCTTTGCTGCAGGAGAGCCTTTCCGTGGCGCATCAGACCGAGGCTCTGGCGACGAGGGATCTCGAGCGAGTGGCCGTCGACACCACGGTTCAGCCCAAGGCGGTGGCTTATCCCACCGATGCCCGCCTGATGCACCGGGCTCTGATCAAGCTCGTGGATCTCGCCAGGCGGTGTGGCGTCAGACTGCGTCAGAGCTATCGGCGGGTGGCCAAGCACGCCCTGATCCGGATCGGGCGCTATCAGCATGCGCATCAGTTCAAGCGAGCGAACCGCGAGCTGCGGTTTCTGCGCGCCCGGCTCGGGCGGGTGATCCGGGACGTGCGCCGCAAGATCACAGGCAATGCGGCTCTGGAGGAGCGCTTTGAGCCGCTGCTTGCCTTGGCAGTCAGGGTGCGGCAGCAAACCCAGCGCCAACGCGGGCACAAGCTCTACGCGCTGCATGCGCCGGAGGTGGAATGCATCGGCAAGGGCAAAGCCCGCACGCCGTACGAATTCGGCTGCAAGGTCAGCATCGCCACGCCGGTGACGAAGCCCAAGGGCGGTCAGTTCGTGCTGCATGCCCGGGCGCTCCACGGCAATCCGTATGACGGCCATACGCTGGCGGCCGCGGTGGCCGATGTCGCCGCCATGACCGGGATTGCGGTCAAGCGCACCCATGTCGACAAGGGCTATCGCGGGCACAATCACCCGAACCGCTTCCAGGTTTGGATCTCCGGTCAGGTCCGGCGCACGACCGCGGCTCTCAAGCGTGAGATGAAGCGGCGGGCAGCGGTCGAGCCGGTGATCGGGCACCTGAAAGCCGAACACCGGATGGGCCGCAATCATCTGAAAGGCCGTGAGGGCGACCGCATCAACGCCGTGCTGGCGGCGGTCGGCTACAACTTCTCACTCCTGCTGCGATGGCTGGCGGCGTTTTTATGTGCCCTTGTCCTATTGCTGGTCGGATATGCTCCCTCGACGCAACGCGCGTGACTCAAGCCGACAGAACATTCTTCACGGACGACTACCTAGACATGCCGAGCACCGTGTAAGGCCTCTGACCAAGGGGGTGACTCGGGACGCTAGACCACAGCCTGACGGGTCATTGTTCGAGCAAATCCGATGTGCCCGGAACCCAATTTCCTATCCGCATAGGCGTATATTGAGTTTTTTGCCGCAGTCGCGTATATTCCTTTTATAAACGCGTTCGCGTATATCGTTAACTTATACGGCCTTGCGTATACTATGCACTAGAGACCTGGCATGACCGACCAAATCGCTCGCAACGAGAAACAACTCGGCGCCATCCTGCGCCGGGTTCGAAAACAGACCGGCCTCACGCAAGGCCGGCTTGGCGATCAAATCCACCTGCGCCAAGGAACTGTCTCTCGCCTCGAAGCGGGGGAGCCTGCCGTCCAGTTGCGGACGCTAATGGAAGTGCTCGCGGCCCTCAATCTCGAACTGGTCGTCAGGCCTCGCAGCCAAGGCAGCGCTGCGGACATCGAGGATCTGTTCTGATGGCCCGCCGCCGAGCCCATGTGCCTCTGAACGTGTTCTTGAACAGCCGCCTCGTCGGCGTGCTCCGGCGCGAATCCACCGGTGCGATTGACTTTCAGTACGCCGAAGAATGGCTCGCTTGGCGCGGCACATTCCCCGTGTCGCTCTCGCTCCCCTTACGCGAGGACCGGTATGTTGGCGCGCCGGTCATCAATGTTTTCGACAACCTGCTGCCGGACAGCGATGCGCTCCGCAAGCGCGTTGCCGAACGCGTCGGCTCCGCCGGCACAGATGCCTTCAGCCTCCTGACGTCTCTCGGTCACGACTGCGTTGGCGCCTTGCAATTCCTGCCTGACGGCATTGATCCCGGCGCCGCCGGCGCCGCCGATGGCAAACCCGTCGACGCCGACGAAATCGCCGATCTCATCAAGAACCTCGCCGCCGCTCCGCTGGGTATGGGCGAGGACGAGGATTTTCGCATCTCGATCGCGGGCGCGCAGGAGAAAACAGCCTTGCTGCGCAAGAATGGCCGGTGGTTCAAACCCACTGGCACAAGCGCGACCACCCACATCCTGAAGCCACAGATCGGCCAGCTGCCCAACGGCATCGACCTCTCGAACAGCGTTGAGAACGAGTATCTCTGCCTGAAGCTGCTAGACGCATGGGGCATTGCCACACCCGCCGTCGAGATCGCCGATTTTGGCGAACGCCGCACACTAATCGTCGAACGCTTCGACCGCCGCTGGACGAAAGACGGCCGGCTGCTCCGGCTGCCGCAGGAAGATACCTGCCAGGCGCTGTCGATCCCGCCAACAAGAAAATACCAATCCGAAGGGGGCCCTGGCATGCGCGAGATTATCGACCTGCTGAAAGGCAGCGATACGCCCGATGCCGACATCGCGACATTCATGCGCTCGGCCATCGTGTTCTGGCTGCTCGGCGCGACCGACGGGCATGCGAAGAACTTCAGCATCTTCATCGGCCCCGGCGGGGGCTTCCGCCTGACCCCGCTCTATGACGTGCTGACCGCGCAGCCGAGCCTCGACCAGAACCAAATCCCCCGGAACAAATTCAAGTTCGCGATGTCAGTCGGGAAGAACCGCCACTACGCCATCCATGAGATTATGCCCCGGCATTTCCTGCAGACGGCGGCCCTTTCAGGGGTCGGCACCCCGGCAATGCAGGCCGTCTTCGAAGACATCGCCGGGAATGCCGGACGGCAGGCGGAGACTGTTGTCGCAGCATTGCCCAGAAGCTTCCCCGAACAGCTCGTGACGTCCACCATGGCCGCCCTCACGCACCGCACCCGGCTGATCGCTGATTCACTGTCGGCGGATGCCCATGCCTGAACGCCAGACAACATCCATGAGAAGGTCGACGAGCCGTGACCGCGATCCGCGCATATCCAGGGCCCTGCCGCAAAGGTAAAGGCGGACGTGGCCACTTATGTCTTGCGCGCGCGCCGGCATTAGTGCAGACGCCGCTAAGGGCCGCCCTCCAGGCATCGCGCTAGTTCAAGCCCGGCTCGAAGGGAGACCACGAAAGCCCATGACCTACTGTGCCCGCTATCGATTCAAGATTCTCTCAGCGGTACAAATCCCCGACGGCGAAGCCTTGACCATCACGGTTCCGGGCTTGCTGCCGGCGACGCTGGAAATCGGCCTGGATGCCTACCCATTCGGGAAATGGGCGGTGCTCCGGATGTCCGGCTTCGCCACTGAAGAAGAGGCGCGGATTGCCGGCCGACGGCTCGGGGACACCCTGCTAGTAACCGGCGCCGTGACCCGGATGGGAATTGACATTGGCTTCAGCCGGTCGACGCTGCAGTTCAGCGCCGCCATCCACGCGGCCGTAAAGGCAGAGAGCGGCAAGGAACTGCGCGCGGAGACCCACGGGCTGATGGTCTACGAAGAAGATGCCGTGGCGATCCTTGGCATGAACGCGCAGGGTAGCGTCCTGATCGCCCCACAGGTGCTAGAAGATCGGCTGACGACGTGGGTCGCTGCGTCCGCTGGGCTGACCGAACGCCAGAGAAACTGCGCGGCGCTTCTCAACGACTCGTTCTTCGTGCCTCAAACAGAAGGACAGTTCGTTCTCCGGGTGTCGGCCGTCGAGGCACTGTGCGACCAGACCGATGTCGGGGCGGATTACCAGACCGCGATTTCCGCGATCGAGGCATTTGTCGCCAGCCAAGCATTTGCCGACGACGTACGAGAGACGATCAACCGGTCGCTCTCTTTCCAGAGAAGACAGTCCCTCCGTCAATCCTACATGACAAAGTTCAGGACGCTGCTGTCCGAGACAGAGGCGAAGGCGTTCGACGCATTGTACCAGAAGCGCAGCAAGCTCGTGCATGACGGCCAGGGCCGAGGCGACCTCACGATGGCGGCGAATGAAGCACTGGATTTGGCTGCTGCGATTCTTGCGGCGGATCTCACGCACCAACCCGCCGCAGCAAATGCCGTAGCCCAGCCCGATCGTGCACCATTCTGATCAGAATAGAAACTCGGGCGCTTACACAGCATACCAGAGCACGGCGGCGATGCAGAAAATTGCCACGACAATCTCAACTTTCATGCTCTGCTCCTGGCAGCGGGCACCTGCGCTTCCGCGCGCAACTCATCGATCGCGGCTTGTAGCTGCTGGGCGATCCAAGGGTCCGGGCGGCAATTAGGCTTCCAACGAGCAACGCAGCGCTCGACGCCAGTCATCCGCATAGAAAATTCGCTGTCAGCCACGGCTCTATTTCCCCGATTTGCAGCGGCAAGTGGCGTGCCGCGCCGCCGCCCCCGCCGGTGCGCCGACAGCAGGCGGCCCGCTCCGCGACGAGCCCCGCCCTCAGCAGAGCGTGCACCTGCAGCGGCACCACCTACGGCCGGTTACGAGGCTTTTGCGGCTGGCGGGACTCAGATTGATAGCGCCTATCCTTGGCCCGATCGCTATCTTGGCGTTGCTCCTGCTTCTCGCTTTTACTGCCGACCTCAGCCTCAAGCTTTGCCGCCTGCTCCTGCTCCACCTGGTGCACAACCTCGGTCCGCCACACGCCGCGCTCAACCGGCTGCTCCTCGCGGTGAGTGACCTCGCCGGTCTTTTCATCCTTCACAGGAATCGCCTTCGTCACGCGCTCGATGCCGAGAGGTTGCGCCGACACCATGTCGCCTAGCTTCGCGTCGGCCGCCCTCAGATCCTTGGCAACCTGAACGCTCCAGATCTTATGCTCGCGCCCGTTCTCCTCACGGATGATGACATAAGGCGAAACGTCGTTCTTCGGATCATCCCGGTAATGCCCCTCCCCGATCCGAACGAGCGCACCTGTATAAGCGGGCCGCTCGGCGCTTTCCTTCTCGGGCTTGCCAGTCGGGCTGGCCTCGGCCTTCGTGGAAGCCTCCGACCTGCTTGCAGTTTCGGTCTTCGGTTCGGTGGCTGCGCTCAAGGGCATATTTTGCGCGGGGGCTTCTTTCGCCTTCGCCGTCTGAGGTGCGGCCGCGCGCACCTCCGCGGTTTCCTTCACCGGCTCGGGCTTGCCAAGGCGCTGCCGCTCGGCGGCGATCCGCTCCTGCAGTTCGGGGTTTGTAATCCTGAAGCCGTGTTCGGCGGCAAGGCTCACAACCATGCTCTTGTACTCGTCGTTGCCCTTGACCGTCAGACCGTCCCACTTCTCGGACGACAGTTGCAGGGCTGCGCGAACGCTCTCCCAGTCCTTCCAGTCGTGGACCTTCACCTGCTTGCCGTTATCGACAAAGGCCAGCTTCTCGCCGCTCAGTGTCTCGCGGAAATAGTGAACTTCCGATCCCTTGGCCCTCGAGCGGAAGCCCTCAATGCTGTTCGGCCTGGGCTCAACATACCGGTCGCCCTCGATGTCGGGACGCTTGCTCTCGGCCTTCTTGCGCTTCTCGGATACGGCGCTCTCAAGATCCAGCATGGCAGTTTCGGCGGCCTTCTCTAAGGCGGGACGGGCCTCTTCGGGGGCAGCTTCAATCATGGCATTGATGACGGTCTTCATGGAATCAACCGTCTTCTCCATCCGCTCAAGCGTCGGCATGGTGGGCTTTCCTTTCTGCTCGGACTGGATCTCGGATTGCCGCTCGGCGCGCTCAATGGCCGTGCGGGTGCGTTCTTGAAGCTCCACCACCCTGCGCTCGGGCGAAGGCGTCAACGGCCGCTGTGTTGCTGCCAGATCGCGGCTGACCGTGACGTAAGCCCCGGGGTTGGTGCGAGAGGGCATGACTTCGGACAGGAGCGACCGGGGCACGTCGACATACGAGACGCTGCCCTTGAACGATGCCGCCAAAGTCTCGGCGGTGGCTCTGTCGCGAGCGAACAGGGGCGCGCTCGACGTTTGAGCTCCCGGAGCGTCCGGTGCGACCGGCCTCTCGGCGCGGTAAAGCCGAATCGTATCGGGACCTTGCGTCGGCTCGGGGCCAGAGGCCTGGGCAATGGCGACAGCCTGCCACCCGCGCGCAACCTCGTTGGCGCGCTTACGGCCTTCCTCGCGGGTCGGAATGTGAATGGCATGGGTCTGCGCGGCCTCGACGCGACGACGGGCGCTCTCGGGGGCTGTGCCGCGCTCGACGCGGCGGATGTCCTTGAGCTTGTAGCCAGGAACGTGCGCCTGCTCGAACCGGCTTAACGCCTCCATAGGGATGTTCCGCTGCCGGGCTTCCTGAGCCAGTGTCTCGCGCCAACGCTGGAGATCCTGAATGCGAGGATCTATCTTCTTGCCTTCGATGTCACGCATTCTGACGGCGGCGTGTACGTGAATGTGCTGCCGGTTGGTATGCAGGACGAAGACATATTCGCGGCCCGGAAACTCCCGATCCAGGGTGGCGCGAACAGCATCCACGAATGCCGCTTTGTCAGTTCCGGGTTTGGCGGAAAAGATGATGTGCGCAACCTCGCGCTGATCCGTCGAACGTAAGTCTCGCTTCCACGACTTCGCCTCTGACCGGGCAGCCTCCTCGCCCGTCAGAACCTGGCCCTTGCTGGTGATGATGGTCTGCTCGCCGTGCTTAGACAGGCGCAGGAGGCTGTGAGACGCTCCCTCGACCCCATGCAGGAACCCTTGGGCCAGGACGGTGGCTCCGTCAAAGGAATCCGACAGGCGGTTCTCAAGGACGCCGAGGGATTTCTTGTTGTCGAAGATCCGAACCGCCCTGCCCTGCTTGTCGCGGCGAGAGCTGGCAGTCGACATCACCACATGAAGCCGGGAGAAACCACCCTCCTCCTCGATACGGAAGGCATAGCGATGTCCGGCAAGCGTCTCGGCAAGAGCATCTTCCGCGTCCTTTTGTGAAACCTCACCATTGATCGTGAGGTTAAAGTTGAGAACGTCCTTCGACGGCTCGCGCGCCGGGGTGTCCTCCTGCCAGCGGGCAACAAGTGCCTGAATGGCCTCCTTGCCCTGCACGAAAGATCCGTCCTGACGCTCCAGCGCCAACTCGCCGTCATGGCTCTGATAGGTCAGAAGCGCCGACACGCGGGCGCGGCCATTGGCATAGCTAGCGAGTTTCACGACGGCGGCTTGCGATCCCATTGCAACGGCGGCGCGCTTGACTTCGATCGACCGGATCTCGACGGCGTAAGTCTCCTGCGCCGCTCCAATCGATCGCACGCCCAGATCCGGCCGCGCCGGACGCGTGGCGGCAATCTCGGCGCCTGCGGCAGCATTCGGACGGCGACGACGGCGCTCCTCTTCTTCAGGAGTGGCGACGATCCTGGATCCTGACGCGGGCAGATAGCTTGCTGGCCGGGGTGCAACGGGCGCTGCCGGCACTCCACGGCTCGGGCTCTGCGGCTTGATCGAACGCTTGGCAGGAGCGCCATTATAGAGACTAGCCGCGATCTCATCGGCCTGACGGATGGCTCTCAACCGGGCGCATGCCACAAAGGACAGACCGGCAAAATCGAGACCGTCAAAGATCCCTGCCCCGATCATGACGGCTCATCCTTGAAAGCCTCATGCGCCGATTTCCGCGACCGGGCGGCCATGGACACATAGATCAGATCGTAAGCCTGAATGGCGCTGGCGATATCCTCCAACACCGTGCGCAAGGTTGCATCAGCCGGAACAAGGCCCTGGTTCATGGCCCGCGCGATCTGATTGAGGTTCACACCCACGGCGCGGGTTTGAACGGAGAGCTCCTCGATGGCGGCCTTCGCCTCGCCATCAAACGTCGGACCAAGACCGCCTGCGGCGCGCGCCAGTCGACGGAAACCCTCGCTCATGGTTACGCCATGCTCTTTGCAGACGGCGGCGAAATGAGCCTTTTCGGATGGTTGCAGCCGTACCGCTACAAGGTCTTTCCGGGTCTCTGGTGCCGCCAAAATCTTGCATCCTGTGTGAAGTCATTCGGGCTCCGGTTGCCACTAGGTGGCACCTGCCGGAGCGATGATCCCCGCCCGGCGAGGGCACATGGGAAAGCGTGTATAACGATTTCCCCTATCCTGCCATTCAAAGTAAAAGATCGAATTCATTTTACGGATATTTGCGAGGGTCACGGTCTGTGCGAGCGCTGCAAACTTCGCAGCAATCGCAATCGTCGGCGCTTCACGACGTTTGCGAGAGACAGGAACCTCCGCACCTTCGGATAATCGCGAGAGACCAGACCAATGCGAACGCTGCGAGGGAACGGAGAAGCCGGAACCTCGCGCCAAATGCGAAATCCCGTCACTTCGTCAACGATGCATCGATCCGGTGGATAGCAATATTCGTGACATTGCGATGATTGTCAAAACCGCGATATATGTGGCACTCACAATTGTCGCCAAAGTTGCAGGCAATGCGAGGGGCCGAACGGTCGCGATGGTCGCGAACCTTGCGAGGCCAGAGCCACCGGGACCGATTTAGGCTGCCGGGATGGGGGTTAAGAGGAATGTCACAGGTGCCGATTATCGCGTTCGGAACCACTAAAGGCGGGTCAGGAAAATCGACGGCCTGCGTCCTGGTGGCTGGGGAAATTGCTGACCGGGGTGAGAATGTGTTGATCCTCGATACAGATCCGCAGCAAACGACCATGAAGTGGTTCGAGCGCTGCCAAGCGGCGGGACAAACGCCGGAGCGGATTCAGGTTGTCCCTTGCTTGAGCGAAATCGCATTGGGCGATCGCCTTAAGGCGCTACCGCAGAACGGCGTGGTTCTGATCGACACGCAAGGGGCGCTCACTCCTGCCTTGGCGATCATTGCCAGCAGGGCCGACCTGATCGTGGTCCCAAGCCGCGCGACCAAAACCGATGTGGTCGAGGCCGCTGCTTTTGTAAAATACACCGAGCATTTCCGTCAAGACGGTGTTCGCCTGTTCCTTAACAGCGTGGACGCTATTGCGATGAAAACGGCGGTCTTCAAAGAAGCCGTCAGCTACATTGCAGAAGAGCAAGTCCCGTACTTCACGACAATGCTCTATCAACGCCCGATCTATAGTGACGTCAACGACAACAAGGGCACTCTCTCAACGATCAAGGCTGATCCGGAATCCGTGCGCAAAGCCCGTGCCAACATTTCCGCTCTCCTGGCTGAAATTTTAGAGGAATTGTCCGATGCCGGAAATGCCGCTGCCGAAGTTCACGAGACAGAGGCGGCCTGAGCTGTCGCTTGATGAAATCCTCGCGAAAGGCCGCGAAGCGGCCGCCGCAGAGGGCTTGATCATCACTGGAGATACCCCTCCCCCTCCTCCCGAGGCGCAACCGGCTCCCGAACCGGAAGCGCCTCTGGCTGCTTCCGCTCCTGCGGCTCCTGCCGCACCCGAGGCGGCTGCGCAGCCTCGCCACCCTGGCCGGTCGCAACAGAGGCAGTCCAAGCCAAAGTCGAACGATGCTGACCGGCGACGGTGGGATGCACGGGTAAACCCCCGCCTATGGGTTGAGGTTCGCAAGGTCGCTCTCGACCGGGAGCAATCACCTAACGACGCCTTGGAGGAGGCTCTGCGCGACTACGTTGCCAAGTATAAATCCAAACCCTGAACAGGTAGCTTTTCCAATGTCCAACTCCCCACCCCGTAAAGCCGACGCGGCGAAAGTCCATCAAGCCGCGAGCAACGTCCCTGACAACGGCGGGTAAGAGTGGCCGCCCTGCCCTTGAGTACAATCGGGATCGTGAAACATGGGGCGCCCAAATGAATCCTGATCTCATATTGAAGGTGCGAATGCAGGCGCTGGAGCGGCGCTGCTCGCCTTACGATGTGCTTGTGGAGGCCATGAGCACGCCGCGCTGTGCGGCGCGGCAAGATCCGGGGTTGTGACTTCGAAGCCGAATCTTGCTCATGAAGCGCCCTTCAGGCCAGATCGGTTTTTGCGAAGTCATTCCCCTTGTAGAGCAACGGGACGCGATAGGCTTTCGCGCAAGCATACGAGAACACGTCAGCGAGATTGAGCTTGGCTCCGTGACCGGTGCCTTTTCCATACTGCGCATAGGCGCGGATGGCCTTGTTGCCGATTTCCGGCGTGATGCTGATGTTCTGCACCTTCAAGGTTGTCAGAAGCTCGCTCACAAGCTCCTGAGACGCCAGGATCTCAATCCCCTTGATCGTCGCGAACCGGACTGTTGCCTCGGTAACGGACATTGGCGAGGTAATGAGGTTCGTGGTCGCCTTGTCGATCTTGTGCGCCATTTTCTCGGCCTCGTCCTCGCCGGCAAGCATGGCGATGATGGCGGACGTCTCGATATACATCATTCCCCCCAAAGCTCGTCCGAAGCGTTCTTCTCGGCGTCCCAATCAATGCGCCCGACGGGCTTTCCGATGGCGCGGGCCTTGGCGAGGACCGGGCCGATTTTCTCAAACGTGCTGGCGCGAGATTCCTCGCGCTCGATCTCCTGCACCACAACCTGGCGCAACACGTCGGCCACGGTCTTGTTCTTGCGCTGGGCTAGAGCCTTAAGCTGCTGGACCACTGTTTCGTCCTTGATCAAGTAGGTCATGTCGGCCTGCCTATGGTATATCCTGATCTGGTATATACGTATACCCTTTATTGGGTATACCAGCAAGCGAAATTCTAGGGAAATGATCACACCCGATGCCATCACACGAAGCGCTGCGCCCTTCCTGTCGCTCGAAGCGTCGGCCAGAATCCGGCTTGCGGCGCGGTTCGCTCGGGCCTGCGAGGATGAGGCTCCAGATGGAGATTCAGCGTCGATCTTGAGATGCTGGAAGCCAGGCGCGCGGCGGCTCGTGAAACCAGTGTCGGATGACAAGTGTTGGATCAGGGCGCGGCTTGCGCTATAGTGAGGCTCGGAGTTGGGGAAGGGCTTTCGCCCTCCCCCGTTTCCTAGATCCAGAATTGGACCCGGATTGACAGCTGCCAGGCCGTCCGGGTCCTTTTCCATTCTAGGGCCAAGCTAATGGGTAGAAACCACATTGCTTTAGCCTCCATTTGAAGGCGGAGCCGTCCGCCTCTGTCCAGGTAGCTCATCCTCCTGGATCGCGCCGCTGGCTCGGCGCTGCTGCTTTTGCCCTTAAAACTTGCTGTCCGGTCTACGCCGTCTGCTGTTGAGTTCGGTAAACCAATCGGCGACAGCCTCTGGAAGCAAGAGGATTTGGGCGGCCTTGGCCGCCCATCGTCAGACCGTAATCTGTCTGGCGGCGCGGGCCTCGGCGGCCAGTTCGGAGAGGGTCTTGATGGTGCGGAAATTGAGATCCTTGTAGACCGGCAGTATCGGATGGCTGGTGATCTCTGTCAGGCTCACCGAGCCGATTTCGGGCTCGCCCATGCCGAGATCGCACAGGCCAAAGGCAGTATCACCGTCCTCCGGATCAATCTCCGTCAGCAACCAGACAAAATCGGCATGAGCGTAAACAGCTTCACGACCGGAATAGGATCGGCGTGTTCGCGAGTGGCCGGATCGGCGTTCTTGAGCAACTGACTCCATTCGGACTCAGTAAACAGCTTCGCGATCAGCGAGGTAGCGGCAATAATGGTCATGGTGTGTCTCCTTTGATGTGGGGCGCAAGCGCCTGCGCCTGCGTCCTTGCCTCGTGGCGAACAGCGGGGAGAGAGGCGCAATCCTGAGTGCCGGAGGGGGATCACCCACGCGGAAGGCGCGGAGGCGCCTGGAGCGCTGCCGAAGAGCGGTCATGTAGGGTTGGCAGGCCCTCGGGCTGACAAACCGAAGGATGGGGAGACCGGCACGACGGATTGCGAGGGGAGAGAGGAGCCGCGCGCCTTTCTCCCCGGCGATCTGCGATCAACTAAGAAGACAATCGCCGCCATGATCGGCGGCGGCTTTGTAAACTCTGAGGGCTTGCCCTCGCCGTTTAAGCGGCACAGGTCGGGAGGCGGGTGAGAACGCCTCCCGACACTGGCTCGCGCGGCTCGGCTGTCTTTAACAAGCCGCGAATAGGAATGGTGTTGGCGGGGTCTTACCCGGTCTTTGTGTAAGATGCACGATCGTACCTCAGTCTCACAAGAGACCTAGTTGCACGTTGCGACGTTCTTTAGTCGAGGCCTCGGTGCGACCCTCGCGCCTGAGCCTTGCGGCCAAGCGCTTGAGCTCCTCGTCGCTCAAATGCTGCCACCGCTCGGCGGCTTCCTCGGCTCGAGCGCGGTTGATGTACCGTCCAAGATTTTGCGCCAGATCCCGGTTCGTGGCGGCTTCTCGGATCAAGGCGGCCGCTAGGGCGTCGCTGTCGTAATTCTCGAAGCATGAATCAAAGGCGCGGCAAGGCCGCGCGCCGCTGGCGATCAGGTCCGCTGCGTAGCGGACCCTTGCTGCAAAGGATTGAGGCCTGAAGCTCATGAGGCGCCCTCCCCTCACGCCGCAAGCGGCGTGAGGTCGGCAAGGGCCAGGCCGCGCAAGTGGTCCGCGGCCTTCTGCGCTGCACTGGCGGCGGTGAAGAAAGCGCGCTCGTCTTTTTTGAGAATGGCAATCCAGTTTTCGATATATCCAGCATGGCGAATATCGCCGTCAAAGCCAAATTCCGCGCACAGGAAGGCGCTCGTCAGTTCGGCAACGAGCTCCTCGGCAGCGTAGGCTTCGGAGCCGAAACGGTTGCGCAGGTCGCGCGCAAGGCGCTTGTCGCTGCCGGTCCAGTGACCGAGTTCATGGAACAAGGTCGCATAGTAGTGATCGGCGCTCTTGAAGGTGATGAAGTCGGGCATCATCACGAAATCGGCGCTCGGGCGGTAATAGGCTTGGCCCTCGCCGTGGCGAACGTCGGCGCGAGTCGCCTTCACGAAGTCCTCGGTAACGTCGATCCGTTGCTCCGGGTTTTGCGCTACCGCTTGGCTGCCGGTGACGGTTTCGGGCAGGTTCTCGATCTGGTCGAGATTGAAGACGGTAAACTCCCTCAAGAAGGGAATGCGGCGGGTCTCGGTCTCGCCGCTGTCATTGGCCTCCTCCTTCTCGACGGCGTTCACATAAACGATCTTGTGGCCCTTCTCGCCCTTGCGCACGTTGCCGCCCAACTCCTGAGCCTGTTTGAACGTCATGAAACGGGGGCTTGTGAAATTGCCTGCAGCTTGCGCCATCCACAGCAGCACGACATTGCAGCCGGAATAGGCGCGACCTGTCGCAGCATTGTGCGGCATCTGCGAGCCGGTATAGCCGCTCCACGGCTTCACCCACGGAAGCGCGCCCTTTTCCATCTCGCCAAGAATGCGGTCGGTGACATCACGATAAAGGTTCCGGTTCATGCTCTCTCTCCTGTTGTGGGCGCAGCGCCAGCGCCTGCGCCCCTGCCTTCGTGGCGAACAGCGGGGGGAGAGGGGGGCAATGCCGAAAACCGGAGGGGGATCTCCCACCCGAAAGGCGCGAACGCGCCTGGAGGGCCGCCGCAGAGCGGTCATGCAGGGATGGCAGGTCCTTGGCCCTGACAGACCGAATGGTGGGGAAACCGGTTTTCGGGGTTGCTGGGGAGAGGGGGCCGCGCGCCCCTCTTCCCGCCTGTAGGCACAAGAGCCATGAGATGGCCGCCAGAAGCGGCCTCCGGTGAGATGGCTTATTCCGTGAAATTCACGGCGCCAGCCGTGGCACTCGAGACGATGCGCCAAACGACGCGAGAGATCGGTGCGCAAGCACCTCCCCATCCGGTATTGGGAATATGCAAGAAGTGGCCGCCGCTTGCGGCGGCGGCTGCATGGACGCGGGAGGGCCTGCCCTCCCCTGCTGCTCGGCGCTTTGTCAAAGGGCCCTTACGCCAGACGGCCGAAGGCGCAAGGGCTCCAGGTGCGGGACGGCTTAAGCTGCCTCATCCATTTGCTGCTCCAGGGCATCGGGCGGAACGGCCATTGCAGGCGTCCTGAGAGGCATCGGCAACCAACCGCGACCAGACATGGCCTCCACTGCAGCCTCGATGGCCTCGGCCTTGCCAAGTTTCAGAAGTCCTTTTGCAACCGTGTGGTGGCTCTCACTTGCGGCTTCCTTGATGGCGTCAGCCATGAAGGCTTTGCTCGTGCGGCGGAAGAAAGCTGTATCCGGTTGCCAATGCCTCGCCATGTCGAAGTTGATGGCCCGAGCGATCTGGTCTGCGTTCTCGTGACGGGTGTGGCGCTTCTCATGGCGCTGCTGGGTCGCATTGAGGCTCAATCCGGTCAGGGCGGCCAGGAGATCGATCAGCGTAGCGGGCTCAGCGGTTGCGCACCAATGCCACAGATCCGCAGCCTTCCTTGGAAGGCGATCCCTCCATGCGGTCTCAAGCGCCGCCAATGCGAGGATGGCCGGGGTCTGCGCCATCTCATCGGATGCGCGGGGCGGTGTCTCGCGCTTGATCTGCACCGCACTGATCGGCTTCGACGAGTCGTAGGTGCCGGCATAGAAGTGCTGTAGCGCGAGGCTGTAGGTGGTGGCGAGAATTGCCACGTCGGGGCGGATGGCAAGCTCCACGGCAAGCGCTGCGGTGCGCTGCGCCGTCAGATCCTCGGTCAAGGCTGCTGACAGGGTGTTGGTGTCAACATCAGCCTCTGTCTCAGCGGACACCGTTTCGCCATCGGTTTGCATGGCTCTCTCGGCGGCTTTCGCCTTGGCCTCATGGGCAATGCGATCCTGCGGAGCAATCAAGCCACGCTCGATCCTGATGTCTCCAACGGGATCGAGGGTCACGACGGCTCCGGCGACTGCCTTCTGCTCGTCCGTGTAAACGTCCTCGCGGTCCTGGATGCGCTCAATGGCGCTGTTCACCTTGTTGTAATTTTCGACAAGGGCCGCCTGCTCGGTGGTCAGGTCCTCAGGATCTTCGTCGCCATAAAGCTCATGCTCCTCCAACTGAGCGGACAACGCCTCAAGCTCCGCGTTCAGCGCATCAAGCCTGGCTTGATCCTCGGCCGACAGATCAACTTTCTCCGCGTAGACACGGCCATACTGGTGGCTGGTCTGATAGGCAAAATCGGGAGTAACCGTGATCCACTTCCAGCCTTCTGCGGTTACAGCCTCGCGGTGTGTCTCGAGCTTCTGCTCGGCGAGGCTGTAAGCGAGCTCTTTGTCGACCAGATAGACCTGCTCCTGCGTAGCGAACAGGTCACGCTCGACGGCTCCTGCAGCTGCAAGATATTCTTCGCGGATGAAGTGCGAGATTTTGTCGGTCGGATGCAAACGCTCCTCGGACAGACGGCGCTTCAGGTGCTGTGGCTCACGGTTCCACGAGTGCTGCGCTCCGAACCAAGCGGCTTCCTGGCGGGCGTGATCGGGCGTGATGGTCAGAGCCTGCGCCTGTTCAAGGCTCATGTGATCTTGGCGCAGTTCCTCCAGGATGCGCGGCGAGAGGTCGGCAAGAACCAGACGGCGGCGGACGGTCATGCGTGAAATGCCGAACCGCGCTGCGATCTCTTCAGGCGAAATACCCTCGTCCTTGTTGAGTTTGCCGAAGGCGGCGATCGCCTCGACGGGGTGCATGGCCGAGCGCTGGAAGTTTTCAGCAAGGGAGATTTCCGTCTCGGTGACGCCCTCGGCAAGCCCTTGGAGAACCGGAACGGGATAATCCTTCGTCACCTTCTGACCGAGAATGCAGCCACCCTTGCCCTGAAGATGCCTGAGAGCACGCAAGCGGCGTCCACCCGCCAGGACTTCGAACTTGCCTTTCGCAGTGGGTTTGACGTTGAGGCTCTGGATCAGGCCATGCGCGGCGATGTCGGCGGCGAGGGCCTCGATTCCGGCCTCGGAATTGAAGCGGCGAACGTTCGCCTCGCTCGGGATCAGCTTGGACAGGGCAACGGTGGTGATCGTCATGGTCTCTCTCCTTGGGTTGGGGCGCAAGCGCCTGCGCCTGCGCCCTTGCCACGTGGCGAACAGCGGGGAGAGAGGGGGGCAAACCTGAGCGCCGGAGGGGGATCGCCCACCCGCAGGCCGCCTGACGGCTGGAGGGCCGCGTCAGCGGTCTTGCAGGGCTGGCAGGCACGTGGCCTGACAGGCCGAATGATGGGGAGACCGGATTTTCAGGTTGCTGGGGAGAGGGGGGCCGCGCGCTCCTCTCCCCTCCCGCCGGCACAAGAGCCCTGAACCGGCCGCCAAAAGCGGCAGTCACATAGATGGGCTATTCGGTGAAACTCACGGCGGCAGCCGTGGCGCTCGAGAGGATGCGCCAAACTACGCGAGAGATAGGTGCGCAGCCGCCAATAAGCTCAAACACGCTATGTGTTGAGTTTGTCTATCAACGCTTCTTCGCTGTCCTGTAAACTTCGGATCCTTCACGCTTACCGACAGCAACGACGAGCACCGTCACGGTCTCCTCGTTGACCCGGTAGACGAGGCGGTAACCCGCTGCTCGAAGCTTGATTTTGTAGTGGTCCGCCATGTTGTGGAGCGCGTCACCGGGGACGCGTGGCGCCTTCAGCCGCTCCGCAAGCTTCTTCTTAAACTGATCGCGAAGAGTGGACGCGAGCTTGTTCCATTCCTTCAGCGCGGATGGCAGAAACTCAAGCTTATAGGTCATCGAGGGCAACGGGCACCGGAACCTCGCCAGACCGCTGTTTGATGATCTGCGCCAGCTTGATGTCGTCCAACTGCTCCATCATGGTCTCGAACGTCTCAGCCGGTACCATGTAAGCCATGACGCGGTTATGGTTGAGGATCGCGACTGGGGAACCGCCGGCTTCATTCATGATAGCTGTTGGATTTTTCTTCAAGTCTGAGACGCTGACTGCGATTTCAGCTTCCACGCGCTGCATGTGAATCCTCCAACCCAAGAATGTAATATAGTGCAATTAGACCGAATTACAACACCATTTTAAATGCGAATTTTAGGATCATCCTTGTTAACCGGCGCGGTCCTGGGGATCGAGCTCGCAAAGACTGTCCACCATCCACACTGGTCTCAGATCAGTTCGGATTTCGCGTATCACGTGTGTGATATCGCACAGCTTCATCATGCTTGGCTGATTATCTTCCCAGGCAACCCATGCAAAGGTCGGGCTAGTCCAGGAAGCAACATGTCCGTTGGGCGTGAACAAGAACGCAAGCTTGCAGCCATCAAGGCGACGCTGGCCCGGCAGGGAAAGTGGCACAGCCTCATCCTGACGGTGGCGACACTTCTGGCTGTGGCTATCCTGGGCATTCTCTTGCTTGAGATCTTGGACATGCGGCAGGTGGAGCCTGGCTGAAAGACGGCCTCACACGGGTCGGTAGCTGCTGCGAGGCTCATAAATTTCCGTCTGCACACCCCACTGACCGGGAGGCGGTTCAAGGACCGGGGTCCAATCTCTCTGGCCTTTGAGAACCCACGTCGCACCATAGCTGTCATAGGGCTCGGGGCCATTCGCGATCCGCTCCACCGCTGCCAAGTGGTCCAGGATCTCATCCGTGCTTGCAATCAGCAGATCATCGGCCGCCTCAGAGTGCCAGTGAGCCAGCTCATTGAATGCCCACAGGAGAGCGGTCAACACACCGCCGATCATGCCCCAAGTCAAAACCGAATAGATTATGCCGACACAGAACAAGCAGGCGGCGGCAAAGACCGTCAGGAGAAACGCGGCTCCTGGCAGGGAATAGCGCTCAATCTCCTTCATAAGGTCGACGAAGAGGGATGGCCTCAATTGGATCGGCACATGGCCCTGCGGCATGGCGCAATGCCTGTCGCTGGTGTGATTAAGCATTCCGACAAGAGCGCCGCGCGTGCCGTTGGATCGACGGGCGTAGACAAGCGACACTTCATGACCGGCTTCGATGCGGATCATCGCTTGCATTGTGACGCTGCGCTTGGTGCCGTTACGCGCTTGAATCAGGATCTCGCGGGTGCGGCTGCCCCGGCCAAAGGACCGGACGGAGCGAACCTTTCCGCGCCAGGTGAAGAAGGTGAAATCCTGATCGGCAATAAGTGTTGCAATCTGCACGGTACGTCCCGCCCTATTCAGCTGACTTATGGCGGCGGGAATGCTGCTTTTAAAGGTTTGTTAACGGTTTTCCACCGGCAATCGGCAGGCTCGCTCAGGCCAGCGAAGTGAGCCAGGCGGAGTGTACAGGGATGGCGGGCCCTTTGGCCTGACAGACCGAAAGATAGGGCCGGATTTTCTGGTTACTGGGGAGAGGCGTTGTCGGTTCGCGCGTCGTGGTCCTTGTCTCCGGTGCGCGATGGAAAAGGACCCCGCCAGGACGGCGAGGCCAAGTTGGGCGACGTCAGTGCGCTGGTGCCGGGATCCGGTCATCGATGCCCCAGGGGGCGGCCTCGTAGCCGTTGAGGTGCTTGTTGAGGGCCTTCGCCATCCGAGAGGTGAAGGCGTAGGCGAGGCTCGTCTCGTAGGTGTCGGTCTCGCAAGACTGGTAGTCGAAGCAGTCCAGGGCCTTGGCAGCGATGCCGGCCCCAATACAAGGGCGATACCTGAACTCGTAGGTCTCCATGACCTCGCCGTAATCAGAGGCCTCGGTGCTGCCGGTCAGGCGGTAGCGGTGGACGACGGAGCGGACATTCTCTGCCAGCAGCATCTTGCCGAAGGCGCTCGCCGTCTCGTGGCAGACCCGCTCGAGGGTGCCGTGGTCGGTGCGGGCAGCGAAGAGCTCGAGGTCGATGGCAGCGGAGACGATGGTATCGATATGGGCGGTCGAGACAACGAAGGCGGACATGAGCGCGCTCTCAGGTATGACGCTGGTGGAGTTGGCGCCCCCGCCCGTGAGGCGGGGGCCGGAGGGTCATTCGCCAGTGCGGCGCGACCAGATGAGGCTGAACTCGTCGCCCTCTCCCTCGACCAGGGAGGCGAAGATCGGAGCAGGAAAGCTCGGATCGTCCATCCTGACCGAGAGGTACTCGCGGCCGTCGCGGGAGGTTTTCACCCAGGCTGCGCCAAATTCGGTCGGGCCAACAAAGATCCGGTAGTCGGGAGCCTGATCGTTCGCCTTCGGGCTCTTGGTGATGTGGGTCTTGAACGAGAGGGTGAGCGTCTTGAGGGTGCCGGTGTAGGAGCCTTTGTCGGTTTTCCGGAAGGTGCCAATGGTCGCCATGAGGATGTTCCTTTTTCCGTTGGTCGGGCCGCACCGCGCGGCCTCGATGGCTGTCGAAGGATCGACAGGCGATCACGCCGCAGCCGCAGGCCCGCAACGCACGTGGAGGACGGCGCGGGGAGAGCTTTTTTGTCTCGCGAGGAAGGCCGAAAGGCCGGGGAAAAAGGCTCTCAGGACCGAGAGGTCCGGACCCGCTGTTGCGGTCAAGGGATCGAGGCGCAGCCGTCCTGCGATCAGACCAGCCCCTTGAGAGGCCGCATGCGATGCCCGATGTCTCAACGGAAAAAGGTGTCATCTCCATCAGGTGGTTTGGTCGGCTGACACCGGGGGAGGAATCGCGATCGAGACGGTCTCACCATTACTGGAGACGCTGCATGCCAGGCTCTAAGGCACTACGTCGGAACAGGGCGCGTTCAACTCCTCACGCTTCCGCTTCGCCTTGGCCGACACCGGTTGCACACGCTTGGGATGACGGCTTAACCGCCAGGGCAACTGAACGATCATTGTCCTTTGCGATCGAGATCCCAAAGCTTCCGTGATCCAGTCTTGTCAGGCTGCGTGCATTTCATACTCATCCAGACAGTGTCGGCTTGAGATCTGTCCGATGACCCCGACGAGTTGGTGCGGATGATATGGCGTACGCAAGCAAGGCGCGCCGCTGACCTTCTCGCGCTCATGAAGCTTGTAGGGCGCACCACTGGTATTGATCACATGGATGCTTGGATCGGATCGGCGGGCAGTTTGTGCCAGTGCGATTCCGTCAGAGCCCTTCTCGGGTTTGACGTCGACGACCAGGACGCTGATCCTCTGATTTGCATGGAGGAGGTCGAGCGCCTCGTCAGCGGCGCCTGCCACCAAGACATCATAACCATACCCCTCAAGACCAGCTCGTGTGAGAGCACCGGTGCGGCGATCTGCGGGAATGAGAAGAATGAGCGGTCGTCTGGCCATCGCTTAGGCTCCCAAAGAAAGCATCATTGGGCCGCATGGTTAACAGTCGCTTAATTTCGGCGTGATGCCCCGGCGCCAAAGGCCGGTATCCGGAGCGCTAATGTGACAGTTTATGCGCTGCCCTCGAAAAGACGGTCCCATTCCGCAATGAATTAACCCCCTTTCGGGCTGTCCTCAAGATAATCGACAAGGCAAATCTCAACCATGTAAGAGCTGCCGTCGTGAGTGGAACAGTAGTACCACTCTTGGACTCAGCTGTATTGCCCCGCGACTATTCAGAAGAAATAGGAGGATACATGTCTTTGGATTACTGTTGTAGATCGGCTGATTGTCCATGGGGTTGGTTATGGTCGAAGATACTTGGGTCGACGAATTTATCCAGGAAGTGAAGAAACTGGCTTACGACATTCCACCGCCCAACCCGTATACAGCCATGTTGCTGTCTCACTGCGTTGAAGCCGAACGCCATCGTATCAGAGAGAAGTATGCACGAGCAGACGCAGAATTTAATGCCCATTGCGAGCCTCTTATTCGCCTCATGCTCAAGTCCGATACGTTTAACCTGAGTTCCTGATTACAACAGGTTCGTCGGCGGAAGTTCGGCAGATCGAAAGGGATACGAGCGAGGTCTATTCGTGATGCTTCAATGGCCACCATCCTCTTGAGACAGGATGGATTACATTCTTTCATGGAGTTAATGCTGCAGCGTGCGGCTCACCCTTCGCCTCGTTAGTGCTCGACAAGGGATTGTCCGCTGTCTGCTCGCTTTGAGGATGCTGGACTGCGTTCTTCGCGCCTTGTTTCTGGAGCCTGCGCTTCTTCCATGCCTGAAGCACCTCCTGCCTTATACCCGGTCAGGGAATTGCTGACGCCGTGAGATACGGGTAGGTCGTCAATGTTGTGAGGCGGCCTGTCTCGTCGAGCAATCTGTTCCAGGCGCGGCAGACCGCGTCCAGGATAGCCTCGTAGTCGTCGAGCATGCGATGCGAGAGATAGCGCTCACGCAGGTACAGCCAGATCCGCTCCACCGGGTTCAGCTGAGGTGACGCCGGCGGCAACGGCAACAGCGTGATTGTCTCTGGCACACGCAAGGCCCGCGCGTCGTG
>NZ_JAERQD010000076.1 GCF_016735695.1 Microvirga zambiensis WSM3693 | reverse complement strand
CCGCCTCGCTGATGGAGCGCATGGAGAACGAGGGCATCGTCGGACCCGCAAACCACGCCGGCAAACGCGAGATTCTGATGAATCACCTGGACACGGACGATTGATCCGATTCAGCGGAAGGAAAAACAAAAGGCGGCTCAGAGAGCCGCCTTTCTGTATTCGGGACCTTGCATTGAATTATTGGAGGACTTGAACGACGGTCCGGGTTTGCGGATCGACCAGCACGGTCTGATCGTTCACGACGGTGTAGCTGTATCTGTTCCGCAGGCCGACGCTTGGCGGGACGTCGTAGAGCCGGACGCGGGAGGGAACGGGCTGTCCCACGACGACCGTTTCCGAGACGCGCATCGACGGACGCCTTTCGGCGACGACATAGGTGCGGACGCGGGTCGATTCCTCTGCGGAGAGCACGCTGCCGACAGCCGCGCCGGCGACTCCGCCGACAACGGCCCCTATCGGCCCGCCGACGACGGCACCCGTCACCGCGCCACCTGCGGCGCCCGCCGCCGCACCCGTTTCCGTGCCGGTCTGGCAGGCGGCGAGGGGAAGAGCCAGAAGAGCCAACAGGACACCTGTATTCAGGACATGATTGCGCATGACGGATTCCTTTCCGATTAGCACCATGCGAACGCGGAAAAGCTTGGCCGGTTCCTTCAATCTTTCCAAAGGTGTGCGCAGGTGGGCCCTTCGTGCTTGCCGATCCGACCGTCGCATGCATCTCTCATGGCAACATCAACGGAAACGGGGAGGATACAATGGCTGAGCGCTCCAAGATCGCAATCGTGACCGGGGCCGGCACCGGGGTAGGAAGAGCGATCTGCGCCGGCCTCTCGAGAGCGGGCTACAAAGTTGCCATGGCCGGGAGGCGCCGTGACGCCCTCGAGGCGGCAGCCGGAGAGATCGCCGTCGACGGCGCCCAGACCCTGATCGTGCCGACCGACGTGACCGATCCGGCCTCCGTCGCCGCGCTCTTCGCCGCCACGAAGAAGGCGTTCGGGCGGCTCGACCTTCTGGTCAACAATGCCGGCGTCGGCTCGCCAGCCGTGCCGCTGGAAGACGTTCCCTTTGAGCAGTGGCAGGCGGTCGTGGCGACCAATCTCACAGGAACCTTTCTCTGCACGCAGCAGGCTTTCCGGATCATGAAGGATCAGGATCCTAGAGGCGGACGGATCATCAACAACGGGTCGGTTTCGGCCTATGCCCCGCGCCCCCTGTCGTCGCCCTATACGGCCACCAAGCATGCGGTCCTGGGCCTGACGAGGTCCACTTCCCTCGACGGCCGTGCCTATGACATCGCCTGCGGCCAGATCGATATCGGCAATGCGGCGACCGAGATGACGGCGCGGATGGTCGAAGGAGTGCTTCAGCCCAACGGGACCAAGGCGCCGGAGCCGCGGATCGACCCCAAGCACGTGGCTGATGCAGTGCTTTACATGGCTGGCCTGCCGCTCGACACCAACGTACTCACCATGACCGTCATGGCGACGAAGATGCCGTTCGTCGGCCGGGGATGAGACACATTGCCGTGAAGGTTGCCGTCCGGTCGGGGCATTAAGCTCGACCGCCCCTTTTCCCGTCGCTGCCCAGTCCTAAAACAGCCGCGATGTACGGCTTCCATTCAGCTTGTCCGGGGCAGGATTCGCCCGGGCATCGGGACATGTCCCGAAAGACCGTCCCGGAAACCTTTCACGGGGAGTGCAGAGATCCGATGACGGCGGCGGAATGAGTGCGATCCTCGTCAAGATATTCGCGACTGCCCTGACCTTGAGCCAGGTTCTTGTCGATCCGGATACGGTGAGGACGAATTTCGACCCCGCTCGGGATCGGGAGGCGGTGGCGCAGATCCTCAAAGAGGGCTGCACGCATATGCGGCGGGCCTTCGATATCGAGGACATCAATCTCGACGATCTCATCGCCACGGCCATGGACGATCCGCAGGCGATCGCGGGCGATCTGAAGGTGCTGCAGGGCTTGAGCTTCAATGACCTTCACGCAAGCTACCGGCAGTTCTGCAAGGACGAGAAGGTCGAGCCGTCGCCGGTCGATCTCGGCGAGGTGATCTCCTACTACAATGCCGCCGTGGCCGGGCTTCCCGATGCGCGGCAGTTGAAGGGGCTGAAGCTGCCCGGCGTCAGCGTCATCCTGGACGCGAACGGCAAGCGCTTCGCGGAAGTGTTCGAGCCCGATCACCGGCGCATGTCCGTTCCCCTGTCCGACATCCCGAGAACCGTTCAGCAAGCTTTCGTTTCGGCCGAAGACAAGCGCTTCTATCAGCATAGGGGCATCGACGAGCGGGGCGTGATACGCGCTTTCGTAGGCAATCTGGCCAATCCTGGGCGGCCTGCCGGCGGTTCCACCATTACCCAGCAGGTTGCAAAGAACCTGCTCGTGGGCGACGACGTCACCTATGACCGCAAGATGCGGGAAATGATCGTGGCGTCGCGCATCGAGCGCGTGCTCACCAAGGCGGAGATTCTCGAGATCTATCTGAATTCGATCTATCTCGGGCGCTCCTCATGGGGCATCGAGATGGCTGCCCTGAGCTATTTCGGGAAAAGCGCGAAGGCGCTCTCCGTTGCCGAAGGCGCGCTGCTGGCGGGTCTCGCCAAGGGACCGAACTACTACAATCCCGATACCCAGCCGGAGCGTGCTCAGGATCGCATGGCCTATGTGCTGAGCCGCATGCAGGAAGATGCGTTCCTGAAACCCGATGAGATGCAGCGTGCGGTCGCATCCCTGCCTGAACGCGTGCCATACGAACGCCTGCGGCGCACCACAGGTTTCTATTTCGTCGACCATGTCAGCCGCGATGCGCGCACGCTCGCCGATCTCGAGAGCCTGACGACCGGCGCCTATACGGTGCGCACCACCATCAATCCGGCTCTGCAGGAGGCAACGGAGTCAGCTCTTCAGGAAGGACTCGCGCGTTACGAATTGAGCGTCGGGCGCCAGCGCTATCAGGGTGCGGAGGCGAATATCGCGGATGCTGTCAAGGCGCTTCAGGGTCCGAAGGCGGATTCGAAGGATGCTCCTGCCGTTCCAGCCTGGCGACGCGCGCTGGAGGCGGTGCGGCTGCCGCTCTACGACGTGCATTGGACAGCCGCCGTGGTGATCGAAAAGGGGAAGGACCGCAAGACCGGAGCGAATGTGCTGCGGGTCGGGTTGAGCGACGGCCGCGTCCTGCCGCTGAACGCCTGGGACACGGCCCGCCGCGATCTCAAGCTTTATGACGTGGTGCGGGTTCAACTCGTCGAGCAGAAGGGCAAAGGCGCCGTTCGTGCGGATCTGCGCACGCCTCCCGCCGTCCAGGGTGGAGCGGTCGTGCTCGAGAACGCGACCGGCCGCATCCTCGCCATGGTGGGCGGATTCTCCTACCCGCTGAGCCAACTCAACCGCGCAACGCAGGCCCATCGCCAGCCGGGCTCCGCCTTCAAGCCGCTGACCTATCTTGCGGCACTTTCCAAAGGCCTGCAGCCGAACACTCTGATCTGGGATGCTCCGGTGACATTGCCGCCAGTGGCCGGGGAGGCGAATGCCCGGCCCGGCGATTATTGGAGCCCGAAGAATTTCGATGGCGGCCGATCCGGCATCGTGACCCTGCGACGGGCACTCGAAAACTCCAAGAACCTTGTGACGGCGCGCCTGCTCGACGGCGGAATTGAACCCTCGCCGGAGAAGAGTTTGAAGCGGGTATGCGAGCTTGCCCTCGAGGCGCAGCTCTATCTGGAATGCACGCCGTATTATCCGTTCGTGCTCGGTGCTCAGCCGGTGCGCATTCTCGATCTCGCCGCCTTCTACGCTGCCGTCGCCAACGAGGGTGTGCTGCCGGTGCCGCACGCCATCGAATCCGTCGAGGAAAATGGACGCATCGTCTACAAGCGCAAGGTCGCTTCGCCCGTGCGACTAGGCTCCGCCGATGCGGCCGCGTTCTATCAGCTGAAGAGCATGCTGCAGGGCGTTCTGGAGCGTGGTACGGCCCATTCCCTGAAGGCGCTCGCTCCCTATGTCGCGGGAAAGACCGGGACGTCCGACGACGAGAACGATGCCTGGTTCGTCGGCTTCACCAACGATGTCACCGTCGCCGTATGGGTCGGGCACGACAATGCCGAGGGCAGACGCCGCACGCTCGGACGCGGACAGACCGGCGGCAAGGTGGCCGCTCCGATCTTCCAATCCATTATTCAAGCGGCCTGGGAGCACCACCTGCCGAAGGCTCCGCTGAGCCCGCCCTCGCCGCAGGCAGCTCGGCACCTGATCGCGATGCCGATCGATCTGAATACCGGAGACCGACTGACGGAAGGACAGGGCAGGGCGTTCATGGAGTATTTTCGCCTGAACTGGTTCGGTCGCCTCACGGAGACGCAATTCCGCCTCGTGTCTCAATCGGAGGTCTATGCCTTCCGCAACCCCGAGCCGTGGAGCGACGGGGAAGAGAGAAACGGGCCGGATTACTATGAGGACGGCCCCTACGCGCAGGGGCCTGGATGGCTCGACAATCTGCGCCAGAACGCTCCCTCCGCACGCCGGCCGGCAGAGCCCGAGCGGAGCTTTCGCTGGTGGTGGGAGGAGGATCCTCCCCGCAGGCCGCGCCGCGTCGACCCGGATTACTTCTGGCGCAACGGACAGGTTTACTGATGAGATCGACGATGCTTTTGGGACGGGTGCCGCTCGCTCTCGCCGCTCTTTTTATCTCCGCCGGTGCGGTCGCTGCCCAGGATTTCAAGATCGAGGAGGTTCCGTCTGTCGCCGCGGTGGCTCCAGCGAGGCTTAAGCCGAGAACGATCCAGTTCAGCGATCATCGGGACGACAAGCTTGCGGATGCCGGCACTGGCCTGATCAAGTTCGAGGACTGGGGACGCGACAGGCCCCTGCAGAAGCAGTTCCTGAGCCTGTTCCCAGGCTACATGGAGCCGACGATCAAGGTCTCGGTTCACGGCATCCCGAAATCCTACACCGAGAAGCTCCACATGTATGTGGTGGAAGCACGGTTCCTCATCGAAAAGCCGCCAAGCGCGATCGACCTCGCGCGCTATACCAGCCTCGACGTGCTGGAAAAGATCGACCCGTCGATCAAGCATCGCCGCATCACGGCCGATCAGGCGGCACCCCAGGTCGATCCTCAGAGCGCCCATAACCGCCTCCCGAACGGGCGTTGGTGCGAGGCGCCGGGAAGCCTGTGCATCGAATCCCGCTATCCGCTTGAAGGCAAGCTGCCCGTCGGCATCCGCCTTGCCAACAAGCTCGAGGAAGGAGGCAAGAAGATCTCGGAATTCATGGAGTTTCAAACCGAGATCCGCGTCCTGCCTCCGGAGGAGATCGATCGGTCCGGTCTGACGAAGCTGACCGGCATCGAGACGCCCGTTGCCGGCGTCCTCGAGCAGACGATCTTTCATGTGAACCAGGTGATGCAGTTCGGCAAGCTGCTGGCGGTTCTGCAGGACCATCCCGCCGATCCGAACAGGACGATCGCCACGGTGTTCATGGCGCTCGCCGTCGAGACCGACGTGCTGGAACGAAAGAAGGAGTTCGAAAGCGTTCCGGTCCTTCGGAACCTCATTCCTGCCCAGGTTCTCATGGGCAAGAGCTCCTTCAATTCCGGAAATTCGATCAGCGCCGGTCTGCCGGACTATGTTCGCAACCGGATCCGCGCCATCGCCGACGGGTTCGGGCAATAGGCCAAGAAAAAGCCCCGTTCCAGACCTGCCGGACGGGGCTGTGAGTGTGCGGAGGCGACAAGGGGTTGCGGGGAATGGTGCCTCCGTAACCAAACAAGCGCTAAGCCCGCTTCAGGTTCCTGTGTACCACTAATTTTCCAAACCTTGGCAGGAATCAACTTTCCTTGATTACGCCATTTTCCGGGTTCTCACTGCCTTTCTTCACCTTCTGGTGGCAGGTGTGACTGATATCCAGGCTTTGCAGCCTGCGTTTCTTCCTCCCGACCTTGCCTTCCCCGGCCCTGCTGGGGAAGGCTTTTTGTAGGGCGCACACCGAGCCCTTAAGCTTCGACGGCCTTTCGTTCTCGCGGAGCGGCTGCTATCTCCCCTCGATACAACGTTGTCATCGTCTCCCCGCCATCGGGGTGACCGGAAGGTGAGGTCTCATGGCCAAGGCCATTCATTCCATGATCCGCGTGCTGGACGAGCGGCGCTCTCTTGTCTTCTACGAGAAGGCTTTCGGCCTCAAAGTGGCGGAACGTCTAGCTTTCGAGGGGTTTACGCTTCTCTACCTGAGCAATGAAGAGAGCGAATTCGAGCTGGAACTGACGGTCAATCATGACCGGACCGAGCCTTATGTGCTTGGCGACGGCTACGGCCATCTGGCGCTGTCGGTGGACGACGTCGAGGCAGAGCACGCGCGGTTCGAAGCCGGCGGGCTCAATCCGACGCCGCTCCGGGAGCTGAAGCTTGAGGGCAAGCCTGCGGCGAGGTTCTTCTTCGTTCAGGATCCTGACGGCTACAAGTTCGAGGTGCTGCAGCGAGGCGGGCGTTACAAATAGAAAGAACTCCTGCATTTCCTTCGTTTGCGTTCGCGAGACCCGCCGTGGCTGTCCGTCCGATCATCCGCTTTCCCGATCCCCGCCTACGCCAAGTGGCGCAGCCGATCGGCGACGTCACCGACGAAATCCGCACGCTCGCCCGCGATCTCACGGAGACGATGCATGCGGCTCCCGGTATCGGCATCACGGCGCCCCATGTCGGGATCCTCCAACGGCTGGTGATCATCCAGTTGGAAACGGACCTCGATCCCCACATCTATATCGATCCCGAAATCGTCTGGGCCTCGCCTGACACGATCCGGCATGTGGAGGGCAGCGTGTCGATGCCGGGCGTCACCGACGAACTCGAGCGTCCATCACGGGTTCGGGTGCGCTACAGGTCCCTCGACGGTTCGATGCATGAGGAGGAGGCGGAAGGCCTGATGGCTGTCTGCCTTCAGCACGAGATCGACCAGCTCGACGGGATCTTCTGGATCGACCGGCTGTCGAAGTTGAAACGGGATCGCCTGATCAAGCGATTCGAAAAGCTCCAGCGCATCGCGGTGCGCTGATGGAGCGGCGTTGGTGGAGTACTGACAAACGTGATTGAGGTTTACCGCATCGAGACCATCGCCTCGGAGGAGGCGGGCGGCGGCGTGATCCGGCGGATCATGGTTCGCACCGATTCCCTGGATAAGGCGAAGGAGAGGGCCCAGAAGGTGTTCTCGCTCGCCCGCCGCCCGCAATCGCGCGATCCGCAGATCGAGGCCGTGCGCGTTCTCAACGGAGCCGGCTACGAGGTTTTCTCGATCAGCACGAGGGAGTAGGGGGCTGGGGATAATCCAGGCGTCATTTGACAGCGTGCTCATTCACCGCTACGAGCGCGCCTCCATCGCGGCGATGCCGGTTTCCGGCAAGCGATGCGAGGAAATGCGCGGGCGTAGCTCAGTCGGTTAGAGTGCCGGCCTGTCACGCCGGAGGTCGCGGGTTCGAGCCCCGTCGCCCGCGCCACTTTCTCCACTCCGGCCGCGTCGCTCAGTGCGAATGAACAAGGGAGCCGATGGGCTCCCTTATCCGTTTCAAGGCCCTGTCGTTCGGAACGATCAGGCGATCTTGCCGCCGCCCTTTTTCGTCACCACCAGTAGGGAGGGACGCGGCGGCATGCCGTTCTTGAAGTCCGGCCAGCGGGTGATCGGATTGTCGAAGCTCGCAGGAGCGCCTTCCTCGGCCTCGCCCGGATGCTGAACGGCGAGGAAGAGGGTCTCGTCATTCGGCGTGAAGAACGGGCCGCACATCTCCGCGCCGACCGGCACCCGGAAGAAGTGCTTGGACGTGCCGCGCATCTCGCCCTCGGTTTCCAGGGCCCACAATCCATCCGCGCGACCGGTCGCCTTGGCGTTGTTGCCGTCGGTGGAGATCCAGAGACGTCCCTGGCTGTCGACCGCGCAGTTGTCCGGCATGCCGAACCAGCCGTTCTTCGTGGTCTCCGACGAGAAGGTCGCGCCGACGGAGGCAATGGAGGGATCGCCGCACTTCACCAACACTTCCCAGGTGAAGGCGGTGCCGGCGTGATCGCCGCCATCGGGCATCATCTCGACGATGTGGCCGAAAGCGTTGTTGGCACGCGGATTGGCCGCATCCACCTGATCGTCCTTGCGGCGCGTGTTGTTCGTCAGCATGACGTAGATGCGGTTCGTCTGAGGATTGGCCTCGATATCCTCGGGGCGGTCCATCTTGGTCGCGCCGAGAAGGTCCGCCGCGCGTCGGGTTTCGATCAGTACATCGGCCTGGCTCTTGAAGCCGTTCGCTTCCGTCAGCGGTCCCTGGCCATGGATCATCGGCAGCCAGGTGCCCTTGCCGTCCGCATTGTACCTGGCGACGTAAAGCGTACCCTCGTCGAGCAGGCCGAAATTCGCTGCCCGGTTCTGCGGGTCGACCTTGCCGGCAGTGACGAACTTGTAGACGTAGTCGAAGCGTTCGTCGTCGCCGAGATAGATCACATAGCGGCCGTCCTTGTTGGTGATACCGGCAGCGCCCTCGTGCTTGGTGCGGCCGAGCGCGGTGCGCTTCTTGGGCACGAAGTTCGGATCGAACGGATCGATCTCGACCACCCAGCCGAAGCGGTTGGCTTCGTTCGGCTCCTTGGCGAGATCGAAGCGGTCATGGAACTTGCCCCAGGCATAGGCCGGCGTGCCGATGCCGTAGCGCTTGTAGTTCTTCGCCTCTTGATGGGTGTCGGTCAGTGCGCCCCAGAAATAGCCGTTGAAGTTCTCCTCGCAGCTGAGCCAGGTGCCCCAGGGCGTTACGCCGCCGGCGCAGTTGTTGATCATGCCGCGCACCTTGCGGCCGGTGTTGTCGGCGGAGGTCTTCATACGGTCATGACCAGCGGCCGGGCCGGTGATCTCCATCGGCGTGTCGGCTGTGATGCGGCGGGTGTACTTGGAATCCTTGACCACCTGCCACTCGCCGTTGACGCGACGGATCTCGACCACCGCGCCGCCATGGGCCGCGATCTCGATATCCACCAGATCCTTGGTCATCTTCGAGAAGTTGACGTCCTTGGCGTCCTGGATGCCGACGCCCGGAAACATCAGCTCCTCGTTGGTGTATTCGTGGTTCGCCACGAGCAGTCCGTGGTCGCTCGAACCATCGATCGGGATATAACCGACGAAATCGGTGTTGTAGCCGAACTGGCGGGCTTGGCGTTCGGGCGTCTGGCTCGCGGGATCGAATTCCGGCGCATCGGGGAAAAGTGGATCGCCCCAACGCAGAAGCACCTTGGCGTCGTAGCCTTCGGCCACGTGATGGGTCTGGTCGACGCCGGCCTCGATTTCCTTGAAGTCGAAGGAGGCAGCGCCAGTCCTCTTGGTCGGCTGCTCGTTGGCGGCGAGGGCACGGGTGCCGACGGTGGCGGAAATGGCGGCGACGGCGAGGGAGCCGCGCAGGAGATCGCGCCGGTTGAAGCGGCTGGCGATGATCTCGCCCATCGTCAGGTTGTGAGTCGGATTGATTCCGGGATCGCCGGAATCTTCCAGATCGCTGGCGCGAAGGCGGCCCTTGTGCTCGTCCATGTTGGCTTCTCCGTTTGGGGACAAGCCCGATTAGAACGGTTCCATGTAAGCTTGGTGACAGTGCCATAAATCTCGACGCATGCGGGACATCCCAAACCCAATCATGTATGGTCTCGAGATGAGCAACGATGTTTCCGAACTCAAAGAGCAATTGTCCGATCAATGGCAGAAGGTCGCCATCGACCTGATCCGGAAGGGCGTCCCGGCCGACATGGTGTTCGAGTCCCTTCTCACGGTCGGGCTCGCAGGTCATGTGGAGCTTCATGGCAAGGACCTGACCGCCGGCAAGCTCGTTGCCATCGCGGAGCAATTGTCCGACCAGGTCCGGCGCGAGAAGGAGGCCCTTCAGGAAGCCTCCGGCGCTACGAAGAATTAGGCGGGTCGAAGTTGCCCAATTTTATTGAACTTACGACTAATGCTCCGCCAAAATCGTGCTCAGGGCATTTTCCCTGTGCAACGTCTGGGGTTATTGTTGCGTTAGCTCAAGCGCAAAGCGTCGGAAGAGGCTCCCACCTTTTCTCCGCCCAATAGCCATAATGGGGTTGTGTCCTCATGCAGCCGGCATTCGACAATACTCTCATGGACCGCTTGATCGTACTTGGTCGCAAGCAGGGTCATCTCACGAACCATGACCTCCAGGCCAATCTGCCGGTCGATGCCATGAGTGCCGAGGAGATCGCCCTGGTCGTTGTCCATCTGGAGGAGGCCGGGGTGCCTGTCGAACTGGACGTTAGCCTATCCGACCCGAACCCGAAGGCCGAGCCTGCGTCGGTCAGAACCGCTGAGATCATCCCTTTCCCGGACCGCTCCGCGGCGGCGCGCATGAAGCGAAAGTCCGGATCCCTCCAGAAGAGCGCCGCACCTCGAGCAGATGCGTCGAAAGCTTCAGGTCAGAATGGCGCGTCTCATTGGGCCGTCGCAGGATCCGGCCTTCTCGTTCTCGTGCTGTTAGCGGCTCTCGTGGTGCTGTTCGGCGTCTAACTTGCGAGGCGGACGGATCAGAGTTCCGCCCGTGCCTCTTCGATCATGGGCAGCGGTTTCACCGCCGGTCCGCTGAAATGCGTGACGCTGAGCTGCTCTCGCGATCGGGATGAGAAGCCGAGATCGAGGAACGCCGTTTTCGGTTCGAACAGCGACTTTACCGCCGCGGCAGCATCGTAGCCGATGATGGCGTCGGGACCTGGGACGATGCTCGGCGCCGGAGCCGAGACGACCGTGTCGAGGGCATCGGAAGCCAGTTCAGGCACCAGCGCGTTGGCAAGCTGGATCTCGCGTGGCCGCTGCGGCGGAAGCGGAATGGTCTGAACGATGGCCGGGATGGCCTCCGGATCGGCGGAGGCGACCAACGTCGCGGTGGCCGGCTTCGCCGGTTCCTGTGCCGAGGTCGGCGCGGCATTCTTGCGGCCGAACAGATTGGCGAACAATCCGCCGATGGATGGGCCGCTGCCTGCGGAGGCCTGCGTGGCCATGGCGGCATTGCGGGCCGGGATCTCCGCCTTCGCCAGCTCGTAGCCCGACAGCGGCTTGCCGTTCGAGGGCAGGTGCAGGGTCTTGCCGTCCGGGAACAGCTGCACGAGCTGCTGCTGGGTCATGCGCGGCCAGGCGCGCACGTTACCGGTGTCCACATGGACGAAGGCTGAGGAGGAATAATATCCGACGCCTCCGTATTGCATCTTCATGGCGATGGCGCGAAGGCGGCCTGTCTCCACATCCGGCAGGCGGATATCCATGGCCTTGCCGAGCATGTGCTGGCTGTGCTCGGCGACACCGCTCGAGCGGCGACGCAGAGCGCCGTTGGTTTCGGGCGAGCGATAGGCGGAGATGATGTTGATGGGCTGCGACGAACCGGATTCCCGGTAGACCTCCCAGAGAATATCGAACAGGCGCGGATCCATCTGCGCCGGCTTCTCCACGCGCCAGTCGCGCAGGAACCAGTTGAGCTGGCTCAAAGCGCCTTCGTCGACCTGACCGTTCCGGCGGAACGTCACGGTCAAGCTTTCGCGCGTGTGGGTATGAAAGAAGCTGAGAGTGCGTGTCTCGCCGAAGGCGGCGGCATCCTGCGTCGGAAGCGACGTCATCAGCAGGAGAGTCGAAGCTGTCGCAAGAAGGCCGATTGCAAGGCGGCCATGTCGGCGCGACAAGCGGCTGCGGCGGGATGCAGGCTTCGACCTGCATCCGCCCACCGATCGGTCGGATCGGGCGAAAATTCTCGCCATGGTTTGTTAATTCCCGCGTCCCTTGAGCGACGTGTGATCGTTAACCATGGCAAAAATAGGCGCGAAACGTACCTTTTTGCTTAATCAGCTATGAGATGCGGTCTGATTGCGCCTGCTGCGACCCGATAGCACAACCACCTTCGTTCCCGTCTGCGTGTGATTGTACAGGTCGATCACATCCTGATTGATCATGCGAATGCATCCGGACGACACGTTCGTGCCGATGGTCCAGGGCTCGAAGGTACCGTGGATGCGATAGAGGGTATCCTTGTTGCCCTGCCATAGATAAAGCGCACGCGCGCCGAGGGGATTGCCCGGACCGCCGGGCATGCCGGCTCCGCCGGGGAGTTCGCCCATCTGATCCATCAGCTCCGGCTGCCGTCCGAACATTTCCTTCGGCGGGTACCAGTCCGGCCATTCCTGCTTGTCCTTGATGGTGGCCGAGCCCGACCAGCTGAAGCCTGAACGCCCGACGCCGACGCCGTAGCGCACCGCCATGCCGTCGCGCATGACGAGATAGAGATAGCGGGTCTGCGGATCGATCACGATCGTTCCGGGCGCCTCCGGCGTGTCGTATTGAACGACGCGTCTGAGATAGGCTGGCTTGATCCGGGAGAGATCGATGCCGGGGATCGGGAAGATATCGTCGTCGACCGGTCCATACATGCGCTGGTAGGCCGACATCTCGCGCATCGACTGAGCGAAGCTGCGGCCCGTCGGTAGTGCGGAGCCCATCGCGGCTGTCGCTCCGACCAGGAAGGTTCGGCGGCTGAGGTCCATGATCGTCTCCCCGACTTTTCCTAACTCGACAATAAGAAGACGCAGGACCACGCATCCCGGTTTCATGCTAGCTGCTATGCTTCCGGGCTAAAGAAAGCCTGGCCGTTCACGTTTGAGCGAGGCCGGGTACGGATGGGCGGCAGGGATGATCGAAAATCTTTCGTGGTCATGGCTCGCAGGGATCGCCCTGCTCGGCATGGTCTTCGTGCTGGTCCTCGTCTGGACCCGCAAGCCGCGCTATCGGCGCCATTCCATCATGACCGAGAACGAGCAGGAATTTTATCAGCGTCTTCTCGCGGCATGTCCGGATTGCCAGATCTGGCCGCAGGTCCCGATCCTCGCCCTCGTGCGCCCCGATGCGAAGGAGGGCAGCCGCGCCTTCTGGATGGCGTTCAAGAAGATCTCGAACACCCGCGTCGATTGGGTGATCGTCAGGAACATCGAGGTCCTCGCGGTCGTCGAACTCGACGACCGTTCCCACGATGCCCGCCGGGACGCCCAGCGTGACAAAGTGCTGAAATCCTGCGGCTACCGGGTGATCCGCTTCAATTCCGGGCGGCGGCCTGACCCGCGGCAGATCCACGAGGCGGTGTTCAGACCGGAATGAGAATTCTCATCAAGCGCTGAGAGGCTCCCTCTCATAGGTCCTGAATCGCGCGAATGCCTCCTCTCGCAGGACGTCCGGCTCCGAGAGGTAGCGGGCGGAATGGTGAAAGGGCGTCAGATGCCGGACGCCCGCCTCACGGGCGATGTCGCCTGCGTCCCAGGCCGTCAGATGGTGAGAGGCGAGAGCCAGGGGACGGTCGCGTTCGAGAAAGACGGCCTCGATGAAGAACTGGTCGGCATTGCGAGCCAACATGAGGATCTTTTCATGGTTCTCCCGATGCGGAGCGGCATCCGTGACATAGACGACCGCCTGGCCCGGGGCGACGCGGAGGGCGCGGCCCTTCAGGTCGCCCAGCTCGATGCCTGTCCCACAAGGCGTCTCCACCCTGTGGTCGTCCGGCATCCCGAGACGTACCGCCCGCTTGGCCTCGTTGAGCCAGGGACCGGGGGGCAGATCCATCTCCGCCAGCACGCCACGCCAGACATTGACCTGGATCACCTCTCGCAGCGCGAAGGCGAGAGATGGGATGCCGTGGTCCAGTGCGACGGACTCGATCCTGAACTCGTCTTCGCTCCAGGCGACGCCCTTCGCAAAATCCGGGGGGACAGCATCGCGCCGGGCGAATGCCTCGCGGGCATGGAACTCGGCAGCCCTCGTCAGCACGGTGCCGTCGTAATCCATGGCACGAAGGCAGAAGCCGACCGAGTTCTCGTCGAGAAGGTTCCAGGTGAATCCACGGATCCGGTGCTCCACCTGTGCGGCAAAGCCAGGCGGGCCGACGAGAGTCAGCGGGGTGGGGCGGTGGAGGCAGAGTCGAAACAGCCGATCGAAACCGGCCATGTGGTCCACATGGGTATGTGAGACGAAGACATGGCTCACGCGGAGCAGTTCGCGCGTGGAGAGCGCGCCGACATCGCCGAGGTCGAAGAGGATCGCCCGGCGGCCGAAGCGAAAATCGAGATAGACCCCCGGATCGCTGAAGGGGTCGTTCACGAGGCGAGGTTGAACAAGCCAACTCATTCCGGGCAAACGGCCAAGATCGCGGGAGCGTTCCCTCTGGGAAAAGAAATGCCGCGCCCGGAGGGTCCGGACGCGGCCGTGTCGAAAATAATCTCAGAACGCCAGGCTGGGCCGAAGGCTAGGCCTCGTCTTCCGCCTCGAACGGGTCGGTCACGTCGACCAGGAACATGATGTAGGGGCCTTCCTCCTCATCGTCGTCCTCGTCCTCGTCATCATCGAAATCCGCATCCTCGAACTCGGCCTTCTCCTCGTCCGTGGCTGCCCGGACACTGAGCGTCGCGAAGCCGTCCCACAGGGGAGCGCCGTCGCTCTCGAGAACCTTGAGATCCTCCTTGAAATCGTCGCTCATGAGGAGCTCGCGGGCTTCATCCTCATCGGCATTGGTGATGGCAACCGGCTTGTCGCTGATCGTGAGCGTGAACATCGTTTATCCTTTCCATTCGCCCGCGGGGATATGCACTAACGCTCGAACCCCTGCGTTCGTGGCAGCCGTGTCGCATATCGGCCGGGCGAGTAAAAGCAGCCGGCAAGACAATACCGACTATTGCACGCCCTTCTTTCTCAGCCAGCCCTGCATTTCGGCGATCTCGCGCTCCTGTTCGCGGATCACATCGGTCGCCCATTTGCGAATCTGCTCGTCCTTCGAGTGCTGCAGCGCGACCTTCGCCATGTCGATGGCGCCTTGATGGTGGGGGATCATGCTGCGTACGAAGTCCACATCGGCATCGCCGCTGAAGGCGATGTCCATGTTCCGATGCATCGCCTCATTGGCCAGGCGGTAACCCTGGGTTGAGGATGCATTGGGCGTCTGTGCGGTCTGCGCGGGCGTCGAGTGGCCGGAATGGGTTCCCTGCGCCCATGCAACAGCCGGCTGGATGGCAATCATGGCGTAGAGGGCGAAGTGACTGAACTTCATGGTCGGGATCCTTTCAATCCGAGGTTTCCTCGGCTCTGGACCTTTCCATGCTGGGAAGGTCAAGCGCCCAGCGGAGCAAAAGGGCTAGAGGCACCTTCAGCTTAAAGGATGTGATTGTTGTGGCTTATCTTCTTCTGATAGCTCTGCTATGCGCGAATAGAGTTGCATGATTCCAGGGAGATGCCGGCTGCGGTCGGGGAGAGCGGGATGAAGGTTGTAACCCATAGCGGCACGTTTCATGCCGACGATGTCTTTGCCTTTGCCATCCTGCGGGAAGCTCTAGGTGCGTTCAATTTTGTGCGCACCCGCGACATGGCTGAGATCGAGGCCGCCGCTCTCGTGTTCGATGTCGGTGGGGAATATGACGTATCGCGAGGCCGTTACGATCATCACATGCGCGACCTTCCGCGCCGGCAGGATGGAACCCCCTACAGCTCCGTTGGCCTGATCTGGCGCGATTTCGGGCGCTCTGCCCTGCCGCGTCTCGCGCCCGGAATCGACGAGGACATGCTGGACTCGGTCTGGCAGGATATCGACACGAATTTCATTCTCGCCATCGATCAGGCCGATAACGGCGTCGCCACCGCCGGCCAGACCCATCTCGCGCTGCTGATAGAGGCATTCAACCCTGCCTGGGACAGCGAGCAATCCTATGACTCCGCTTTCCTCGACGCGGCCGATTTCGCGAAAGGGATCCTGCTGCGCGCCTGCAGTCAGGCCCATGCCGAGGCGAGAGCGCTCTCGCTCGTTCTGGCGGCTGCCCGAAGATCGCGCGATCCCCGGATCATCGTCCTCGACGGCAAGCTGCCCTGGGAAAAGGCAGTGTTCGAAGGGCAGTTGCACGATCTGCTTTTCGTCATCTATCCCAACGAGGATTCGACGGCCTGGTACTGCCGGACCATTCCGCCAGAACCCGGCTCCTTCGGCCAGAGACTGTCCCTGCCCGAATCCTGGCGCGGCCTGCAGGAAGAGGAATTCTCCCGGGCGGCCGGGATAGGGGATGGTGTTTTCTGTCATCCGAGCGGATTCATCTGTGGGGCACGTTCGCTGGAATCCACCGTCCTGCTTGCCGAGAAGGCGATCCGCGCCGGCGAGTAGGGACGGTCTCATCCGAAAAGGTTGAGCGCATGAAGCAGGTGCCGATCGTTTCTCATCCCGCCTATCAGGCCGAACTTCCCGACGGCCATCGCTTTCCGATGCGGAAATATGGACGGCTGGCGCAGCTCGTCGCGGACAAAGGCCTTGCTCCGAACGGCTTCGTCACGCCCGAGGAAGCCTCGGCCGACGTGATCGCGCTGGCTCACCATCGGACCTATGTCGATCAGGTTCTCGCTTGCACCGTTCCCAGGGAAACCGAGCTGCGCATCGGTCTGCCGATGAGCGCCAGCGTGGTGCGCCGCGCCCGGGCTTCCGCGGCGGGAACGCTGCTCGCCGCGCGCCTGGCACTTCAGCACGGGCTTGCCGGCAGCACCGCCGGCGGCAGCCATCATGGGCAGCGCGAGACCGGCGCCGGCTTCTGCGTCTTCAACGATGTCGCCATCGCGGCGAAGGCGCTGCGGGCTGAGGGCACGATCGGCCACGCGCTCATCGTCGACCTCGACGTGCATCAGGGCGACGGCACGGCGGATTGCCTGCGCGACGAGCCGGATCTCTTCACCTTCTCCATGCATGCGGAGAAGAACTATCCCGTGCGTAAAATCCCGAGCGATCTCGATATCGGATTGCCGGATCAGATGGAGGACGATGCCTATCTCGACGTTCTCCGAGCGCATCTGCCGCGTCTTCTCGATGCCATCGAACCGGATCTCGTCTTCTTCAATGCGGGCGTCGATCCGCATCGCGACGACAAGCTCGGGCGGCTGGCTTTGTCGGACGACGGCCTGCGCCGCCGGGACGCTTACGTGATCGAACAGGCGCGCAGCCGCCGGATCCCGCTCGTCGCCGTCATCGGCGGAGGCTATTCGCCCGATATCGAAGCGCTCGCCCAGCGCCACGCCATCGTCTTCGAAGCGATGGCAGCGTGGAGCGAGAAGGAATAGGCTTCACGCCGCGCGAGAGGCCAGCGACCCTGCGAGCTGCGCGGCAAGCGCAGCGTTGTTCTTCACCAATGCGATGTTGGTGGCGAGGCTCCGCCCGTCGGTCATCTCGAACAGATGGGACAGGAGGAACGGCGTCACGGCCTTGCCCACGATTCCGCGCGCTTTCGCTTCTGCCACAGCCTTGTCGATGAATGTCTTCATGTCCTCGGCCGGTATCTCATCGGCGTTCGGCACCGGATTGGCGACGAGGACGCCGCCGTCGAGCCCGAGCGCTTCCTTGGTGCGGATCAGGCCGGCGATCTCGTCCGGGCTGTCGAGGCGCAACGGAACCGCGAGATCGCTCGTGCGGCTCCAGAAGGCGGGGAAGCGATCGGTTCGGTAGCCGATCACCGGAACGCCGCTGGTCTCGAGATATTCCAGTGTCCGCGGCAGGTCGAGGATCGCCTTCGCGCCGGCGCAGATGACCGCGACCGGCGTGCGGGCGAGTTCGTCGAGATCGGCGGAAATGTCCATCGTCGCCTCGACCCCCTGATGCACGCCGCCGATTCCGCCCGTCGCGAACACGCGGATGCCGGCGAGACGGGCGCAGATCATGGTCGCCGCGACGGTCGTTGCGCCGTGGCGCTTTGCGGCGACCGCGTAGGGCAGGTCGGCGCGACTGAGCTTCATCACGTTCGTCGCGGTGCCGAGCCAGTCGAGTTCCGCATCCGAGAGCCCGATCTTGATGCGGCCTTCGATGATCGCGATGGTCGCCGGAACGGCACCGTTGTCACGCACGACCGCTTCGACCTCGCGCGCCGTCGCAACATTCTGCGGGTGCGGCATGCCGTGGGTGATGATGGTGGATTCGAGCGCGACGACCGCACCGCCGCCGTTCAGGACCGATTGCACTTCGGGCGCTATATCGAGGAAGCCTCGGGCCATGTCGTGTTTCATGAGGAATTCCGTTCAAAATTCTGAATTGAAAGCAAAATCGAAGGCTCTTATCCGACCGCCGCTCTAAGCGACAATGTCGTCTCCAGCAAGGCGTGGGAGAGATCGGGACGTACGCTCGCGCCGCTCTCCACCGTCAGGGCCGCCGCGGCGGTGCCGAGGCGTGCTGCCTCGTACAGATCGTGGCCATCGAGCAGGCCGACGAGGGTGGCGGCGATCAGCGCATCGCCCGCGCCGGTGGCGTCGACGATCTCAGCGCTCAGGGAGCCGATCCGCCGGCTTCCGGCACCATCCGCCGCGACGAGTCCCTTGCTCCCCAGCGTCAGAACGACCCGCTCGACGCCGCGCTCGATCAGCGCCGGTGCGGCGGCTTCAGGCGATGCATCGGGATCGTCGAGAAGGGCGCGGGCTTCGTCCAGGTTGAGGAACAGCAGGCCGATGCCGCTGAGATCCCGTGCGAGGCGCATCGCCTTCGGCGTCGAGACCGCGTCGACGGCAAGCGTCAGGGAATGTCGGCGGCAATGATCGACGAGATGATGCAGGGTCTCGGCCGGCAGGTTGCAGTCGGCGAAGATCCAACCCGATCCGAGGTCCGGCTTCATCGGCTCCAGCAGGGCGGGAGCGAAATCGTCGAAGATCGCCATGTCGGCAAGCCCGATGGCCATTTCGCCGTCGGGCTGCAGCACCGCCACGTATTCGGCGGTGGCGTGGGTCTCGGAGACCGCCATATGGCGGGTGTCGATGCCGAGGCGCTTCAGGTCGTCGAGCATCGACCGGCCGTTCTCGTCGTCGCCGAGGATCGAGGCAAGGGACACCTTCGCTCCGAGGCGAACCATGTTTTCCGCCACGTTGCGGGCGACGCCGCCGAACGAGCGTTCCGACGCGACCGGGTTGGACGTCATCGGCCGGAGGTCCGACATGGCTCGGTATTTGCGGTCGACGGCCGCTCCGCCGATGCAGATCACCCTGCTTGCCGCCGGCTCCATTCTTATGGCCTCCCGCCTGATTGCTCGCCGGGGAGCATATGGCGGAAGGCCGCGCGCGCCGCAACAGGGGGGAGCTTCAGACGATGAAGAAGTCCTTGTAGGTGAGGGCGAGCCCCTTCTTCACCTGCGCGAATTCCACCGCCGCCTTGGATCCCGAACCATCGGAATCGTAGGAGAGAATGCCCTTCTTCTTGTTGTAGATGATGGTGTCGTTCTTGTCCTTGGCCTTGTCCGAGGCGAAGAAGGCCTTGCTGAGCTTGCCGGGCTTGCTCTCCGTGCCCTTGCCGAGCTTCGTGAACACCTTGTTGTCGAGCCAGATGCGGTCCTGCTTGAGGGTGAAGTCGGAGATCGTGTCGACGTTCGTCTTCTTGTTCAGCTTGGTGTCGAAGACGAAGATATCGTTGCCGGCGCCGCCGACGAGCAAGTCCTTGCCGCCCTTGCCGTAGAGCCGGTCGTCCCCATCGCCACCCTGAAGCGTATCACGGCCCGAGCTGCCGATCAGCACGTCGTTCCCCGAGCCCACGCCGTCGGGATCGGGGAGCCGGTGGAAGCCGATGGACGCGCTCGCCGCCCGCCCGCCGTCGTCGGTGACCGTGAGCGTGACATGTTCGATGCGGCCCACGGATGTGGTGCCGGCGGGTTTGTAGACGACGGCCTGGAGAATGGCTTTGAGGATGTCGGGCGTCGTCGCGCCGGAAAGGAAGCTCATCGCCATCCCACCGTTTCCGGTGGGCCGCGCGTGCCCGATCATCACACCGTCGACCGCGATGGGTGAGATATGCTCTCCCGATACCGTGACCCGGGCCGTGTTCACGAGTTCGAAGGCGCCGAAGCTCGTGGAGCCTGCGTTTTCGAGGCGGATCTCGCGCACCGAGCCGAAATCGTCGGTGATGGAGATCGCCCCGTTCGGATCGAGCGCGACAGGCTGCCCGCTGCGGATCTCGCGCTGTCCGGTCGGGATGCCGGAAATCGTCGGCGCCCCGTCGATGCTGACCTGGCCGTTCCCGTACTCGACGCGGTCGAACCCCTGCTGGTGGAACAAGCGCAGGTCCGCGTCCGACACGCCGATGCCGGTCAGCCTGAGGGTGTCATTCTTCGTCGTCTTCGCCGTAAGCAGGCGGGCGACGTCGAGGTCGTCGGCGACGATGACGGCATTGTCTGAATAGAGCAGGATCTCGTTGAAATTAGCGATGGCTACGGTGCTGATGTCGATGGTGCTGCCGGTCAGGAACAGGTAGTTCGGCGCTTCCTCTCCGCCGTCGATCAAGTCCAACCCGGCGAACTGGTCGCCGGAAAGGAAAATGCGGTCGAAAGCATTCGATCCGAGGATGGTCTCGAAATTGACGAAGCTCGCCGCTGCTTCGGCTTCAGTGGCTTCGCCGGCCATGGGCGTGAAGTAAAAGCTGCCTTCGCCGACGAGCTGCAGAACGTCATCCCCGTCGCCGCCGTCGAGGGTCGCGCGGGCCATTTCCGATGCCCTGACCTCGACGGTATCGTTTCCGGCGCCTGCGATAGTCCTCAGCTTCCGCTTCATGTCCGATCCCGCAAACTCCAAAACCTGTCGCGGCATTATAGCGTCAATGTAATTAAGTATCAATTTCGAGCTGAAAGCCGCATGACTTTGCGCTGGATCAAAGCCGTCTTCCTCCGCGCCGCTAAAATGGGCGGAAACCAGGGAGGCGACCATGAGAGATACCGTCAGGCATTGGCAGAGGCGCTGGGCTCAGGCCTGGGAACTGGAGGCCTTGGGTCAGGAGCAGCGCGAGGCGCTGGCCCGGGACATCGGCGTTCCGACGGAAATGCTGTCCGCCCTCGTCGCCCGAGGCCCCGACGCCGCCGCCGAGCTCCCGCGCCTCATGGGAGCCTTATCCCTCGACACCGACGAGATCCGGAAGATCCATGCAGCCCTGATGCGCGACATGAGCCTTACCTGCTCCAGCTGCACCGCTGCCGTGCGCTGCCGCGAGGATCTCGACGCAGGCAACGCCGCAGCTCGTTTTGGCGAGTACTGCCCGAATGCCGAGGTGCTGCGTGAGCTGAAGGGCGAGGTGAGGGCGGTGCGGCCGTAAGGCAGGTCCTCATGTCATCCCGGACGACGGCGCCGATCCGGGATCGGTTTCGGGTCGACGCGCCTGCACCTCAACGCTGCCATCCTTGCGCAGGCGGGGATCCGGAACCGCGTCGTCTCAGGACGGGACGATCCGCGTCGCGCATGGTTCTGCGGCGTCGGCGGTTATGGATCCCGGCCTACGCCGGGATGACAGCGCCATCCTGGTCTTGCGATCCCGACTCGGCTGCGCCGTCCGGGATGACAGCGCCACGCTCCTCCCGGGATGACGTTTCCCTCGCCGTCATCCCACCCTGCGCCATCATCCCCGCCCCCTCGCCGTCATGCCCGGGCTTGTCCCGGGCACCCACGTCTTGCAGCGGCGCGGCTCCCAAGGCG
>NZ_JAERQD010000075.1 GCF_016735695.1 Microvirga zambiensis WSM3693 | reverse complement strand
CTGGCCATCCGGGTGAACCGCAAACTGAAAGCCGTCGATGTGGTCGATGTTCTCTCGGATCTGTTCATCCTGCGCGGCGTGCCCAAGCACATTCGGTCAGACAACGGCGCGGAGTTCGTCGCCAAGGCCGTCCAGGAGTGGATCGCTGCTGTCGGAGCGAAGACAGCTTACATCGCTCCAGGCAGTCCGTGGGAAAACGGCTTCATCGAGAGCTTCAATGCCCGTCTTCGGGATGAGCTGCTCGATGGCGAGATCTTCTACTCGCTCAAGGAGGCGAAGATCGTGATCGAAAGCTGGCGCCGCCACTACAATACCCTGAGGCCTCACGGATCCCTCGGGTACAAGGCGCCAGCCCCGGAGGTCTTCGTGCCCGCCATGTCCGCCCGAGCGGCTCACCAACCCCAACCAGCACCGCCGCCCGCGCTGGCGTCGAGGCCGTCACTCCATTAACATTCCAACCGGACCAATCGGCGGGGGCGGGTCAATATCCTTCCGCCAGGAAAAACATCATCTGGTTGTCCCAGTCATCGGCACTCAACGGCCAGCCATGGTGGAACATGATCGGCTGAGCGCCCCTGGCACCCCAGTCCTTGTAGAAGATCCGGGTGCCGTCCTTGGTGGTGATGTAGGTCATGGGGATGTGATCCCTTGCCAGGGAGCCGGCCGGCAGGGCCGGCGCCGTCGTCTCGCGATGAGGCTGGTGGCGGGCCAGAGGAGCGTCCGTCGAACCATTCGGGCCCGGTCGCAACGACGGGAGCATCGTAGCAGATTCACCGGAACAAGTCAGCTTGCGGGCGTCCGTTTCGCATCCTGGCCGGCGGAAGACGAGTGAACCAGTCAAGGCATGCCGCCATCACCGTCGGGTCATAACAATCCTCCACGGATCGCCGGCTTTCATCGCCGGGGCGTGAGGAACGTCCTGACCGCAGCCATTGTCGCGGCAGGCTGTTCTTCCATAAGCCAGTGGCCGGCATCGGGAATGACCACCTCCGTCACATCGGTGGCCGCGTTGCGCATGACGATTGCCTCGTACGCCCCGAAGGACTTCTCGCCGCCAATGGCGAGCACAGGCATGGCGAGCTTCGTAGCCACCGCGACCTTGTTGTCCTCGACATCCTGCCGGATCGAGCGGAACTGGGCGAACGCCGCGCGCATGGCGCCGGGGCGGGCATAGAGCCCGGCGTAATGCTCGCGGACCTCCTCGTCGATCTTTGCCGGATCGCCTGCGAACTCGTTCCAGAACCGGTCGAGATAGATCCGCTCCCGCCCCGCCACGAGCCGTTCCGCATCCGGTCCACCGAAATCGAAATGCCACAGCAGCGGGTTACGAACGATCGTCTCCCAGGGCGCGACACCCGGAACGGGCGCATCCATGACGATCAACCTCTCGGTCTTGTCCGGGTAGCGGGCGGCGTAGGCGTAGGCAACCATCGTTCCGATGTCATGGCCGACGATCGCGGCCCGGTCGACGCCGAGCGCGGTCAACACCGCCCGGACATCCGCCGCCTGGGTGCGCTTGTCGTAGCCCTCCGGTGGATGCGAGGAGAGACCCATGCCGCGCAGGTCGGGAACGATCACGTGATGATCACGGGCCAGGTCCGTTGCCAAGGCGGCCCACATATCGCCGGTATCGCCGAAGCCATGAATCAGTACGACCGCCGCTCCGCACATGAAGCGTTGCGCCGTTGGCCTCGATGTCCTGTGTCTGGAAGTTGGCCGGAAAGGATAGAACATCTGCGGCTGCGGGAACCGACAGCATCAGCGCAGCGACAGCTCCAAGCAGAAATCCATGCATCGTGTGACCTCATCGTGAGATGCCTTGAGGCATCCAGTATACCCCTAGGCGTTCGAGCGCGTTCCAGGGTGTGCGAAGTTGCAAGCAGACTGGCGTCGCCGACGTCTGAAGACGGTCATCGCCGGCTCGATCCGATCGCCCAAGTCATGGCGGCGCGGTTGGGTGACCGTCAGGTCCTGGTGATCGAGACGCCGCCGTCCAGCAATGCCGCCGTGCCGGTGACGAAGCTCGCATCGTCCGAGGCAAGGTACAGAACCGAGCGGGCGATCTCGTCCGGCACCGCAACGCGCTTGAGCGCATGCAGGTTGGTGACGAAGGCCTGCTTGGCGGCGGTATCGTTCATGTCGCGATACATGTCGGTATCGACCGCGCCGGGCAGGACCGCGTTGACGCGTACGTTCTGCGGACCGAATTCCGCGGCGAGCGCTTGGGTCAGCCCGATCAGTCCGGACTTGCTGGCGGCATAGGCCGCGACCCCGGGAAAGGCAAAGCTGTAGCCGACGAAGGTCGATGTGAAGATCACCGAACCGCCGCCGCTCTTGACCATCTCGGCAATCTGGTGCTTGGCGGCGAGAAACGAGGCGGTCAGGTTGACGGAGAGGGCTTCCTGGAAGCCCGCCTCCGAAACACCCGTGCTGGGGCCGAGCTCACCGAGGATGCCGGCATTGTTGAAGGCGATGTCGAGCTTGCCGAAGGTCCTGACGGCAGTCGCGACGAGCGTCCCGTGATAGTCTTCCGAGCGGACGTCACCCGCGACGGCCACGGCGCCGCCGCCGGCTGAGCGGATCTCATCGACAAGGCTGTCGAGCTCGCGTTGCCGGCGCGCGCCGACCACGACCTGGGCACCTTCGGCGGCGAAGAGTTTCGCGGTGGCCCGGCCGATGCCGGAGCTGGCGCCGGTAATGATAGCGACTTTGTTGTTCAGGCGTTCCATTGTCCCATCTCCGATATCCGATGCGAGACGTGCGTCTCGTGCGATGACGGCAAGATGGCCCCGCCCTGTCGTTCGGAATAGAATGCAGTTCACGGAACTGGAATTCGGAAATCCGAACGATGATCAGGATCGAAGGAATTGCCGCATTTGTGGCGGCGGTGGAGGGTGGCTCACTCAGCGAAGCGGCCCGGCGCCTGCGCCTGTCAAAATCCGTCATCAGTGAAAGACTGGCAGAGCTGGAAAGGTCGCTTGGAGGACCGCTGCTGCGCCGCACGACGCGCAAACTGGCGCTGACCGAGGACGGCACGGCATTTCTCGACCGTGCCCGACATATCATCCGTGAGATCGACGAGGCGGCGGCCGACATGGCGCAGCGGCGGGGGACGCTCACCGGCCCACTCAGGATCGCCGCACCCGTCACCTTCGGGCGGATGCACCTCGGTCCGGCGCTCTACCCCTTTCTGGCCCGGCATCCCGGAATCGAACTGACCCTCGACCTGGATGACCGGCGGGTCGATGTTTCATCCGGCGGCTATGATGCGATCGTGCGGCACGGTGCTATTGCCGATTCCCGCCTCGTCGCCTGGACGCTTGCGCCCAGTCGTCGGCTGTTGACGGCGTCGCCCGACTATCTTGCTCGCCATGGGATGCCCGCAACCCTTACGGACCTCGATGGTCATCGCGGCATCTTCTACACCAATCGCGGGGTCGCCGACTGGCGTTTCGAGACGCCTGACGGTGCGATCGTCGTCCGGGGCAAGCTGGCTCTCGGCATCAACAATGGCGACATGATGCGCGATGCGGCGATCGCCGGCCTCGGCATTGCGTTGCTGCCCGCGTTCATCGCCGGCCCTGCCGTCCGGGACGGGATCCTTTCGGAAATCGACGTCGGCTTCAAGCCGGAAGCGGAGTTCATCTACATGGCCCATCCCGAGGGCCGCAATCCGTCCGCGAAACTGCGTGCCCTTGCGGACCACCTGAGACGAACCTTTGGCAATCCGCCTTATTGGGATCCGAAGGCACGGGCCGACGGTATTCCGGATTAGACCGGGATCAAATCCGGCCGACCGGGACCGATCGGCCCGGCTCCGTCAGGAGGTATAGCCGACCCGCAGCCCGACATTGGTCAGGCCGCGGTTGCCCGCGCACAGGCCCGCATTGGACAGGTGCTCGACGGTTGCCATCACGCTCCAGTGCGCCGTGACACCGACCCCGAGCGATCCCGCCTCCCGAAACAGGGCGCGGCAGCCGAGGGTATCGCGATGCGGCGTCACCGGATCGGTTCCGTCGCACGGACCGCGCCGCACACGACCCACGCCACTCTCGACGAACGGCGCTGCATGAGCTCCAGCTCGCCGTCCACGAGCGCCAGTTATAGGACAATTTTCTCGCGCAACCCAAGGTCGATGCGGCTCAACCGGTAAGATGACGCTTTTCGATTTGCGCTTCATAATGGGCGTCACCCCGGCGATGAATCGGGGCGTCCTCTCCTTCGGCAAATGTGGAAGGATCGGCCATGCAGTCCAAAGGCAACCTCACGATCGCAATCTCCACGGCAGTGCTGGCCCTGGGCACGGCCGTCTACGCGCAGGACAAATACGCGCTGACTTCGCCGGGCGGCATCGCGTTCTCCGACTTCAGGGGCTACGAGGACTGGGCGGTGGTCTCGTCCGCCCGGACCGACGAAGTGCTCAAGGTGATCGTCGCCAATCCGACCATGATCGCGGCGTACAAGGCCGGCGTTCCGGGCAACGGCCAGCCGTTCCCGGACGGCTCCAGGATCGCGAAACTCCAGTGGAAGCCGAAGAAGAGCACGGAGGCGCCCTTCGTGGTGGACGTGCCGGACGTCTTCTCGCAGGCTTTCGTCATCGAAAAGGACGCCAAGAGGTTTCCGGACAGCGGCGGCTGGGGTTATGCGCTGTTCAACTATGACCCCGCATCCGACAGGTTCGCAGCCGATCCCAGTCCCTCGGATTGCGGACACGCGTGCCATGTGGCCGTCAAGGCCAAGGACTACATCTTCCACCCGTATCAGAAGCGTTGAACAGCGATTTCCACTTGGCCGCTGGATGGACACCATCCCGAACTTGGAGGGTGCCCGATCCGTGCCGTTCCATCATGACGGAGGTCTGCCATGACCGCTTCGACGTTTCTGTTCGCCACGGGGATCGAGAACAGCTATCCGACCATCAACGGGGGCCGGACTCGCATCGATGAGATGGAAAAGTGCGGGCACTACACCCTCTGGAAGACGGACTTCGACCTGCTCGATGACGTCGGCATCAGGGTGTTGCGGTATGGCCCGCCGATCCACACCACCTGGCGCGGGCCGGGGCGCTACGACTGGGACTTCTGCGACGAGACCTTCGGTGACCTCTACCGGCGCAACGTCGTGCCGATCGTCGACCTCTGTCACTTCGGGGTGCCCGACTGGGTCGGCAACTTCCAGAACCCCGACTTTCCCGAGCTCTTCGCCGGGTATGCGCAGGCTTTCGCCGAGCGCTTTCCCTGGGTCCAGCTCTACACGCCGGTGAACGAGATGTTCGTCTGCGCCGCGTTCTCGGCCGCCTATGGCTGGTGGAAGGAGCAACTCGCAAGCGATCGGGCTTTCGTCACGGCCCTGAAGCACATCGTCAAGGCCAACGTTCTCGCCATGGGGGCGATCCTCGACGTCCGTGCCGACGCCATCTTCATCCAGAGCGAGTCCTCCGAGCACTTTCACCCTGACTGCCCGAACGCGATCCCACTCGCCGAGTTCTACAACGCCCGCCGCTTTCTGCCGCTCGACCTCACCTACGGCCGGCGGGTGGACTCGGACATGTTCGTCTATCTCATGGACAACGGAATGGGCCGGGAGGAATACGACTTCTTCATGCGGGCCAACCTCAAGCGGCACTGCATCATGGGCAACGACTACTACGTGACCAACGAGCACCTCGTCTCGGCCAACGGGCACAGCAGCGCCTCCGACGAGGTCTTCGGCTATGCTGAGATCACCCGGCAGTACCACGACCGCTATAAGCTGCCGGTGATGCATACCGAGACGAACGTCAAGGAGGGACCTCGCGGGGACGAGGCGGTCAAGTGGCTCTGGAAGGAGTGGTCCAACGTCCTGCGGGTGCGCAACTCCGGCGTGCCGGTGATCGGCTTCACGTGGTACTCGCTCACCCATCAGGTCGACTGGGACACCGCCCTGCGCGAGGAGAACGGCACCGTCAACCCGCTCGGCCTGTATGACCTGGACCGCAACATCCGGGCTGTCGGACGGAGCTACAAGCAACTCATCCACGACTGGTGCCATGTGCTGCCGGCCCAGAGTATCTGCCTGCAACTGCTGATCAGGGAGCCGCAGGATTTCGACGAGCCGTTCGCCGAACGCACACGAAAGGCCGTGAAGTGGATCTGCGAGAGAACACCCAGCGAGCCTCTCATGGCCCACTAGCATCGATGCAAGCAGCACTGGGGCCAAGTTCGCGCCTCTGGGTGGGTTAGTGAGAGACACGGGTTGATTGTGTGCTCATGTTTGACACTGGCAAGGAGTTCACGATGTTCACCTTGAAACGGTTGCCATGCCTTGTCCTTGGCCATCAATGGCTGGCGCAGGAGCAGGCCGATCTCCTGAACCATCGCCCGACCCGTGTGCCCGCCGTGTCAAGCCAGGTCTGCAAGCGCTGCGGTGCCGAGCGCCAGTTCATCTGCGACCTGGAGTGATGCACCGGCCTTGCCCCGTGAACCTCATGGTTGCGAGCCCGTGCCGGAATTCGTTCCGTGATCGGTGCCGTCTCAATGTCCGCCATCCGTGCCGCTCCCGGCCTCGGCCTTGCGGGCGAAGAGAAGCACGACGGCCGCGATCGCCAGCAACGTGCCGATCACGGCGAAGGTGTCGCTGAAGCCCATGATGAGGGCCTGGCGGCGGACGGTCGCGCCGATCGCCGCGAGCGCCTGATGGTGCGCAGCCGCCGGATCGGCCACGCCATGCGCCATGAAGTACTGGGTCAGGTCATCGATCCGCTGGCGCACCTCGTCGCGGTAGAGCGTGACCGACTGGCCGATGATGTTGGAGTGGAACTGCTCGCGCTTGGTCAGGACCGTCGCGAGCGTCGCGGTGCCCACAGCGCCACCGAGGTTGCGCAGCATGTTCGACAGCCCCGACGCCTCGCCCGCCTCGCTCGGAGCGATGCCGGCGGTCGTGATGCTGCTGAGCGGGGTCAGGACGAGGGCCTGGCCGATGGCACGCACGACATTGGGCAGGAAGAACTGATCGCCCGCGCTGTCCAGCGACAAGGAGATGTTCATGAAGCAGCTCGCGGCGAAGATGCCGATGCCGACGAAGCCGATGTAACGCACGTCGTAACGCTTCATCAGCAGCGGTACGAGCGGGATGAGCAGCAACTGCGGCAGACCCGTCCAGGCGAGCACGTTGCCGATCTGCTCGGCGTTATAGTGCTGCACCTGGCCCAGGTATTGCGGCAGGATGAAGACGGTACCGAACAGCGCGAACCCGACCAGGACGTTGACGAGCACGCCGATGCCGAAGTTGCGCCGCTTCAGGAGGCGCAGATTGACGAGCGGCTTCTGAAGCGTCAGTTCGATGACCACGAACGCGGCCAGGAACACCACGGCCACGATGCCCAGGTTGAAGATGAAGGGTGACTCGAACCAGTCGTCCTTGTTGCCTTCCTCGAGCACGGTTTGCAGCGCCGAGAGCCCGATCGCCATGGTCACGATGCCGGCCCAGTCGCCCTGCCGGAGCAGGGAGAGCTGCATCGGCGTCTTCTCGAGCGCGTAGGCGAGTGCGATGACCATGACGATGCTGGGCGGCAGGTTCACGAAGAAGATGGTCTGCCAACCGTAGTTCTCCGTCAGGTAGCCGCCGATGGTCGGGCCGATGGCGGGCGCGAAGGTGACCGAGATCGCGAACAGGGCGAGGCCGATCGGCTGCTGCGCCTTGGGCAGCTTGGTCAGCACCATGGTGAACGCCATCGGGATCAGGACGCCGCCGGCGAAGCCTTGCAGGCCGCGCATGACGATCATCGAGCCGAGATCGTGCGTGAAGGCGCACGCCATCGAGAACAGCGCGAACAGGAGCGTGTTCGTGATGATGTAGCGCCGAAAGGAGAACACCCGGCTGAGGTAGTCGGTCAGCGGGATCACCACGATCTCGCCGATGAGGTAGGAGGTCGAGATCCAGGCGCCGTTGTCGACGCCGGTGCCGATGCCGCCCTCGATGTTGAGGAGCGAGGCGTTGGTGATCTGGATGTTCAGGATCGCCATGAACGCGCCGATCATGCCGGCGAGGACGGCGATCCAGGAGGTGAGGCTCGCCTTGTCGGACGGGGTGGCGGCCGCCGGCGCGGGGCGGGGAGTGTGCAGTATCATCGTCGGTGTCGCGGTGGACATGACATGTCTCCTGCGTGGGTCGTTCAGGTCCTAGCTGTTGCGGTCGGGAACGGACGCGATGCGCGTGGCCTCGGCCTTGGTGTCGATCGTCGGATAGACCGACATGCCCGGGCGCAGCACGACCGCGAGGGGAGCGCCGGTGTCGAGGACGATCTTCACCGGGATGCGCTGGACCACCTTGGTGAAGTTGCCGGTGGCGTTGTCCGGCGGCAGCAGCGCGAATTCCTGGCCGCTCGCAGGCGAGAGGCTGTCGACGCGCCCCCGGAAGACACGGCCGGGGAAGGTGTCGACCTCGACGTTCACCGGCTGACCGGCGCGCACGTCGGTGAGCTGCGTTTCCTTGTAGTTGGCGACGATATAGGCCGCTTGCGTCGGGACCACGGCCATGAGCTGCGTCCCGGCCTGGACGTATTGGCCGACCCGCAGCGTGCGGTTGCCGATCACGCCATCGATCGGCGTGACGATCGCGGTGTAGGAGAGGTTCAGTTGCGCCTGGTCCTGCACCGCCTCGGCGCGGCCGAGGGCGGCCTGCGCCTGCCCGAGCTCGGCCTGGAGCACGTCGAGCTGTCGCGTTGCGCTGGCGAGGGCCGCATTGGCGCGCACGACCGAGGCACGGGCGGCGGCGATGCGCGCGGCCGCCTGCTGCGCATTCTGAAGGCTGCCGTAGCCCTTGGCGGCAAGCTCGGCGTAGCGCTTGTCCTCCTGCTCGGCGAAGGTCTCGTTGGCTTCGTCGACCGCGATGGTGGCCTTGGCCGCTTCGATCGCCGACTGCTGGGCGGCAATCGCGGCCTGCTTGCTGCCGATGTTGGCCTTGGCGGCCGCGACATCGGCCTCGGCCTGCTCGAGCGCGACCCTGTAGTCGCGGTCGTCGATGCGGGCCAGGGTCTGGCCGGCCGTCACGGCCTCGTTGTCGCCCACCAGCACGGAGGCGATGTAGCCGGGGACCTTCGGGGCGATCGTGGTGCTGTCGGCCTTGACGTAGGCGTCGTCGGTCGAGACGTGGAAGCGCCCGACACTCCAGTACCGCCAGCCGAAGTCCGCGGCGCCGGCGACGGCGACCAGGCTCGCGCCGATGAGCAACAGCTTGCGGACGGAGCGCTTGCGGGGTGAGCTGGCGACATCGCCAGTCGGCGGGGACTTCGGCTCCGGAGTGGGAGCGCGGAGCTCGCGTGGTGGCACCAGGTCGGGCACCGCCTCGGCGGCCGGGATTGCCTTCTCGATGGTGAAGGCTGTCGGATGCTGGGTCATCGTTCGGGTCCTTTCGATCCCGCGAACCCCCAAATGCACTTGGCTTTTTTATGGAAAACTATTATTTTCTAAAATGCGCTTGGCGGCGGCATCCGTCAACGGTATTTTGGAAAATGGTCATGCGACAAAATGAGCATGCTGTCCGACGATCCCGTGGGCGTCCGCCGATCCGCTCCGATGAGGAGACCCGGCACCTGATCCTCGAGGCCGCCTCGCTGGAGTTCCGGACAAACGGCTACGCCTCGACCACGATGGCGGCCGTGGGCCAGCGGGCCGGCGTCTCGACCAAGACGATGTACCGCCTGATCCCGACCAAGGCGGATCTGTTCAAGAGCATGTGCTCCGAACGGATCGGCCGGTTCATGCTGGCCATCGACGAGACCAAAGTCGGCACCCTCGCGCTCGAGGCGGCGCTCGAGCGCATACTGGGCGCGTATGGCACTCTGGCCCTTGATGGCGAAGTCATCGCCATCACCCGGCTCGTCACCAGTGAGAGCGACCGCTTTCCGGAACTCGGGTCGGCCTTCTACGAGGGCGCCTTCCGGCGCACCCGGGAGGCCATCGAGGGCTGGCTCAGGCGGCAATGCGACCGGGGGCTGATCGCCCTCGACGATCCCGGTGTCGCCGCCGATATGTTGCGCGGCATGATGGTCATGGAGCCGCAGCGTGCCGTGATGCTGGGGCAGCGTCCCGCACCCGATGCGGACGAGATCGCCGCGCGGGCCAGGATGTGCGCAAACCTGTTCCTGAACGGCTGCCGTCGCGATCGCACCGTGGCCGGTAGCTCACCGGCCTGAGTCAGGTGCCGAGGTGGACGGGCGCCGCGGAACCACGAGCTTCGACGTCAGCACCTGAACGACTTCGCCGCGCTGATTGCGGGTCTCGCTCCGCAACACCACGATGCCGCGGTCCGGCTTCGAACGGGAGGGAATGATCTCCATGACCTCGCTGACGACATGAAGTTCGTCGCCGGGACGGGTCGGCTTGGGCCACGCGATCTCACCCCCCGCGCCGATGAGGCCGCCGGCGATGGGCGCGCCGCCGCTGACGAGCAATCGCATCGTGACGGCGGCCGTGTGCCAGCCGCTGGCAGCAAGGCCGGCGAAGAGCGATCGGGCGGCGGCGGCCTCATCGAGGTGAAAGGGCTGCGGGTCGAACTCTCGCGCGAACCGTTTGATCTGTTCCGCATCCAGTCCGTGCGATGGGCTCGTGAAGGTCTGGCCGACGTGCAGATCGTCCAGAAACAGAGAATCCCGTGTTTGGTTAGCCATTGGAGCCGGGTCCCTTCATGATCAGGATCAAAGTATCTCCTGGATGACACCACTGCCACATGGGCGCGACCCGCCGCAGACAGAAGCGGTCTCGATTCAAGCGAAATAGCCGGACACACCATCCCACAACAGCTTCAACGCCGTCACGACCAGCAATCCGTAACAGGCCCGATAGAGCTCGCGCTGGTCCAACCTTCCGTGAAACCGCCAACCGAGCCAGACGCCGCTGGGGATGGCGAGCAGGCAGGCTGCCATCAGTTCCCAATCAATACCCGCCGGTCGCACCAGCAGCAGCCACGGCACCGCCTTGGTCGCGTTGCCGACCGTGAAGAACAGGCTCGTCGTTCCCGCATAGACGTCCTTGCTGAGGCCGAGCGGCAGCAGATACATCGCGAGCGGCGGTCCGCCCGAATGCGCCACCATGGTGCTGATGCCCGATGCGACGCCGGCCGCGACCGCCTTCGGTGACGACCGCGGACGGATCGTGACATTCGCGCCGCCCACGAGCCACAGGCCGACGAAGGCCAGGGTAACCGCGGCCATCACGATCGCGATGGCGCGATGGTCGAGAGCGCGGAACAGCAGGAAGCCGAACCCGATCCCGATCACGAGCCCCGGCAACAGCCGTATGAGGTCCGGCTTCGACCATGTCGCGGGCTTCCAGTAGCGCAAGGCGAACAGGTCCATCGCCACCAGCAACGGTGCGAGAAGGCCGCCGGCGGTCACCGGATCCATCACGGTCGACAGCAGCGGAATGCCGACGATGGAGAAGCCGCCGCCGAACGCACCCTTCATGAAGCAGATCAGGAAGACGCCGGCAAACACGACCAGGATCGTGGCCGCCGTCAGCTCCGGCGCGGCCGGGACGGCGATCATCATAGCCTCGTCCGGTTCGGAGCCGTCATGAAGCCGCGGACCGCCGCCTCGATCTCGGAATAGGCGAGGCCGATGTCCCGGAGTGCGTCGTCATCGAGGTCGCGGAGGTGCGCTATGGCCGCGCGATCGACGAAATGGCGCCTGATCCGCTTCCAGTAGGCGGTGGCCGTCCGAAGGCTTGAGCCGGGGCTCGTCGCTGCGGCAGGGTGGATGATCGTCGAAAGGGTTGCGGACATGTCTGGTCTCCAGGGCTTGCTTCGCGGCAATGCGGCGCCGTCGGCGTGAGCACCTCGTGCGCTACCGCCTGGTCCTTGGCCACGAGGCTCAACGCCATTCCCGGTACAATCGGGTTGATGCAGGCAGAATGCTCCCCTATGATACTCGGAGCAATCAAAACATTGCTCTCGGTGCAATTATGTCGACATCCGAATACCTGAAGCTGGCCGACACCATCGCCGCGGAGATCGCCGACGGCACCCTCAAGCCGGGCGACCGCTTGCCGCCCCAGCGCAGCTTCGCCTACGAGCGCGGGATCGCAGCCTCCACGGCGAGCCGCGTCTATGCGGAGCTGCTGCGCCGCGGCCTCGTGGTCGGCGAGGTCGGCCGGGGCACCTTCGTCGCGGGCGAGGCCAAGCAAGGCGTAGCGGCGCCCGGCGAACCGCGCGGCATCCGGATTGATCTGGAATTCAATTACCCGTTGCTTCCCGATCAGACGGCGCTCATTGCGAAAAGCCTGGAGGGCCTGGAGACATCCGAGGCGCTCGATGCCGCCTTACGACAGGCGACCAGCGTCGGCACGCCGGCGGTCAGGAGCGTCGCCGCCAAACACCTGTCGCAGTGCGCATGGTCCGTCTCCCCGGAGCAACTCGTCTTCACGGGCAACGGCCGGCAGAGCATCGCCGCCGCGCTCGCCGCGGTCGTTCCCACGGGCGGCCGCTGCGGCGTGGAGGCCCTGACGTACCCCTTCATCAAGGGGATCGCCGCCCGGCTCGGGATTGCGCTGGTGCCGCTGGCGATGGACAAGGACGGTGTCCTGCCGGACGCGGTGCAGAAGGCGCACCGTGAGGCCCATCTCTCGGCCATCTACGTCCAGCCGGCAGTCCACAATCCCCTGGGAATGACGATGCCCGCAGGCCGCAGGACCGATCTCGTGCGCGTCGTCGAGACGCTCGACCTTCCGGTGATCGAGGACAATGTCTACGGCTTTCTCGACGACGAGCCGCCGCTTGCTGCGCTCGCGCCGGACTCCTGCATCGTCATCGACAGCCTCTCCAAGAAGATCGCGCCCGGCTTGGCGCTTGGCTTCATCGTGCCGCCGCAGCGGCTGCGTGAAAGCGTGAGGACGTCGGTCCGGTCAGGCGGTTGGACTGCCTCGGGCTTCGCCTTGGCCGCGGCGGAGCGGCTGATGAATGAGGGCGTCGTTGCCGAGCTCTCGCGACTGAAGCGCCTCGATGCCCGCGCACGTCAGAAATTGGTGGCCGATCGGCTTTCGGCCTTCGAGATCCAGACGAACGAAAAATCCTACCATCTGTGGCTGATGCTGCCGGCCCATTGGCGCTCGCAGACCTTTGTCGCGGCCGCGGCCCGGCGCGACATCGCGTTGACGCCGTCCACAACCTTCGCCGTCACGCCGGGCCATGCCCCGAATGCCGTCAGGCTGGCGCTGGCGGCGCCGACGATGGATCAGCTCGATACTGGTCTGCATACCCTGGCCGCGATGCTGAATGCCCGGGAAGACGATTTCGATTGGACCGAATGAAGGCGCGGACCGCCCATGCTGATCCGTCCGCTCACTGGATGGTCTGCTCGTGGGCAGGGCGGACATCGGGATCGGACTTCCCGATCTCCCGCAGGCTTTCCTCGAGAGTGAGTTGATCGATGGATCCGATCGGGAGCGCCAGCAGGAGTTCGATCCGGCGCCGCAGCATGCGATAGGCGTCATCGAAGGCGAGCGCGATCTCGGCCTCGGATCCCGTGGCGGCCTTGGGATCGGGAACGCCCCAGTGCGCGGTCGTCGGATGACCCGTCCAGACCGGGCAGGGTTCATTGGCCGCGCTGTCACAGACGGTGAACACGAGATCCATCTGCGGTGCGACGGGTGTGGCGAACTCATCCCAGCTCTTCGGGCGCAAGGCCGAGGTGTCGTGGCCGAAGTTGCGCAGGAGATTGAGCGCGTAGGGATTGATGCTGCCGAGCGGCCGGCTCCCGGCGCTGTAGGCGCGGAACCGGCCCCTGCCGAGATCGTTCAGGAGCGCCTCGGCGAGAACCGAGCGGGCTGCATTGGCCGTGCAGAGAAACAGGACGTTGTGGACGCGATCAGCCATGGACGGGTTCCCTCGAAATCGGCAGGTCGTGCGATGGACCTTTCGGTATTCCGGCGCCGGTGGGGCCTGGGGTTCGGTTGCACACCTAAGGTATAGGGCTCGCGATCCCAATGTCCCTTCGCTTGTCACCCAGTGTCAGAGGCGTATCCTGTTCACTTGCATTAAGTCGTGTGTTCGACCAGGCTCCCAAGAGGCCGCTTCCGGTCCCTAACCCTTGTCGGCGTCGCTCCTGTACCGCGTGGTTTGTTTCGACCGCCAAGGAGAATGACGATGTCCCGCCTGATGCCTCCTGTTGCGAAACTCCTCGCCATGTCGGCAATCACGCTCGCCGTCGGCTGGCCCCCGGCGTCCCCGGCCGCGCAAACCGCTCCGGCCGGTGCCGTGAGCCAGGACACCGCGATCCGACCGTTCCAGGCTGCAATACCGGACGAGCAACTGGCCGATCTCCGCCGCCGCATTGCGGCGACACGCTGGCCCGACCGGGAGACGGTCAACGACCAGTCGCAGGGCATTCCACTCGCGAAGCTCAAGCCGCTCGTTGCGTATTGGGGCAGCGATTACGACTGGCGCAAGGCGGAAGCGAAGCTGAATGCCTACCCGCAATTCGTGACCCGGATCGACGGCGTCGACATCCACTTCATCCATGTCCGCTCGAGGCAGCCGAACGCCTTGCCAGTGATCATCACCCATGGCTGGCCGGGCTCGGTGCTCGAGCAGCTCAAGGTCATCGGCCCGCTCACGGATCCGACGGCCCATGGCGGCCGCGCGGAGGACGCGTTCGACGTGGTGATCCCGTCGATGCCGGGCTACGGCTTCTCCGGCAAGCCGACGGACACCGGTTGGGGGCCCGACCGCATTGCACGAGCCTGGGCGGAGCTGATGAAGCGCCTCGGTTACACCCGCTATGTCGCCCAGGGCGGCGACTGGGGCTCCCCGGTCTCCAGCGCTTTGGCGCGCTTGGCGCCGTCCGGCCTGCTCGGCATCCACATTAACCTGCCGGCGATCGTCCCACCGGAGGCGGCTGCGGCGCTCGCGGTCGGCGGGCCTGCGCCGGCCGGACTGTCCGAGAAGGAACGCATGACCTTCGACGAGCTCAGCGCAGCAGCGAAGATGGGGAATCGGTCCTATGCCGTGATGATGGGGACGCGGCCGCAGACGATCGGCTATGCCGTCACGGACTCACCTGCCGGCCTCGCCGCCTGGATGCTCGGGCATCCAGGCTTCACGAAATGGACCTATGACGGCAGCGATCCCGAAAAGTCGCCGGATGAGGTCCTGGACGAAGTCTCGTTGTACTGGCTGACGAACACCGCGACCTCGGCCGGGCGCCTGTACTGGGAGACGGGCGGAGGCAGCCCTGCCATTGCGGCGGGACAGAAAACGGACGAGATCTCCTTGCCGGTGGCGATCACGGTCTTTCCGGGCGAAAGCTATCGCGCTCCGGAGACATGGGCCCGGCGTGCCTATCGCAACCTGATCTACTTCCACGAGGTCGACAGGGGCGGCCACTTCGCGGCCTGGGAACAGCCCAAACTGTTCAGCGCCGAGCTCAGGGACGCGTTCAGGCCACTCCGCCAATCGAACTGAAGGCGTCGACTTCGACAGGGCGAGAACGTGATGATCAATCCGCGGGAGGTTCTGAATGACGAGACCAGCCTACGACCCCACCCGGACCGGCTTGCTGTTCGTCGATCCCTATAACGACTTTCTCTCCGAGGGCGGAAAGCTGTGGCCGCGGGTGAAGGACGTCGCGGAGCAGGTTGGCCTGATCGACAACCTGAAGGCCATCGTCGCGACCGTCCGAGAGAGGAACATCCAGGTCTTCATCGTGCCTCATCATCGCTGGGGCCCTGGAGACTACCGGCGCTGGAAGCATGTCAATCCCTCTCAAATCAGGTCCGGCGCAAGCCAACTCTGCGCCGTTGGCACCTGGGGCGGCGAGTGGCATCCGGAATTCGGGCCGCGCGAGGGCGACGTCATCATCAAGGAGCATTGGGCCCAGAGCGGCTTCGCCAACACCGACCTCGACCAGCAGCTCAAGCAGCACGGGGTCGAGAGAGTGATCCTCATTGGCCTGATAGCCAACACCTGCATCGAGTCCACCGGCCGCTTCGCCATGGAGCTGGGCTATCACGTCACCCTGGTCACGGATGCGACGGCCGCCTACTCGCCCGAGATGATGCATGCCGCGCACAAGCTCAATGGGCCGACCTACGCCCATGCCATCCTGACCACCGCCGAATTGATCGCGTCATTACATGCCGAGGCGAAATCGGTTGGCTGAGTTGCTCACCGGAGCTCATCACCGGGGAAGTCCGGGCAGCTTTCACATCTTTGCGCTTGAGGAAGGAAGCCAATGTCCGCAGGAGCCAACCATGAGCGTCGCCGCTTGCTGAGCCTGATGGCCATGACCGTTGCAGGCACTGAACTCCTCACGATGGGTTCGGCGCAGGCCCAGGCGGACGGGGCACGCGGGCCGGGCACAAACATGCCGTTCGGGCCGCTGAAGCAGATCGATGCCGGCGAACTGAACGTCGGATACGCGGAAGCGGGGCCAGCCGATGGTCCCGTGGTCCTTCTCCTGCACGGCTGGCCCTACGACATTCACAGCTTCGTCGATGTCGCCCCGATGCTGGCATCGGCGGGTTACCGGGTGATCGTGCCTTACCTGCGTGGGTACGGCTCGACCCGCTTTCTGTCCGGTGGAACGTTTCGCAACGGTCAGCCGTCGGCACTCGCCGTCGATATCATCGCACTGATGGATGCGCTTAAGATAGAGAGGGCGACGCTTGCCGGGTTCGATTGGGGAGCGCGGGCGGCCAACATAGTCGCTGTGCTCCGGCCGGAGCGGTGCAGGGCGATGGTATCCGTCAGCGGTTATCTGATCGGCAGTCAGGAGGCCGGCAGAATGCCGCTGCCGCCGAAGGCCGAGCTTGAATGGTGGTACCAGTTCTATTTCGCGACCGAACGCGGCCGCGCCGGCTACGACAGGTATCGGCGCGAGTTCGCCAGGCTCATCTGGCAGCTCGCGTCGCCGAAATGGGCGTTCGACGAGGCCACGTTCGCGCGCAGCGCAGCGGCGTTCGACAATCCGGATCACGTCGCCATCGTGATCCACAATTACCGTTGGCGGCTTGGCCTGGCGGAAGGGGATCCGGAGCACGACGCCCTGGAACGGCGCCTTGCCGCCTTTCCGGCCATCGCCGTGCCGACGATCACGCTGGAAGGTGACGCCAACGGCGCACCTCACCCCGATCCGACAGCCTATGCGGGCAAGTTCACCGGCAGGTACGAGCACCGCCTGATCACGGGCGGGATTGGTCACAACCTGCCCCAGGAAGCGCCGCAGGCCTTCGCCAGGGCCGTGGTGGATGCTGATCGGGCATGACTGGGAAAGCACTGGCGTTTGCCGCGAACGGCGGAAGGTAAGGACCCCATGACCTTCATGATCAAAGTCAACGGAAACATGCACAATGTCGAGGTCGAGGGTGACACGCCGCTTCTCTGGGTGTTGCGCGACGTGCTCGGCATGACGGGCACCAAGTTCGGCTGTGGCATGGCGCTCTGCGGCGCCTGCACCGTGCACGTCGATGGTGCCGCCACGAGGTCTTGCGTCACCCCGGTCGACAGCATCGGCAACTCCGAGATCACGACCATCGAGGCCATCGGCGCGACGGCCCTGGGCGCCAGGGTCCAGAAGGCCTGGCTCGATCGCGAGGTCGTCCAGTGCGGCTACTGCCAGTCCGGCCAGATCATGTCCGCCATGGCGTTCCTGGCCGGCAACCCGCGCCCGACCGATGCCGATATCGACGACGCCATGTCGGGCAACATCTGCCGCTGCGGGACCTATCTTCGCATCCGCGAGGCAATCAAGCAGGCCGCGGAATCGATCTGACACGGAGGCTGACCATGGCCCTCAATCACGCGACATCCCGCCCAGCCGATCCGGAACAGGCCGGCTCGGTGTACCAGCTCTCCCGGCGCAGGTTTCTCCAGGTTGCCGCGGCCGCCGGCGGAGGCTTGATGCTGAGCCTGCGCCTGCCGTGCGCTGACAACGCGGCCGAAGCGGCTGACTCCAGCGAGTTCGTGCCGAATGCGTTCATCCGCATCGGCGGCGACGGACGCATCATCCTGACCATGCCCTACGTCGAGATGGGCCAGGGTACCTATACCGCCATCCCGATGCTGATCGCCGAGGAGCTGGAGGTCGGGCTGCACCAGATAACGCTGGAGCATGCGCCGCCGGATGAGCGGTTGTATGCCAATCCCCTGCTTGGTGTGCAGGCGACCGGCAACTCGAACGCGATCCGCGCCGCCTGGCAGCCGCTGCGCCAGGCTGGCGCGACTGCCAGGCTCATGCTGGTAGAGGCTGCGGCGAGGCGATGGGGTGTCGATCTGGCGTCCTGCCAGGCCCAGGCCGGTGAGGTTCATCACTCCCCGACGGGAAGACGGAACACCTACGGCGAATTGGCCGCCGATGCCGCCCGCATGCCGGTGCCCGAGAACGTCGTGCTCAAGCGTCCCGGGGAGTTTCGGCTCATTGGTACTCCGGCCAAGCGTCTGGACACGCCGGCGAAGGTCAACGGAACGGCCGTCTACGGTATCGATGCCCGTCCTCCGGGGGTCAGGATCGCCACCCTGGCCCAGTCGCCCGTCTTCGGCGGCCGCCTGAAGAGCGTGGACGACACCGCCGCCATGGCGGTCGCGGGCGTGCGTCAGATCGTGCGGCTCGACGATGCCGTTGCCGTCGTGGCCGATCACATGGGGGCGGCGAAGAAGGGATTGGCGGCGCTGTCGATCGAATGGGACGACGGTCCGCACGCCGCGCTCGACACCGATGCGATCATGGCCGAGCTCGAACGGGCGACGCTCCGATCCGGTGCGGTGGCGCAGGACACCGGAGATGTCACTCAGGCCATGGCGAGCGCCGCCAGCAGGATCGAAGCGTCATACCAGCTTCCGTTCCTGGCGCACGCCACGATGGAGCCGATGAACTGCACGGTCGATGTCCGCCCAGACGGGTGCGAGATCTGGGTCGGCACCCAGGCCCTCGCACGGGTGCAGGCCGCGGCGGCGAGCACTGCCGGACTGCCGTTGGACAAGGTGGTCGTCCACAATCATCTCATCGGCGGCGGATTCGGACGGCGCCTCGAGGCCGACGGCGTCGCGCGGGCGGTGCAGATCGCCCGGCAGGTCGCGGGTCCCGTCAAGGTCGTCTGGACGCGTGAAGAGGACATCCAGCACGACATGTACCGACCTGCCTGGTTCGACCGGATCTCCGCTGGCCTCGACGGGAAAGGCAGGCCGGTCGCCTGGAACAATCGCTTCGCCGGATCGTCGGTCATTGCCCGGTGGCTGCCGCCAGCGTTCAACAACGGTCTCGATCCCGATACCACCGAAGGCGCAATCGACCTGGCCTATGATCTTCCGAACGTCCACGTCGAATATGTACGGGTGGAACCCCCAGGTATCCCGACCGCCTTCTGGCGCAGCGTCGGACCGTCGCACAACGTGTTCGTGACGGAAAGCTTCATGGACGAGCTGGCAGCAGCGGCCGGGCAGGACCCGGTCGCGTACCGGCTCGCCCTTCTCGATCGGGCCCCACGGGCCAAGGCGGTGCTGGCGCTGGCGGCGGACAAGGCCGATTGGGGGCAGCCATTGCCGGACAGGACGGGGCGCGGTGTCTCGCTGCAATCGGTTTTCGCGACCTATCTGGCCCAGGTGGCCGAGGTCGAGGTCTCGAAGGACGGCGAGGTCCGCGTCCGACGGGTCGTCTGCGCGGTCGATTGCGGCATCGTGGTCAATCCCGATACCGTCAGGGCCCAGATCCAGAGCGCCGTCATCTTCGGCATCACGGCGGCACTCCATGGCGCGATCACACTCAAGGACGGACGGGTCGAGCAGGCGAACTTCGACACCTACGAGATGCTGCGGATGAACGAGGCGCCGATGATCGATGTCCATATCATCCAGAGTGCCGAACCACCCGGCGGGATGGGCGAGGCGGGAACCTCCGCCATCGTGCCCGCGGTGACCAATGCGATCCATGCGGCGACGGGCAAGCGCCTGCGGCGGCTGCCCGTCGATCCTGCCGTGTTGAAGCAGCCGGCGTGAGCGTGGCTCACGAGTGGCCATGCGTCGTCGTTCCCTTGGCATCCAACCGAAGGAGGCATTCATGAGCGATACCGATACCCAGGTACGCGACAGGCCCGCAGCAGACGCTCCAGGCCCGCAGGCGGTCGCCTTGAAGCTTGAGGTCATCGTCATCCCCGTTGCGGATGTCGAGCGTGCCAAGACCTTCTACGGTGGATTGGGATGGCGGCTCGATGCCGACTTCGTCAAAGGCGATGCATTCCGTGTCGTCCAGTTCACGCCCCGGGATCGCCGTGCTCGATCCACTTCGGTATGGGCGTGACATCGGCGGAGCCGGGTTCGGCACAGCGAATGTATCTCGTCGTCGACGACATCGCGGCGGCGCGCGCCGATCTCGCCGCTCGCGGCGCCAATGTCAGCGAGGTGTTCCACCGCGCGGCGATCGGGGAGGGCCCATTGAGCGGACCGGACCCGGAGCGGCGCAGCTACAACTCGTTCGCCACGTTCAGCGATCCGGACGGCAACGGCTGGCTGTTGCAGGAGGTCACAGCGCGGCTGCCCGGGCGCGTGGACGCGGAGAGCACGCCATTCATCTCCGTGGCGGATCTCGCGGCCGCACTCCGCCGCGCTGCGTCCGCGCATGGGGAGCACGAGAAGCGAACCGGTGGGCAGCACGACGAGAACTGGCCGGACTGGTACGCGGAGTACATCGTCCAGGAGCAGGCCGGCAAGCCGCTGCCGTCGTGAGCAGGTCGCAGGGGGCAACCGCTTGTTGGCGAGCGCAATCCAAGCGATCCATAACCGGGTTACGGAAACGGAGTGAATCCGTCATGGCGTCCGGCTATGCTGGCACGAGAATCATGAAGGGGCCTCGGAATGGCGTATGAACTGCAACGGCTGGCCCCTGGCAGCTACGACGTCCTCCGGCACGGGACCGTGATTGCGAGCCTCGTGAATAACGGGGGCCATTCCGCGACGACGACGTGGACTGTTGAGCTGTTGGAAGAAATGCTCACCGTCGAGCTGCCGACACCCTTCACCGAGCCGGAGCATACCTTCGACAGTCTCGGAGCCGCCAAGAACTGGTTGGGCATCGCGGTTCGATAGGAACGGACGGAACTTGAGACGACCATCGCTTGGACCGGGACGGTGCCGCCGTCGGACCGGGCACCGAGACGCTCACTTCGCTCGTTCCGAGCACTCACGTTCGTTTGATGTTTCATCCTGGGGATTGTCCACGAGCCGCGAGTTCCGCTACCGCTGATCGTGAGTGACTTCCTCGCTCACCCATGATGGCAGGTCGACCGACTGATCCGGATGCTCCAGCTCGACCTCGGCGAGGATCAATTCCTCGTTGTCGCCCGCGAACTCATCCACATGCCAGACGACCGCCTCATGCGCAGGGTTACACGACTGGAAACCGACACGTGAAGATTGTGAGGATCGAGAGAGCGTCGAAGCGGCACATCCCCTGAAATCGACCTAGGCAAGCCGCTTGGCAGACACTAAGCACGCCCTCCGCTCGCTCCCGCTCCGTGGCAACAGCGCAGCCAGTGACGGGTAGCGGTTGGACGCGCCCGATCAGCCCCAGAACGGCTTGGCCCGTTTGAATGTCTTCCAGGCCGCCCCCAACGCGTCATCGGCCAGGGTAGTGCCCCGCGCTTGCCAGCCGAGAATGAACCCCGATGCCTTCTCGAAACCGACGGCATTCACGGCTGCCAGTTCACTCAGGAACTGCTTAGCAGTCACGGCATCGTTGTGGGCACCGAGCAGATCTTGCAGCTTCGAAACCGTGCGCAGGTAACCCTGTTGGTCCCGGCGACGGCCGAACAGTCCGCGGTAAAATTCGGCGCCGTAACGCAGGTTCTTCAGGGCGATCCGCACGTCATGCCGCGCCTCGTCGGACAATTCCGTCAGGTTCTTGCCACGCTTCAGCGCGCGGTTCCTGAGTCGGTCCAAGGTCTGTGTTGCGAATTCCTCTATCGGCGCGGTCAACTGAGGAAGGCGTGACACGGGCGATGCTGTTCACCGAGAACCCGGCTGTGTTTCGGCATGCAATGTTGACCCTCTGAGGTGGGGGATCGGCGTCCAAAATTGCCCCCTGCGGCTGTCACGCG
>NZ_JAERQD010000074.1 GCF_016735695.1 Microvirga zambiensis WSM3693 | reverse complement strand
GCGCCCCGGCCGTCCTCGCGAACCGCCAGATCCCTTAAAGTCCCCGGCGCCAGCCCATCAGAACCGCGCCGCCGATGGCCCTGATCTAGGCCCTGTCCGTTCCGGTGTCAACCGGGTTCGAGAAAGTTTTTGAAGTTTTCTCGAAGTCGATCTTCGCCTCGCTCAGGTCGAGACAAAGTAATCCCGTTCGCAAAAACAGTATTGTTTCTGCGTTGACCTTGCCGCCGGGCCAAAATGACCTGCGGCCGCTGCCGGAAAAGAGCACCAGAGGAGCCGATCACCGCATCCGACCCCGTCGAACCCGCAACCGCTCATGGAAAAGCCGGATCGCACCGACCCGGCCCGCCGACAAAACGCCGGACGACGCCTCCCGGGCTCAACGAACCCGGACAAGCCTGCACACCGACCTGTCGGAAAATCACCCCGGCACAGCCCGCTCACACGAGACCAACGCACCAAGGTCGCGCCGATATAAAGATCAAAAAATTTTTGGCAAGAGGGAATTGAACCTGAGCGGTAAATGGAGAGGAGAAAACCGGTCGGATGCCAGGCGAGTGCGAGGAAGTTGGAACTTGGGCGGACGCTGCTATGCTGCGTCCCGCATTGAGAGGGACACGTGACAGACACAGGTTTCGACGCAGAGCGGCCGCGCTCTCCAGGCATGGCCGCCGAACTTCTCATTCATGCGATGACGGATACGGCTCTTCTCTTGCTCGACGCGCGTGGCAACATTGCGAGCTGGAACAGAGGTGCCGAGGAAATTCTTGGATGGAGTGTGAGCGATGTGCTCGGGCGTCCGGCTGCAATCCTGTATCTGCCGGAAGGCCATGAAGCGGGCAGCTTCGACCGGGACCTTCAATTGGCACGCACAGACGGACGTCACGAGGTGCAGGGACTTTGCGCCCGCAAGGGCGAGCCGGCGTTCATGGCGAGAATGACGATCGCACCCATTGCCGGGCATGGCACCGAAGAAGCCGGCTTTGCCCTGATCATCCGCGACATCACCGAGTGGATCACCGCAGAGGAAGCCCTGAGGACCCGCGAAGCTCATCTGCGATCGATCCTGGAGACGGTTCCCGACGCCATGGTGGTGATCGACGAGGAAGCGCGGATCCAATCCTTCAGTGCCACTGCCGTGCGGCTGTTCGGCTATCCGCCGGAAGAGGTCATCGGCGAGAACGTCAAGATGCTCATGCCGGCACCTTATCGCGAGCAGCACGATTCCTACATGCAGCGCTACAGCCGAACGGGGGAACGGCGGATCATCGGGATCGGGCGTGTGGTCGTCGGTCAACGCAAGGACGGCTCGACATTTCCCATGGAGCTCGCCGTCGGCGAGATGCGTTCGGGCGGCATCCGCTACTTTACCGGCTTCATCCGGGATCTGACGGAGCGACAGCAGACGGAGACCCGTCTGCAGGAGCTGCAATCCGAACTCGTCCACATGTCACGGTTTACTGCGCTCGGCGAGATGGCGTCGACACTCGCTCACGAAATCAACCAGCCGCTGACCGCGATTACCAATTATCTCAAGGGATGCCGCCGGATCCTGGAGCGGATGGAAGGCGAAGCGGTGCCCATGCTCCGCGGCGCTGTCAACGAAGCTGGGGAGCAGGCCCTGCGGGCGGGGCAGGTGATCCGTCACCTGCGTGAGTTCGTGGCACGCGGCGAGAGCGAGCGCCATATCGAAAGCCTGCCGAAGCTCATCGAAGAGGCGAGCGCACTCTCTCTTGTGGGGGCCAAGGAGCAGGGTGTTCGAGTTGCGTTCGACTTCGATCCGAACGCGCCGTTCGTGCTGGCCGACCGGATCCAGATCCAGCAGGTTCTGCTGAACCTCATCCGCAACGCCCTCGAGGCGATGCAGGAAACCTCCCACCGAGAGCTCAAGGTCGCCACGCGGCTTGTCGACGACGCCCATGTCGAACTGAGCGTCGAGGACACCGGTCCGGGGCTCGCTCCCGAAGTGGCGGCTCAGCTCTTTCAGCCTTTCGTCACCACCAAGAAACATGGCATGGGAGTGGGTCTGTCGATCTGCCGGACGATCGTCGAGGCCCATGGCGGCAAAATCTGGGCAGAGTCGAACCGGGGCGAGGGAACGATGTTCCGCTTCACGCTGAGAGCCGTCAGGAGAGAGGAGATCTCAGATGCCGAGTGATGTTGCCGTGCACGTGGTTGACGATGACGTTGCGGTGCGCAAGTCACTGGCCTTTCTGCTCGCCTCCGAGGGGCTTCCCGTCCAGTTGCATGAATCCGCCTCCGCGTTTCTCGACAATCTGCCGAGCGGAGCCGAAGGCTGCATTGTCACGGATGTCCGCATGCCGGGTATCGACGGCATCGAACTGATCCGGCGCCTGAAGGATCGCGGCATGGCCTTGCCGATCATCGTCATCACGGGGCATGCCGATGTGCCGATGGCGGTCGAGGCCATGAAGGAAGGCGCTCTCGAGTTTCTCGAAAAGCCTTTCAGCGACGAGGTTTTTCTGACAACGGTCCGGGCGGCCTTGTCCCGTCAGGAAAAAGACAGCCAACACGGAGCCCAGGTTGCGCAGATTCAGGCGCGCTTCGACGCCCTGTCCGAGCGCGAGCGCCAGGTCCTCGATGGACTCGTGGCAGGCAAGGCGAACAAGGTGATCGCCTATGATCTCGGAATCAGTCCCCGGACCGTGGAGATCTATCGGGCCAATGTCATGACGAAGATGCAGGCCAAGAGCCTGTCTGAGCTTGTCCGCTTGGCTCTGATGATCGGTCCGAGCTAGCCCCTTAAGGAATTTTCCGGAGTAGGGGAAAAGTCCCTGCCGTGCATAATGCCGCCGTCGGTTTCCGGCTTGTGCTTCGGGCCCCGATCGAGGATCAACAGGCTTCCATGATGTCCAAGCTCGCCGGACCGGTTATCGTCGTGGACGACGATGCGGCGGTTCGAAACTCGCTGAAGTTCGCCCTCGAACTCGAGGGCCTGTCGGTGCGTCTGTTCAAGGATGGTGCCGAGCTTCTTGCCGAGCCCGAGCTGCCTCGGGATGGATGCTTTGTGATCGACTACAACATGCCCGGCATGACTGGGATCGAGTTGGTAGGCAGGCTTCGGCAGCGCCGGATCGACAATCCCGCGATCCTGATCGCATCCCGGATCAGCGATGATCTTTATGGGCAGGCAGCCCGTTGTGGCTTCAGCAGGGTCCTCGAAAAGCCTCTGCACGACAGCGAGTTGCTCGATAGCATTTATGATGTGTTGAGGGATAGCTAGCGCTTCTCCCGCAAAATGAATCGGTTCGCTGACGGGAATGCGGTAGGCCGGGAAAAGATGGTCGAGAAGCCGCCGGACAACGACGAGTGCGTGCCATCCCGGTCGGCGGCAGGCAACCCATATGAGATGGCAGCCAGTCATTAGGAATTTAGCCGCTTCAGCTCCGCCTTGTTGCATAGAATGACCCGACGAGCCGAGATGAGCTCTATGATGCCCTGCCGCTCGAGCTGGGTGAATGAGCGGGAGACGGTCTCGATGGTCAGGCCGAGATGGTCGGCGATATCGGTGCGTGACATCGGAAGGTCCAGGATGTTGCTTCCGCTCGTGCGATCCGCCATGTCGAGAAGAAATGTCGCGATCTTTTCCAGGGCCGATTTGCGTCCGAGAAGGAGCATGTGGTTCTGCGCCCGCACCAGGGAGCGTACCATGCCGGCTGTCATGTCCGTCGCGGCCTCTGGATCGATCGCCGTCAAGGTCGCGAGACGGTTCCGGCGATAGGCAACGATCGTGCAATCGCCGACAGCCTCGGCACAGAAGCGGTGCTCATCGTCCGCCTCGATCCCAAAGATGTCTCCGGCGAGATGGAAGGCATCGATCTGGCGGCGGCCATCGCTCAGAAGCTTCGAGGTGCGAACGACGCCGGAGAGGACCTTGTAGACGAAAGCGGCCCGGTCTCCTTCGGCGAAGATTTCCTCGTCCTTGGCATAGGAATGGACGGTGCCTGCGGGAACGGCTGTGACGTCAACGGATTTGCGGAGTCGCGGAAGGTCCAGCGCGACGAGCGGAAGGGGCGATGTTGGGGCTTTGGCCAGGAGCGCAGTGTGCATCGAACCCTCGTGTTCTCAAACAGGTGACGTTGGTTCATGGCTACTGCCGAAGAGGCTGGGCTAAAATTCCGGTCAGATACCTAAGGGGTTTTCCTTAGGTGCATTTGGGAGCCCCGAGACCGCGCGCGAACCGGCCCTAAGCAAGGGATCCGGCAGCGAGCGCACCGAGAATGGCACCCCCAAGCAGGGCTGCGTCATGAAGACCGAGGATCCAGCGCGATGCCTGGCCATTGCGATGAATCCAGAGGGTGGTTCCGAGCATGACCAGGGACCAGCCGGCTCCGACGAGAACGGCGGAGGCCGCGAATGCACCGGCAGTGCCGGACAGCGCGAAGCAAGCGGCGCCCACGATCAGCAGCAGGATCCCCGTCGCGGATAAGGGGATCGGGCGGGCCGCCTGAGGGATGACGGCAAGCGCGAGGGAAGGGGCATACATCGCCATAACATGCCAGGCCACGGCACCGAACGCGGCTTCCGAGGGAGCGCATCCGATGACAGCAATGGGCGTTGCGCCCATCAAGGCGGTCATCGCAAACCAGCCGAGGGTGCCGATACCGGTCGGCAGGAGTGCCGAGCGCCATCCTTTGAGGGAAGATCCCGCGATTCCCCGCTCATGAAGCCTGCGGTAGGGCAAAGATGCGGTCATGGCGAGGGACACTATGTGAGCGAGCGCGGCCGCGGTCGCGGTGCCGACGAAAACCTGGTGTGAAGCGAGAGTCTCCGCTATGGACGCCAGGGTCGGGGCCGTCAGGCTCGCGAGCGTTGCCGCACCGAAGACGAGCAGGAGCGCACCGGCTCCTCTGCCGCTGACAGGCACTGCAGCGTGGCGATAGAACAGGCTGAACCCGCCTGCGATCCCGAGCCAGAAGGCACCGAGCACCAGCGCGCCGAAATGCATGGAGACGAGCGCCCAGGCGAGAACGAGGCCACCCGCCGCTCCAAGGCTTCCACCCGATGCGAACGCGGCGCGGCGGCCGAAGGAATCGAGAAGGAGCGCCGCCGGAAGGCTCGCCAGAGCGGCGCCGACGTAGAACGCCGCATAGGGCAGGGTGGCCAGACCGCGGGTCGGTGCGAGCGAGAGGCCTGCCAGGGGCAGGATGCCGAGCGTCAGGACCTGTGCGAGGACCGAGAAGGCGAAACCTGCGGCGAGCAGGGCAGTTCCTCGCCTGTCGATGGTTCCATCGCCCAGAGTGCCCGGCTCACAGATGCATTCGAGCTGCCCCGCCCGGGGAGCAACGGCAAGGGAGGTCATTTCCGCATGTCGTCATCGAACAGGACGCGCACGGCCGCGCCCTGCACATCGTCATATTGGCCGCTTTTCAGCGACCACATGAAGGCCGCCAGTCCCGACAGGCCGAGCAGCAGGGCCATGGGCACGAGATAGATCAGGACTTCCATGCATCAGGCTCCTTGTGCAGCCGGAACGGGATGGGAAGGCGGCGCCTCCGGGATCGGCTTGGAGGCGCGGCCTCGCGCGCGGAGGGCGTTGAGGGTCACGAGCGACGACGAGCCCGACATGGCGAGTGCTGCCACGAGCGGCGTGACGAAGCCCAGGAATGCAAGCGGCACTGCGATCAGGTTGTAGATAAGCGCAATGCCGAGATTCTGGCGCATCAGACGATGGGCGCGGCAGGCGATCTCGATCGTGCTCAGAACGGGCCGAAGCCGGTCGCCGAGGAAGACGGCATCGGCCTGCGCCTGGGTCAGGTCGGCCGCGCTGATCGGCGAGAGCGAAACGTGGGCCGAGGCGAGAGCGGGCGCGTCATTGAGGCCGTCACCGACCATCAGAACCTTGCGGCCTTCCGCCTTGAGGTCTTCGAGCATGGCGATCTTGTCGGCCGGCTTGCAGCCGCCGCGCCAGAGGGCGATGCCGAGCGCCGCGGCAATCGGCGCGACCGCCTCGGGCCTATCGCCGGACAGGATGCGGCAATCAAGGCCGCGTTGCCTGAGTTGCTGCACGATGGCGGCGGCGTCCGGGCGCAAAGCCTGCCGTACCAGCAGAACAATCTGCTCTTCGCCCCAGGAGAAGGCGATCACGGACGCGAACGGATCCGACGCAACGGCTTGGTCTGCAAGGACCTGCGCGTCGCAGAAAGCCGGACTGCCGAGGCGCATCTCCCGGCCGTCGACGACGGCCCGGACACCGCAGCCCGGCTCCTCGGTCGCGTCGTCGTAGGGGCGGCAATCGCTTGCCATCTGCGCGACGGCCGTTGCCAGTGGATGATGGCTCGACAAGGCGAGTCGGCTCGCGGCCTTGAGAAGATCGGGGTGCAGGTCAACGGCGTTGACCACGCTCATGGTGGGCAGAGTGAGAGTGCCGGTCTTGTCGAAGACGACCGTATCGACTCTTGCCAAGCGTTCGAAGACGTCGCCCGCGTTAAGGAAGACACCGGCTCGGAAGAGAGCGCCGGAGGCGACGACCTGAACCACGGGCACTGCAAGTGCGAGGGCACAGGGGCAGGTGATGATCAGCACCGCGATGGCTGTAAGCAGCGCGTCGTGAACGGAAGCACCGGTCACGATCCAGGTCACAGCCGTAATCGCGGCTGCCGTATGCACGACCGGCGCGTAGATCTTCGCCACGCGGTCCGCCAGTTGCACATAGCGCGATTTGGCGGTGGCTGCATTCTCCAGCAGCCGTTCGACCTCGTCGAGCAGGGTGCCCTTGCCGGCAGCCCTCACGGTGAGGGTAAGAGTGCCGTTGTAGTTCATGCTCCCTGCATAGACCTGGCTGTCGACCATGACCGCTCGGTGCGCCGTTTCTCCCGTGACCAGGCTCTCGTCGATATCCGACGAGCCGGATATCACGATGCCGTCGACGGAGATGCGCTCCCCCGGGCGGACCAGAACCCGGTCGCCGCTATTCAGGGCCGCGGTGGGCATCAGGGCGATCTCGCCGTTCTCCTCGATCCTATGGGCGACCTCAGTCCGGAACGAAGCGAGGTTGCTTGCCACGGCTCGCGTCTTCCGACGCATGGCCTGATCGAGATAGCGGCCGCAGAGCAGAAAGAAGAGCAGCATGACCACCGAGTCGAAATAGGTGTGCTCGGCAGAGTTGATGGTCTCGACCACAGACATGCTCAAAGCGAGCAGGATGCCGATGACGATGGGCACATCCATGTTGGTGCGCCGGTTGCGCAATGCGCCCATAGCGCTCTGGAAGAAGGGCTGCCCGGCATAGGCCACTGCCGGCAGGGCGATGAGCGCGGCGAGCCAGTGGAAGAAATCGCGGGTTTCAGGCGTGATGTCCGTCACGTTGCCTGACCAGACGGACACCGCCAGCAGCATGATGTTCATGGAGGCAAAGCCTGCCACCGCAAGGCACTTCAGAAGCCACTTGGCGCGGCGGTCCTCTTCTTCCTCGACCAGCCTCGACTTGAAGGGGTGAGCCCGGTAGCCGAGCCGTCGCAATTCCTCGACGACTGCTGCGGGAGACATTTGACCGTCTCGCCACTCCACCGCGAGGCGATGATTGGTGTAGTTCAGCCGCGCGTCCACGACGCCGGGCAGCTTGCACAAACCGCCCTCGATCTCGTCGATGCAGGCGGCGCAGTCGATACCTTCGATGGCAAGGTCGAGATGGGCCGTGCCGTCGTCCTGGCGCTTTACATAAATGGTGAGGTCGAGGGTCTCGGCCATCGCGAAAATCCTTAGAGCGAGATACGGCTCTTGGAGCGGAAGACGGTTTCCGTCTCGCGCTTCAGATCAATCACGAGATCCCACTGGCCTTCCGGCATGGGGGTGAGGCTCTTGAACTGGCCCGGGGTCAGCTCGACGAGTTCAAGCGGCACATCACGCCGCTTGTCGGTCGGATGAGCAAGGCGGATCTCGGGAGCAAGACCGGTCAACGTCTGGCCCTGAGCGTCCCGCGCTGTAACGATGAGGCTGGGAGCATCTCTCCGCTGCAGGGAGGCTTCGACCGACCAGTGGCGCGCGTCCTGGGCCTGGGCCGCCGCAACATCGTTCTTGAACGTCAGGCCCGCCTTATACGCACTTTCCGTTTCGACCCCACTGAAGCTCGAGATGGCGACGCGCACCATGTAGAAGTTCATGGCGAAGATGATGCCGAAGAACGACACGAAGTAGATCAGGACCGTGCGTCCCGTGATGGGCCTGGAAAGCCGTCCAATAGGGGCCGTTGTGGACATGGTGTCGTTCCTTAAGGAGCTTTGAAGTGATCGATCGTGCTGGCGGTATCGCCGGTGGCGAGGTCGGTGAGGACGAACCGGAGTGCGGTCGAGTCGGCATCGGTCGATGCGGTATCGGTGACCAGCACACGTGCCTCGAGGGTCTGGTCCGGGCCGACGGCGACGATAGCGCGTCCGCGCTGGTCGATCTCGCCGCCCACCACGTCGACTTTGGCCTCGGCTAGGCCTTCAATAGCGAGGGCATAGCGGCGGGCGTCGAGATTCTTGTTGGCGATGCGGATGGTGAAGCCGTTGCGGATAGAACCGTCCGAGAGGCGAACGAAGAGCGGATTGCGATCGTGCATGACGGTGAGATAGAGGTTCTGGCGCATGGCAAGCGAGGCGATCATGACCGCGCCGACCAAGGCGATGAGGCCGGCGTAGAAGAGCGTGCGCGGACGCACGATACGGCGCACCTCCGGGCGGCCCTCGATGCGCGCCTGGACGTTCATGTCGGTGTCGTAGGCGATCAGGCCCTGCGGACGGCCGATCTTGTCCATCACGTTGTCGCAGGCATCCATGCACAGGCCGCATTGGATGCAGTCGAGCTGCAGACCCTTGCGGATGTCGACGCCGGTTGGGCATACGGCGACACATTGGTTGCAGTCGATGCAATCGCCCGCTGGCAGCCCCTGCAGCTTCAAGGCCTCGTTCTTCTTCACGGAGCCGCGTGGCTCGCCGCGGTCGTAGCGGTAGGTGACGTTCAGGGCGTATTCGTCCGTCAACGCAGCCTGGATGCGCGGCCAGGGACACATATAGGTGCAGACCTGCTCGCGCATGAAACCGGCGAGCGTATAGGTGGTGAAGGTGAGGATGCCGATCCACAGATAGGCGTGGAACGAGGCCTGGAAGGTCGCGAGTTCATAGACCAGGGTTGGCGCATCCGCGAAATAGAGCACCCAGGCGCCGCCGGTCCACCAGGCGATCATGAGCCAGATGAAGTGTTTCAGCGATTTCCGCCCGAGCACACCGATCGTGAGCTTTTCCTTGTCGTGACGCATCCGCTCGCGCCGGTCGCCCTCGACCCAGCGCTCGACCGCGTAGAACAGATCCGTCCAGACGGTCTGCGGGCAGAGATAGCCGCACCAGACCCGACCCGCGACGGCATTCATGAGAAAAAGAGTCAGCGCAGCCAGCACAAGGAGGCCGGTGATGTAATAGACCTCTTGCGGCCAGATCTCGATGAAGAAGAAATAGAAGCGGCTGTTGGCGAGATCGACGAGGATGGCCTGATCCGGCGCGTTGGGGCCGCGATCCCAACGAATGAAGGGCAGGAAGTAGTAGATGCCCAGGGTGACGGCGAGCACGACCCATTTGATCGTACGATAGCGGCCCTTCACGGCCTGGGGGTAGATCTGCTTGCGGGGAGCGTAGAGCGGCGCGTCGTCCGTCGCAGCGCCTAGGGGATGAGGAAGGGGGGCGTCAGCCATCGAATCTGTCGCAATCGTCTCGATCTGAATGACGATGGAATACGATGGGTCGAGCTGAGCTGCCTTGATCCAAATCAAGCAGCGGCCGGAGGTTGCCCTCCGGCCGCTCATCTTGCATCCTTCCAGCCGATTAGGGCCTTTGATCGCCACCCAGGGAATGGACGTAAAGGGTCAGCGCCTTGATGGTCGTATCGTCGAGGCGTCCGTGCCACGTGGGCATGACGCCTCCGCGACCGTTCATCAGGCCTTCCACGATGGTCGCTTTGTCGGAGCCGAAGAGCCAGATCTTGTCCGACAGGTTCGGCGCACCGAGATCCAGATTGCCCTGACCCTTGTCGCCATGGCAAGCAGCACAGTTGTCGGCGAAGACCTTGGCGCCCGCATTCAGGTTCGCTCCCTTGTCCGTCGACAGGCCCGACAGGGAGCGCACATAGTCCGCCGCATGCGAGATCTCCTCGCGCTTGAGCATCCCGTCGCGACCGAAGGCGGGCATGGTGCCGGAATGTCCTTGGTCGCTGGTCGACCGGGCGCCATGCCGGATGGTGTGCTCGATCTGAACGAGCGAACCGCCCCAGAGCCAGTCGTCGTCGTTCAGGTTCGGATAGCCCTTGGCACCGGCGCCGCCCGCGCCGTGGCAGGGGGCGCAGTTATCCCCGAAGGCCGCCTTGCCCTGGGCCCGCGCAAAGGCGAACATTTCCGGATCCCGCCTGATCTCCTCGAGCGAGGCATCGGCGAGCTTCGTCGTCATGCCGGAGCGCTGCTGCTTGAGAGCATCAAGATCGGCCACCACGGCCTCACGGGACTGCCATCCGAGCGCGCCCTTGGTATAGGACGAGACCAGCGGCCATGCCGGATAGGCGATGCAATAGGCAATCGCCCAGGCGATGCTGGCATAGAAGGTCCAGAGCCACCAGCGCGGCAGCGGATTGTTGAGCTCCTGGATGTCATCCCAGCTATGCCCGGTGGTGGTGACGCCGGTGATGGCGTCAACCTGTTCCTTGTTGTCGTGGGCCATGGGATCAGTCCTCCTGGAGAGGCATGCGCGAGGCCGCATCGAAACGGTCCTTCCGCGACGGAGCGAGGGCATAGATCAACACAGCCAGGAAGACGGCGAGGAAGTAGAGAAGTCCCCAGGTCTGAGCGAATTCGGCGAAAAATTTATATGCAGCTGGCATGGTCGTGATCCTCAGCGCACGTTGGCCTTGTTGTCGTAGAGCTTGAAGTCGACCTGCGTGCCGAGCATCTGCAGATAGGCAATCAGGGCGTCGGCTTCGGTCACCTTCTGCGGGTTTCCGTCGAAGGTGCGAGACTGGGCTTTCGGATAGCGCTTGGCGAGGTCGACGGTGTTCGGATCGTCGGCATTGGCCTGGATGCGAATGTCACTTTCGGCGTGCTTGAGCATCTCGTCGCTATAGGGCACGCCGAGTGTCGCCTGGACCTTCAGCTCCTGCGCGATGGAGGCCGCGTCGAGCTCGGTGTTTTCGAGCCAGGGATAGCTCGGCATGATCGAGCCGGGCACCACGGCGCGGGGGTCTTTCAGGTGATCCTTGTGCCAGTCGTCGGAATATTTGTTGCCGAGACGGGCGAGGTCCGGGCCCGTGCGCTTGGAGCCCCACTGGAACGGTCTGTCATACATGCTCTCAGCAGCGAGAGAATAGTGGCCGTAGCGCTCGACCTCGTCTCGCAGGGGACGGATCATCTGGCTGTGGCAGTTGTAGCAGCCTTCGCGCACATAGATGTTGCGGCCGGCCATCTCGAGCGGGGTGTAGGGCCTCACTCCCTCCACCTTCTCGATGGTGCTCTTCAGGTAGAAGAGCGGCACGATTTCCACCAGACCGCCGATGGAGATGACGATCAGCACGCCGATGATGAGGATGATCGAGTTGGTCTCGAAGATCTTGTGACGGGACCAGAATGACATGATCGTTTCCTTTATTCCGCGGCGACGAGGACGGGCTGCATGGCCTGAGGCGCTTCCTCGACCGCCTCTCCGACCGAGATCGTCTTCCAGACGTTCCAGGCCATGATGAGGCTGCCAGCCACGAAGAAGGCGCCGCCGAGCGCGCGGATGACATAGAAGGGGTTCATCGCCTCCACGGTCTCGATGAACGAGTATTCGAGGAAGCCGAGGCTGGTATAGGCACGCCACATGAGGCCCTGAAGGATGCCAGCCACCCACATCGACGAGATGTACAGAACGATGCCGAGAGTGGAGATCCAGAAGTGCCAGGAGACGGCCTTCATGGAATAGAGTTCCTTCTTGTTCCATAGCCACGGGACGAGGCAGTAGATGGCGCCGAAGGAGATGTAGGCGACCCAGCCCAGCGCCCCGGCATGGACGTGGCCGATGGTCCAGTCGGTATAGTGCGAGAGCGAATTCACGGCCTTCACGGACATGAGCGGGCCCTCGAAAGTCGCCATGCCGTAGAAGGCGACCGACACCACCATGAGACGCAGGACCGGATCCGTGCGGAGCTTGTCCCAGGCGCCGGAGAGGGTCATGAGTCCGTTGATCATGCCGCCCCATGAGGGCATCCACAGCATGACCGAAAACACCATGCCCAGCGTCTGCGCCCAGTCGGGCAGGGCGGTGTAGTGCAGGTGGTGGGGACCTGCCCAGATATACATGAAGATCAGCGACCAGAAGTGGATGATCGAGAGGCGGTACGAATAGACCGGCCGCTCGGCCCGCTTCGGGATGAAGTAGTACATGATGGCGAGGAAGCCGGCGGTGAGGAAGAAGCCGACCGCATTATGGCCATACCACCACTGCACCAGCGCATCCTGCACGCCCGACCAGACGATGTAGCTCTTGGGCGAGAAGATCGAGACCGGGATCGCGGCGTTGTTGCCGAGATGCAGGACGGCGATGGTCAGGATGAAGGCGAGATAGAACCAGTTCGCCACGTAGATGTGGGGTTCCTTGCGACGCATGACCGTGCCGAGGAAGACCAGGAAATAGGTGACCCAGACGATGGTCAGGAAGAGGTCGGCGTACCACTCGGGTTCCGCGTATTCCTTGCCCTGGGTGATGCCGAGCAAATAGCCCGTGCCGGCGATCACGATGAAGAAGTTGTAGCCCAGCACCACGAACCACGGCGCGATATCGCCGACCATCCGCGCGCGGCAGGTGCGCTGTACGACGTAGAACGATGAGGCAATCAGCACGTTGCCGCCGAACGCGAAGATCACCGCCGATGTGTGCAGCGGCCGCATCCGGCCGAAGGATAGCCATGCGGTGTCGAAATTCAGGGCCGGGAAGGCAAGCTGCAGGGCGATCAGCAGGCCGATGGTGAAGCCGGCGATGCCCCAGAACACCGAGGCGATGGTCGCGAACTTCACCGGACCCATATTGTAGTTCGGCTTGCCGCCGATGGTCAGCGGAGGAGGCTCCAAGGGACGCTCGTAGTAGCGGTTCACAATGGTGAATACCGCGGCAACGCTGGCGGCTGCAAAGAGATAGGCGTGAAAGGCGTATCCGGGCGTATAGGCCTTCGCCGCGATGATGATGCTGAGGAGTGCCAACGCCGCGAAGGCAAGGGCGGAGCCCATTTCGCCGAAGGTCATTCCTTTTGAGGGTGATACCGCTTGAGCCATAGGCTTCAACCTTTTGAGAATCTCGGCGACGCCTGGAGCTTCGCCGTCGGTCGAGTCGTAAGGAGAGGGTGGGAAACGAGCATTGATGCAGATCAAACGGCCAGGACTGCCGGGCCCGTTACAAAGCGCGGGAATGGCGCTGTGCACCGGTTTCGAGGTAGCGGTCGAAGACGGCACAGACATTCCGCACCAAGGCGCGTCCCTCGTCGGGAATCGTCAGGGTGAACCCATCGCGGGCGACGAGGCCATCCGCGGCCAGTTCGTCGATAGCTCGGATTTCGCAGGCGAGCTCCGAAACGCTTCCGTGAAATTCCGAAGCAATCTCATCGAGATTCACCGAAAAGTCACACATCAACCGTTCGATGATCGTGCGGCGCAGGCGGTCGTCCTTGGACAGGGCGACGCCGCGAACCACAGGAAGCCGGCCGCTGAGCACGGCTTCGCGATAGGCAACCGTCGTAGGAGCGTTCTGGATATAGCCTTGCGGCAATGATCCGATGGCAGAGGTGCCGAACCCGATCAGCGCGGACGCTTCGTCCGTGGTATAGCCCTGAAAATTGCGATGCAGCCGGCCTTCGCCCTGCCTGCGCGCCATAGGATCATCGGGCCTGGCGAAGTGATCGATCCCGATCTGGACATAGCCGCCTTCGACGATGGCCGCGGCGGCCGCCTCGCGCTGCTCGACACGTTCCACGGCGTCGGGCAGGGAAGCCTCCGGCAGGAGAGCCTGATGGCGCTTCATCCAGGGCACGTGGGCGTAGCCGAAGAGCGCGATGCGATCCGGGTGGAGGTCGAGCGCCATTTTGACCGAGCGCACGACGCTCTCGGAAGTCTGGAACGGCAGGCCATACATCAGGTCAAGGTTGAGGCCGCTCACGCCGGCTTGGCGCAGCCAGCCGGCGACCTGTGCCGTCCGCTCGAAGGATTGCACCCGCCGGATGGTCTCCTGGACCTTCGGGTCGAAGTCCTGAACGCCGAGGCTCGCCCGGTTGAGCCCGGAGGCGGCAAGCGCGTCGACATGCTCAGGGGTGATCGTCCGCGGATCGATCTCGACCGCAATCTCCGCGTCGGGAAGAATCTCGAAGGCCGCACCGAGATGCCTTGAGATCCGTTGGAGGTCTTCCGGCGACAGAATGGTCGGAGTGCCTCCGCCCCAGTGAATGTGGGAGACGGTCATGCGGCTGGGCAGGCGCTCTGAAACGAGCTCGATCTCCCGTTCCAGGCAATCCACATAGGCGGCCACGGCCTTGTAGCTGCGAGTGACGGTGGTGTTGCAGCCGCAATAGAGACAGAGCTCGGCGCAGAAAGGGACGTGCAGGTACAGGGACAAGGGCTTGTCCGGTACGAGCTCGGCGAGCCAGGAGGCGTAGGTTTCCGGCGTGATGTCCGGCTTGAAATGCGGCGCGGTCGGGTAGCTGGTGTAGCGCGGGACGCGCTGGTCGTAGCGGGCGATGAGTTCCGGGGTCATGCCGGGACCTTGCATGGAAATCCCGCACGGGACCTTGATCTAGGTCAAGGCTGGCAGCTCACTGGCACGAGATACCGGAATGCGATGTTCCAAGCTGCCACTAGGGCCACGCGGCGTAGGAGCCCGTGCTGCCGGCGCGCTGCGCTTTGACGCGCCGGCGATAGACGCCCGGCGGGACGCCGACTTGCTTCTTGAAGAACCGGTTGAAGTACCCGGGATCCTTGAAGCCGAGGCTGAACGCGATCTGCTCGATGGGCACGTCCATCTGCTGGAGGCGCATGCAGGCGTCCTGGATCACCCGGTCGCAGACGAGAGCGCGGGGAGGGTGGCCGGCATTGCGGACGCAGACCGCATGCAACCGGTCTTCGGTCACTCCGAGGGCGGCTGCATAGCGACCGATGCTCCATTGCTCGCGATACCGGAGCTCGACGAGCTGCCGGAATTGTTGCAGCACATGATGCCCCGTGCCCCTTACACCCACTTCGGCCGGCGCATCCCCCTGCGCGAGCCGCCAGATATGCAGGCCGATCAGCGTCAGGTGCGCGCCGAGAATGGCCATGGAGACGCGATCAGGGCTCCGCACCTCCCGGGCCAGGGCCAGGAAGGATTGGGCGATTTCGTCGGCGCGCCCGTGCAGGTGCTGGGGCGGCAGGAGAGCGAGCCGGTTGAGGACCGGGCGCAGCAGCGATCCTTCAGGGGCGCTGCTGATGGTCCTGGTCAGGAAGTCGTCATCCACCGAGAGCATGTAGCCCCGAGCCCCGGCATCGATGCGGATTCTTTCCCCGCCCTGGCTCGGAAGCCAGAGAAGGGAGGGCGAGGGCATCTCCATCTCGTCCTCGGAGGTCCGAAGAATGCCGCCGCGGGACAGGATCAGAAAGGCATGGGACCGCGGTTCGCCCGCGTTTTCCGGAAGCACCCATTCGCGCTCCGATAGCGAAGGCGCAATGGTCTCGGCGTGCAGGACGGCTGTAGGCGCAGCCCACATCGTCTCAGCAGAGCCTGTCTGGGCCCTCGTGGAGTGCGGTCGGCGATGGGGTTTGGCAATCATGCCGGCTGCGTACAATCTTTCGCCAAAACTGTCCAATTTTCATGCTCGAGAGGAAGCGTAAGCTGAAATCATCAAGGGCCGAGCCTGAACGAGAGCCCGAACGAATTATGCTCTGGAGGAAATCATGACCGGTTATGTGACGCGGCGCCATGCCGTCGCCCTGCTCGCCGCTGCGAGCTGCCTTGTCGCCGGGGCTGCGGCCCAAGCCCAGAATTCCATCAAGATCGGGTACGCCATCTCGAAGACCGGCCCGAATACGGGCGGGGCCAGCATCACCACGCTGCCGAATTACCAGCTCTGGGTGAAGGAGGTGAACGCCGCCGGCGGGATCATGCTGTCCGGCAAGCGTGTCCCGGTCGAGATCGTCGAGTACGACGACCGCAGCAACTCGGAGGAGGCGGTGAAGGCCGTCGAGCGCCTCGCCACCCAGGACAAGGTCGACTTCATCCTCTCGCCCTGGGGCACCGGGCTCAACCTCGCCGTCGCGCCGATCATGAACCGCCTCGGCTATCCGCATCTCGCGGTCACCACCAACACCGACCGGGCGCCCGAGCTGGCCAAGAGGTGGCCCAACGCCTCGTTCTGGCTCGGCCTGCCCTCCGACATCTCGACGTCCTTCGTCGACGTGCTGACCAAGATGAAGAACGAGGGCAAGATCGGCGCTAACGTCGCCATGATCGGCGTCTCGGACCAGTTCGGCATCGAGTTGTCGACGGCGGCGCGCAATGCCCTCAAGAAGGCCGGCTTCAACCTCGTCTACGACAAGTCCTATCCGGTGGGCACCCAGGATGTGCAGCCGCTCCTGAAGGATGCGATGGCGGCCAATCCGGATACCTTTATCGCCTTCAGCTATCCGCCGGACACCCTCGGCGTGACCGACACCGCGAAGGTGCTCAACTTCAACCCGAAAGTGTTCTTCGTCGGTGTCGGCACGGCCTTTCCGGTCTACAAGCAGCGTTTCGGCGAGAATGCCAACGGGGTGATGGGCATCGGCGGCTGGAACGCGGATTCCCCGGCCCTCAAGGATTATTTCAAGCGCCATACTGAGGCCATCGGCCGTGAGCCGGACCGCTGGGCGAGCCCGATCACCTATGCCAGCCTGCAGGCCCTGCAGCAGGCCATCGAGAAGGTCGGAAAGATCGACCGGGAAGCAGTGATCAAGGAACTCCAGACCGGGACCTTCGACACCGTCATCGGCAAGGTGAAGCTCGAAGGCGGCCTGCTGCAGAACGTGTGGGGCGTCGGCCAATGGCAGAACGGCGAGTTCTACGGTGTCGCGCCGGCCGCCAAGGAAGGCGCCCGCCAGGTGATCGCCCCCAAGCCCGCCTGGAAGCCGTAACCGGCGCTTTTCGAGTTTGTCATGCTGATCGTCGACATCATCCTCGGCGGGCTGATCCTTGGCGGCATGTATGCCCTTGTCGCCATGGGCCTCACGCTCCAATACGGCGTCGCGCGGATCATGAACCTCGCCTATGGCGAGGTTCTCATCGCCGCCGCCTTCGCCTCCTACCTGCTTTTCACGGCCTTCGCCCTCAGCCCGCTCGTCGGGATGATCCTGGTGCTGCCGGCGGGATTCGCCGCGAGCTGGCTCATCTATCGCGTGCTGCTGGTACCGCTCGTGCGGCGAGCGAAAACGAGAGATGCCCTGGAGGTCGACTCGATCCTGGCGACCTTCGGCCTGCTCTTCGTGGTGCAGGGCATCGCCTTCGTCCTGTTCGGCGGGCAGTACTACAGCTATTCCTATCTCTCGGTTCCGATCACCATCGCCGGGTCGACCATCGCCGTGAACCGGCTGATCGCCTTCGGCTTCGCGGTCGCCTTGAGTCTCATTCTCTATGCATTCCTGATGCGCACCCGGACGGGAACGGCGATCCGCGCCGTCGCCGTCGATCCCACCGCCGCGAGCCTCGTTGCCATCGACGTGCGCAAGGTCGCCGGCCTCGCCTTCGCTCTCGGCGGGGCGATGTGCGCCGCAGGCGGTGTGCTGGTAAGCATGTTTCTGACCTTCAATGCGGCCATGGGCGTCGTCTTCACCATGAAGGCCCTGATCGTCGTGATCATGGGCGGCGTCGGAAACCTCCTCGGCGCCCTGGTGGCGGGCCTGCTGCTCGGACTGGTGGAAACGGTGGTCGCGCGGCTCGTCGATCCCGGTCTGACCCTGGTTGCAACCTTCACCCTGTTTCTCACCGTGCTGCTGGTCCGGCCGACGGGCCTCTTCGGGAGGACAGGGCGATGAAAGCGACTGTCATGCCGGCCATCCTCGTTGCGGTCGCACTGCTCGTGCTCGGCCTTGTTCCCTATCTGGGGTCGAGCTATCACCTCGCCGTCGCCATCGGCATCTTGAGCCAGCTGGTGCTCGCAACCGCCTGGGCTCTTTTCTCGGGCACCACGCGCTACGTCTCCCTCGCCACGGTCGCCTTCTTCGGCATCGGCGCCTACACGGTCGCCGTATACTCGGGGAGGTGCTGCCCTGGCCCCTGGTGCTTCTTGCGGCGACCGGGATCGGTGTTGCCGTCGCGGTGCTGGTCGGCCTGTCGACCTTGCGGCTGTCGGGCGTCTATTTCGTGATCTTCTCCTTCGGCCTCGCCGAACTCATCCGCCAGCTCGTGACCTGGTTCGAGGTCAATGTCAGCGGCTCCGTGGGGCGCTACGTCTTCATCGACATCACCCAGGAATCGATCTTCTGGCATCTCTTCGCGCTGGCCGTGCTCGTCTTCCTGGTCGGGTGGCTCATCCAGCGCTCGCGCCTGGGTCTCGCCCTGCGCGTGATCGGGGACGACGAGACCGTCGCGCGCCATTGCGGCATCGACACTACCCGCGCCAAGCTCCTGCTCTTTGCAATCAGCGCCGCTTTCATGACGCTCACGGGTGCCATCATGGCCCCGCGCTGGACCTATCTCGACCCGACGATCGCCTTCAACCCGGTGGTGTCGTTTCAGGTGCTGATCATGGCGCTCCTCGGCGGGGCCCATCGCCTGTGGGGACCACTTCTCGGCGTGATCCCGCTGACGCTCCTCTTCGAGGTTCTCGGTGCCAATTTCCCGAACTATTTCAGCATCCTCCTCGGCCTTGTCTTCATGCTGATCGTCTATGGCGTACCGAATGGCATTGCGGGACTGGTCGAGCGCACGAAGCTGAAGCCCTTCCTCCTGCAGACCCGGAGGCCCGCATGACCGAGGCTCTCCTTCAGGTCGAAGGCCTGACCCGGCGGTTCGGCGGCCTCGTGGCCGTGAACGGCCTGACGATGGCGGTCGGCGTATCCGAGATCGTCGGCCTGATCGGACCGAACGGTTCGGGCAAGACGACCGCCCTCAATCTCCTCTCCGGCGCCCTGAAGCCCGATGCGGGCGCCATCCGGCTTGCGGGGAAATCCATCGACGGCCTGCCGGCCCACAAGATCACCCGGCTCGGTCTTGCCCGGACGTTCCAGCTCGTTCGCGTGCTGCCGTCACTCGACTGCGTGGAGAACGTGAAGGCCGGGCTCGCCTTCCGCGAGGCGCCGCTCTGGGGAGAGCCGGCGACTGCGGAGGCGCTCCGGCTGCTCCGCCGGGTTGGTTTAGGCAGCAAGGTCGATCATTCCGCGTCGCAGCTGACCTACATCGATCAGAAGCGGCTCGAATTGGCCCGCGCCCTCGCACTCGCGCCGAAGCTGCTGCTGCTCGACGAATGGCTCGCAGGCCTCAACCCCTCCGAGCTGCAGGAGGGCATCGCCCTCATTCGCTCCCTGCGCGAGGAGGGGCTCGCGATCATTCTGGTGGAGCACGTGATGGATGCCATCCGCTCCCTCTGCGACCGCTGCGTGGTGATGAGCGCCGGAACCGTGATCGCGGCCGGCCCGCCCGCCGCCGTTCTCGCGGATCCTGAGGTCATCAGGGCCTATCTGGGAGATCCCGATGCTTGAGGTTTCCAATCTCACGGTCGCCTACGGGCTCCACCGCGCCCTCGAACAGGTGACCTTAAGCATCGGGCAATCCGAGATCGTCGTGATCCTGGGCGCCAACGGGGCGGGCAAATCCTCGCTTCTGAAGGCGATCGCGGGAATCGTGCCTGCGCTTCCGGGAAAACGCATCGTCTTGTCCGGCCAGGACATCTCGGCCCTGCCGCCGCACTGGATCGTCGAGGCGGGTTTGGCGCTCGTGCCCGAGGGACGCGGCATCTTCGGCGATCTCACGGTGCGCGAAAACCTTCGCCTCGGCGCCTATCCAGAACGGTCCCGCGCAAGCGAGCGGGACATCCTTGAGCGGGTGCTCGCTCTGTTTCCCCGCCTTGCGGAACGTCTCGGACAGACCGCACGGACCATGAGCGGCGGCGAGCAGCAGATGGTGGCGATCGGACGGGCGCTCATGTCCAAACCGGACGTGCTGCTGCTCGACGAACCCTCTCTCGGCCTGTCGCCGCTGATGTGCAAGGAGCTGTTCGCGGCACTGGCGCGCATCCGGGAAAGCGGCGTGAGCGTCCTGCTGGTCGAGCAGAACGCCCGGCAGAGCCTCGCCATCGCTGACAGAGGCTACCTCATCGAGACCGGGCGGATCGTCGGCGAGGGCCGCGCGGCGGATCTGCGGGACGATCCCGCGGTGCGCCGGGCTTATCTCGGCGGAGCCTCCGGCGATGTTGCCGCTGCTTCTTCATCCTTCCACTGAGCTGAACCCGGAGCATCACACATGCTGGACATCAATCTTCTCATCGACGGTCGCGACGCGGCGGCCTCGACGGGAGCGACTTTCGAGCGGCGCGACCCGATCAGCGGCGAGGTGGCGAGCCGCGCGGCGGCGGCGAGCGTCGCCGACGCGCAGGCCGCTGCCGACGCCGCGGCTGCGGCATTCCCGGCCTGGTCGAAGCTCGGGCCGAACGCGAGACGTGCCGCGCTCCTGAAGGCGGCCGATCTTCTTGAGGGCAGGGTCGCCGATTTCGTGACCCTGATGGCGACCGAGATCGGCGCCACCGTCGGCTGGGCGCAGTTCAACGTGAAGCTCGCCGCCGGCATGCTGCGAGAGGCGGCCTCGCTGACGACCCAGATCACCGGCGAGCTCATCCCTTCCGACAAGCCGGGCTGCGTCTCCATGGCGGTACGCCAGCCGGCCGGCGTCGTGCTCGGCATCGCGCCCTGGAACGCGCCGGTCATCCTCGGCGTACGCGCCATCGCGACGCCGCTTGCCTGCGGCAACACGGTGGTGCTGAAGGCCTCCGAGATCTGCCCTGGAACACATCACCTGATCGGCGCCGTGCTGCGGGAGGCCGGATTGCCGGCAGGTGTCGTCAATGTGATCACCAACGCGCCGGAAAGTGCCGGCGAGATCATCGAGTCTCTGATCGCGCATCCGGCGGTGCGCCGGATCAACTTCACCGGCTCGACGAGGGTCGGCCGCATCATCGCGGAAACCGCGGCCCGCTTCCTGAAACCCGTGCTCCTGGAACTGGGCGGCAAGGCTTCTCTCGTCGTCCTCGACGACGCCGATCTCGATGGCGCCGTCGCAGCATCCGCTTTCGGCGCCTTCATGAACCAGGGCCAGATCTGCATGTCGACCGAGCGCATCGTTGTGGACAATGCGGTGGCAGACGATTTCGTCGCCAAGCTCGCCGCGAAGGCGGAGTCGCTCCAGGCCGGCAATCCGCGCCACGGCAATTTCGCGCTCGGTTCGCTCGTCGGCGTCGAAGCGGCCGAGCGGATCAGCGGCCTGGTGAACGATGCGGTCTCCAAGGGCGCCAGGCTCCTCGCCGGCGGCCGGGTCGACGGCACGGTGATGTCGGCAACGGTTCTCGACCATGTCACCCCGGCCATGCGGCTTTATGGCGAGGAATCCTTCGGACCCGTCGTCTGCGTCATCCGCGCGACCGGCGTGGAGGAGGCGGTCCGGATCGCCAACGACACGGAATATGGGCTCTCCGCCGCCGTCTTCGGCCGCGACATCACGCGGGCGCTCGACGTGGCACACAGGATCGATTCCGGCATCTGCCACGTCAACGGGGCGACGGTGCACGACGAGGCCCAGATGCCGTTCGGCGGCGTGAAGGCGAGCGGCTACGGCCGCTTCGGCGGCAAGGCCGGGATCAGCGAGTTCACCGAGCTGCGCTGGATCACCATCGAGACCGGCCCGCAGCATTTCCCGATTTGAGAGGGTGCCGCTTCTTCACCTCTCCCCGGTGGGGAGAGGTCGAGCGCAGCGAGGGTGAGGGGGCACAGGTTTATCCGGAAAGGGCGTAACCCCTTGTAACTTCCCTGCTGCCGGATCGGGTATAGTTCCTGGTGCGGCGGCGGGCAGCAGACCGTCA
>NZ_JAERQD010000073.1 GCF_016735695.1 Microvirga zambiensis WSM3693 | reverse complement strand
GCCGAGCCGGGCCACGAGATCCGCATCACGCCCGATCCGAAGTTCGTCCACCTCTTCGACGAGCAGACCGGAAAACGACTCTGAACGCTCACGATCATGAAGGCGGCCCGCGCAAGCAGGCCGCCTTTTTTGTTTCTTCGCCCGCCTGTAGCGCGACCGGCAGCGAGGGCATTCCGGGTTTGCGATGGCGTCCCTGGCCGATCCTCGCCCGTCCCTGTATGCCTTTGGACGACATGTCATTCGGGAAGGGGAGGCGGCGATCGACATTCTGGTGATCGGTGCGGGCGTCGTCGGATTGGCGGTTGCGCGGGTGCTGGCCCTTTGCGGGCATGGCGTGATCGTCGTGGAGGCCACGGGCGGCATCGGCAACGGCATCTCTTCGCGCAACAGCGAAGTGATCCACGCCGGCATGTATTACCCCTCAGGCTCCTTGAGAGCCCGTCACTGCGTCGCCGGGCGGCGCATGCTCTACGACTTCTGCGAGAGCCACGGGGTGCCTCATGCCAGATGCGGCAAGCTCATCGTCGCCACCAACGATCTCGAACAGGCCAAGATCGAGGGCATCTACGAGCAGGGCCTGGCAAACGGCGTCGAGGGCCTCTCCTTTCTGACCGGAGAGGAGGCGCGACGTCTCGAACCCAACCTCGCCTGCACCGGCGCCGTGCTGTCGCAGGAAACCGGCATCGTCGACAGCCACGCGCTCATGCTGGCGCTCCAGGGCGATCTGGAAGATGCCGGCGGCGTCATCGCCTTCAACACGCCGGTCGAGCGTGTCGCGCGAAGCGGCGCGGGCTGGATCGCGCAGGCCGGCGGTGCCGAGCCGATGGAGCTCGCGGTCGACGCCGTCATCAATACTGCCGGCCTCGGGGCACAGGCGGTCGCCCGGGCGACGGAAGGTTACCCGGAGGATCGCGTGCCGCCGCTGGTCCTGGCCAAGGGCAATTACTTCGGCTGTCTGGGCAGGCCTGCCTTCTCGCGCCTGATCTATCCCGCTCCCGTCGATGGAGGCCTAGGCACCCACGTGACGTTGGATCTCGCCGGTCGCATGCGCTTCGGGCCCGATGTGGAATGGATCGAGCGCGAGGAATACGAAGTCGACCCCCATCGCGCCGAGAGTTTCTACGCCTCGATCCGCCGCTACTGGCCCGGGCTTCCCGACGGTGCGCTCGTACCCGATTATTCCGGCATCCGCCCCAAGCTCTCGGGGCCTGGCGAGAAGGCGGCGGATTTCATGATCGACGGCCCGGCGCAGCATGGACTGCCCGGCCTCGTCCACCTCTTCGGCATCGAAAGCCCCGGCCTCACATCGAGTCTCTCGATCGCCGAGGATGTGGCTGAAAGGCTGAGCGCGTAGCCGTAGCCGCTCGTTCGGCCGTTAACCGGCTATTCACCATAAATCAAAGATAGTACAACATCGTTACAAGGATCCGCTGCGCCAAGGGGTTGCCGAAACCGATGTGCCGCTTTCTCGCCTATCAGGGGGAGCCGATCTTCCTCGACGAGCTTGTCTGTGCCCCGGCTCATTCGCTGGTCCACCAATCCCTGCACGCCGTCGAGGCCAAGACCGGAACGAACGGGGACGGCTTCGGCATCGGCTGGTACGGCGAGCGACCGGAGCCGGGCATCTACCGGGAGGTGAGGCCGGCCTGGTCCGACGAGAACCTGCGCAGCCTTTGCGAGCAGGTGCGGTCGCGGCTCTTCTTCGCTCATGTGCGTGCCTCCACCGGCACCTCGACCACAAGGGCCAACTGCCATCCCTTCGCCCATGGGCGTTATCTCTTCATGCATAACGGCCAGATCGGTGGCTATGGCCGCATCAAGCGCCGGCTCGAAGCCCTGATCCCGGACGAGCTCTACGACCGTCGCCTCGGGACCACGGATTCGGAGGCGATCTTCCTGCTTGCTCTCGCCAATGGATTGCCAGAGGAACCCGTGACCGCCATGGCGCGGACCCTGAAGCAGGTGCGCGGCCTGATGGATGAGGCTAGCATCGACGATGCCTTGCGCTTTACCGCCGCTTTCACCGACGGCGAGAATCTCTGGGCCTATCGCTGGGCCTGCGATGCCAAGCCGCCGACCCTCTATTTCCGCGAGGATGACGGCAATCTGCTCGTGGTCTCCGAGCCGATCGACGACAAGACCAGGGGATGGCGCGAGGTGCCGAAGGGCTGCAGCCTCGTCGCGAAGAATGGCAGTGTTTCGGTGGAATGCCTGAACGAGGCCATGGGGCGTCTGGCGGCCTGAACGACGTCAGGCCGGATCTTTACGAATTCAGGCTGTCGGCCGGCCGCGCGATCAGAGACATCAGCGCGCCTTTGAGCGCCTCCATCTGAAGTTCGGTCTCGGATCGGGCGGATCCGGCATCCGGATTGGAAAGGGCTCGCAAGCGAGCATTCTCGCTGGCAAGCCGGTCGTTCTCGGCCATGAGGATGGCGATCTTCTCTTCGGCGATCCGGAGCCGGGCCTGAACCTCGTTCCGCTCCTGCTCCCGCAATTGCGCCCGGTCGCGCCAGAGTCGGTTCGCAACACTCTCGGTTTCCTCACCCATGGCCCGCTCCTGATCCGGCGGAAAGATTCACGGGCAGAGTGGAGGAAATGAGGCACGGCTCTGTGACCATCGTTCGACGGCATAAGATTCTCTCATAATCGGCAGCGATGCCGCGCCGCTGTCGCATGGGGTTTGCTATGGCTCGACGGCTGTCATCGGCGCCGCGATCGAGCTTTTGGGAGAAGTCGCAATCTGGTCGTGCCGTCGGTAGGCCCTGTCGAGCCATCCGTTCAGAACCGATTGATCCAGGAAGAAACGAGCGAGACGGTCTTGCCCGTGCGCGTTGAGAAACACGGACAGGGCCTCATGCTCTTTCCGCTTGTCTTCCGCTGTCTGCAGGGGACCGATCCGACTTTCGGAATAGGCTTCGGCAAGAAAATAATACGCGGGAGCGAAATCGGGATGCCCTTTGGCCAGAGCCTCGAGCCGCGCTTTCCGCTCGGCCCCGTCGAATTGCAGGGCGTGGACGAGAGCGGTCGCGCGGGTCGGCACATCCTCGTTCAGTTCGGCATAGACCTGCCGCGCAATGAAGCGGCCCTCATGGGCCTGAACCAGGGCGGCATAACGCAGATGAGGGTCGATGAAATCGAGGCCCATCCGTGCGAGCGTGTAATAGGCACGGTGCGCCGCGATCGCTTCGCCCTTCGCCTCGAAGAGCAGGGCATTGTGATAGAGGCCGGGCGCCGATCCCGGATCGTCGATCTGCCCGCCTTTCTGCGTGAGCCGCAGAAACGCTTCGACGGGACTGGTTGTCAGTTGAAGCACATGGGCGGCCGAGTCGGGCGGGGGCAGAGCAGTTTCGGCCGACCGCTCCTGAGGCGGTGTTCGCGACAGCTGCCGATCCGAGACGAGGCCTCCAACGCCGATCAGAATCGCGAGACAGAGGCTCGCCAGGGACAAAGCCCGCATGGCGAGAAGCAATCTCGGTCTTTGCAGCGGCGCCCCGCCCGTCGGGCGGCGCCGGCCGGCGATCATGAAGGCATGAACCGGAAACGGGATATTCTTGACCCGTCGTTCACCCAGATCGACGAAGGCGGCCGGTACCTGCGTCGAGACGGCCTCATGGACCGCCCGCGAGATGCAGATACCGCCCGGCGCGGCGAGCGTTTGAAGCCGTGCTGCGAGATTGACCGCCATCCCGAGAAGATCGTTCCTGCGCTCGACCACCTCGCCGACCGAGATGCCGATGCGGAATGGCAGCCATTTGCCGGAGGACTGTGCATCGATCTGAGCCCGCGCGAAATCCTGGATCTCGATGGCGGCCCTCGCGGCGTCCAATGCGGTGTCGAACGCGCACATGACCGAGTCGCCCGCAGTGTTGAAGATCCGTCCGCCATGACGCATGACGAAGCCGCCGAGGACATTGCGGCATTCTGCGAGCTGCCGCAGCGTTCCTTCCTCATCCTCGGCGATCAGCCGGGTATAGCCGACAACGTCCGCAGCGAGGATGGCGGCCATCCTGCGTTTCGGTGCGATCCCCTCGATCGAGCGGAGGTTGGAGAAAAGAGGCGGGGGTACCGCGTAGTCAGGCAAGCAGAGGCCCTCTTTACGTCACGATACACTATAACCAATGACGAAAGGGAGAAAAGGGGCTTTGCTCGTTTTTCGGATCCGATAGCCCGTTCGAGGGACCGGACATCATTCATCCAACTCGGGGTAGCGTCGGTAGATTCCCTCCTCGTTGAAGGGAATACGCCGCGAACTGCCGAGATAGGCCCGGATTCGGGGCCGTTCCATTACGGAATCGTGCAGGGCCGCAACCTTGGGCGCCTTTTTCAGGGCACGTCCGGTTGCCTTGGGGAAGGCGTAGGACAGGCCCTCGACCACCTGGAACAGGGACAGGTCGGCGTAAGTGAGCCTGCCGCCGACGAGATGCGAGGGGCCTTCCGGATTGCGGGCCATGATCGTCTCGAACCAGGTCAGGAATTTCGGGATCCGGCTGTCGCGGAATTCTTCCGCCCGCCGGCCCGCCTCTTCCTTCTGATCCTCGTAATAGAGACCGACACCGACCGGATGATGCGTGTCGTGGGCCTCGGCCACGAAGTCGCTGATGGTGAGCTGGATCTGGTGCGTCCAGAGGCCGCCTTCGGGATCCTTGGGAGCGAGATCGTGCCTCGCGCCGAGATAGAGCAGGATCGCGGCCGTCTGGGCGACGATCGTCTCGCCATCCTTCAGGAAGGGCGGCGCGAAAGGCGGTGTCTCGGCGCTTTCCATCAGGCGCATCATGGCGCCCATTCCTTTCGGCTGCCGCGCCACGTCCGCATACTCGGCTCCGGCCTCCTCCAGCGCCAGGCGTACGAACTCGCCCCGTCCCTGGATCGTCGGCCAGTAGTAGAGTTCGTAAGGCATGACAGGAGCTCCTGGGTCGTTCACGGAATGCACCGTTAAACCCGGGCGGCGCGCGGAGTTCCTGTCGCCTTATTCCACCGGCACCGGATGCACGGGCTGTCCGGTTCGCGCGAAGGCGTCGATATTCGCCAGGGTGATCTCGGCGATGGCGGTGAGGGCTTCCTGGGTGAAGAAGGCCTGATGGCCGGTGATCAGCACATTCGGGAAGGTGAGGAGGCGCGCGAACAGGTCGTCGCGGATGATCTCGGCGGAATGATCGCGGAAGAAGAGCTCGCTCTCCTCCTCGTAGACATCGAGAGCAAGGCTCCCGATGACACCGCGCTTCAGCCCGGCGATCACCGCACGCGTATTGATGACGGAGCCGCGGCTCGTGTTGACCAGCATCACGCCGGGACGACAGGCGCGGACCGCAGCTTCGTCGATGAAATGATGCGTCTCTGGGGTCAGCGGACAATGGAGCGTGATGATGTGCGACTGCGCCAGAAGCTCCGCCTTCGACACGTAGCGGACGCCCATCGCCTCCACATCGGGATGCGGATAGGGATCGAAGGCGAGGCACGTGCAGCCGAAACCCTTGAGGATTCTCAGCACCACCTGACCGATCTTGCCCGTGCCCACCACGGTGACTGTCTTGCCGTGGAGATCGAAGCCGAGCAGCCCGTCAAGGGCGAAATTGCCCTCGCGCACCCGGTTGTAGGCCCGGTGGGTCTTGCGGTTGAGGGTGAGAATAAGAGCGAGGGTATGCTCGGCGACCGCATGGGGCGAATAGGCCGGCACCCGCGCGACCGCGATCCCGTTCGCGCGCGCAGCCTTGAGATCCACGTTGTTGAAGCCCGCGCAGCGAAGGGCGATCAGGCGCACGCCGCCTCTGGCGAGGCGCTCAAGGCAGGGCGCATCGAGAGTGTCGTTGACGAAGGCGCACACCGCGTCCGCCTCCCCCACCAAGGGCGCAGTGGCGACCGAGAGGCTTGGCTCGTAATAGGCGATCTCGTGGTCCCCGGCCACATTGGCCGCGTCGAGAAAACGCCGGTCGTAAGGAGTGGTGCTGAACACGGCGATGCGCATGAGGGCCTCCTGACATCTCCCTCCGGCTGGCGGAGGGCAGCCCCGGCGTCAGCCGGCGCCGGAACCGGGGAGAGGGCTCATCCTAGCACTTCCTGCGACCGCGAAGTGCTGAAATTAATGCGCCTCGTCCCAGTTCTGCGCGGCGCGGGCTTCCACGGCGAGCGGCACCTTTAGGGTCACTGCTGGGAAGGGAGCTTCCGTCATCACGCGCGAGATCACGGGCAGTGTCGCATCGACCTGATCGTCCGGCACTTCGAAGACCAGTTCGTCATGAACCTGCAGCAGCATGCGGGCGGAAAGGCGCTCGCTTCTCAGCGCGTCGTCCATGCGGATCATGGCGCGGCGGATGATGTCGGCGGCGGTGCCCTGGATCGGCGCGTTGATCGCCTGGCGCTCGACGCCCGCGCGCTCGGACGGGTTGTTCGACTTGATCTGCGGGTAATGGCAGACGCGGCCGAAGAGCGTCGTCACGAAGCCCTTGTCGCGCACGAACTTCTTCGTCTCGTCGATATAGGTGCGAATCCCCGGGAAGCGCTCGAAATACTGCTTGATGAAGGCGGAGGCGTCGGCGTTCGGGATGCCGAGGCGAACGGCGAGGCCGAAGGCGGAGATGCCGTAGATGATGCCGAAATTGATCGTCTTGGCCTGCCGGCGCAGGTCGGACGTCATCTGGTCGAGAGGCACGCCGAACATGGCGGAGGCCGTCGCCGCGTGAATGTCCTGGCCGTTGGCAAAGGCTTCCTGCAGCTGCGGAATATCGGCGATATGCGCGAGCAGGCGCAGCTCGATCTGGCTGTAATCGGCCGAGATGATCTTGTGCCCTTCCTGTGCGACGAAGGCCTTGCGGATTTTCCGCCCCGCCTCTGTGCGGATCGGGATGTTCTGCAGGTTGGGATCGGATGAGGACAGGCGGCCCGTCGTCGTCGCGGCGAGCGAGAACGAGGTGTGCACCCGCTTCGTCTCGGGATTCATGTGCTGCTGCAGCGTGTCGGTATAGGTCGATTTCAGCTTGGAGAGCTGGCGCCATTCGAGAATCTTTGCGGGCAGCTCGTGGCCGGCCTGCGACAGCTCTTCGAGGATGGTCGCAGGCGTCGCCCATTGGCCGGACGGCGTCTTCTTCGCACCGGGAAGGCCCATCTTGCCGAAGAGGATGTCGCCGATCTGCTTCGGCGAGCCGAGCGCGAATTTTTCGCCGGCCATCTCGTGGATCTCGTCTTCGAGCCGCGCGAGAGTCTGCGCGAAATCGCCGGAGAGGCGGCTCAGGATCTGCCGGTCGACCATGATGCCGCGCATTTCCATGCGCGCCAGCGTGTCGACCATCGGCCGCTCCAACGTCTCGTAGACCGTGGCCCGGCGCTCGGCGACGAGGCGCGGCTTCAGGAGCTGCCACAGGCGCAAGGTGACATCAGCATCCTCCGCCGCATAGGCTGTGGCTCTGCCGATCTCCACCTTGTCGAAGGTCACCTTGTTCTTGCCCGTGCCCGCCACCTCGGAGAAGCTGATCGGCGAATGGCCGAGATGGCGGCGCGAGAGTTCGTCCATGCCGTGCGAGCCCTTGCCGGCGTCGAGCACGTAGGAAATCAGCATCGTGTCGTCGTAAGGCGCCACTTCGATGCCGTAGCGCTTCAGCACGACCCAGTCATATTTCAGGTTCTGGCCCACTTTAAGAACGGACGCGTCCTCGAGCAGCGGACGAATGACGTCGATCGCCTCGCCGAGAGGGATCTGCCCTTTCACGAGCCCGCCGCCGAAGAGATCGGATTCGTCCCGGTGCTGAAGCGGCACATAAGCCGCCTTGCCCGCCTCCAGTGCCAGCGAGAAGCCGACGAGGTCGGCGCGGTTGGCATCGAGGTCGCTCGTCTCCGTATCGACGGCGACAAAGCCCTGCGCGCGCGCTTGCGCAACCCATTCGCGCAGGCGCTCGAGGCTCGTCACGGTCTCGTAGGCGCTGACGTCGATGGGCACGGAGGAGGCTTCGGTCGCGCGCTTGCCCGCGAGTTGCGAAGGCGTGCCGAGGCCCTCGACGGGCTTGCGCAAGGTCGCGGTCTCCGGCAGGTCGAGCCCGGCAAAGGGATCGACCTCGCCCGCGGCCGCGTCGGCCTTGCCGAAGAAAGGCACCGCATCGTCGGTGGGGACGACGATCCCCGTTCCCGCGCCGTCGCGCACCCAGCGGATCGCTTCGCCGCCGGGCAGGAGGCGCGGATCGGGCTCGATGGCGGCGGGATCGGCATCGTAGAGTTCCGACACGCGCCTTGTCAGGGTGCTGAATTCCATGGCCTTGAGGAAGCCGATCAGCGTCTTGGGGTCGGGCTCGGGCAGGCGCAGATCGTCGAGCGGCACCGGCACCGGCGCCTCGCAATCGAGCGTCACGAGCTTCTTCGAGAGCCGCGCGGATTCCGCATTGTTGATCAGGGTCTCGCGGCGCTTGGGCTGCTTGATCTCGGGCGCACGTTCCAGAAGCGTTTCGAGATCGCCGTATTCCTTGATCAGCTGCGCCGCGGTCTTCAGGCCGATGCCCGGCACACCCGGCACGTTGTCGGACGTGTCGCCCATCAGCGCCAGCACGTCGCCGATTTTTTCGGGCGGAATGCCCTCCCATTTCTCGGTGACGGCAGCCTCGTCGAGATTGCGCTCGGGCCGGTAGCCGGGCTTGCCCTTGGAGCCTGACTCGAAATCGTAGAAGCACACTTTTGGGCCCACGAGCTGCATCAGGTCCTTGTCGGAGGAGATGATGAGCACGTCGGCCCCGCGCGCCTTGGCTTGCTGGGTATAGGTAGCGATCAGATCGTCCGCCTCGTAGCGCTGCAACTCCACGGGTTCCAGCCCGAAGGCGCGGATGGCTTCCCGCATGATCGGCATCTGGACTTTCAAGTCCTCCGGCGCGTCCGGCCGATGCCCCTTGTAATCCTCGTAGAGCTCCTTGCGGAACGAGCCCTCGGACTTGTCGAGCACGATGGCAAGATGCGTCGGCTTCAACCCCGCCGCCCCGTCGCGCATGAACTGCAGGAGCTTCGTCACGAAGAGCCGCACGGCGCCCGACGGCATCCCGTCCGCGGAGCGGGAATTGTACTTCTGGTCCTGGTTCATGGACTGGAAGTAGGCCCGGAAGATGAAGGACGAACCGTCGACGAGAAACACATGATCGCCGGCTTGGACGGGACGTGAGGAGGGCATCGGGTCTCGGGGGCTTTGAGGCTGCTCGAAGGGAAGAGATAGCGGCTCCGGGGGCGGATGGCTATGGGTGGGATCGGGATCGAGGTCCTCACCGCCGGGGCAAATGTTTGGCCGGTCACGGACTGCGACAGCGTGCCCGAATTCGATAGTCCGCTGTACGTCACGGCTTCCATGGCTCGTAGCCCAAAGAAGCAAGTTACTGAATAATCTAAATTTTTAAGTGCCGTAAGGGTCGTGGCTCGAGGGCCAAGGAGAGGCTTGCCAAGTGGAGCTGCGCACCCGCGGTACATTCTAATAATTATATAACCTTGCCTTTACACTTTGATGGTTCTACTTCGGACGCAGTGGCCGTGATTCTATAACAGAACAGGCCGACGGATCTTCCAGACCTTGCGAGGGACGACCATGGCAATTGAAAAATGGGGCAATTGGGCCCTCAACAGGACCCTGATCACCGGCGGAAGTGCGGACCACAACGCCATCGCCGCCCTTCCCAATTGCGGATACGTGGTGGTGTGGCGCGAGGGTGGCACGATCCATGTCCAGATCTTCAACGCGGCAGGCGAGTCCAAGGCGGCGCATAAACTGACGGTCGGCCAGACCAACTTAAATAAGATCGAGCCGGATATCGTCGTTCAGAGCGATGGGAGCTTCATCGTCGCCTGGAGTGGCGACACCAAGGAAATCAGAGCGCAGAAATTCGGGATCGACGGAACCGCTTATCTGCCCGTTCTTTCCATCGCCGAGCAGGCAACGTCCACATCCACCATCAAGAACTTTCCATCGCTTGCGACCAACGGCGGCGGATGGGCTGCGGTATGGCAGGAAACCAATGTCCAAACCCAGCAGGGTACAACCGATTTCATCAGGTTGGAGCGCGTCGCCGCGGACGGGACCAGAACCTCGGTCGAGGTTGTGAGCGGTTCCGGCGTTGAAAGGCCCGATGTGACCGAACTCGGCGGGGGACGGCATCTCGTCACCTGGGTCATAAGCGGAACGGTCCATGCCGCGATCGTCGCTGCCAACGGGAGTGTTGGCACTTCCTTCATTGTGGCAAGTGGTTCCATGGGCAACCCGTCCGTCACAACGCTTTCGACAGGCGGGTTTGTGATCGCTGTACAGAACAACATCGACGCGACCGGCGGCAATTATATCACTCAGGTCTATGACAGTCAGGGGAACGCCGTCACACAAGGCTCCCATTCGATCAGCACGCCTGCAGGCCAGCCGCCAGCCGTCATCGCTCTTACCAAGGGCGGCTATGCGGGGGGCTATGCGCTCGTCTATGCCGCTCCTGCTTTCGACAACAACGGCCAGCGCATCGATCACGGCGACATCTTCATCCGACTCGTGAAAGCCGATGGAACCATGAGCGAACCCTTCATGGTTAACGACTCGAGCTGGGAAGGCTTCGGAGACCAGCGCCTTCCGTCGCTGGCGGAATTGCCGGATGGGCGCATCAGCGTCACATGGTACGATCCCAACTCGAGCGGCATCCGCCATCAGATCATCGACGGTCGTGAAACTGCGGTGACTGTCACCGGCACGTCCCATAACGACTTCTACATCGGCTCGAATCATGGCGGCGACATTCTGGAAGGCAAAGACGGCAACGACACGCTCTATGGCGGCGGCGGCAACGACCATTTCAAAGGCGGCGCCGGCGCGGACCACTTCGTCGGCGGAGATTACTTCGGCAACGACAACGGCACCGAAGACAATGTGACTTACTTGGGCGCGAAGGATCAGGCAGGCAATCTCGAAGCGGTCGAGATTTATCTCTGGGACGTGTCGAGGAACAAGGGTTACGAGGCCGAAGGCGATACCTATGTCGGGATCGAGGTGATCAGCGGCACAACCAAGGACGACATTCTCGAGGGTGACAATGCGAACAACGCCTTCTGGGGCGACGACGGCAACGACGTCCTGAAGGGCTTCGGCGGCAACGACACTCTCTTGGGAACTGCCGGTGAGGACACGCTCTACGGTGGCCTCGGCGCCGACATGCTCGATGGCGGGACCGGCGAAGACCGCGATCTCGTTACCTACGAGTTCTCCACAGCAGGTGTCGGCATCGTCGCTAGCCTCGACAACTCCGCTGTGAACACCTTCGAGGCCGCAGGCGATACCTACATTGGGATCGACGATCTTACGGGCACCATGTGGGACGACGTTCTCATCGGTCTGCATTCCGACCGGAGCGGCGCCTCCCAGCACAACAAGCTCTCCGGCGGCGGCGGCAACGATACTCTGATTGGTGGCTGGGGCGCTGACACCCTGGATGGTGGTGCCGGATTCAACTTCGCCTCTTACCAGACCGCCGAGATGGGCGTGAAGGCCTATCTCGATGATGAGCTATCCAATACCGGAGAGGCAGCAGGCGACGTCTATCAAATCAACAATGGTGGCAAAACGCCGACCCTCGTCATACAAGGCCTGATAGGTTCCGACCATGGCGATACTCTGCATGGCAGCGACGACAACAATGATGAACTTCGCGGCGGTGGCGGCGACGACGAACTCCAAGGCCTGAAAGGGGATGACACCCTGCAGGGTGGCCTCGGAGCAGACAAGCTCTTTGGCGGAGACGGTAATGACTACGCAAGCTACGCCGATTCCGCCGCGGGCGTCACGGTCGTCCTGCCGGCGGGTGGAACGGGCGCTGTGGGTGAAGATACTTTCGACAGCATCGAAGGCCTGATCGGCTCGAACCATAACGACATGTTGATCGGCAACGCTTTCAGCAATCACCTCGTCGGCGGCGGTGGTAGCGATACGCTCGTTGGCGGCTTCGGCACCAATACGCTCGAAGGAGGTGCCGGCAGCGACGTCTACTACGCCTCTAGCGGCGACGTGATCATCGAGCATGCTGCGCAGGGAACCGACACGGTTGTGGTCACCTCGACCTTCTCGCTGGCAGGCGGCAGCTTCGCATTCATCGAGAACATCATCGTTCAGACTGAAGCTGGCGTCACCCTGACCGGCAACGATCAGGACAACACGCTCAACGGCAATGCGGGCGGCGACACGCTCAACGGACAAGGAGGGAAAGACATCCTCTACGGCCAGGGCGGCGGCGACGGCCTGAATGGCGGAGAGGGCAACGACGTCCTCTACGGTCAGGACGGCAGTGACGCTCTCTCCGGCGAGAACGGCGACGACATCCTCGATGGCGGCACCGGTGCCGATGCGATGAATGGTGGTGCTGGCAACGACACCTTTTACGTCGACAATGCCGGTGACATTGCGAATGGCGGCAGCGGCACGGATACGGTCCATACGTCGGTCAACTTCACCATGGCGGCCGATATGGAAAATCTCTTCGCCACCGGCGGCTCCGCGCTGATCCTCAAGGGCAGTGCGATTGCCAACACGATCACCGGCAATGCGGGAGCTAACAAGATCTATGGCGGGCTCGGCAACGACGTGCTGCGGGGTGGCTCAGGCAAGGACACCTTCGTGTTCGACACCAAACTCAACAAGAGCACGAACGTCGACCGCATCATGGATTTCAACGTGCGCGACGACAGCTTCCACCTGGACAACAAATACTTCACCAAGCTCGGATCGGGCACCGCGTCCAAGCCGAAGAAGTTCAACTCGGACATGTTCGTGATCAACAACAAGGCCAAGGATCGCGAGGACCGGATCGTCTACGACAAGAAGACCGGCGCGCTCTATTACGACCAGGACGGCACAGGTTCGAAGGCGCAGGTGAAGATCGCGACCCTCACCAAGAACCTCAAGCTGACCTACAGCGACTTCTTCGTCATCTGATCGCAAAACGAAGCAAGGATATGGGCCGCCCGGTGAGAGCCGGGCGGCCTTTTTACTCCCGGGGGCTCCCGCGGTCTTCGCTCAAGCCGCTTTCAGCCGCGCGAGATCGAGGTCGAGTTCGCGCAGGGCCTGCATCACCACGCCTTCGGTCAGGAGATCCATGGAGGATTCGACCACGTGGATGGTCGCGAGCGCGCGCAGTTCCGGAATGGTCTGCGATTCGAGCGCAGCCTCGAAGGAGGGGCGAAGCAAGTCCATGGCGCGGGTGCCGGGGCCGCAGAGCACGATGTGATCGGGCTCGAGCGTCTGGATCAGGATGCCGACCGCATCGCCAAGCACTTCGCCTGCGGCATGGAACAGGTTGATGAGGGCGGGATCGCCCGCGCGGGCCTGATCCACGATGGAGCCCATGGCTTCTTCGCTCGGCAGCAGCAGGGTCGGGGCGGGTCGATGGTCGATGAGCTGCGCGTCCCTGTGCAGGGCGTAATCGGCGAGATAGGCCTCGATGCAGCCGCGCCCGCCGCAGCGGCATTGCGGCCCGCTCCGGCGCAGGCGCACATGGCCGAACTCGCTGCCGCCGAAGCGCGCGCCGCGATAAAGTTCGCCCTGGATCAGGAAGCCCAAGCCCACGCCGTCGCCCACCATGAGGCAGGCGGTGCGGCCTGAGCGCAGCTCGGCATGGCGCTGCGTGATGGCGAAGGCCATGGCGCTGGCGTCGTTCTCGATCAGCACCGGCCTTCCGAGGCGCTCCCCGAGGCCGGAGGCCAGCGGCAGGTCGCGGGTGCCGAGCACCGGGCTCCAGGCGACGATACCGTCCTTCGTGTCCACATAGCCTTGGCAGGCGAGGCCCACGGCCTTCACGTCCATGGCGCCGGATTCTTGCGCGAAGACACCGATCGTCTCCGCGAGCACGTCCATCAGCGCCTCGGCGCCGAGACTGCGCAGGGGACGCTCGATATGGCGGCTCGCCCGGTTGCGTCCGGCGCTGTCCACGAGCCGGAGCTCGATGCGGTTGAAGCCGGTCCAGACGCCGACGACCGAGCCGAGGGTCTCGGCGAAGAACAGGCGCGTCTTGGGCCGGCCGCGGAACAGCCCGGCCGCCTGATCCGCTGCGTCTTCCGCGACGAGAATCCCCTCATCGAGCAGGCTCGCCGTCAGTTCCGACACGCTGGCCGGGCTCATGCCGAGATGCTGGCCGATCTCCACCCGCGCCATGGGGCCTTCACGGCGCAGGGCATCGAGCAGGCGGCGTCGGGCCGTTTCACGGGAAGATAGGGAAATCGCGGTCATGGCTGCACTTCGTTCGCTTCATGAATAAAACAATTCCAAGGAAGCCGGATATCAGACCAAAATATTAGATCGAAAGTGCTTGAAGCTCCCAATGGCTAGGCTAATTATTTCGGCGCTCGAAAAATAATGCATGGCAAGGAGAGCTATGTCCGTCGGTCCACTCGGATCAGACATTCCGCCATGAGCACGACGCCTTATGACGCAAGGCGTTCAGGAGGGAACCGATGCTATCGAAGAAACACGCCGTGATCAGTTTTGCCGCCCTGGCATTGTCAGCGACCGCCGCCTTCGCCCAGGCCAAAGGCCCGGTGGTCGGCGTCAGCTGGTCGAATTTCCAGGAAGAGCGCTGGAAGACCGATGAGGCCGCGATCAAGGCCGCCGTCGAGAAGGCCGGCGGGACTTACGTCTCCGCCGATGCCCAGTCCTCGCCCTCCAAGCAGCTCACGGATATCGAGAGCCTGATCTCCCGCGGCGCCAAGGCGCTGATCGTGCTGGCGCAGGATGCGGATGCGGTGCGCCCGGCCGTCGAGAAGGCGGTTGCCGAAGGCATTCCGGTGGTCGGCTATGACCGCCTGATCGAGATCCCGCAGGTCTTCTATCTCACCTTCGACAATGTCGAGGTCGGCCGCCTGCAGGCGCGCGAGGTCCTCAAGCTGAAGCCCGAGGGCAATTACGCCTTCATCAAGGGCTCCGGCTCCGATCCGAATGCCAACTTCCTGTTCCAGGGCTCGATGGAAGTGCTCAAAGCCGCCGTCGATGCCGGCAAGATCAAGAATGTCGGCGAGGCTTATACGGATGGCTGGCTCCCGGCCAATGCGCAGCGGAACATGGAGCAGTTCCTCACCAAGAACAACAACAAGATCGACGCCGTGATCGCCGCCAATGACGGCACCGCGGGCGGCTCCATCGCGGCTCTCGCGGCGCAGGGTCTCGCCGGCTCCGTGCCGGTGTCGGGCCAGGACGCAGACAAGGCGGCGCTGAACCGCGTGGCGCTCGGCACGCAGTCGGTGACGGTGTTCAAGGACGCGCGCGAACTCGGACGCAACGCCGCCGAGATCGCCGTGCAGCTCGCCGGCGGCAAGAAGCTCGCCGAGATCCAGGGTGCGAAGCCGTGGAACCTTGGCCCGAAGAAGCAGAACATGACCGCTCTCTTCCTCACGCCGGTGGCGATCACGAAGGATAATCTCGACGTGGTCATCAATGCCGGCTGGGCCTCGAAGGACGTGGTCTGCCAGGGCGTGAAGGCAGGTTCCGTGAAGGCCTGCAACTAAACTCCAGCATTGTCATTCCGGGGCGCGCCAAAGGCGCGAGCCCGGAATCCATAGCCGCTAGCAGCGCAGAATAAGATGTGGCGCTGTTTGCCTCTCGCCTGGGGCGTCGTGTCTATGGATTTCCGGCCTTTGGCGCGACCTTTCGGGTCGGGCTCCGCTTAAGCGGCCCCGGAATGACACTTTTTGCATAACGAGCCATTCCATGACCGCACCCGTTGCCTCAACCGCCCCACCGCCGAGCGCCGCTTCCGGCTCGCTCCTGTCGAAGCTCGAGATCGATGTCCGCATGCTCGGCATGCTGGCGGCGCTTGCCGTCATCTGGATCGGCTTCGACATTCTTTCCGGCGGCGTCTTTCTCACCCCGCGCAATCTCTGGAACCTCTCGGTCCAGACCGCCTCCGTGGCGATCATGGCGACCGGCATGGTGCTCGTCATCGTCACCCGCAACATCGATCTGTCGGTCGGTGCGATTCTCGGCGTCGTCGGCATGATCATCGGCGTCGCGCAGGTGCAGTGGCTGCCGGCCTATCTCGGGCTCGAGCATTGGCTCACAGCGCCGCTCGCCGTGCTGATCGCGCTCGTCGTCGGCGGCTCGATCGGCCTGTTCCAGGGCTGGCTCATCGCCTATCTCGGCATTCCCTCCTTCATCGTCACCCTCGGTGGCCTGCTGGTGTGGCGCGGTGCGGCCTGGTGGGTCACGACCGGCCAGACCATCGCGCCCATGGATACACGCTTCAAGGCCTTCGGCGGCGGCGTGGAGGGCGCGCTCGGCGCCACCGCCACCTGGGTCATCGCGGCGATCGCCTGCGGCGGCATCATCGTCGCTTTGGGCCTTGCCCGCCGACGCCGCCTGAGCTTCGGCTTCCCGGTGCGCCCCGGCTGGGCCGATGCGGTGATCGCCGCCGTCGCCTGCATCGCCGTGCTCGGAGCAGCCGCGATCGCCAATTCCTATCCGCTGCCCGCCGGCACGGCGCGCCGCTGGGCGGAGGCCAACGGCATCGTCTGGCCCGAGGGTGGATTGTTCATTCCGCATGGCGTCGCGTTGCCGGTGCTGATCGCCGTGGTCGTCGGTCTGGCGATGACCTTCATCGCCACGCGCCGCCGCTTCGGCCGCTATGTCTTCGCCATCGGCGGCAATCCGGAGGCGGCTGAACTGTCGGGCATCAACACGCGCTGGACGCTGATGAAGGTGTTCGGCCTGATGGGCCTGCTCTGCGGCATCTCCGCCTGCATCTCGACCGCACGCCTGAACGCGGCGACGAACGCGGCCGGCACCCTCGACGAGCTTTATGTGATCGCCTCCGCCGTGATCGGCGGCACGTCGCTTGCCGGTGGCATCGGCACCATCGCAGGTGCCATGCTCGGCGCGCTCGTCATGCAGTCGCTGCAATCGGGCATGGTGCTGCTCGGCGTCGATACGCCTTTGCAGAACATCGTCGTCGGCGCGGTGCTCGTGCTGGCGGTGTGGGTCGACAGCCTCTATCGCCGCCGCATCAAATAAGGGAAGCGCGTCATGCCAACGAATGAAACGGCGCCTCTCGTCGAGATGCGCAACATCTCCATCGCCTTCGGCGGCATCAAGGCCGTCGACGGCGTCTCGGTCGACCTGCGCCCCGGCGAGGTCGTGGGCCTGCTCGGCCACAACGGCGCGGGAAAATCGACGCTGATCAAAATCCTCTCCGGCGCCTACAAGCCGGATGCGGGCGAGATCTACGTCAATGGCGAGCACGCCGACATTTCGACGCCGCGCGATGCCAAGCGCTACGGCATCGAGACGATCTACCAGACGCTCGCGCTCGCCGACAACATCGACGCCGCCGGCAACATCTTTCTCGGCCGCGAGGTGCTCACGTCCTACGGCACCCTCGACGACGCGACGATGGAATCCGAGACGCGCAAGGTCATGGCCCGCCTCAACCCGCATTTCCGCCGCTTCAAGGAGCCGGTGAAGGCGCTCTCCGGCGGTCAGCGGCAATCGGTGGCGATCGCCCGCGCGATCTATTTCAACGCCCGCGTGCTGATCATGGACGAGCCCACGGCGGCGCTCGGCCCCGCCGAGACGCAGCAGGTGGCCGATCTCGTGCTGCAGCTGAAGAAGGAGGGCATCGGCATCTTCCTGATCAGCCACGACATTCATGACGTGTTCGGTCTCGCCGACCGGGTCAGCGTGATGAAGAACGGCAAGCTCGTGGGCTCCGCCAATGTGCAGGACGTGACGCAGGACGAGGTGCTCGGCATGATCATCCTCGGCAAATGCCCGCCCGGCGCCACACCGGGACCGGGCGCGAGTTGACAGGCGGATTTGCCTAAGTGAGACCTTCATGTCATGGCCGGGCTTGTCCCGGCCATCCCGATCGGAGAAGCGAGGCGCTCCACATCATCGGGATCACCGGCACGAGGCCGGTGATGACGTCGAGGGAATTATGAAGTGTGGCATTCCGACGTCTTCGATCCTCCCCGCAAGGAGGAGGGAAGTAAGCCAACGCAGATAGAGAGACCCATGACCCAGACGATTTACGGCTCCCTGAAGGGCAAGACCGTTCTCATCACCGGCGGCGCGAGCGGCATCGGCGAGAGCATCGCGCGCTCGTTCCATGCGCAGGGCAGCAAGGTCGCCATCCTCGACTACAATGCCGAGGCCGGCCAGGCTCTCGCGAAGGAGCTCGGCGAGCGCGTGCATTTCGAACACAGCGACGTGCGCGACATCCCCGCCTTCCAGGCGGCGATCCGGCGCGCGAGCGATGTGCTCGGGCCGATCACGGTTCTCGTCAACAACGCGGCGCGCGACGACCGCCACACCATCGATCAGGTCACGCCGGAATACTGGCGCGAGCGCTTCGCCACCAATCTCGACCATCAGTTCTTTGCGGCGCAGGCCGTGCTGCCGGACATGGAAAAGGCCGGCGGCGGGTCGATCGTCAACATGGGCTCGACGAGCTACATGGTGAGCGACGATTCCTTTGCGGCCTACAAGACCGCGAAATCCGCCTCGATCGGTCTCACCCGCGCGCTCGCCCGCGAGCTCGGGCCGAAGAACATCCGCGTCAATTGCCTGGTTCCCGGCTGGATCATGACTCAACGCCAGATCGATCTCTGGCTCACGCCGGAAGGCGAGAAGGAATTGCTCAAGCGCCAATGCGTGAAGCGCAAGCTCGTGCCGCAGGACATCGCCAATTTCGCGCTCTTCCTCGGCTCGGACGATTCGAGCGCCATGTCCGCGCAGACCTATCTCGTGGATGGCGGCTGGGTTTGATATCCATTTCATCAGGCGTCATCCCGGACGGCGAAGCCGATCCGGGATCGCATGCAAAATAAGGCATGCGAACCGCGACACTGTCATTCCCGCGAAGGCGGGAATCCAGAAACGCTGACTGAGCCGAACTGGCCTAAGGCCGTGGTTATGGATCCCGGCCTTCGCCGGGATGACAGCGTTTTATTCTGAGAGCGATCCCGGATCGTCGCTGCGCTTCATCCGGGATGACATTTGAAAAATTCAGGCTCTCGACCCTGCACCGACGGCCGCCGCGTCGTCGAATTCCTCGTCCTTCTCGGCGACGGTCTTCATCGTATCCCGCCTGATGATCAGGCAGAGGATCACCAGCGGGATGGCAATGGTGGCCGTGCCGGTGAAGAGGACGGGATAGCCGAAGTTCTCCACCACCGCGCCGGAGGCGCCGCCGATGAGCTTGCCCGGCAGGGCATAGAGCGAGCTGAGAAGCGCGTATTGCGTGGCGGCAAATCCGGGTGAGGTCAGACCCGACATATAGGCGACGAGGGCTGCGCCCGCGAAGCCGCCGGCGAAATTGTCGACGCTGATCGAAAGCGTCAGGCCCCACAGCGTCGCATTGCCGGAGGCGAGCCACGAGAACATCAGGTTCGATCCGGCGGCAATGACGGCGCCGATGAGGAGCGTCCACCACAGGCCGATGCGGGTGAGCGCGAGGCCTCCGGCAAAGGCGCCGATGATGCCGATCCACACGCCATAGAGCTTCGACACATTGGCGATGTCGGCTTTGCTGAAGCCGAGGTCGATGTAGAGGGGATTGGCCATGATGCCCGCCGCATAGTCGGGAATCCTGTAGCAGGCGATGAGCGCGAGGATGGGGATCAGCATCGTGCCCTTGCGCCGGAACAGATCCGACAGCGGCTCGACGATGGCCTTGGCGATGGGCAGGTGCTGTCGGGCCTGACCTTCGTCGATGCGGGGCGCGAGCAGGGTGCCGATCAGGCCGACGCCCATGAGCGCGGCCATGGCGAGATAGGCGCTGTGCCAATTCACGAACTCGGCAATATACAGCGCCCCGGCGCCGGCCGTGATCAGGGCGAGGCGATAGCCGAGCAGCAGGGCTGCCGCCATCATGCCCTGGCGCTCCGTCGCGGCGGCATCGATGCGCCAGCCGTCGATGACCACATCCTGGCTCGCGGAGGCGAAGGCCACGAGAACGGCGAAGAGGATGGTGAAGGGCAGGCCGGATTGCGGATTGGTCGATGCCATGCCGATGAGCCCGGCAGCAACCCCGAGCTGCGTCAGGACCATCCAGCCGCGCCGACGCCCGAGAAGGCGGGAGAGCACCGGCACGTCGTAGCGATCGACAAACGGAGCCCAGAGGAATTTGAGGGAATAGGCCAGGGCCACCCAGCTCATCATTCCGATCACGGTCAGCGAGATCCCCGCCTCCCTCAGCCATGTGGAGAGCGTGCTGAAGACGAGGAGGAAGGGAAGCCCTGACGAGAATCCGAGGGGCAGCATGAGCGCGATGCGACCGTCGGTCAGGACATCCCGCAGCGAAAGACGAGGTTTGGGTGAGCCGGCCATGAAATCATCTAACTTCCGAGAAAGGCGGCCACATTGGCACAGGGAAGGGTGGATGCAAAATCCGCCGATGGTCATGCGATGATCATGGGCGCCCGGCTCTCCTGCCGAGCTTCGACGAGGCAAGTGGGATCGCTTGAGCGCGCGGGGGATTGTGCCTAAGGCTAACCGGACAAAGCGGGAGAGGGGGCAGTGTGGCAGGTTACATCATCAAGCAGATCGATGCTCTCTACGAGGGCTGGCGGAAGCTCTTCAAGCTGACGGTTCAGATGCCGGACGGAAGGACCATGGAGCGGGAGGTGCTGAACAGTACCGATGCCGCCGTCGTGCTACCCTACGACCCCGAGGCGCGCAAGGTCGTCCTGGTCCGGCAGTTCCGCGCGCCCGTCATGCTTGCCGAAGGGCATGCGGATCTCCTGGAGGCGGTCGCGGGCCTTCTCGACGGAGATACGCCCGAGGTTTGCGCCAGGCGCGAGGCCATGGAGGAGGCGGGACTACAGCTCCGGATGCTTGAGCCGCTTGGTGTCGCATGGTCCGCGCCCGGAATGACGACAGAGCGCCTGCACCTTTTTCTCGCGCCCTACACCGCTGCCGACCGGGTCGGCGAGGGCGGCGGTCTCGCCGAGGAGCACGAGGACATCGAAGTGCTGGAAATCGCTCTCGACGAGCTGGCCCGGATGCTGAAGCAGGGCACTATTGCGGATCTCAAGACCGTGGCACTGATCCAGGCGCTTCAGCTTCGGCGTCCGGAGCTGTTCGGGAGGGTGTGATCACACCCGCCGAAATGACACCCGCCACGTCATGGCCGGGCTTGTCCCGGCCATCCCGATTCGGTGAAGCACCGCGCGTTTCTCAATCGGGATCACCGGCACAAGGCCGGTGACGACACATGGAGTGATTTACCAGGACCCCTTGAGGAGATTGCTCAGACCGCACTGAGCCGCTCCGCATGCCAGCGCAGGTGATCCTCGATGAAGGTGGCGATGAAGAAATAGGAATGATCGTAGCCGTCCTGCATGCGCAGCTTGAGCGGAATTCCAGCCTCCGCACATGCGGATTGCAGCAGCTGCGGCTTGAGTTGGCTGTCGAGAAAGTTGTCGGCACTCCCCTGATCGACCAGCAGGTCAGGCACACGTGCGCCGCCCTTGATCAGCGCGCAGGCATCGTAGTCGCGCCATGCAGCGCGGTCGGGGCCGAGATAGTTCGACAGGGCCTTCTCGCCCCAGGGGCAGTTCATCGGCGAAGCGATGGGCGCGAGGGCCGAGACGGCCTTGAAGCGGCCCGGATTGCGCAATGCGATCGTGAGCGCGCCGTGCCCGCCCATGGAATGACCTGTAATGCCCTGGCGGCTCATGTCGGCCGGCAGGTTCTCGGCGATCAGGTCCGGCAGCTCCTTCTCGATATAGGAGCGCATGCGGTAGTGCCTCGCCCAAGGCTCCTGCGTCGCGTCCACGTAAAATCCGGCACCGAGGCCGAGATCGTAGGCGCCGTCGGAATCGTCCGGCACGCCCTCACCGCGTGGGCTGGTATCGGGCGCGATCAGGATCAGGCCGAGTTCCGAGGCCACCCGCTGCGCGCCGGCTTTCACCGTGAAGTTCTCCTCCGTGCAGGTGAGCCCGGAGAGGAACCACACCACCGGCGCCTTGGCATTCTGCGCCTGAGGCGGCACGAAAACCGCCACGCGCATGGGCGTGCCGGTTTCCTGCGAAGCATGGCGATAGACGAACTGCGTGCCGTCAAAGCAGCGCGATTGCGAGACGATCTCGAAACTCAATTCCGGCCTCCCGATCAGTAGACGATCACGGATCGGATCGACTTGCCCTCGTGCATGAGGTCGAAGGCGGTGTTGATCTCGTCGAGC
>NZ_JAERQD010000072.1 GCF_016735695.1 Microvirga zambiensis WSM3693 | reverse complement strand
ATGTTGGCATCGCCGTTGGCGATCTGCTGCAGGCCGATGGCCACCGTGCGCAGGCCCGAGCCGCAGAGCTGGTTGAGCGCCCAGGCGGTCTTTTCCTGCGGCACGCCTGCGGCCATGGCGGCCTGGCGGGCGGGGTTCTGGCCCTGGCCCGCGGTCAGGATCTGGCCGAGGATCACCTCGTCCACTTCCGCGCCGTCCACCTTCGCCCGCTCGAGGGCCGCTTTGACGGCGATGGCGCCGAGCTCGTGTGCCGGGGTGTTGGCGAAGGCCCCGTTGAACGAGCCGACGGGCGTGCGCGCCGCTCCGACGATGACGATGTTAGTCATAGGTTCCTCTTCATGGCGTGGTTCAGATGCGGCCACCAGGATCCCAGATGCTGCTCCGCCTGTCGGAGCCACGCCTTAAGAGGACCCTCAGGTTCCCCACTCATCCAGTACTGATAGCGCTTGCGAGACGTAGGGTTGATGACGCCAGCAATGTGCCCGGAACCGGCTTGGCCGCAAGCCTCGAGTAAAATCCTCTGCCAGATTTTGCTGCAACCGAGGGGGGCATCTGCGGTTACGATCTGCTATCCCGGCCTAGGAATGACCTTACGAAAGATAGCTGCACCGCACCCAATGGTCAGTCGGTGACTGCCACCTGACGGAATGCTTCACGGTGATGGGCACGGAGTTTGTCCCGGACCTGACGTTCGGAATAGGGCAAGCCGTGAACCGAAAGATCACGGGTGATCTTCCCGACAACGTCACCATCGCCGTCGACTTCGAAGTCGGCCTGGTGGACCTCAGTGGCATAGGAGGAAAGGTCAGCGTTCGACAAGCCAAGGAGGCGGCCAGCCCAGAGGCCGGCGAGAACGTTCCGGCGCGCGATCACGCTGTCACGGGTGTCGTTGTCGAGGCACCAGGATTCCGAACTCTGATTGAAAGTCTTTGTACCTGTCACGTTCATCGAAGCTCTCCCTCAAAGGTTCAGCTGCAGCCTGTTGGATTTGACTACCGGCATGTCACGCAACGAGCCTGTAAATGCCTCTCCTGACACGAACCTGACAAACACAAGGGATTTCCGCAGGTGAGCTATGCATGGACGTAACTCTTCCAGGCTTGCGTCCCGTGATAGGTCGCATATGTCGTATCTGACGACGGGCGAAGCGCCGGTTCGATCACCACGCTTTCGATGATCAAGCTGAACCACTGTCAGTCATGAAGAAGAACCCGAAAAGCGGGTTAGATGCTCAAGGAAGCGCTCGGGCACCCATCCAGATCCAGGATCGTCAGGTGAACCGATGAAGCAGACCGACACTGAGGCGGACGAAGCCTTGGCCCATATCAGGCGAAATACAGCCGCTCCAATCCAGCGCTTCTTCGACTCGGTCGCCGCGGCACGGATTGAGGAGACCACAAGCCATCAGAACCGAAAGCGGGTCGATTCATCGAAGCTTGACCTTATCGACTTGGGCGAAGGCCTAAGCAAGCTCTTGGAAGCTCGCAGCTTCTTCCGGAAGAGAGATCTGAGCCTACGACGTGTCGCGCGTGCCGTCCGCCACATTCGCCGCGGCGAATGGCCCTCCAACAGGCCATAAGCATTGTTGAGTATCTTGCCAGGCAAGAGCATTCCTCTTGCCTATGCAGTGAGGCAGCATTCGAAGAGCCTTCCGACCCCCGGTATATCGCCTCGGCTTCCCTATCCGCATTTTGCCCCCTGAGTTAGTCAGGTTGCTGTCAGGTTCATCCCTTAGGCCGTTCCCTGCGACTGCCCAAAGCAGCCGGAGAGAACCTCAGCCATCCTGGGAGGATGACCCATGATCCATTTTCGCCCAAGCCTGTCACGGACACTGATCGTTGCTGCTACGGCCTTGTTCGCCACCTCCGCCTTCGCTCAATCAGAACTGAAGCTCATGGCCCCGGCGGCGCCTGGCGGCGGCTGGGACCAGACCGCCCGCTCGATGCAGCAGGTCCTGATGCAGTCCGGCCTGACCAAGAGCGTGCAGGTCACCAACGTGCCGGGGGCCGGCGGCTCCATCGGCATCGCCCAGCTTGTGAACAACTCCAAGGGCGACGGTAACCAGCTCATGGTCAACGGCTTCGTCATGATGGGCGCCCTGCTGACCAACAAGTCCCCGGTCACCCTGGAGCAGGTGACGCCGATTGCCCGCCTCACTGCTGAGGCCGAGGCCATCGTTGTTCCGCTGAACTCGCCGATCAAGTCGGTCCAAGACCTCGTGACCGCCATCAAAGCCGACCCCAGCAAGGTCCGGTGGGCCGGTGGTTCAGCGGGCGGTGTCGATCATATTGCGGCAGGTCTTTTCGCCAAGACGGCCGGAGCCGATCCGACCAAGATCAATTACATTCCGTTCTCCGGCGGCGGCGAGGCCCTGGCAGCGATCCTCGGCGGCAAGGTCACGGCGGGCATCTCCGGGCTTGGAGAGTTCGAGAGCCAGATCAAGGCCGGCAAGCTGCGGCTGATCGCAGTCACCGCGCCAACTCAGCGTGAGGGCATGGCAACGCCGACCCTGAAGGACCAGGGCGTCGATCTCGAGATCACCAACTGGCGTTCCGTCGTGGCTCCTCCCGGCATCTCGGCCGACCAGAAGAAGACCCTGACCGAGACCATCGACAAGATGGTGAAGTCTCCTGCCTGGCAGGAAGTGCTGAAGCAGAAGGGGTGGGACGATGCCTATCTCTCGGGGGATGAGTTCGCAGCCTTCCTGAAGGCGGAAAACGACCGGGTTCATGAGGTTCTCACCTCGATTGGCCTTGTGAAGTCCTGATCGCCAGCAACCGGCGGGCGCAGAGATGCGCCCGCGTGAATCCAGGAGACACCAATGTCCAACGCACAACCGGTACCCATGTCCAGGGTACAACCCCGCACGCACATCGACGTGGCAGGCGTCGTCATCGCACTCCTTCTTCTCGTCCTGGCCGGCATGGTCTGGTGGGACATGACCAAGCTCCAGATTCTTTCGCCCTACGATCTCGGCCCGAAGGTCATGCCCATTGTCGTCGCCATCGGCCTGACGCTGCTGGCCCTCGGCAACGGCGTCGGAGCCCTGCAGGGCAATCTCCCGGCCCGCGACAGTCTCGACTGGAAGCCCATCATCCTGATCCTCGGCGGCCTCGCGGCCCTGATCGTGCTCATCGCAATTGGCGGCGGCTTCATGATCGGCACGGCCATCCTGTTCGCGACCACCTCGGCCGCCTTCGGACGCCGGGCGTTTCTAACGGATCTGCTGATCGGTGCCGTGATTTCCGTGTTCGTCTATCTGCTCTTTGGCAAACTCCTGACCCTGTCCCTGCCGGCAGGGCCGCTTGAACATCTGCTCTGAGGCCTGTCATGGAAGCTTTCACCTCTCTTGCGAGCGGACTTTCCGTCGCCATCCAGCCGATGAACCTGCTCTTCGCCCTCATCGGCGTCCTGCTCGGCACCGCCGTCGGCGTGCTGCCCGGCATCGGCCCGGCGCTCACCGTGGCGCTGCTCCTGCCGATCACCTTCAAGCTCGACCCAGCCGGCTCCATCATCATGTTCGCCGGCATCTATTACGGCGGCATGTATGGCGGCTCGACCACCGCCATCCTGATCAATACGCCGGGCGAAAGTGCCTCGATGGCGACGGCCCTCGAAGGCAACCTCATGGCCAAGGCGGGCCGTGGCGGCCCGGCGCTTGCGACCTCCGCCATCGGCTCCTTCGTGGCCGGCACGATTGCCACCTTGGGCCTCACGCTGCTCGCCCCCTACCTCGTGGAAGTCGCCGTGAGCTTCGGTCCCGAGGATTACTTCGCCCTCATGGTCGTGGCCTTCGTGACCGTCTCGGCCACCTTCGGCGATTCCCCGGTTCGGGGCCTCACGAGCCTGTTCATTGGTCTGCTGCTCGGCTTGATCGGCATCGACATCCTCTCCGGCCAGTCGCGCCTGAGCTTCGGCGTGCCTGAACTCTACGACAACGTCGAGGTCACGACGCTCGCCGTGGGTCTCTTCGCGGTCGGCGAAGCGCTCTACGTCGCCTCGCGCCGGCACATCCACGAGGAGAAGCTCGAGGCTGTCCGTGGCTCGCTCTGGATGACCAAGGAAGACTGGAAACGCTCGTGGAAACCCTGGCTGCGCGGGACCGCCTTCGGCTTCCCGATCGGAGCCCTGCCGGCTGGCGGCGCCGAGATCCCGACCTTCCTGTCCTATGCCACCGAGAAGCGGCTGACGAAGCATCCCGATGAATTCGGCAAGGGCGCCATCGAAGGCGTCGCCGGGCCGGAAGCGGCCAACAATGCGTCCGCGGCCGGGACCCTGGTGCCCCTACTGACGCTCGGCCTTCCGACCTCGGCCACGGCCGCCATGATGCTCGCCGGCTTCCAGCAATACGGCCTCAATCCCGGCCCCCTGCTCTTTGCCGAGCAGCCCGCTCTCGTGTGGGGTCTGATCGCCAGCCTGTTCATCGCCAACGCCATGCTGCTGGTGCTCAACCTGCCGCTGGTCGGCCTGTGGGTGAAGCTGCTCGCGATCCCGCAGCCCTGGCTCTATGCCGGCATTCTGGTCTTCGCCACCATGGGCACGATCGCGGCCAATCCCTCGCCGGTCGAGCTGATCATGCTGACGATCTTCGGCGTGCTCGGCTTCCTGATGCGCCGCTTCGACTTCCCCATCGCGCCAGTGGTGGTCGGCCTGATCCTCGGCCCGATCGCGGAGAGCCAGCTGCGGCGGGCCCTCTCGATCAGCCTCGGCGACCCGATGGTGCTGCTGCAAAGCCCGATCTCGGCAACGCTGCTCGGCATCGCCGTGATCGCCCTCATTGCCCCCTTCGCGCTCAAGAACCTCGGGCGCTTCAAGGCGGTCGAAGACTGATCTGAACGTCACACCCCCGGCTCCCCAGGAGCCGGGGGCCTGCTTGAGCCGTGCGAAGATCGGGAGGTCACGTCCGTGGAAGATACGAAATCGACAGTCCGCGAGGCCGTGATCCGGACAATTGCAATGCCCTCCGACACGAACCCGGCCGGCGACATCTTTGGCGGCTGGCTGATGTCGCAGATGGATCTTGCCGCCGGCAATGCCGCGGCACGACGGGCACGCGGCCGCTGCGTGACGGTCGCAGTTGACGGCATGGCCTTTCACAGTCCGGTGCATGTCGGTGACGAGGTCTCTGTCTATGCAGACCTGATGTCAGTTGGCCGGACCTCGATGAAGTTCAAGGTCGAGGCGTGGCGCCGATCGCGCGACGGCGACGAGCAGGTCAAGGTGACAGAAGCGGTCTTTACGTTCGTGGCAATCGACAGCGGCACCCGCCCGCGCCCGATCCCGCCGAGCTGACCGAGCCTGCTGCTTGAATCTACCGATCCTCTGGCTCGATATGGGTGGAACGGCGCCACTCGCTCAGGAACCGCTGGCGCTTGGCGCGATCCTGAACCGCCAACAGTTCAGGCCCAATCGTAATCGGCCGCAGGAGCCCCGATGAGGCAAGCCAGAGCGGACCGTCCACTTCTTCCGGAAGCGTTCCCTCGAAGCTGAAGAAGAACGAGGCCTCGCGGCTCTTCTTCTGACCCCGCTCCGAGAGAAGATAATCCAGAAACCGGAACGCACTCACAGGGTTCCTGGAGAACCGCGGGATAAAAACCACGCGGCTGAGGACAACCGTGTAGTCTCGCGGGATCACGATCGCCAGATGGGCGCCACGCCTGACAGCGCCAACGGCATAGGATCCGATCAGGTTGTATCCAATGGCGAGGCGACCAGAAGCCAGGTCGGACACGAGATCTGTCGTACAACAACCTGCGACGAGGCCTGCTCGCCCGAACGCCTCGAGAAGCCGCCCAAACGTCGTTGTGCCGTGAGCATCATAAGACGCGAAGAGATAGCCGACTCCTGATTGGGAGATGTCGAAGGAGCCGATCTTCCCGTTGTACTGCTCGGGCTTGGTCCGAAGGAGATCGATGAGTTCCGCCCGGGTCCGCCGCACGTCTTCGGAAGGGACGAGGTCCCGGTTGTACACGATGACCGCAGGCTCGAATGTGAAGCCGAAGACCTCGTCGCGCCATCGTGTCCAGGACGGCAGCCGACGCGTCATGGCAGACCGGTAGTTCAATGCACAACCATCGTTGACGAGTTTGACCATGTGATCAGCCGACGATGACAGGACCAGATCCATCGTCCCCTGCTTCGCATCACATTCACTTGCCGCCCGGTTGAACAGTTCGTTGGTAAGGTACTCGTTGTATTCGACGGTCACGGTCGGCGAGAGCTCCTGGAAGTCCCGGATCAAGGGGTCCATGGCAGCAAGATCCGTCGCACCATGAATCGACAGGATGGTTTCCTGCCCGCCGGGAGCTGGAAACACCGTCTTCTCAGCGGCCTCCGCTGCACCAATCTCCAAACTGATGAGACCAGTGAATATGATCAGGGCCGCCTTCCATGCCAAAATCACGATGCCTCTCCAGCGGTGGGGAGTTGGGGTGCTTCATTCAGACGTTTGAAGCGCAGGATGACCGCAAATCCCTCCTCTGAGCGTTCACGAAAGCAAAGTTCTCCCCCATGCGCCCGAACGACGTCGCCCGCGATGGCAAGGCCCAGGCCGGAACCGGTAGCGCTCTGAGTGTGGAAAGGCTCCCGGACCCGCTGCCATTCGGAGACTGGAATTCCTGGTCCGTCATCAACGACTTCGATGACAGCGGCATCACCCTCTGCAAGAACGCGAACTTCCAGGCGTGTCGTGGCGCCATGCTTCAAGGCATTGTGGATCAGGTTCGACAGGGCCTCACGCAGACTGACTGCATCGCCTCGCATGAGGACTGGTTCAGGCGGATCGTTGAAGGCGATGTCGACGTCACGGTCGAGCGACAGGGGAACCGCATTGATCAAAGTTTGGCGTGCGAGGGCAGTGAGATCGATGGCCTCGAACTCCGCGACCTCGGCCCGATGGATGATCATCGCATGGCTCAGAAGCTGATTGGTCAGGCGGCCGAGTTCCGCGGTTCGCTCCCTGACCCTGATGAGCTGTTGTTCCTTCCGCTCAGGTCGGGTCTCTTCGGTGAGGAGATCGACTTGGGACGCCAGTCCGGCCAGCGGGGTCCGGATCTGATGGGCTGCATCGGCGATAAAGCGTTGCATCAGGGCGATCCGTCCTGACAAGCGATCCATGAACCGATTGATCGTGGACACGAGCGTCTGGATCTCGCGGGGGATCTCGACATCAAGCGGCGTCAGGTCCTTGGGATCGCGCGACCGCAGCTCCCGCTCCACACGCGTCAGGGGTTCCAAGGCCCGGCGGACGGCGAATAGAATCCCCATGAAGGCAAGACTGGTCATGGCGAACACGAGCAGCAGAGCCTTCAGGGTTAGGTCCCGTGCCAGACTGATGCGGGCTTCTCGTGTCTGAGCTACGACAACGTGGGCCCAGCCAGGCGCTACCGGATCCGAGACGAGGCGGCCCACGACAGCCACTCTCACAGGAAAGCCTCGGTATTCGCTGTCCGATATCAGAGGTTCGTGGGACCCGGTATTGGCCGCTGCAGCGGCCAAGTCATCGTACCCAGTGAGAACCGCCCCATGCGGATCGAGAACCTTGTAGAAAATGCGGTCATTGGTTGACAGGGAGAGGGTCTCGAACGCGGAAACCGGAGGATCAACCGAGATGGTCCCTTCCTGGGCATAGATGCTCTCGGCGATCTGGAGGGCAGCTCCCACCAGAAGACGGTCATAAGCGTCGTCAGCGGCAAGGCGGGCATAGAACCAGGCTGCTGTTCCTAAGGCGAGGGACCCAGCCCCGAAGACAATGGCGATGACCAGAATGATGCGGGAGTAAAGGGAACGACCCGGTCTGATCATGGGCACACGATCTGATAGCCGAGCCCCCGAAGCGTCCGGATCTCGGCGCCGGACCCGGCCAGCTTTTTTCTCAGGCGAGCGACATACTGTTCCACGGCGTTCGGGCTTGGTTCGTCATCAAATCCAAACAGCTGGTCGACCAACTCGTCTTTGCCGAAGATCCGGCCCGGTCGTGCCGCCAGAATCTCGAGCAGCGTCAGTTCCCGGCGGGTTAAATCGATGGGGGTGCCATTGATCGAAACGGCTCTCGAGCCCCGGTCGATCGTCACCTGCCCGCAGACCAGCTGGTTCGTGGACTCACCGGCACTGCGCCGAAGAAGGGCCCGTGCCCGGGCCTCCAGTTCACGATAGTCGAAGGGCTTCACCAGATAATCGTCCGCCCCGAGATCGAGCGCGTCGACCCGGTCGTCGACCTGCGATCGTGCCGTAAGGACAAGAACCGGTGTCTTCGACTTGCGCTGCCTGAGACGCTTGAGGATCGAGAAGCCGTCGAGCGCCGGCAGGTTCACGTCGAGGATCAAGAGATCGTAGACCTGGACCTCCAGGACCTCGTCGGCGACACCCCCGTCCTTCTCCCAATCGACCGCGTGGCCGATCCGCTCGAACCGGGCGACGATCGCCTCCCCGACGTCCTCGGTATCTTCCACGAGCAGGATGCGCATTTTCGCCTCTCGCCAACACCGGGCTGTCAGGTTGATGACAGGTTCACAGGGTACGCAACTCCCATGGGGCCGCCAAGGGAATGTTCGAGTTCCGCCCGACGGGCCACCGAAAACTGCTCGCATGAGGAGCCGCTAAGCGCGGCATTAGCCGGACCGCGAGCGAAGCGGTCCGATCGCGCCCAGTGCCTGCGAGCAACAGTGATTTTCGACGGGAGGATACGGATGCAGATCACAGGCATGCTCCATGGAGCCAAGCTTCTTCAATTCGCCGGGTTCCCGACCTCGGAGGTGCTCGGCCCCGATGCCAGCGAGGACGAGATCCGAGCCCTCATTGGCCGCTGCGGCAGCGTCTTCATCAAGCCGGTGTTCAAGGGCGGCGTCGGTAAGAAGGGCAAAGCCGGCCTGCTCGGCCGGGCCTCCGATCTGAGGACGGCGCTGAAGGAGAAGGAGCGGCTTTACTTTGTTGAGCATCGGGTTGGCTCGACCGTGGCCAAGGCGAATGGGGTAACGTTCGAGGGCGCCGTGCCGGCCGAGCACGAGGTCTACTTTTCGATCTCGGATTCGACCCGCTTCCGGGCGCCCACCATGACGCTCACCCACCATGGCGGCATGGACATTGAGGAGGTCGACAAGAGCCTGGTGGCCCAGATCCCCTTCGATGCGCTGACCGGCCTCAAGGCCTTCGTGGTCGCCAATGCCCTCTCGGAGCTGAACGCCCCGAAGCAGATCATCTCGCCCCTCGTGCAGCAGCTGCCGAAGCTGTGGGAACTCTACCACAACTTCGGCATGACGACACTCGAGCTGAACCCGATCCGCATGCGCCCGGACCGGAACGGGCGCCTGACGCCGGTGGCGTGCGACTTCAAATGCGGCTTCGACCGGGACGATCCGCGCTGGGAACGGCTTAACCTGCCCAACCACCTGTTCGCCGTCGACTACTCGGACTTCGAGCTCGAGATCAATCAGCTCCGCACCTATCAGGGCCAGAGCGACGTCTATGTCATCAACCCGCAGGGTACGATTCTGGCACCCACCTTCGGCGGCGGCGCCAATTCGCTGGTCACCCAGATGCTGGGCGATGACGCGATCATCTCGTCTGACTTCGGCGGCAACCCGCCTTACGCCAAGATGAAAGAAGTGGCCCGCATCTGCTTCAAGCACTGGCTCAAGCAGTCGAACGTGCTGTTCATCATCGGCGGCAAGTCGAACAACACCGACATCTTCGAGACCTTCCGGGCCATGGCCGATGCCCTGCGTGAGCACTTCGGCCAGCATGGTCCCTCCCCGCTCTACGTCGTAGCCGGCCGCGGCGGACCTAACCTGATCCGGGGCATGGGCGCCCTGCGGGACACGCTCGAGGCGCTTGGCGTGCCCTATCGCCTCTTCGGCTTCGACTCCGACATGAGCGAGGTCATCAACCACGCCCGCGCGGTCGATGCCTGGATGAAGGCTGGCGGGCGCGACGAGGTCGCAGCGAAGCTCCGCATACCGGTGGCGGCTGCGGCCTGAGCCGAGCCCATGAACCCATAAGCAGATTGGAGGAGACACAATGTTCAAGCAGGGCGTCGGCAGCTTCAAGTACCACGTGGGCATCAGCTCCCTCGACCAGATCGCCACCCGCGATGATCGCGTCTGCGTGCTCAACATCCTCGGCGGCGAATCCAGCGATGTCACCCCGGTGGGCCACGCCTACTCAGGGGGCAACGTCGTGTTCGGCACCTCACCGGGCCGCAGCGGCCAGGTGCTGGAGACACCGGTCGGGAACGTTCCCGTCTACAACAACGTCCGCGAGGGGCTCGAGGTGGGGCATCGCTTCAACTGCGGCGTCGTCTATCTGCCGCCTTCCGGCGCTCGCGACGGCGTCGCCGAGCTGATCCGGGTCAATCCCGAGCTCAAGAAGATCTTCATCGTCACCGAGAAGCTGTCGGTGCACGACTCGCGCGAGATCCGCGCCATGGGGCAGCAGAACGGTATCGACATCTTCGGCGGCAACAGCCTCGGCGTGGCCGACGCCTGGAATCAGGTCCGCATCGGCGGGGCCCTTGGCGGCGACAGTCCGGCCGAGGCTCTGCGTAAAGGTTCAATTGCGATCTTTTCGAACTCCGGCAACTTCACCACCACCATCGCCACGTATCTGCGCATGGCCGGCTGGGGCACCACCACGCTGATCTCCAGCGGCAAGGACGTGTACATCCACTACGCTGCTCCCGAGTTCGCGTTCGCACTGGCGAATGACGCCCGCACCAAGGCGGCGGTGCTCTATGCGGAGCCAGGCGGCTACTACGAGCTTGATGCCAGCTTCACCAAGCCCGTGGTGGCCTGCGTGGTGGGGCGCTGGAAGTCGAAGCTCACCCGGGCGGTCGGCCATGCCGGCGCGATGGCCGGCGGCCATGACGATGCCGAAGCCAAGGAACGATGGTTTATGGCCAAGTTCGGCGTCGACGACATCTTCACGCCCGAGCACCCGGTCTTCTCGCCCATGGGCGCGGTGGTGACCAACATCGCTCACATTCCGCTGGCGCTTACGGCGGTGATGCAGGCCAATGCGGCCCGTCCCGACTTCGAGCCGGAGGGCAGCCTTGCCCTCAAGCCGTGGTTCGGCTCGAGCCAGGGCATCGTGCTGCCGCCGGAGCTTGATCTGCCGATGGTCACGGCCGCGAGTCCCTATGATAAGCAGATCGAGCACATGAACCGGCAGATCGGGGCGATTTTCCCGCGGCAAGCGATGAAGGATGCCTCCGGCGCCTCGCAGATGGACCCGAAGACCCAGATCACGGCCCTGCACGGCACATCGATGCTCGATGCGGCGCAGTTCCCGGTTGAATCGAATATCTGTCTGTCCCTCCTGCGAGAGCCTGGAAGCGAGAACGAACGGGAACTGGTCAATGCTGCCGTGGGAGCCGAGATCAACCTGTCCGGTACCCCCGCCCTGGCCGCAGCCCAGGCAGCGCGCGAGGCCGGCAACGCTCCCAACACGGTTCTGGCGGCGGCCTGCAGCATCCTTGGCCCGCGGTCCGTCAACCGGGCACGGCAAGCCGTACGGGCCCTGGTCGAACACTTTGCAGAAGCCGGATTGCGAAGCGCCGTCGATGAGACCTTCGACCTGAGCTCGGTGCAGTTCGATGGTGCTGCAGGCCTGTTCGTGTCCGACCAACGCGACACGAAGGCTGAAGCCCTGCTCGAGGGGTTGCAGGCCCGGGGCGTGAAGTCGGTGTTCGTGCGCTACCTTCGGACCCTCAACGGCCATCCATCGGCCGATGCCGTGCTGGCCGCGGTGGCCACGACACTGGCGTGGGAACCCTTGATGCGCAAGCGCATCTCGCTGCTGACGGTTGAGACTCTGCCCTGGTGGCTGCGGCTGTTCGGCGTGCTGATCGGCGCATCGACTGACGCCAGCCGGCATCGGGACGACGCCTTCTGCGGTATTCCCAATGAGGAGATTGTTGGCTCGCGTTCGCTGACCGAGGTCGCGTTTACGGCCCTGGTTGGAAGCGAACCCACTCCGGACAACCTGTTTGCCTTCCAGACCCTGGTCGGCCTCCTGCTCTCGAACGGTCCGGGCACCATCTCGGCTCAAGGAGCCAAGGGCGCCGTCTCGGCCGACGGTCCCGAGACGCCCGAGCGGGTGCAGCTCAACAAGGCACTGATCGGCTTCCTGACCCACTCCGGCTATGCCCATGGCGGAAACGGTTACGAAGGCATCGCCTTCCTGATCGACCAATTCAAGGACGTCGGCCTGGCCGATCCGGGCGATCCTGATCATGGCATCGATCTGGCCTCTCTCGCCGGCCGGTATGTAGCCGAGTACGCGAGCTACAAGGCGGACAAGAAGACGGCTGGCAGCCTGGACATTCGGAAGATCCCGGGCGTGAACCACCCAGTCTTCAAGGACAAGCCCGTGAACCACGATCCGCGTGAGGTGTTCGTGCGGGAGCTGTTCGAACGACGTGAGGAGTACAACGTCTTCCACGCTTACTATCAAGAGCTCGTCAAGGCATTGTACGAGACCGGGGTGTCGCGCAACGTCTACTGCGTCAACATCGATGCAGTGATCGCGGCCCTGCTGATGAAGATGGTGTGGCAGCCGTACGGCGAGGGCACTCTGTCCAAGGAAAGCCTTGAGACGAGCGCGTTCACGATCTTCCTCTATGCCCGCATGCTCGGCTGCGCCGCTGAGATCGACGACCACCTCAATCGTGGGCGGAACATGGACACGCGAACCCCGGCCTCCCAATGCCAGTTTGTGTCCTAAGGCTGCGAGCCTGCTAAATCGAGGAAACCACGAGAATGGACACGCTCTTCAACCCCCAGGTATGGCTCAGCCTTCTGACCTTAACGGCTCTGGAGGTGGTGCTCAGCGTCGATAACCTGGTCGTCATCGCGCTCTTGGTCGGCAAGCTGCCTGCCCCACAGCAGCCGCTCGCCCGCAAACTCGGAATGACCCTGGCCCTGGTGCCGCGACTGGTTCTGCTCTTTGCCATTGGGTGGGTTCTCAGCCTCACCGAACCCATGTTCTCAGCCTTTGGCCACAGCTTCACGGGCAAGGATCTGATCCTGATCGCCGGCGGCATCTTCCTGGTCTACAAGGCCGTCCAGGAGATCCATGCCAATCTCGAGGGGGTCGAAGGCGAAGCCACGGCCAAGGTGTATGGCAAGGTGGCCACGGTGGTGGTTCAGATCGCGGTCATCAATCTCGTGTTCTCGATCGACTCGATTGTCACGGCCGTGGGTCTGGCCACCGAGATCTGGGTCATGGCGGTTGCTATCATCCTGTCGATGATAGTGCTCATGGCGGCCGCTCGCCCGGTGGGCGAGTTCGTTGAACGCCATCCGACCACCAAGATGCTGGCACTCTCATTCCTCGTGATGATCGGCACCACGCTCGTGGCCGATGGCTTCGGGGTCCACTTCGATCACGCCTTCATCTATGTGGCGATGATCTTCTCGATGGCTGTGGAAGCGCTCAACATGGTGGCGCGGCGCCGGGCCGCGAAGGTGGTGCACCTCCACAATCCCTACGGCGACCCAGAGGTGGCTCTCGAGGACAGTGACCAACCGCAGGCCAGAACCAGCCCCGCCGCTTGAACCAGATCGGGGGAATATTCGCGCCGATCAGGATCGTGGTCTGGGCCAATCGCGCCAGTAGTCCCACATCTCCTGCTCCCGCTTCTTGTCGGGCCAGATCTGGTCATCGCCGTAGAAGGTGGGAGCACCTCGGACCTGTTCCTCGGTGATGTCGGTGCAATACCCGTGAAGCCCTGAGTCGTAAGTGAGCTTCTCCCAGGGAATCGTGTGATGGTGAACACCAACTCCCAGGAAGCCCCCAAAGGTCACGTCGACGTAGAGCACCCGGCCGCTCACCTTCTCGATCAACAGACGCTTGATCGTGCCGATCCGATGCCACTGCAGGTCGAACACCGCCGTGCCTTCGACACGGTCGCTTTCGATGACGGGCTTGGGTGAGGTGTGCTGGGGGATCGGGCCAGAGAGATAGAAGCCGTTCTCCAATACCCCGAATTCGACGACCGCTTCGTTGACGTCCAGGGGCCAGAGCTCGTCCGGGGTGATCTGCCGCTCCGGGGTCCACGGTCCACCGCTCGTGGGGAGCATCGCCCCGTCTGAGTCTTCGGTGATGCCTTGCAGATTAGGAATCATTGTCGAATGGAACACGTAGTACGTTGCTCGTCTCATGAGCACCTCCCGTGGTTCGGGATGGATAGCCCTTGACCGATGGTCAGGATGAAAACGCAATGGCTGGTCGTCCAGGTCCGCTCCCAAAGACCAGACAAACAGCCAAGCGCGATCGCACCTTCTGTGGAACACCGACGGGCTTTGCCTCGGGCGAGGCGCTTTCGCGCAGAAAGGTGCTCCGTACCAGGAGCACGGCGATGAACAGGAACTCACGCTGCCAGATCTGGAAGCTCTCGTACCAGAACTCTGGCTCGACCAGCATCTCGCCCATGAACTTCAGGGGCTGGCATCGACTGACCTCGCCTTTGTTGAAGATGACAGGGCGGAAACCCGGAATGGTCATGTTAGATTCGAGTTCCTGCGGCACGCGACAGAGCCCTGTGCCGCTCACCAGCGCAGGCGTTCCCTGGGGACAATTTCTCATGGGGTCAGGCTCGGCCTTGCCCGAGAGACCTGCCTTCGGCACAGAGCCTCACCGCTGCAAGGTGCCCGCATGACGCCGCAACCGATCTCCACCGCCCCGGAAGAGGATGACAAGCCCCTTCTTCTCTTCTGCCCCGATCAAGGGGGCTGGCACACTGGTGTCTGGTTTCGGGGCAAGTGGCTGGCCTACATCGACATGAGTGTCGTCTTGGAGCCATCTCATTGGCTCCCGGTCCCTGTCGATCCGCCGGACGCGGGCTGATCATTTCCGGTTCCAGTCTGGATCAAACCATGACCTGGGTGCCGACCTCGACTTCGCTCCCGGTCGGGATCTGGAAAAGTCGGTGGCGTCGCTGGCCGACTTGGCAAGGCTGCTGAAAATCTCGATGGGGAAGTCTGGCCTCGCATACAATGGCGGCATCAGGAACCGCTGGCGCCGGCTTGATGCCATTTGAGGCCTAGAGCCATCGCATCTGGCAAAAGCGCCAATATAGCCACACACACACGAGCGCGATCACCACGAGCACGACAGGGTAGCCGTACTTCCAGTGCAGTTCGGGCTCCACATCGAAGTTCATGCCATAGATGCCGGCTACTGCCGTCGGTATCGCCAGGATGGCCGCCCAGGCTGCGAGCTTGCGGGTGATCCCGGTCTGCTGCGCCTGACCTGTCATCAGGCTGGTCTCGAACGCGAACGAGAGCACCTCGCGCAAGGATTCGATCTCCTCCTGAACCTGGCGGATGTGATCGGACACATCCCGAAAGAGCGGATACATCGCGGCATCGATCCCCGGCAATCCCGGCTTTTCCAGGCGCCGGCATACCTCCACCAGCGGAACCGCGGCATTGCGCAGGCGCAACAGATCCCGTCGGAGTTGGTAGATCCGGCCGATCTGGTCCTGGGACGGTTGAGCGCCCAGAACACTGTCCTCGATCTCCTCCACCTCTGTCTGGACGGCCTCGATCACCGGCATGTAGTTGTCGACGATGAAGTCGAGGATGGCGTAGAGGATGAAGTCCTCGCCCTCCGAGAACGCCGTCGGGACTGCCTCACAGCGTTCCCGCACCGGCGTGTAGGTCGTCGAGGCGCCATGGCGGACGGAGACCACGTAGCCGCGCCCGACGAACAGGTGGGTCTCGCCGAAGGCAATCCGGCCCTCCACCATCTGAGCGGTGCGGGCGACGACGAACAGCGCCTCGCCATATTGCTCCACCTTGGGCCGCTGGTGGGCTTTGAGTGCATCCTCAATGGCAAGTTCATTGAGGCCGAACTGCCCCTGCACCGTCCTCAGGAGTTCCAGGCTGGGCTCGTGCAGGCCGATCCACACCACGTGCCCCGGCCTGTGGGACCAGTCGCCTGCCTCCTCGATGGCAATGTTGGTCACGCGCCTGCCTTCCGCGTAGGCGACCGAGGCCACCACGCCAGGAATGCCCTTCGGCAGAACCGAAACGAGCTTGAGCGGCTTTGCCATGATGAATCAACGCCGAGCTGCGGCATCCAGTGCCACAGCTGCAGAGCCAACACCCTGTAGATCCCGCCCAAGGTGAAACCCTACGCCGCACGGCTACGTTGGGGCCAAGGGGACGCCACTCCCCACATCGGATACGAGAGTGAGGCAGTCCATGGCCGCAATAGGCATCAGCGGGAGCGCAGCCGCAGGTTCACGAGACCACGGGCATGCAGTCCCAACTTCCTTCTGGGCCCTGACCCTCGGCACTATTGGGGTGGTGTACGGCGACATCGGCACCAGCCCGCTCTACGCCCTCAAGGAAAGTCTCGCTGCCGCGACGGGACATGCCGGCGCCGGCGCCCTCACCCGCGAAATGGTGCTCGGCGTGGTCTCCCTCATCCTGTGGACGCTGATCATTATCGTGACAATCAAGTACGTCGTGATCGTCCTGCGGGCCGACAACAACGGTGAGGGCGGCACACTCTCGCTCGTGACCCTGGCGCAACGCGCCCTCGGACACAGCACCGGGATCACGATCGTTCTCGGCATGGTCGGTGCCTCGCTGTTCTACGGCGACACCATCATCACGCCCGCCATCTCGGTGCTCTCGGCAGTCGAGGGCCTGAAGCTGGTCACGCCGGCCTTCGAGCCCTACGTGGTGCCGCTCAGCCTCGTGATCCTGATCACCCTCTTCGCCGTCCAGCGGTTCGGCACCGCGAGCGTGGCCTCGTTCTTTGGCCCGATCACCGCCTTCTGGTTCCTCGTCATGGCTGTGGGCGGCCTGATGCACATCCGGGATGACCTGAGCATCCTCGCCGCGACCAATCCGGGGCACGGCCTCAGCTTCCTAGTGAACCATGGCACCGCCGGGCTTCTTGCGCTCGGCGCGGTGTTCCTGTCGGTGACCGGGGCGGAGGCACTCTATGCCGACATGGGTCACTTCGGTCGTGCGCCGATCCGCACCGCCTGGATCGGCCTCGTCCTACCGGCGCTCGCCCTCAACTATCTCGGCCAAGGTGCCATGCTACTGGCACATCCCGAAGGGCTGGAGAACCCGTTCTTCCTGCTCTATCCCTCCTGGGCTCTGCTGCCCATGGTGATCCTGGCCACCGTGGCCACGATCATCGCCAGCCAGGCGGTGATCACCGGCGCGTTCTCGATCTCGGAGCAGGCGATGCATCTGGGTGTCCTGCCCCGCTTTCGCGTCATGCGCACCTCCGAGACCGAAAAGGGCCAAATCTACGTCCCATTCATCAACTGGCTTCTGCTCTTCGCAGTCATCCTGGTCGTTGTCCTCTTCGAGTCGTCGAGCGCCCTGGCAGCGGCCTACGGCCTTGCGGTAACCGGCGACATGGTCATCACCTCGTGTCTGCTGTTCATCGTGGCTTGGAAATTCTGGCGCTGGGCGCCGGCCGTGGCCGCGCTGGCGATCGCGCCGTTCCTGACTATCGAGCTAGTGTTTCTCGGCGCGAATGCGCTCAAAATCCCGCACGGTGGCTGGTTCCCGCTGTTGATCGGGACCGGGCTGTTCATCCTGATGTGGACTTGGCGCAAGGGCACGCACCTGCTGGCCGAGATCTCGCACCAGGGTCGTCCGCCATTGGCCGAGTTCATGCGCAGAGCCGAGACCAGCCCGGTGCTGCGTGTTCCGGGAACCGCCATCTTCCTGACCGGGAATGCCCAGGATGTGCCGGCCGCCCTGCTGCACAACCTGAAGCACAACAAGGTGCTGCATGACCACAACGTGCTCCTGACCGTGGTGACCGAGGAAGTGCCGCGCCTGCAGGACGAGGGCCGCGTCACCAGCGAGACGCTCTCGGGCCAGTTCTCGCGGGTGATCGTGCGGTTCGGGTTCATGGAGCACCCGAACGTGCCGAGAGCGTTGAAGGCTGCGAACTTCGATCTGAAGGACGCCTCGTTCTTCCTGTCGCGGCGGGCGCTGCAACCCTCGGCCGAGGCGGGATTGCCGCTCTGGCAGGACTACCTGTTCATTCCGATGGCCCGCTCGGCGAGTGATGTCTCGGATCAGTTCTGCATCCCGGAGGATCAAGCAGTCGAAGTAGGCGCACGGATCACGATCTGATCACAGCATGGTCGTAGCTGACGGAGGACGGGATCAGCGCGGGCAGCTCAAGCCCCGGGCGGCCAAGCCAGCTATACGAGTCCGATCGCAGGGAGATCAGTCTGGACATGAGCCACACGCCGGTAGAGGATCGAGAGCTCCGCCGTCCGAAGTCAGATCCTGTCCCAATACCTGAACTCCCCGTCGTGCAGGTAGGGTATGTAATCTGTGGTTGGGTAACGCGGGACAGGAATGTTGGTTTCCGGAGGGCCATGTCCCCGATCCGGCGCCACGGCAAGGGCGCGGTTCCGTGCGCTGGAGATCCTGGAGCGGTGCCTTGCCTGTTGAAGAATGGCCGCGGTCCCGGGTTGGCCCTACCGCTCCAGCTCGTTGGCGAGCCATGCCAGTTCGGAAGCGAGGACCTCCCCCTGGCGGGCGAAGTCCTCCAAGGCTTGCTTGGGAGACGGACCATCCGGCTCCAGGTCGGCCGAGTTCTCTATCTCGAGCCTCCCGGGGCAAATTGGGCAATGGTGACCTGGGGTGACCATAGCGGGCGCAGCAGCGGCCCGGCGACAATAACGCCAATGAAGGCAAAGGCAGCCACAATGAGAGCGGTGCAGCCGTAACGCGTCAACCAATCCTTAGGGGGCATCATAAACCCTCCAAGCCAAGCATCACGCAAGATAGGCAACGAACAGACCGAAAATCAGTTTCCAGCAGATCAGGGCTTGGATCTCGACGGCTGGAGGCAGCCAGACCCGGCACGCCATGTCATGGAATGACCTCCGCTGTCTGTCGCTTCCCCGTCTTCGGGGACGGCCGTTGGCCCTCGGCCTGGACCTGTTTCACGCGCCGGGGCAGCTCCTGCAGAAGGGCCGTGCGGCGATAGGGCGTCAGCTTCCGCCATTCCCGGGTCTCCGGGATCGTCCGCCCGCAGCCGAGACACCAGCCGGTCCGCCCGTCGAACTCGCACACGGAAATACAAGGATTGTCTTTCTTCACGGCCTCAACCTGATCTACGGCAAACATCGCGCTCGACACAGATAGGGTAGCTCCCTATATCATGCAAGCCATAAGCAAGGAGGCTACATGTCCCACACGATCAAGGAAAAGACGAAGCTTCTCGGCCGGGTCCGCCGGATCAAAGGGCAGGTCGAGGCCATCGAGCGGGCGCTTGAGGCCGAGCTCGGCTGCGCTGACGTCCTCATGCTGGTCGCGTCCGTCCGCGGGGCCGTGAACGGTCTGACCGTCGAGCTGATGGAGGATCATATTCGCAACCACGTCGTTGATCCGGCGCATGAATCGGACCCGGAACGCGCCAAGGGCGCCGCCGAGCTCATCGAGGTGGTCCGAACCTACCTGAAATGAAGCAATCCCTGGCGGCTGGGAGAACGAGTGGCGCCGTGAGAAATTCCTGGAAAACCAAAAACAATGCCTGATATTGCTCAACTTCTTCAGTCCGGCGGCAACGGCTGGCTGTATCTGCCCTTTGCTGTCCTGCTCGGCGCCCTGCACGGGCTGGAGCCCGGCCACTCCAAGACCATGATGGCCGCCTACATCGTGGCGATCCGCGGCACCATCGGACAGGCCGTCCTGCTTGGGCTATGCGCCGCCCTCTCCCACTCTCTGGTTGTCTGGATCGTGGCGATGCTGGGCTTGTCGCTCGGACGCGAGATCCTGACCACGCACTTCGAGGCCTGGCTGCTGATCGCGTCTGGCGTGATCATCCTCGGCATCGCCGCCTGGATGTTCTGGCGCACGGGCCAGAGCCTCGGCTGGTTCCGGCGGCATCACCATGGCCGCCATCACCATGGACATGATGACCATCATCATGACGAGGTGCGGACCATCGACACAGGCCATGGTGTTGTGGAGCTGTCGATCTTCGAGGACGGCGTGCCGCCCCGCTGGCGACTGCGCACGATCAGCGGCAACGCGAGGAGGGCTGAGGACGTTCTGGTCGAGACCGATCGCGGCGACGGCACGGGCGAGCGCTTCCGGTTCGTCGAGCGGGACGGCTATCTCGAATCCGCCGGGGAAATCCCCGAGCCGCACGCGTTCATGGCCCGGGTGCGGCTCTCGCACGGCGACCACGCCCACACCTACAAACTCACGTTCGCCGAGCGCGATCACGGACATCATCATGATCATGCCGAGCATGACGAGGATGCGCATGAGCGCGAGCACGCCGAGCAGATCGCTCGGCAGCTTGCGGCCAGCGGCGGCAACGTCACCACAGGCCAGATCGCGCTGTTCGGCATAACGGGTGGCCTGATCCCCTGCCCAGCCTCGATCACCGTGCTGCTGATTTGCCTCCAACTCGGCCAGTTCACGCTCGGAGCCGCAACCGTGGCGGCCTTCAGCCTGGGCCTGGCGATCACCATGGTGTCGATCGGCGTCGCCGCAGCGTGGGGCATTCAGCACGCCTCGAAGCGGATCAAATTCTCCGACCGCCTGCTTCGCCGCCTGCCGCTGGCCTCGGCCGGCCTCGTGGGCGTCCTGGGCGCGATCATGCTGGTGCAGGGCTTCGTTGACCTCGCGGCACCTGCAACGGCCCTGTCGTAAAGGAGGTCGCGAGGGCACAAACAGCTTGATCGACCAGGCCAAGCGATGGGCGCGATCCATCAAGCGTGACGTGGTCGCGCTGTGGATTGCCGCCCGCGATCGCCGTGTGCCTTGGTATGCGAAGGCGGCCGCCGGAGCAGTGGCTGCCTATGCGCGCTCGCCGATCGATCTCATCCCCGACTTCGTCCCGGTTCTTGGCTATCTCGACGACACTTGCTGGGTCGTGAGCAATCTTTCTGCGGGCTTCCCTTCAGATCCACCCTCTGCGACGGGCCAGACCAGCCGCGATGCCGATGAAGGCCCCCAAGGCGCCGATGACAACCCAGAAGCCGATGGTGCCGGTCTGGGTGTAGGGCGTCTCGAAGTTCATGCCGAACACGCCCGCCACCGCCCCGATCACACCGAGCATCACCGTGACGAAAGTCAGCCGCCGGACAAGGTCATTGGTCGCCTCCGCCGTGCGGGTCGTGAACAACTCAAACGAGCCGTTCACCAGATCGCGGGCATGGTCGACCGCATCCACCGCCCGCTCGAACCGCCGTTCCAGCGACTGGTAATGCGCGGCAGCATCAGCTTCGAAGATCTGAGCGAAGTCCGGACGCGAGAGCCCGTAGAAGACGGGGCGCTGCTGGTTCAGGAAGTGGCGAAGCTGGGAGACCTTGCGTCGCATCCCGACCACGCCTCCGAGCAGGCTGCGCCGGGCCGTGTGCGCCAGCATCGCCTCGTCGAGCCGGTCCAGAAACTCTTCAAGTTCGCTGACGGCCTCGAAGTAGGCGCTCAGATGCCAGTCCAGCAGCGAAGCCGCGAGCGCCGGCGGGCTCAGAGCCCCGATCACCGTTTCCCCCTTGCCCTGGTCACGGAAGGCCTGAAGGAAGGGCAACTCGCCGTCATGCACGGTGATGATCCAGCGCGGGCCGACGAGGAAGTCCAGATGGACGGGTAGCCATTTGGTTAGGGCGCGATCCCCGTTGCCATTCTCTCCGCGCGAGAGGCCGATGACGTCGAACTGGAAGTACTCGCCGTAATTGTCGAGATAGGGAGCCTCTTGTGGATTGAGCAGTTCTCTGACCGAGCCGCGATCCAGCGCGAAGAGACGGGCCAGATGCTCCACTTCATCATGATCACGACCATCGACGTCCACCCACAGGAGCGACCGCTCATCGAGGCCGACGAGGCATTGCTGGTCGAGCTCGACCTCCTGGTCGTGTCCATCGGCGTTGTAGAGAAAAGCCTGGATCACAGCCCGATGCTGGCCAGCAAAAGACTTGTTCCAATCAAAGAGCCGAAGGACGCGACGAAAAGAATCGAGGCACGCTTGAAGGACGGTTTTGCCTCCACGCCTGATGGGCGTGGATCAACAGCTTGAGATTCCTCTACGCTTTGAACACTCACCATGACTCGTTCCTGCCTGAAATGCATGCGGACATGAGGGCTGAACGAAAGTGGCGGGCGGATTATTCCGGCGCGAAGCGATAAAATATTTTGGGAAACGCGTTCAAAGGATCGCTGAGTAGGTGGCTATGGCGATGGGTACAGTCACAAAGATGGTGATCGTCACCATTCTCTCAATGCTGTCGATTTCCTTCTCGGCATCTCTGATTTTTGTATGAATTTTCAAATCTTGCATACTCATCAATCTGTCCAACAACATCATTCAACGATGAGATACCAACGTTTGGCGAGCATGCTTGATCCGGCAAGCGCGTGCTTGAAGAGATGCTGTGCGGGCCGGGCGCAGCCTCAGGTCCTTAGGCGGCAGCGCCATCGGTGCTCGACGCAAAGGTCGTTAAAGCCATGTTTCTTGGATGAGATGCTGTCCTCTAGACCAGCGTGGCATTAACACGGGAGCAGCCGCGTGTTCCCGACCGATGCAGCTCTCGGCGGATTAGAGCATCGGACGGTTAAACGGACGCATATCCGGCAGCCCTGAGGAAGTTCCAACACTCGTGCGCCTCGAAGAGGT
>NZ_JAERQD010000071.1 GCF_016735695.1 Microvirga zambiensis WSM3693 | reverse complement strand
TCGGCCACACGGACCTGGAGACGGCGGGGGCGTGGTGGAAGGGCCACATCCATCCCGACGACCGCGAGCGCACGGTGGGTGTTTGTCAGCTTACCGAGGTAAGCCGGACGTCCCAATCTATGCGTCAATCCCCGTGCTTTGACCCACTCCGGTCCTTCCCGGATCGAATACTCTCGAACGAGTGGTCACCTGCGGTTCCCGAAATATTTTAGCGCTTCGCAACGGAATAATCCGCCTGCCACTTCCGTTCAGCACTCATGTCCGCGTGCATCTCAGGCAGGAACGGCTCATGGTTCATGTTCAAAGCGTAGAGGAATCTCAAGGTGTTGATTCACGCCCATCAAGCGCGGACGCAAAACCGTCATTCACGCGTGCCTCGATTCTTTTCGTCGCGTCCTTCAGCTCTTTGATTGGAACAAGTCTTTTGCTGGCCAGCATCGGGCAGTAATCGAGGCTTCGGCATGATGCCAAGACACGAAGGTGACACTGGTGGCCCCATGAAGCGGCGAAAAGCATCTGGGGGATTGTGAGCCGGGACGATGATGTGCTGGAGCCGCCAAGCTTGATTGCGAATCCTCCTGCCGAGGCTCGTCCTTCCTCGGTTGGGCCATGATCCGGGCCTTTCTCTACAATGCCGACGGACACGACCAAGAGGTCGAGCTCGATCAGCAATGTCTCGTCGGCCTCGACGAGCGGACGCTTCTGTGGGTGGATGTCGACGGCCGTGATCGCGAAGAGGTGGAGCATCTGGCCCGTCTCTTCGAGCTGGATCGCGGCTCGGTCAGAGAACTGCTCAATCCACAAGAGGCTCCCTATCTCGACAATTACGGCGAGTACTTCCAGTTCGACGTCATCGGCCTCTCGCGCGGAGAGAATGGCAACGGGGATCGCGCCCTAACCAAATGGCTACCCGTCCATCTGGACTTCCTCGTCGGCCCGCGCTGGATCATCACCGTTCATGACGGCGAGCTGCTCTTCCTTCAGGCCTTCCGCGACCAGGGCAAGGGCGAGACGGTGATCGGGGCGCTCACACCACCGGCGCTCGCGGCATCCCTGTTGGACTGGCACCTGAGCGCCTACTTCGAGGCCGTCAGCGAGCTTGAGGAGTTTCTGGACCGGCTCGACGAGGCGATGCTGGCGCATTCGGCCCGCCGCAGCCTGCTGGCCGGCGTGGTGGGGATGCGGCGCAAAGTCTCCCAGCTTCGCCACTTCCTGAACCAGCAGCGCCCTGTCTTCTATGGTCTCTCGCGTCCCGACTTTGCTCAGATCTTCGAGGCCGATGCGGCTGCGCATTACCAGTCGCTGGAACGGCGGTTCGAGCGTTCCGTGGATGCGGTCGACCATGCCCGCGAACTGGTGAACGGCTCGTTTGAGCTGTTTACGACCCGCACGGCGGAGGCGACCAATGACCTTGTCCGGCGGCTGACCTTCGTCACGGTGATGCTGGGTGTGATTGGGGCGGTGGCGGGCGTATTCGGCATGAACTTCGAGACGCCCTACACCCAGACGGGCGTCATCGGCTTCTGGGTTGTCATCGGCGTCCTGGGTACCTTCATCGGCATCGCGGCCGGACTGGCCCGTCGCAGAGGGTGGATTTGAGGGGGGCACCCAGAAATATTGCTCACAACCAGCAAGTGCCATAGGTTCAAAGGGCCGTTAATGGCACCTCTTGGAAGAAACGCTTTGGTCTGGTCCTGATGCGGTAAGCCGACCTTCATTTCATTTTCTGTTCGTTCCTCGTTGACCCGATGGAGACATTCGAGGTCATACCGAGACTTCTGACCTGGGCCACCTTCGTAAACCCGGCCGAATAGGATGAGGCCGTCAGTCACTGCACGTGAGACAACTATCCCTAAAGCTCTTTCAGCAGGATGCTCGTTTCCGAGTGCGTCACTCCCGGGATTTCCCGGATGTGGCTGATAACGCGGTCCAAGCTGGCCAAATCCGTCGTAGAGATGTCAACGACCAGATCCCACCGCCCATTGGTGGAATGGATCGCAACCGCCGCCGGGATTCCCTTCAACGCGGCCACGACTGCCCGTGTGTCGCCTGCCCTGATTTCTATGGCCGTGACCGCCCGCACGATGTTGGCTTCGGCCTCTGCCGAGAGCCGCAGCGTAAAGCCTCGAATGATTCGCTCCCGCACGAGGCGATCGATCCGGTTCTGAACCGTACCTCTCGCCACACCGAGGATTCGAGCCAGCGTGGCGGCCGGCAGACGGGAATCACCGCGAAGGAGTTCAATCAGTCGTTGGTCCGTCTCATCCAGCCGCATGCGTTCTGCCGTTCCGTCAATTCTCTTGTCATTATGCGCAAAGATATCGCCCAATCTATCGCTTCGTTGGCTTCCTGTTGAATGTCTTATTGACCATGCTTCCGTCATCAACAGACGAGCGTGCGACCTATGACGATGCCTTTCGACACCGCCCCACCGGCAAGACGCTCGCCCTTAGGCGAGCCCATCGGCCTCATCGGCGTTCCTTTCGGCCTTGCCGCCAGCGTTCCTGGAACCTCCCTAGGCCCCGCAGCCGCGCGGATCGCGGGCCTGGCCGATGCGCTTTCCGTCCTTGGCCATCAGATCATCGATCGTGGGGATGTTGCTCCGGCTCCCCCACATGCCCGGCCATCCCGAGACATTTCCCGCCTGGGCAATCATGCCGAAGTCGTGTCCCGCTGGGTCGAGGCCATCCATGACGAGACGCTTGCCGCCCTGGCGGAAGGGCAGCGCCCTCTCATCGTCGGGGGAGATCACAGCGTCTCCATGGGATCCATCAGCGCAGTAGCCCGCCATGTCGCCCGCGAAGGCAAGCGCGTGGCCGTCCTGTGGGTCGACGCTCATCCCGATTTCAATACCCCGCAATCCTCGCCTTCTGGCAACATGCACGGCATGAGCCTCGCGTTTCTCACCGGGAACGACGACTTGGCCCAACTCATGTGCGGGCGCGAGTTCCCGGCCATCCGGCCGACCGATGTCTCCGTCATCGGTGCCCGCTCGATTGACCAAGAGGAAAAGGAGGCCATTGCGGCCGCCGGGGTGCGGTGCCGCGACATGCGCGCTGTGGACGAGCACGGCATCCGCTCCCTCGTGGAGGATGTCTTGGGCAGCATCGACCCGGCGACAACCCACCTGCATGTCAGCTTCGACCTCGACGTCGTCGATCCCTCCCTTGCACCGGGCGTCGGCACGCCGGTCCCCGGCGGGCTGAACTACCGAGAGGCGCATCACATCATGGAGCTACTCCACGACTCCGGGCTCGTGGGCTCGCTCGATGTCGTGGAGCTCAATCCGATGCGTGACATCCAGGGGCAGACCGCCAGCCTCATGGTCGATCTCGTCGGCAGCCTGTTCGGCAAGGCCATAACCCTTCGGTCCCGCCAGCCGGTTGGGCTTTCCCGCGCGGCCTGACCCCAACGCCCGCTCCGGAAGCGTGCAAGCATTCCCAACGTGCCCTCTGACCCGATCCTGCGGCGTCGGCGGCCAGTCACAGGATTTAACGACCATGGACAGCAAGCTCAACATCGTTCCCTTCGTCAGCGTCGATCACATGATGAGGCTCGTGAACAAGATCGGCGTGGAGCGCTTCCTCACCGATCTCGCCACCTACATCGAGGAGGACTTCCGCCGCTGGGAACTCTTCGACAAGACGCCACGCGTAGCTTCCCACAGCATGGATGGCGTGATCGAGTTGATGCCGACGAGTGACGGGCAGCTCTATGGCTTCAAGTACGTCAACGGCCATCCCAAGAACACACGCGATGGCCGGCAGACGGTCACGGCCTTCGGTGTGCTGGCCGATGTCGGCAACGGATATCCGATGCTGCTGAGCGAGATGACAATCCTGACGGCGTTGCGCACGGCAGCCATGTCGGCGGTGGCCGCCAAGTATCTCGCTCCAAAGGGGGCGGATACCATGGCCGTCATCGGGAATGGGGCGCAATCGGAGTTCCAGGCCTTAGCCTTCAAGGCCATCCTGGATGTGCGCAAGCTCCGTCTCTACGACATCGATCCGTCGGCCAGCCGCAGATGTGCCCGGAACCTCGCCGGCCTGGGTTTCGATGTGACTATCTGCGCCACTGCCCAGGAGGCGGTCGAGGGCGCGCACATCGTTACCACCGCCACTGCGGACAAGCAGAATGCGACCATCCTGAGCGACAACATGGTCGGAGCCGGTGTCCACATCAACGCGGTCGGGGGCGACTGCCCCGGCAAGACCGAACTGCACCGGGACATCCTCCTGAGGTCGGACATCTTCGTCGAGTATCCGGAGCAGACCAGGATCGAGGGCGAGATCCAGCAGCTCGCCGCCGATCATCCCGTGACGGAGCTGTGGCAGGTGATCGCCGGGCAGGTCGCAGGCCGCAACGGTGAGCGGCAGATCACGCTGTTCGATTCCGTCGGGTTCGCGATCGAGGACTTCTCGGCTCTGCACTACGTGCGCGACCAGCTTGAGGCGACAGGCCTGTATCAGGAACTCGATCTCCTGGCCGATCCAGACGAGCCCCGCGACCTATTCGGCATGCTGTTGCGGGCTGCAAGTTCGGACAAGCTGGCTGCCGTCAGCGCCTGAGCGTGACGGGTAGCCCGGGGTTTGCCGGAGATGCCGCGGAGCCGGTCACTCCGCTCCTGCGGTTGAACCAAGCACTGATGATAGTAACGACCCCTGCCATTGTCCGGCCGCCCCGCACCGTTCGAGGATCACATCGGCGACTGTCGATCCGAAGCGAGGCTGTCGCGACCTAGCGGCTCATGTGGCACTCTTTGCAGCCTTCCGATAGCTGATTAACATGATTTGAGTCCTTGACTGGGGCGAACCAAAACGGCTGACGAGATCCGGTTTGCGAACATCGAAGACGCGGCTGCCGTGGCATTGCTGGTGCGGGACCTGGATCGTCATTACCGTCCGGGCGCGGAACTCCGACCCGAGGCCGATTATCGCCGGATCATGGAGGAGACGATTGCTAGCCATGAAGGCACGCGTTTCGTGCTCGCGCGGGATGCAAGAGGGCAGAATGTCGGCCTCGCATGCGTGGCGATCCTGCGGCCCGGTCGGGACCTGCGGGGGCTGCTGTACCTGAAGGACCTCTATGTGGTCGAGGAAGCCCGGGGCGCTGGCTTAGGTACCCGCATCATCCGCTTCCTTGCGGCGTTTGCGGTCAGGAACGGGATCGGACGGATGGACTTCACGACGGATCACGGCAATATCCCGGCGCAGCGGCTCTACGATGAGCTCGGAGGTGTCGTGAAGCAGAAGGTGCACTACACCCTGCCGACAGAGGTGTTGGATTCTCTAGCCGCCGAATGGTCGGCGACCTGAGCGCGGCCTATTCCATCTGCGACTAGCAGGATGGAAAACTATTCAATTGCCAAATCCGATTGAGCTGACAGCATCAGGCGCTTGCGGAGATTGCCATGTCGACCGACCCTACTCCACGCCCAGCCAATCCGGCTCCGCCGGCTCCTGAATTTCCATGGCCCGACGGTAAAAGCTGCGCCCTGTTTCCGGGCTTCGATGTCGACGCCGAGTCCGTCTGGCTCGGCATGGACCGCCGCAACGCGGATCGCCTCGTCACCATGTCCTATGGGGGATACGAGGCTCGTGTCGGCATTCCGAAGCTGCTCGAGCTCCTGGCTCGGTACGAGGTCAAGGCGACTTTCTTCATCACCGGATGGACGGCCGAGGCGCATCCGGCAGCCTGCGAGGCCATTCTCAAGGCCGGCCATGAGATCGGTCACCACGGCTACTGGCACCTGCGGCCCGAGCCGGGTGATCTTGCCACGATGGTGGAAGAAGTGGATCGCGGTTTCGATGCGCTCAAGCGCGTCCTTGGCGTGAAACCCATCGGCTACCGCGCGCCATCCGGCGAGAGCTTCACGGAACTCCTCGCGCTGCTGCGGGATCGTGGCATCCGCTATTCGAGCTCCTGGCGCGACGATATCCGTCCCTATCGTCATGTCCTGCCGACAGGTCCCGGTCCCATTGAGATTCCCGTGAACTACAGTTTCGATGACTGGAATTTCGGCATCACGCACCGCATGAGTCCGCGTGCGCTGTTCGGTCGTGAGGAGGTGCTGTCGATCTGGCGCGATGAGTTCGACCAGACGCGGGAATGGGGCGGTGTCGCCACCATGATCATGCATCCGCAAGTATCCGGTCGTCCCATGCGCTACAGGATCCTCGAGGAATTCCTGCAATATGTCCGTCGATACGACGACGTGTGGTGGACGACAGGTCGCGAGATCGCCGACCATTTCGAGGCATGCGAGCGCGCAGTACGATAAATCCTAAGAGTCGGCATTCTGTGGGATACCGACTTCCCTGGATTCCGTTTGTCGCGCCTCCTGAAGGAGCCATTCGCGCAGGATCATGAGGCCGCCACTGACGGGCTTGGTTGCCGGCGTCGTCAGCCAGTAGCAATTCCGACTCTGGAATCCGAGGCCGAGCGGATTGATCAACTGGCCGCTTTCGATTTCGTCAGGGATGAGGCTGCGCGGCACCAAGGCAAGGCCTTGCCCGCCGATCGCCGCACGGATCACAAGGGAATAGTAGGCGAACCGCGTAATGCGTACAGGCGCGAAATCGTGGAGGTGGGAGGCCTGCGCGAAGTCGTTCCAGCGCAAGGGCGTTTGCCGATGTTCCAACACCGGGAAGCGGCGGATGTCCTCGATGGAATTGATTCCGCCCCCTCTGTCGATGAGTTGGGGCGCCCCGACCAGCACGACGTCCCGGCCGAGGAGATAGTCGGCTTTCCAGCCTGGCCAATTGCCGTCGCCAAAGCGGAAGACGGCATCCGCCTCTTCCACGGTATCGGCTGCCGCATAGGTCGTGAACTCGACCTCGATCTCCGGATGCTCCTCGGCAAAGCGCGAGAACCGGGGAATAAACCAGCGATCGCCGATGATGGGCAACACATGCACAAGGATCGCGGGTTGGGCCCGGCGCAGGGCGGCCACACGCACCGCCGCCGTCTCCAGCGCGCCAAGAGCGATACGGGCCTGTTCGATGTAGATCACCCCGGCCTCGGTGGGCGCCAAACCTTGGCTGGTTCGGTCGAAGAGGGGAATCCCCACCAATGCCTCGATACTCTTGAGCTGCTTGCTCACGGCACTTTGGGTCAGATGAAGCGCCTCGGAAGCCGCCGACACGGTTCCATGTTGGGCAAGCGCCGCCACAACCCGCAATCCGATCGTGCTGGGTAGGTGAGTTCTAGGCATCAGGCCCCGTTTCCGAATGCAACAAAGATTCTATTCCATTTCGGACTAGCCTCTCGGAAATCAATTCAATTGTCCAGATCGGAAACGGGTGCAAGCATCCCCTGCAATCAGGAGGATAGACAATGACAGAGACCGTCAGACTTTGGGGAGCGCGATTCCGGACGCCCCCGTCCGCGGCGCTGATGCGCCTCTCACGCGCCCCACAGAATTACTTTCGGCTTGTTCCCGAAGACCTGCGCTCCTCCATCGCTCACGCGAGCGAACTGGTCCGTGCCGGAATTCTCACCCAGGACGAGGGCGCAAAGATCAGTGATGCTCTGACGGCCATTGGCAATGACTACGCCGCCGGAACGGTCGCGCCATCGCACGCGGACGAGGACGTCCATACCTTCCTTGAGCGCGTGCTCGTCGAGCGTCTTGGTGCCGTGGGCGGCAAACTGCGTGCCGGGCGTTCGCGCAATGACCAGGCGGCAAACGATCTCAAGCTTCACCTGCGGGGAGTTGCGAAGCAGATCGCCGGTGACCTCCTTTCGCTTCAGGACGCCCTGATTGCACAGGCGAGCGAACATCAGAATACACTCGCGCCGGGCTTCACCCATCTCCAGCCGGCCCAGCCGGTCACCTTCGCACATCAGCTCCTTGCCCACGCGCAAGGCTTCTCGCGCGATATCGAACGCCTTCAGGACTGGCATCGCCGTTCCTCCCGTTCGCCCTTGGGTGCAGCCGCCCTGGCTGGCTCCGCGATCGCACTTCATCCCGAGCTGTCGGCAAGGGAACTCGGCTACGATGCGCCGTGCGAGAACTCCATCGACGCGGTCGGCAGCCGCGATCACGTGGCGGAGTTCCTGTTCGTCTGCGCGATGATCGGGGTCAATCTCTCACGCCTGGCAGAAGAGGTGTTTCTCTGGTCGTCACGCCAGTTCCGCTGGGTCGAGCTCGACGACGGCTATGCCACCGGCTCCTCGATCATGCCGCAGAAAAAGAATGCGGACATCGCCGAACTCACCCGTGGCCGCGCGGCACGCTTGATCAGTGGTCTCAATGCCATGCTGGTAGCGCTGAAGGGATTGCCCTTCGCCTACAATCGCGATCTCTCCGAAGACAAATGGGCCACCTTCGAGGCCATCGACACCCTAGCACTGGTATTGCCTGCCATGGCGGGCATGATCGAAACGATGCAGGTCGATGCCGCTCGTCTCAAAAGGCAATCGACCGAAGGATTCACGCTGGCAACGGAGGTGGCCGACTGGCTTGCCCGTAACGGCGTGCCCTTCAGCGAGGCACATGAGATCACGGGTGCACTGGTCCGTTACTGCGAGGAAAAGGGTCTTGCGCTCTCCGATCTCACGCCTGCCGACCTCGGCGCCGTGGATCCGCGACTCGGCGCGGAGATGCTCGATCATCTGACGCCCGAAGCGGCCGTCGCCGCACGGGCAGGATATGGCGGAACTGCGCCGGCACGCGTGGCCGAGCAGATCGGACGTCTGAAGGAGAATGTCTTGCGCCAGCGTGACTGGGTAAAGGCTTGAGCCGAGGGCCGGCGAGGGGAAGCACGCCGGCTCCAAGCTCTCTTAGACTAAAACCAACGAGCTGCGGACGGAACCGTGGCCCAGATCAAACCAATGGGAACCTAGAAACAATGAACACACGCAATACGCTTGTAAGGACTCTCCGCAACGCCGCGCTCGGAACGGCTCTTTTCGCGCTTCTACCGGCTGCGGCAATGGCGCAGGACGCGGCCCTTCCCGAGAAGATCAAGGCTGCCAAGTCCCTCGTAGTCGGCATCGAGGCCACCTATCCGCCGATGGCGTACAAGGATCCGAAAACCAACGAGCGGGTCGGTGTCAATGTCGACCTCGTCGAGAGCATCGCGAAGGAGCTCGGGGTCTCGGTCAAGTGGGAGGAGATGACCTTCGAACAGCTCATGACGTCCCTCACTACCGGCCGCATCGACATGATCGGCACCGCGATCAGCGATCTCCCGTCTCGCCGTGAGAAGCTGACGTTCGTCGATTATCTCGTCACGGGAGCGCAGCCCTTCACGACGGTCGCAAAGAAGGATGCAATCAAATCTGAGTCCGACCTCTGCGGAAAAACCGTGGGTGCGCCGCGTACCACGAACTACTTCCCGGTTGCGCAGGCGTGGAGCGAGAAGACCTGCGTCGCCACCGGAAAGCCCGCCGCGACCGTCAATGGCACGGCTGGGGCCACGGCTACGAGGCTCGATCTCAAGCAGGGCCGGCTCGATGCGGCCGTGCTCGGCCCCGAGTACGTTGCCTATCTGATGGCCGACGAACCCAACACCTATGCCCTGGCAGGCGAGCCGCTGCTCAGGACGCTCTTCGGCTTTGCCTTCGACAAGAAGGATATTGCCTTGCGGGATGCGGTCGCGACGGCTTTGAGGGCCACGATCAAGAATGGCAGCTACCAAAGGGCGTTGCAGAAGTTCGGCCTCGAACGTCAGGCCGTGACCGAAGTGACGATCGACGCCGGGACCTGAGCCGACTCAACTTCGGAGACGAACATGCGCGCTGTCATTCTGCCCCACACCGGGGGGCCGGAGTCCTTGGTCCTGGCTGAGGTTCCCGACCCGCATCCCTCATTCGGGGAGGTCGTTATCGACGTTCACGCGACCGCGCTGAACTTCGCAGATCTCTTGCAGCGGAAGGGAACCTACGGCACACCGGCGAGCCTGCCCGGCATCCTCGGCATCGAATGCTCCGGGACGATCCATGCCATTGGCCCGAACGTGCAAGGCTGGCAGGTCGGGGACGAGGTCTGCGCATTGGTTTCCGGAGGAGCTTATGCCGAGAGGGTGGCGGTTCCCACCACCCAACTCCTCAAGCGGCCACATAATGTTGACATCGTCGCAGCGGCTGCGCTGCCCGAGGCCGCTTGTACCGTGTGGTCCAACATCATCGACATTTCCGGACTCGCAGCCGGGGAAGTCGTTCTAGTCCATGGAGGGGCCGGAGGGATCGGCACCTTCGCCATTCAGGCCGGTCGGGCCCTGGGAGCGCGGGTTTTCGCCACCGCTGGCGATGGCGATAAGATGAAACGTTGCCGGAATCTGGGCGCCGAGCGGGCCATCTCCTATCGCGACGAGGACTTCGTCACGATCATCAAGGAGGAGACAGCCCAGCACGGTGCCGACGTCATTCTGGACAACATGGGCGCCGCCTATCTCTCCCGAAATATCGATGCACTTGCGCCTGATGGACGAATGGCGATCATCGGTCTCCAGAGCGGACGCGACGCGGAGATCCCCCTCGGCCGCATGATGGCCAAGCGTGGCTCACTCTACACGACGTCGCTCCGGGACCGCCCCCTGGCAGCCAAGGCTCGGATCGTGGAGGGCGTCAGGCGGGATCTGTGGCCGCACGTGGAGAGTGGGCGTATCCTGCCGACCGTCGACAGGGTCTTCCCCTTTGCCGAGATGGCCGCAGCGCACCGGTACATGGAAGCTGGACGGCATGTCGGCAAGATCGTCGTGAGCGTCAAAGAGAACTAGGCATAAAAGGCCGCGGAGGAGGAACCACCCATGACCGATACGGTCTATCAAATCAGTCACCTGACGCTCGTCCCGAAACGCCATTACGGACGCATGATTGCCGCCGTGCTCGTCCTGACGGTACTTGCCATCGTTATTCATGCTTTCGCCGTCGGTCAGATCGAGTGGAATTACGTCGCAGAGTTCCTGACTGTCCCGGTGATTATGAAAGGTCTCGTGAACACCATCGTCATGGCGATCCTCGCTATGGTAGTGGGCATCGTGCTCGGCATCGTCTTCGCCATCATGCGCCTGTCGGACAACCCGGTCCTCTCCATGACGGCATTGGGCTACGTCTGGCTCTTCCGCGCCATTCCGGCCCTGCTCCAATTGCTGTTGTGGTTCAACCTCGCGCTGGTCTTTCCGACCATCGGGATCCCGGGCCTGTTCTCGGTCAATACCGTCGATGTGATGACGCCCTTCGTCGCGGCGCTCCTCGGTTTGGGCATCCAGCAGGGCGCCTTCACCGCCGAGGTCGTGCGGGCCGGCCTGCTCTCCGTCGACCGTGGCCAATACGAGGCAGCGCAAACCATCGGCATGACGCGGCTGCAAATGCTGCGCCGGATCGTCATGCCCCAAGCGATGCGGGTCATCGTGCCCCCGGTCGGCAACGAGTTCATCGGCATGGTCAAGTTGACATCGCTGGCCAGCGTCATCCAGTACGCGGAGATCCTCCATAGCGCGCAGAACATCTACTACGCCAACTCGCGCGTCATTGAGCTCCTGATTGTCGCCGCAATCTGGTACCTCGTCGTGGTCACCATTCTCAGCCTGATCCAGGGCCGTATCGAGAAGTACTTCTCGAAGGGCGTGGTTGCGGCCGGAAACACGAAATAGGGAGCGCAGGACATGGATATGCAGAATCTTTCCGCCAATGCTCCGCTCGTGGTCGCTGCCGATGTCCGCAAGCACTTCGGCTCCCTCGAGGTCCTGAAAGGCATCAACGTTAGCGTCCCGAAAGGCGAGGTGCTGTGCATCATCGGCCCCTCCGGGTCGGGCAAGAGCACTTTCCTGCGCTGCATCAACCAGCTTGAGCGCATCGATGGCGGTGCGATCTGGGTCGGTGGCGAGCTGGTCGGATTCCGGCGTGACGGCAACAACCTTTACGAGCTCGATGACGCGCAGATCGCACGGCAGAGACGCTCCATCGGGATGGTCTTCCAGCGGTTCAACCTGTTTCCTCACCTCACCGTGACTGAGAACATCATTGAAGGTCCTGTGCAGGTGCTGAGGGAAAACAAGGCCGAGGCGAAGGACCGCGCCCACGCCCTGCTGGAGCGCGTGGGCCTGATTGACAAGCGCGATGTCTATCCCGTCCATCTCTCGGGCGGGCAGCAGCAGCGCGTCGCGATCGCCCGTGCTCTTGCCATGCGCCCTCAGCTCCTGCTCTTCGATGAGCCTACCTCGGCTCTGGACCCCGAGCTCGTCGGCGAGGTCCTGAACGTGATGCGAGACTTGGCGCACTCCGGCATGACGATGATCGTTGTGACCCACGAGCTGGGCTTTGCCCGCGAGGTCAGCCATCGCACCGCCTTCATGGATCAAGGGCAACTCGTCGAGATCGGGGACTCGCGCTCTGTCCTCGCTAGCCCACAGCAGGCACGCACCCGCGAGTTCATCTCGGCCGTGCATAAATGAGAGTGATACGAAGCTAACCAGGGAAGGAACCCGAACATGAAATCAACCACAGTCCTCTGCTCATTTGCCGCTCTACTGATGGCAGGCGGTGTCACCATGGCGCAGCAATTGCCCGAGCGAATTGCAACCAGGAAGACCCTGGTGGTTGCCAACGTGCCGAACTATCCGCCGCTTGAGTTCAAGGACCCGAAGACGGGAACGCTCACCGGCCTGGACATCGATCTCGGCAACGCGCTCGCGAAGAAGCTCGGCATTGAGATCAAGTGGGAGGAGATCAGTTTCGAGCAGATGGTCAGCGCCCTGACGACCGGTCGTGCCGACATGATCCTCTCGGGCATGAGCGACCTGCCGGGCCGACGGGATACGCTCGATTTCGTCGACTACCTGGAGTCCGGCGCGCAGTTCTACACGACGAACGACCGCAAGGATCAGTACAAGACCCTGACCGACCTGTGTGGCAGGACCGTCGGCGCAAGCCGTCGCACCTCGTTCCCGAACGAAATGGAGACCTGGAGCAAGACGGCCTGCGAAGGGGCCGGCAAGCCGCCCCTAAAGATCGTCGGGACGGAAGGCTCCGCGGACGCGCGGACACAGCTTCGCCAGAAGCGTCTTGATGCCGCGGTCCAGGGGTCCGAGACCCTGCCGTACCTGTTGAACCTGGAGCCGAACACTTACGCCATCATCGGCGAGCCTTTCACATCGGTCTATCAGGGTATGGCCTTCGCTAAGAAGGATACGCAGCTCCGTGACGCGGTCGCCAAGGCCTTCGGTGAGATGATCAAGGATGGCACCTATGCGGACGTGCTCAAGAAGTGGGAACTGTCTTCCGCCAAGGTGGAGAAGATCATGATCAACGGCGAGGCCGGCAAAGCCCAATAGCCTCCCAACGCACCGCCGGCCGTGCCTGACGCCGGCGGTGCATGTTCGGAGCGCGGCTCCGATGGTCACTTCGACAGGATTCATTGCAGATGAGCACGCATGCCCCGGCATCGCGCACGATCGCGCTTGCCCAGTTCGTCACCTCCGCCACGCCGATGGATTTGCCGGAGCCGATCCGCGTCAAGGCAGCACGTCATGCCCTCGATACCCTGGCTTGCGGTGTCGCAGGGGCTGCGTCCCAGGAGGCCCAATCCACTCTCGACCTGATTCTGGCAACCGAGCAGCGAGGTGATGTGCCGGTCTGGGGAACGAGCGAGGGTCTCTCCGTCCGCTCCGCGACCCTCGTCAATGCCATCGCGTGTCACGCCTTCGAACTCGACGATACGGGTGGATGCGACCATTCGGGAGCTGTCGTGCTGCCCGCCGCGCTGGCAGCCGCGGCGCTGGCAGAGCATCCGGTCAGCGGCGAGGAGTTTCTTCTCGCGGTCGTCCTCGGCTACGATCTGGGGCGCCGCGTTCTCGAGGCCTGTGGCGGGTACGAGCCGCACAACGAGGCAGGGTGGCATTCCACGGCAACCTGCGGAACCTTCGGTGCAGCTGTCGCGGCTGCGCGCATTCTTCGGCTCGATGAGACGCGGGTGGCTCACGCACTCGGCCACGCCGCGAGTTTCAGCGGAGGATTGTGGGCCTTCATTCACGATGGCAGCCAGACCAAGCGCATTCACGCCGGACGGGCCTCGGAAGGCGGTGTCCTCGCGGCACTCCTGGCGCGGGCTGGCGTCAGCGGACCGTCCGCGGTCTTTGAGGATGTATGGGGCGGCTTCCTGACAACCTTCGCGCCCAAGTCTGCCCGCCCGGACGCGTTGACACTAGGGCTCGGTGAGAGTTGGCGCCTGGAGCGTGTCTCCCTGAAACCCTACGCATCCTGCCGTGGGACGCACTCATCGATCGATGCATTGGGCCTGCTTCTCGATCGGAACAGTTCGGCCGAGGAAGATGTAGAGCGGATCGAGGTCCGGCTCAGCCCGTTTCTCTCGGATATGTGCGGTGGGCGGGACGTTGCGACGTTGCCCTTCGCACAGATGAGCCTACCCTATGCTCTCGCGGCAAGGCTTGCCCTCGGACAAGCGGGTCTATCGGCCTATGCGGCCGATGAGCGGGAAAATCTACGGCTTCGGACAGTGATGGAGCGGGTTTCCCTGGTCGTCGACCCCACGATCGCCGCCAACGAGGAGCCTTTCGTACGGATCGTGACACGGGATGGGCGAACGGACGAGACGCGGGTACCGAAGGCGCTCGGATCGCCGGCGAACCCGGTCACCGATGACGCGTACCTTGCGAAGATCAGAAGCCTTTCGGGCATGGCTCTCGACAGGGTACGCACCGAGCGCTTGATCGAGGGCGTGCTCGGGCTGTGGGGCCAGGAAGATGTTCGGTGGCTCAACCACGCCCTGCTTTCCGATCGGCCACGTCCGCCGCTCTTCCGATAGACATTCGACATACCGGAGTAAGCCAGCATGGATCAGAAGAGGCTCGAGAGCCTACGCGCCCGCCACCGGGACAGGCTGGCCGATTTCTTCCACGGGCAGCCGGATGCCGTTGCCACCGTGTCCTGTCGCGGCTGGAACCGGGAGGCCTACCCGATCACCCCCATCTGAACAGAGGACGAGCCGAAGCCATGATTGATTCCAGAAAGCTGCATGCCCTTCGTGAGAAGTATGCCAATGCGTCGGGTGGGGACATCTTCGATCCGCTCTTTGCATCCGTGGCCCAGGCCCAGTTCATGGGGTCCGACAGGCGCAAGTGGCCCTTCGCAGGGATTCCTACGCTGCTCGATGCGCCCTACCGCGCGGATGCCCAGGACCTGCCCGACTTCGGCGGCCTCGACGTCGCGCTCGTCGGCGTCCCGATGGACTTGGGCGTGACGAACCGCAACGGAAGCCGCTTCGGACCACGTGCGGTGCGGACCATCGAGCGGATCGGCCCATACGATCACGTTCTCAGGTGCGCGCCCTTCTCCAAGGCACGGATTGCGGACATCGGTGATGTGCCAATGCAGAGCCGCTACGACCTCGCCCTTTGCCATGCCGACATCGAGGCCTTCTACAAGCGGCTGGTGGGGGCCGGGGTGCGGCCGCTGTCGGTCGGTGGCGATCATTCGATCAGCTCATCCATCCTGAAGGCCGTGGGCGAGAGACAGCCCGTTGGAATGATCCACATCGATGCCCATTGCGATACCGCAGGTCCCTATGAAGGCGCCAAGTTCCAGCACGGCGGTCCTTTCCGCCTCGCGGTCCTGGACGGAGTGCTCGATCCCGAGCGCACCATCCAGATCGGCATTCGCGGCGGAGCTGAGTATCTCTGGGAATTCTCGTACGAGAGCGGCATGACTGTCATCCATGCCGAGGAAGTGCCGGGGATTGGGATCGAGGCCCTGATCGAGAGGGCCCGTGCCGTCGTGGGCGACGGTCCCACCTATCTGTCCTTCGACATCGACAGCGTCGATCCCGGCTTCGCACCTGGGACGGGCACTCCAGAGGTGGGTGGCCTCACACCGCGCGAGGTGCTGGAACTCCTGCGCGGCCTGAAGGGGATCGACTTCGTCGGCGGCGACGTTGTCGAGGTTGCACCGCAGTATGACGCGACGACCAACACGGCTCACGTCGCGGCGCAGGTGCTCTTCACCATTCTGTGCCTGATGGTCGGCGATTGAACGTAACGGACGCTAGGGCTGGCATCACAGCTCGAATGGAACGTAGGTCGATCCGAAAAGACCGAACAAGAGGCTGATACGATGACAACGAATGCCGACCTCCTAACCCGACGCAATGCCGCCGTCGTCCGTGGCATCGGGCATACGACCCCGCTCTCGGCTTTCCGCGCCCGCAACGCGGAGCTGTGGGATATCGAGGGCAAACGCTACGTCGACTTTGCCGGTGGCATTGCCGTGGTCAACACGGGCCACTGCCATCCCAGGATCATCGCTGCGGTCCAGGAGCAGATGGAGCGCTTCACCCATACCTGCTTCCAAGTGGTGATGTACGAGCCCTACATCGCATTGGCCGAGCGGTTGAATGCGCTCGTTCCGATCTCCGGTGCCGTCAAGTCCGCCTTCTTTACGACCGGGGCGGAAGCCACCGAGAACGCCATCAAGATCGCCCGGGCTGCCACCGGCCGCTCCGGTGTCATCGCCTTCACGGGTGGCTTCCATGGCCGTACCATCCTAGCCTCCGCCCTTACGGGAAAGGTCGTGCCCTACAAAAAGGGCCTCGGTCCGGCCCTGCCGGAGGTCTGGCACGTCCCGTTCCCCTCCGCGCAGAACGACGTCAGCGTCGAGGATGCTCTCAAGTACCTCGGCTTCATCTTCAAGGCCGATGTCGATCCCAGCCGCGTGGCTACCATCATCATCGAGCCCGTCAAGGGCGAGGGTGGCTTCCATCAGGCGCCGCAGGAGCTGTTGCAGGCCCTGCGCCGGATCTGCGACGAGCATGGCATCGTGCTCATCGCCGACGAGGTGCAGACCGGCTTCGGCCGCACGGGCACGATGTTCGCTATGGAGCACTACGATGTCGAGGCCGACCTGATCTGCGTTGCCAAGAGCCTCGCCGGAGGCTTCCCCCTTTTCGGGGTCATCGGTCGCGAGCCCATCATGGATGCGGCCGAACCCGGTGGCCTGGGCGGCACCTATGCAGGCAACCCGCTTGCCTGCGTGGCGGCCTTGGCTGTGCTCGACGTGTTCGAGGATGAGAAGCTGCTGGAGCGGTCGCAGGCCATCGGCGCGAGGCTCAAGGCTAGGCTCGAGGCCCTACAAACCCGCAATGACTTACTGCCTGTCCGTGCCATCCGCGGCCCTGGTGCCATGGTGGCCTTCGACATCGTCAAGGACCGTGGAGGGGATGAACCCGACCCGGTGGCGACGAAGCACGTGGTGCAGTGAGCCTATGAGAGCGGACTGATCCTCCTCTCCTGCGGCACCAGCGCCAACACGATCCGCATTCTGGTGCCGTTGACGGCCGAGGATGCGATCGTCGACGAGGGGCTCGATGTGCTGGAGCAGGCACTGGCGGCCTGATGGGCGCTGGAGCTGAATCGAGTGTTTTCAAGGAGACCATTGATGACCGCGCAGTTGATGCCCCGGGAGGGACGCGTCCCGGACCTGAAGGATTCATCGCTGCTCATCGACAAGGCCTAGAGCTGTTTGGGGTTGAACGGAATCGGAAGATCTGACTCCCTGTCGGTCAGGGGCGTGAGCATAGAGGCTCGCCATGACCACACCGTTGTCTCAGGACCTGCGCCGGCGCATCGTGCGAGCCGTCGAGAAGGGCAGCTCAATCCGCCAGGCGGCCGCTCGTTACGAAGTGAGCCCCTCGGCCGCCGTAAAGCTGATGCGGCGGCTGCGCGAGACCGGCTCGGTCAGGCCGGAGCGCATCGGCGGCCATCGTCGCCCCGTGCTTGAGCCGCACCAGGATCTGCTCCGCTCCCTGGTGGACGCCAAGTCCGGCATCACGCTGGCCGAGATCCAGACCGAACTGCGCGCCCGCGGGATCGTGGTGCAGGCGCTCTCGACCATTCACCTGATGCTCAAGCGCATGGACCTGACGCACAAAAAAAGACGCTCCGGGCGGCCGAGCAGGACCGGCCGGATGTAGCCCAGGCGCGCCGCCGCTTTCGCGTGTGGCAGCGTTTCATGGATGCGAGCCGCTTCGTGTTTCTGGATGAGACCGGAACCGCCACCAACATGTCGCGGCGCTATGGCAGGGCGCCGCGCGGACAGCGGGTGATCGACGCTGTGCCGCACGGACATTGGCTGACCACGACCTTTGTGGCGGGCCTGCGCGAGAACGGCATCATTGCTCCGCTCGTGGTCGACGGGCCCATGCGGGGCGAGATCTTCAAGGCTTATGTCGAGCAGATGCTGGCACCAGCCCTCTCGCCTGGCGATGTCGTCGTGCTCGACAATCTGGCCGCTCACAAGGTGGCCGGCGTCGAGGAGGCGATCCGAGCGGTCGGCGCCAGCTTGTTGTATCTGCCGCCCTACAGCCCCGATCTCAATCCGATTGAGCAACTTTTCGCCAAGCTCAAGGCGCTGCTGCGCAAAGCGGGCGCACGCACCAAGGAGGTGCTCTGGACCACCATCGGCGACTTGCTCGACTGCTTCCCAGCAGAGGAGTGTCGGAACTACCTCAGGCACTGCGGGTATGAGCCCGTCTAAATCGAAACTGCTTTATGTGGCGGGCGAGGGTGATGTCATGTCTGGATGGCGCCCGTTTGGCAACGTGATTGTTGAAGACGCTTGGCCTAGCGGGGCGGGTGCAGTCATGTCTCCGGCCTGTAAGCGCGGTGCTTCATGACCGCAGGCCCTGATGTTTTACGCTGGAAACTGGTCCCTCTCACGTTATCGCGCTTGACTGACGCAAGACAACACCACGGGTTTGCCAGTTCCGGCGGTCCATGTCCGCTGTGGCTTCACATCATCTCATCATCACCGTGCCAACTGAGTTGCCCTGAGGGGCGAATCGTCTGAACTGGTTGTCTATGCCGCTGACGCGGCAGCTCCAGTGCTGCCGGGCTCATAAGCCGTGCTCTTGGCCATCACCGCCCAGGCGATCCGGGCGATCTTGTTGGCCAAGGCGACGGCGACCACCTTGAACGGCTTCTTGACCAGCAGAGACCGGGCCCAGTCCGCCAAGACCGTCCTGGTCTTGCCGGACTTCATGCTGTAGAGCGCCGCGTGCGCGCCGACGACCAGCAGCTTGCGCAGGTGCCGGTTGCCCATCTTGGAGATGGACCCGAGCCTCGGCTTGCCGCCCGTTGAGTTCTGCCGCGGCACGAGGCCAAGATAGGCGGCAAACTCCCGACTGCCCTGGAACAGACTGGCGTCCGAGATACTGGCCGAGAGACAGGAGGCCACGATCGGGCCGATGCCGGGAATGGTGGCAAGCCTGAGGCTCACCGGATCGCTGCGATGAGCCGCCAGAATGGCCTTATCGAGCTTGGCAATCTGCGCCTCGATCCCGAGCAGCATCGCGGCCAAAGGCTGGAGCGCAGTTCGAGCTGCAGCGGGAAAGTCTGGATTAGCCTCCTCGTGGAGGAAAGCGATCAGCTGGCGCGTGTTGCGAGCGCCTTGCGCCACCACGATGCCCAGCTCTGCGAAATGACCGCGCAGCGCATTGATCAGGGCGGTCCGCTGCCCGATCAGGAGATCGCGGGCCCCGTGCAGCATCAAGGTACTCTGTTGTTGCGGGGTCTTGACCGGAACGAACCGCATCGACGGCCGTGTGACGGCCTCACAGATGGCCGCCGCATCCGCAGCATCATTCTTCTGTCGGCGTAGGTAGGGTTTGACATAGGCCGGCGGGATCAGACGGACCTCATGGCCAAAGGCTATGAGCGTACGGGCCCAGTGGTGAGCGGTCGCGCACGCCTCCAGCCCGATCAGGCAAGAGGGAAGTGTGCTGAAGAAACCTGGCACCTGACTGCGGCGCAGCGTCCTGCGCAGGACGATCTTTCCAGTCCTGTCCACACCGTGGAGCTGAAAGACGTTCTTTGCGATATCAAGGCCGATCGTGGCAATCTCAGACATGATGAGTGGCTCCTCTCCGGTTCTCCAACATGCCTATTCTGGCATGTCTGACGCTGGTGGAGGGCGCCATCCACGACATCACGGTAACTTTTGGTCAGAGGCTTCTGCCCTATGAGCTGTGGCATGACCAAGCCCATCAGCTACAAGCGCCATCGTTTCCACCCCAGATCATCGCCCATGCCGTTTGGTTGTACTTCCGGTTTCCTCTGAGTCTGCGGCTCGTGGAGGAAATGTTGCTGGAGCGCGCCATCATCGTCTCCTATGAGACGATCCGGCGATGGGGCAAGAAGTTCGGTCCAGAGTATGCTCGGCGCCTCGGGCGCAAGCCGCCACGCCCGGCTGACATTTGGCACCTGGATGAAGTGGTCATCAGCATCGCTGGCAGGAAGCACTGGCTGTGGCGCGCCGTCGATCAGGACGGATACGTGCTTGACGAGATCGTCCAGACGCGTCGGGACACCAAGGCGGCCAAGCGCCTGCTGACCCGGCTGATGAAGAAGCAGGGCATAGCGCCCAAGCGCATCATCACCGACAAGCTGTCCTCATACGGAGCGGCCAGACGCCAAGTCATGCCGAGGGTCGAGCACCGGTCCCACAAGGGCTTGAACAACAGAGCTGAGAATTCGCATCTCCCGCTGAGGAAACGAGAGAGGATGATGCAGGGCTTTCGGTCTGTCGGAGGTTTGCAGCGGTTCACCTCGGTCTCTTCAGCTGCCAGAAATCTGTTCGTTCCGCCCCGCTCGCACCAGTCTGCCCTCGCCACCCACCTTCACCGCCTGCAGGTTATGGCGGCATGGAAGTCCGTGGCAGGCGTGCTCGCCTGAAATCAACGACACAGGCCTTATCGCGGTCTCCTCAGGTTACCGTGACATCACCCCCGAGATGGGTCTGGATGGCGTCGGTGAGGGAAGGGTTCTCGGCGGGGTGGGAGCGTTCGTTCGGGATGCACTGTATCATCGCCAATCAGATGTAGCAGATCGGGGTGATTTCAACCGCGGAAGAGGCGCTTGGACTGCTACGAAGGAAGGATTAAAGAGCCGAAACCGAGCCTCAGCCTGGCCGTGCATCGTGGAGTGCAATGTCGGAGACTTGCATTCTTATCAGGTCATTCGACTGCCGATAGACGGGCAAGTTCTTCCCGGATCACCCGAGCCATGTTTAACCCAATCCCGGGAAGCCGTTCGAGCCGATCCGCAACAGCGGCGAGCTGATCGATGGTCGTGATGCCCTCATCCTGGAGACTGTTCCAATCAGCAAGTGGCAGCCGGATGCCTTTGATTGGACCCACCCAGCGCTCGTTGTAGTGGTTTGGCATGGGCTCGACCTTCTCTATGCTACCGGATAACGAACAGGTGCGATCTTGGCCCTACTCAGTTTTATAAACGGTCTCTGCAGAAATTGCGCGGCTGCAATCTATCCTTTCGCCTCGGCCTCCGGCTAAGGTCCTGCAAAGAGCGGGGCACCTATGGCCGAGTTTTCTGCATTCCTGCACGGAATGGTCGAGGTAATCGGCATTCTGCCTTGGTGGGCCTGGCTACTGCTCTTTGTGGGCTTCATGGCATTGGTATTCTGGTCATGGAAGAGCTAGCCTCATAGGTCAGCATACCCGCGCCGGCGATTGGCCCGGCGACCGCCTCGAGTGCCAAGCCAGCATCAAGCTCATCTGCGAAGACCTTCACCACACTACTCGTTTAAACGCCTCCCCAAGCATACCTTCCTGCTGCCAGCACAATCCTGCCGGTGGGAACTGAAAAGCCGCCAGCGGCCTCGGCGCGCGGTTGGGGAGGTAATCAAAGGATGCTGACAGATCATACCCGTGCACGCCCTTCGATCCGCCTGAAAGGGCGCCTATCAGACAGCATTGCGGCTATGACCGTGAGATTGACGACAGCCACGCCATTCAAGACCCAGACAAGCCCATCTACGGCGAACAGATCGGCGGCCATCCAACCGAGCACCGCAGCGTCGTGTCCATGCTGGTCGAGGAAGCATCCAGCATCGTCCACTGCTTTCTGCCGCCTCTCGACAGTGCAACTCGCTGGGAAACCCTTCTGAAAGGCTGCGAAGGCGAGTGAAAAAACGGACGAGACGCCGCCCTCGATTTCCGTGATCGCCGCCCGCTCGCAAATGTCGCCTTCAGATGCTGTGCCGTTTGTGACAACAGTGCCAATAGCTCCTTAGAGCTGACCTTCTGGCACTGTTGTCACGGGCTTTGCGCAGCGCGGTGTTATCGCTAAGAAGCCTAGTGTTTAGATTACAAGGAAGTCTGCAGCGCTGAGTGCAGCCTTGTTCTCGACGACGGCGAATTTCACCGGGGCACCCGAGCCCGAGCCATCGGCATCGTAGGACAGAACGCCCGTGGTCTTGTTGTAGATGATGTAATCGTTCTTGTCTTTCGCGGCCTCGCCTATTGTGAAGAACTTGGAGGACAGGGCGCCGGTGCTGGCGAGCTTCGTGAAGATGCTGTTGTCCAGGGCGATCGTGTCGGTCGTCGCATCGAAGTCGGCGATCGATTTGACAGTCCCGCCAATTGACGTGTTGAAGGTGAACACATGCTCCGACGACACGACCTGATCATCGCTCGGAGCCGGTATGGGATTCGTCGATATGGGGCTCGGAGCAGGCGTTGAAGCCGGGACGGAATCGGGGCTGCTGTAGATTGTGTTCGGCGAGACCGTCGAGTTGACCAGGCCCGTGTTGGCGCCATAGGTGCTGTAGTGGACGTTGCCGACGCCGGCGAGCACGTTGTTGGTGATCACGAGGCCCGAGGACGGCAGCATGCGGTCGCCGTTCTCGTT
>NZ_JAERQD010000070.1 GCF_016735695.1 Microvirga zambiensis WSM3693 | reverse complement strand
ACTCGACCGTCGTGCTGCCTCCCGGCGTCTACACCATGCGCGGCGGCAAGCTCACCGTCGACGCAGGCTCGACCCTCTAAGGTGAAGGCGTGACCATCTATCTGACGGGTAGCGGCACGGTTCTCGACTTCAAGGCGGGTGCCAATATCGAGCTCACAGCCCCCACCTGGGGCTCGCATGCCGGCATCCTGTTTTTCCAGGATCGAAACTTCGGCGGACAGCACAACTTTGCCGCAGGTGTCAACGCAACGCTCGATGGGGCTCTGTATTTCCCCAAGGGCACCCTTAACATCAGTGGCAACACCAATGTCAGCGCGACTTCCAATTGCCTGATGATCGTGGCCGACCGGATCAATATCGATACGACGGCGACGAGCGACTCGAGCAGTACCCTAACGGCTCCGAATACCTCCCTCTGCCCGCTCTCACCGACGACTCAAAGATCGAGAGTCGTGATGTAGGCAGCAAGCATCGGCGAAGGGCGATCCACTTCAGGCACACGCCTCCCGGACAATGCGGTGACAAGATACGGCCATTTGGGTTCGATCCCGAGTGGCCGTCTTTTATTGGGACGGCGCGGAAAGCCTGGAGCTGCTGCCGTTAATATCGAAGCTCCTTCTCCCGTCTTTGGCTCACCGCATAACGATCCAACCTGTCGACAACCCTCCCTGCGCCATGCTCAAGGAAGGTTCATCGGGATGGCCTGCCTTCGAATATCGGCGATCCTCTCGCAAGCTGATCGAGCTGCGCCACCAACTTTTTCCATCAGAGATTCGATTTCGCCACCCGCAAGGCATGCCTGTTCGAGGGTTGCGCATAGTTCGGCCAGTCCCGGAAATCCCAGCAGCGCGGCCTGGGAGACGATCGCATGCGCGTCCCTCGCAATCTGCATGCGGTCCGTCCTGATCGGACCATTTCCTGCAAAGGCGTCCTTTAGCTGCCGTTCCAGCCTGTCGAGCCACTCCGCTACGCGCTCTTCGCCAACCATGATCGCGAAATGCTCGAGTTCCTTTTCGTCGAAAGCTTTCGAATGTGGAGATGCGTCCTCTTTAGCGGTGCCACCGGCTTGTGCAGGGAGCCATTGGGACAACTTCGTCAGAAGATCCACGCGCCTGATCGGCTTGCCGAGATGATCGTCAAAACCCGCGTCTCTGAAACTCCTTACTTGCTGAGGCAGGACGTTTGCCGTCATGGCGACGATGCGAATCCGGCTCGATGGATTCTGGGCGGCACGGATTCTCCGCATGGCCGTCAAACCATCCACCCCTGGCATCTGGATATCCATCAGTATGAGATCATATGCGCGATCCGCGACTGCCGCGATCGCCTCGGCGCCATTCGAAACGGTGTCGACCTCGTGCCCTGCCGCGGTGAGGAGAGCGCGAACGAGCTCCTGATTGATTTCGATATCCTCCGCGACCAGGATCCTGGATGGTACCATGGCAGATGACACGGGCATGCTCAGCTGCGGGTCGAAGGACTCTTCGGCCTTCGGAAAGGCGATCTCGATCCAAAAGGTCGACCCTCTGCCCTTCTCGCTTTCGACCCCGATCTCTCCACTCATAAGCTCGACGAGATGTTTTGAAATCGCAAGGCCGAGCCCTGTTCCGCCGAACTCGCGGCTGATCGAGGGATCTACCTGGGAAAAGCGCTTGAACAGGCGATCCCGCTGGTCCGATGCAATGCCGATTCCGGTATCGATGATCGAAATCCGCACCACCTCGCCTGCTTCTGACCTATTCTTGTACGCGACACGTGCGGTGATGTGGCCTTCTCGCGTGAACTTGACGGCGTTGTTGAGGAGATTCAGCAGAATCTGACGAAGACGCGCTTCGTCTCCCAGCAGCATGCCCGGCAGATCGGGAGTGAGATCGATCTTGATCGGAACGGTTGTCGCCCCACTGCTGACGATCGATACCGCATCGTCGACGACTGCGACGAGCGAGAAAGGCTCCCTCTTCAGCTTGATTTGCCCGGCCTCGATGCTCGACATGTCGAGGACGTCGTTCGCCACCGTCAGAAGCGCGGAGGCCGATACCTGTATCAGTTCAGCGCTGCGCCGCTGCCCAGGGCTGAGGCGCTCATCGAGCAGCCTTTCGCTGTGGCCGACAATGCCGTTCAACGGCGTGCGGATCTCATGGCTCATGGAAGCCAGAAAATCCGTCTTGGCCTGACTCGCGATATTGGCTTGCTGCAAGGCATGCTCGGCGATTTCCTTGGCTGCCAGAAGCTCGCGCTCGCGATCTTCGACGGACTGCGCCATTCTGTTGAGCGCACGCCCCAGGATAAGGACCTCGCCGGCGCCTTTCCCCGATGCGCGCGAACTCAGATCGCCGTGCTCAAGTGCCTCCGCGGTTTGAACCAGATTTCGGAGCGGCTGGAAGATGAAGCTTTCGGCCCCGAGCATTCCCAGCAGCAGCGAACCGCCGATGATGAGTGTGATCAGGAGAAGGCGATAGCGAAGCACCTCGTCGATGGCGGCAAAGATTGCATCCCGATGGATTCCGACCGCCAGAATCGCGTTGGTCTCGGGCAGCGACCGAAACACGAAGAGACGTGGCACTCCGATCAGATCGAGTGCTTCCGTTGCTCCGTCGGAAAGCTCCATTGCCGTCCGGACAACGGGGACGTCCTTCAGGTTCGCTCCCGTCAGCCCTGCGAGGCGGGGATAATGAGCCACGATCGTCCCATTGCGGTCCAGGACGAACATGGCGATGTCGAGGTCACGGTCGACATGGAGCGGGGAGCGTTCCTCGAACATGCCGGGGCTGATGTCCGCCATCAGGATGCCGTGTACCTTCCCCTCCTTGCGGACGGGGACAGCGGCAATCATCTCCAGAGCGCCGGTCTGAGAGTCGAGCACCAATTCGCCAAGAACGAAGCCCTCTCCCGCAAGAACACGCTTGATAAGCGAATTCCCATGGGCATCCGAGGGCGCATTGCTCGGCTGATCGCTGCAGATCTCGGTACCGTCTGCATCTGAGAAGCGCAGCCTGTCGATCCAGCGATGAAGTCCCGTGTGGCGCTTGAGAAAAGCGCTGCATTCTTGGCCGCCGGATCGAACCTCCTGCGCATCCGCCAGGAAATGCAAGGTTGCCTTGGCCTCTTCGAGAATGTGGTTCTGGCTGTCGACGGCATAATCGATAAGCAGTTCCATGCGCTTTCGATTGGCTTCGATCGCCATCTCGCGTTCTTCGCCCGCGAGCTGCACCAGCGCGCCGATCAACGGCATGAGAACCGCGAGGGCGATGAGGATGAAGCGCCAGAACAGGCTGCTATGATGCAGCCGACGCAGCCGTGCGCCGCGATGGATCATGCTCGCCCCCGGAGCGGATATGCGCAGCTCATCGCGCGACTTCGGGTCGAGCGCCCCATCCGGCAATTGAGACGGGAACCTGCTTCCGACGCGGATAAGGCCGTGCGCCCGCAACAGCCGCGGCGGCCCGGTTGTTGACTCCAAAATAGCGGAAGATCGCCGCCATATGGATCTTCACGGTTCCCTCCCCGAGGCCGAGCGCCAGAGCGATCTCCCTGTTCGTCTTGCCTTTGACGAGCAGATCGAGAACGTCCTGCTGACGCGGCGTGAGCGGGTTCGCCCCTTCGCTTTCCGCATCGGAAGATCTGGCCTCTTTCAGAGGTTCTGGCAGTGTCGAGGAGATGTCAGCGAGAGACGGCGGGGCGTAGATCCCGCCGTTGAAAATCGTCTCGAGAGCCGTCGTGAGTTCGGTGATACCCAGACTCTTGAGCATGTAGCCGTGTACCCCCGCTTCAAAGGCCAGCAGCATGTCACGGCGCGAGTTCGACCCGGAAATGACGGCAACGCGCGTCTGGGGAAAGCATTCCCGGACCGCCCGGAGGTTCGCCGGCGTGGCCAATCCGGGCATGGACAGGTCGAACAAAGCCGCGGAAACGTCTTCTTCCCCGCTCAGCCGGTCCAGAGCCTCATCCAGAGACCCCGCTTCGATAATCTCCGAGAAGCCGAACTGCCGCGTCAAGATAGCCCCGACCGCCATCCGAAAATACGCGTCATCATCAGCAATAAGGCCAATCCGCGCCGACACCCCCACACCCCCATTTACGATCCGACACGGGCAGCTTCGCTTGATGGCCCGTCGGATCTCTCGTCAAACGATATCAAACCACAATTACAATCCGAATACAGTAAGTAAAAAACCTCGGAATTCGCAATTTATTTTATTAGTTTATTTAATTTATCAATATGATTTCTTGTTTAAATTCCCTTCCGGAAAGGAAGTTCCAATCAGGAACCCGCGAATGCAATTCCTGAAGGATAGTCAATCTTTATATGTAATCTAGTTACAATTAAACAAACTGAAAAAACGCAATGTTCACTTGCAAATTTGCCATGAGATCTCTTTCCTTCGCGAACCTCCGGCGTTGCCCGCGCCGCGAGCGCTCCAGCGGGCGGCGTGCACGGGGCGTCAGATCGGCCGGGTCCCACCGAAGCGTTGTCTCAGTGCCGTCGCGGCCGGAGGGGCAGAACATTCGATCTGTCAGATGTCTGTGCGATCACCGTGCGAAGAGCTCTGTACAATTCGCTTGGGCGATAGGGCTTCTTAAGGATCAGGAACCCCTCCTTGGTGGCCCGTTCCGCGGATTCGCTGTAGCCCGTTGCCAGCAGGATCGGCATGAACGGCCACCGGTCCCGCACGATGCGTGCAAAATCCAGCCCATCCATGCCTCCGGGCATGACGAGATCCGAGAATATGATGTCGAACCTCAAGTTCCGGTCGAGGGCGCGGAGAGCGTCGGGCGCAGACGAGCAATGCTCCACCTGATGTCCCTGCTCCCGTAGCAGCGCGAGAGCGATATCGGCCACCTGTAGGTTATCCTCGACGATCAGGATGCTCAGGGGGCTGTGCGTGCCGATGGGCTCCAGTTCTCTGTCCGAAGATACTTCGGCTTGCGCATTGTTCGTGCGTCTCAGGAGAAGCGACACGGTCGTGCCTTGCCCCACCTCGCTCTTGATATCGATCCACCCGCCCGATTGCTGGACGAAGCCGTAGACTTGCGCCAAGCCGAGACCGGTGCCCTGCCCGACAGGCTTCGTCGTGTAGAACGGTTCGAACACCTTCTGCAGAGCATCCGGCGAAATACCCACGCCCGTATCGCCCACCTCCACGGAAACGCATTCCACCGGCCCATCGTGCTGAAACACCGTATTGCGAACGCAGATCGTAAAGCGTCCGCCCTTGGGCATCGCATCGCGCGCATTGGCGGCGAGGTTGATGAGAACCGCCTGAAGCTGCGCCGGGTCCACTTCGACAGGCCAAAGATCGTCGGCGAGATCGATGGCAATCGAGATGTCGCCGCGAAGGGACTGGGTCAGCATGTCTCCCATGCTCCTGATGAGGGACTGCAGATCGATGACTTCCGGCTTCAGGGCCTGGCGCCGCGAGAAAGCGAGAAGCTGAGAGGTCAGCTTGCGCCCATGCTCGACCGCGTTGACGGCATTGTCGATGAGACGCGGCGCCCGCTCAGGCTCGGCTCGCCTGAGCATGTCGAGGTTGCCGAGCACCACCGTGAGCAGATTGTTGAAATCGTGCGCGATGCCTCCGGTCAATTGCCCGACCGCTTCGAGGCGCTGCGCCTGATGAAGCTGCTCCTCCATCCGCCGCTGCCTGGAAAGGTCGATAGATGAGACGAAGATCTTTGCGACCTCGCCATCGTCGTCGAGCAGCGGGACGAGAACCGTCCGCCGGATGACGCGGCCGATCGGCACTTGACCGATGACCTCGAAATCGACGGTCGCCTTTGCTGCCACGCATTGGCGATAGTGCCGCGTCACATAGGCCGCGGTCTCAGGCTCGAAGATCTCCTCTGGCCTCCTGTTGACGAACCCATCGCGGGCGAAGCCGAGCGACTCCAGCAATCGCGTATTCGCATCTTCATAAATGAAGCCGCCATCCGGAAGAAGGCCGATGACGGCCAGGTTGAAGGGAGAATGCTCGAAGAGCGTGCTGTGCCTGTCCCAGCTCTTGCGAAGTTCGACCTCCGCCTCACGCTCACGCGTGACGTCCCGCAGGGAGCCCAGCACCCGCTTGGCGGAGCCGTCGGCTTCGCCGATGCGGGTGAGGGTTGCCATCCAGATGCCTTGACGCCCTGGAAACCTGTGGCGCTGCTCGTAGACCGTCGAGCGGCCCGACGCCATGCAATCGCGAATGCGCTCTTCGAAGGGATCCCATTTGTCGTCGGGGAGAAGTTCCCCCAATCGCCGTCCCGAGGCTTCGGTAGCAGATTGCCCGATGAGACGTTCGATCACCGGATTGTAAGTTTCCACGGTGACCGCGCCGTCCGGCATGACCTGGAAAATGAACAGCCCATCGGCAATGAACCGGAACACATCGGCATAGAGCGATTCCCGTTCGGCCGGAGAGAGCGTATCACTCACACACGCCTCCCCTGGTCAGGTAAAGGACCAAACGAGCCAAGTCGACCAGCAGCTCTTCCGCGGAGAAGAATGGCCCGGATCGGGAACGCAGCCGGACGTAACGGCAAGCGAAGCTTCGTCACCGCCGGCCTGTACACCGTCGAAACCGGGTCAAAATCCGCGCCCATCGCCGGATAATATTACAAATGAAATCCAGATGTAAGCCAGGCGTTGTGCTCAGTCGACGGAAAGCCGTGGCAAGCGAGCTTGAACCTGCCCTGTCGAGGGCTCTACCGCGCGCTGGCATATATGGCTGGGATCGGGAATGGCTGGGGCGCCAGGATTCGAACCTGGGAATGGCGGTACCAAAAACCGCTGCCTTACCACTTGGCGACGCCCCAATCGTGTGCGCCTACATAATGGGCGTGAATGCGGCTGGCAACACCGTTTTCAGGGAGGTTCAATAACTGGAAAGAAGGCCGAAATCTCCCCTTGCGGTGCTCACCCCCCGCCGCTATAAGACCGGCCTCCCGAGAATTTTTCGGTGTCGGAGTGTAGCGCAGTCTGGTAGCGCACCACGTTCGGGACGTGGGGGTCGCAGGTTCAAATCCTGCCACTCCGACCATTCTTCTCCAAAATCTACGGAATGCGTCGAGCCGAAAAGCGGGCTGACGCCGCTCTTCGGCGGTCATGCTTCAATGCGTCGAGAAGCGCCCGTCTTCCTGCTGATAGGTTTCATAATGCAGCGTCTGCGCCGGGACCGCCTCGAGCTGGCGCGGTGCTTTGGGCCATTCCTGCTGCGGCGTCTCGGTCGTCTGCGGCATGTAGCGCGGGCGGAAGCGGAGATCGACGAGGCTTCGCAGTTCGGGGGCGGCGAGATCGAGCACGTTCGCGTCACGCCAGCGGCGATACAGCTTCGTCCTGCCCGTCATCCGGCTCCAGAAGCCCGTCACCTCCTCCTCGACCTGCAGAACAATGCGGCCGGTCAAGGTTTTGCGAAGATTGAAACGTCCTGTCAGAGCCATCCGACTCTCCTCACCAATCGATCTCTTCCAAAACTTGAGCGCCAAAGGCCCGTGGTCATGAACTGACGAAACCTCGGCTTTGGCGCTCACCTGAAACGATTCCTGATAGCCAATGCCTTTGCGGACGGCCGGTTCCGGCTCAACGTCGTCGCGGAGGGATATCGCGTCCGCGACGTGCGTCAGGTCACAAAACCTCTCACCGCAGAAAAATAATTAGGCGCCCGGTGTGGAAGATCAGGTGCGGCGCAGATCAAAAAATCGGGAGATAAAGGATGATGACGCCGTCAATTGCGACGCGGCTTGGAAGGAAGATCGATGGTCACGAGCTGCCCGGTCTTGGGATCGAGGATGGTCATGAACGCCTCCTGTTCTGTTGACGGAGGAGAAACGTCCGAGGCCGCCTGAAGATCGAACGGTGTTGCGAACGTGGTAAGCAATTCGTTACCGCGTGCAGAGCCTTAAAGGGTGGGAAGATCCGGCCCGACCATGTATCCGAGGCCCGCTCACCAAGGCACCGGCCAAGCTGGTTGCCGATCCATTCCGCAGACCGGAGACCTCTGAATGAACAAAGCTCAGCTCGAGACCGTTTGGGCGCCGCGCCTTCTCAGCATCCTGCGCATCGTCGCAGCGCTCATCTTCATGGCGCATGGCACGCAGAAGCTCCTCGGCTTTCCGATTTCTCCCAGTCCGGCACCGGCCGCGTTCAGCCTGCCGTGGATCGCGGGTGTTCTCGAACTCGTGGGCGGAGCGCTTCTCGTCCCGGGCCTGTTCGTGCGTCCGGTGGCCTTCGTTCTCTCCGGCCTCATGGCGGCAGCCTATTGGATCGCCCATGCGCCGCGCAGCTTCTACCCCGTCCTGAACGGTGGCGATGCGGCCATCCTCTACTGCTTCGTGTTCCTGTTCATCGCGGCAGCGGGCGGCGGCGCGTGGAGCCTCGATCGCGCAAAGCGCCGCACGGCCTGATCGCTAAAAAGAATGAGGCGAGAGGGTCAAGACCTCTCGCCTCTACCCCCACCTATTCTCGCTTCGTGCCCGTCGATCGGCGCAGGCGCTCGTCCTCGAGCTCCACATGAAGCGTGTGATCGTCGGAATCATCGTCGAACGGGATCGGCATGAGGTCCGTCGTCAGGCCAGTGGTGGTCGAGGCCGCGGCACCGATGGGAGGAGCCGGAGCATCGTCCTCCTCCCTCGCCTCCTCGCCTGATTCGATCTCGCCCTCGTCGTCGAGGATCTTCACCACCCTCTCCACCTGCGCGTCGTCCACCTTCACCGTCACGAGCGCACCGCCATTGCGCACGCCTTCGGCGTAATTCTGCGCATCCTCGTCGCTGAGACCGGCATCCACCAGCGCACCGGCCAAACCTCCGACCGCGGCACCGGCGCCTGCGCCGACAAGAGTCGAAACGATCCAGCCCGCTGCAACGATAGGCCCGAAACCCGGAACGGCCACCGTGCCGAGACCAGCCAAAAGACCCGCTCCGGCACCGGCGACCGATCCGGCAGCCGCGGTAGCGCCGGCGAACTCATGGGACGAGCTGTCCTCGTCGAAGGACCGGGTCGCATGCCGGGTATAGGCGTCGTTGAAATTGTTCGAGATGAGGCTGATCTCGAAGTCCGGCATATGGGCCGCCTCCAGCCGCTCCACCGCCCGCGCGGCTTCGTCATAAGTGTCGAAGAAGGCGGTGATCCTGCGTTCGGCCATGGGGCGCTCCTCGTATCAAACCTGCTGCGAGCTAATGAGCGACCTGCCGGCAGGTTCCAGTTGCAGCGGATGACGCAAGGGATGCGCGTCCATGCCGCCTTCCGGAAGCGCCAACTTCTTGATAGCTTGCAGGAAAAGGTGCCCGAAAAGGGTGATTTGGGGGCTTCCCATCATGCGACACATCCATCTCGACGACGGCTTGAGGCTGCGCTTTCCCGGTCGCAGCGAGGATTTCGACCAGGGAGTCGAGATCGGCATGATTGCCGTTCTGATGGACCAGGGCCTGCCGGAATTCTCGCGCTGGATCGCCCGCTCCAATCTCAGCCAGGTGCAGGCCATCGCCAAGCAGATGGGATATCGCGTCGAGCAGGATGACGGGGACGAGGAATGGGTGGAGATCACCTTCGTCTACGGCACCGTCAAGGCGAAGCCCAAGCTGCGCCTGGTGCATTCGGCCGGCTGACGCGGAAAGACCGGGCAGCGCCCTTTCCCGATCATCCCACAAATGAAGAAGCCGCCCGGAGGCGGCTTCGAAATGCTTTGGCTGCAAAAGCCTATCAGACTTCGCTGTTGCGGCGTGTTACCGACCAGGCCGCCTGCATCAGCGCGACGGCCAGTGCGGTCTTGACCAGGGTGGCGGCAACGAAGGGAGCCGCGCCGACAGTCCAGGCCTTGGCGACGGGCATGACCAGGGACAGCTGAGCCAGGCCGAAGGCGAAGATCACCGCGTGGCCGATGGCCATCATCACGATGACGCGGGGAAGCGAACGATCCCAGCCGCGCTCCGCCATGAAGCCCATCACGACCGCCGCCGCGAAGAAGCCGATGAGGAAGCCGCCCGTGGGGCCCATCATATAGCCGATGCCGGCGGTCGGGCCTGCGAAGACCGGGATGCCCATGGCGCCTTCGGCGAGGTAGAGGGCGACGGTCGCGCCGCCGAGACGCCAGCCATAGGACGCACCGATGAGCAGGACGACCAGGGTCTGCAGCGTCATGGGAACGAAGGGCAGCGGCACCTGAACCTTGGCGGACACCGTGAGGAGCGCCGTTCCGACGACCATCAGCACGATGGCGCGAAGCGCGGCGAAGCGGGCATCGTCCCGGGACGGCCAGAGGAAGCCGACGAGGGTCGACGGGGTAGGCAACGAAGAGACGCCGGTCGACATCAATGGGATCTCCAGATCATTCCGCCTTCCGCAAGGCGGTTCACGAAGCCTTATAGGAGGCTCTCGCGCGCGCCTCAAGTCGCGAGCGGAGCCATTTGCGGGAACTGTGGACACCCTTCGCCGAAAGGATAAGCGCGTCCTCCATGCGGAAAACCGGGGTCCTCTTTCCTGCACGATGCGTTAGGAACACCAGATACGCCCACTCGCAGTTCGAGGATCCTTGCATGGCCGACGACGACCTCACCTTCGACATCCGCCCGCCGGCCCAGTCGGGGGAATGCGTGCGCATGAGCCCTCTCGTTCGCCGCATCGTCGCCAGCAATCCCGGCCCGATCACCTTCACGGGCACCTGCAGCTACATCGTCGGCGCCGGCAAGGTCGCCATCATCGATCCCGGCCCCGACATCCCGGGCCATGCCGAGGCGCTGCTCGATGCGGTTCGCGGCGAGACCGTGACCCATATCCTGGTCACGCACACCCACAAGGATCACTCCCCCGCCGCGCGCATGATCAAGGCCGCCACGGGAGCCGAGATCGTCGGCTGCGCGCCGCATCACAGCGCCCGCCCGCTCTTCTCAGGAGAAACCAACCGCCTCGAGGCAAGCTCCGACAAGGACTACGCGCCCGACCGGGAGCTTCGCGAGGGCGATGCGGTGGAGGGTCCGGGCTGGACATTGGAAGCGCTCGCCACCCCAGGACACATGGCCAACCATCTCGCCTTCGTTCTGCCGGAGGAGAAGGCGCTGTTCTCGGGCGATCACGTGATGGCCTGGTCCACGACCGTGGTCGCGCCGCCCGACGGTTCGATGAGCGCCTTCATGGCCTCCCTCGACAAGCTGAAGGGGCGCGAGGAGACGCTCTATTGGCCGGGCCATGGCGGCCCCGTGCAGGAGCCCCAGCGCTTCGTGCGTGCCCTCGTCCATCACCGGCGCCAGCGGGAGGCCTCCATCCTCAACCGCTTGCGGGAAGGCGACCGGACCATCCCGCAGATCGTCAGTGCCATCTATCAGGGCCTGAACCCGGCGCTCGTCGGCGCGGCGGGTCTGTCGGTTTTCGCCCATCTCGAGGATCTCGTCGCGAAGAGGCAGGCCGTCGTGGACGGCATACCCGCCCTGGACAGCGAATACCGGCCGGCCTGATCAGGAGCATTTTTTAGCGAAACGGATCCGGTTCGTCGTCAAAAATGCGTCGATGCAACAAGTGGGTGATCAGCGCACGGCGATGGCGAGATTCGAGGCTTCCTCGAGGAAATCGCGGATGTACTTGGCATTGATCCCGAGATCGTGGCTGCCGAATCGCGAGGCCGAGCGGATGTCGATTCGTGCGCCGTCGACGCGCGGACGGACCCGGACGGTGATGTCACTCGGCATCTTCAGCAGGAGCGAACGGTCCACGGCCTCGAGCCGCCCGAGCCCGACGCGTCCGCCCGGCGGCGTGGCCTCGATCACCTGCCATCCGAGATTGTGGGCTGCCTTCTGCACGATGGCGAAGGCCTCCTCGGGCCCGATATCCAGGGTGAGCGGTGCGATCTGCACGTAGGAGGCCCGCTGCATTTCCCGCGCTCCCGGCGAGGCTTCCGGCGGAATATGCCCGTCGCGCGCCTGAAGCGCTGCCCGGGAGCGGGAGAAGGTGGGCGGGTCGTCGGTATCGGTGGTGACATCGGCGATCGGCGGCAGGATGGCGGCCTTGAGCGCCATGTATCCCGGATAGGCCAGGACGATGGCGGCAATGAGCAGCCCCTTGATGGCGCTGCCTAAGCCCTGCCGCCCCTCCTGCCAGATGCGGACGAAGCCCATGAAGGACAGGCACACCGCGAGAAGGGCAAAGCCGATACCCGCGCCAAGCGCGATGAAGCCGGATTGGTAATCGATACGGCCGAAGCGGATGAGCAGGACGGCCAGAATGGTCACGACGAGCGCAAACCAAGCGAGCTTGGGCGACCACTTCGCAGGCCGGGAAACCGGTTCTTCAATGATGAGACGGCGCATCAGGTGGTCTTACAAATCTCTTTGAGTGCGCGCCACTGCTCATGTGAGAGAAGCAGTTCGCCGGGCTGGGACGGGACCTGTTTTTCCAAAGCTTTCAGCCGCTCGTCGGTGACCGGGTGGGTGGAGAGAAAAGCGGGAACCTTGAAATCGTTCCCGTCATGTCGCCGCCGCGTCCGGCTTCATCGAGGATATCCGCAATCCCCCTGGAAAAGCTCGTACGGTCGGCCGAAAAGGGTGACGCAAGGAATGGTTTCAATGTAAACTATTAGCTTGTGTTGGAGCTTACGCCTTTGCCGTCGTCACCCGCCCCTGCCCCGGTCGAGACCGCCGATCCGTTGCGGATCTGGTTCCGCTTCATCCGCCTGAACCGGCGGGCGACCAATGCGGTGTCCCTGGAGCTGAAGGCTCTCGGCCTGTCGATTCCCCAATTCGACCTGCTCTCGACCCTCACTGAGCGCGAAGGCATGAGCCAGCAGGAGCTGGCGGAGCGCCTTTACGTCACCAAGGGCAACGTCTCGGGGCTGCTCGACCGCATGGTCGAGGCGGGCCTTGTCGAGCGCCGCTCGATTCCCGGCGACCGCCGCTCCAACGCCCTCTATCTCACCTCCAAGGGGCGCGATCTCGCCAATCGCGGGATTGCCGCCCAGCGCGCCTATGTCATGCGGACGCTCGGGATGCTTCCTGCTCAAGACCTCGCCGACCTCGAACGCATCGTCCTCGCTTGGCGGGATCAGGCGCGTGCCGAAGAGGAGCGCTCGGCGGCCAATTCCCGATAGGAGCTGCGATGTTCGATGCGGTGGCATTCGCAGGCGGCGGCAACCGCTGCTACTGGCAGGGAGGCTTTTGGGAGGCGGCGGCACCCCTCCTCGGCCTGAAGCCCGCCCTGGTCGTCGGGGTCAGCGCCGGCGCTTGGTCGGCCTGCTACAGCCTTCTCGGCCTTGGTCGTCGGGTGAACGAGATGGTGGCGGAAGGCTGCAGCATCGGGCGCCGCAATTTCGAATGGCGGGCCTGGCGCAGCGAGGGCTCGCCTTGGCCGGTTTCGCTCATGTATCGCAGCCTGATCGAGGCCATCATCGACGAGAATGCCCTCGAGCGCCTGAAGCAGGGGCCGAGCGTGCTGATCGGTCTCGCCCGCAAGCCGCGGCGCCTGCCCCTGTCGCTTGCGGTTCCTCTCGGCATCGCGACCTATCAGATCGAGAAAAAGTGGCATGCGCCCGTTCATCCCCGTGGCGGGCGGGTCCTGGGATTCCGCCCGGAATTCATCAGCGTGCAGGAACTGTCCTCCCCGGCCGAAGTCTCGGCGGCGCTGATGGCGAGCGCCAGCGTGCCGCCCTTCATGCCGATCGGCCGCATCGGCGGCATGGCGGCCCTTGATGGCGGCCTCGTCGACAACGTGCCGACGGAGCCCCTGCTGCCGGTCGAGGAGCAGGGCGGCAAGACCCTGGTCATCCTCTCGCGCCTCTACCGGGCTTTTCCGAAAGTGGGCGGCCGCACCTACATCCAGCCCTCCGAACCGGTCCCCATCGGGCAGTTCGACATCACCAACCCGGCCGGCATCCGCAAGGCCTACGAGATGGGGCTCAAGGACGGCGAGACTTTTGCCAAGCGTGCGGGGATGCACCGCCTTTAGCGAAGCTTGGCCCTATAACCCGACGTCATGATCATTGCTGGGTTGCCCGTTAAGCCTCGATTCACCTTGGGAAGTTCATCTGCAGCCAAGCCAGCACATGATCACCGGTCGGCCGCAAAGCGGTCACAGCCGTGCAGATTATGCCGGCGGGCCGGCGCAACGGCCCGCCATATTCCAGAGAGGATCCATGACCAAGAACGCTTCAGACCGCGACACCCGCGCGAGCCAGCAGAACACCGCCAACGCGATTCCCGCTTTCAAGGCCGTCGCCCTCCCCGCCCTCGCCGCAGCGGTTCAAGCTGCCAAGCTGCAGCGGAGCCGTCCGAAGACGTCCGAGCTTCCCGCGATCCTGCGCAAGGAAGCCGTGCTGGGCTGAGCGGTCTTTCGCCGTATCGAACGCAAAGGCGAAGCCGGTCCGCATCAGTGCGACCGGCTTCATCGTCTTGACTGCGCAGCACCCCCTGCCCGCTCAGACCAAAATGGCATCGCCCTGATGGAATGACAGCGGCTGCGGATTCGTGCCGGAATGCGACAGATCGTGAGTGACGCTTTCCTCGCTCACGGCACGTGATGACGATTGTCCGTCATCGGATCCCGACGCGACGCTTCCGAGATCCGCCGTCGAGGCTTGCATCGCAGGATCGGCGGACACCGCATGTGCATCTCCTTTGAAGGCGAACCCGTCATCGACGAGGACCGACCGGTCCGAAAATTGCAGCCTCTCGATGTTGACGAGAGTGTCGGTGCCGTCCTTTCCAGTCTTGTCCGTGACGGTCAACGAGCCGTCCGCATTGTGCCGGATGGTATAGTTGTGGAAGCGGCCGGAGAAAACGGCGGTGTCGAAATCCGCGAGCGGTTCACCGAACGGATTGCCGTTGTCGCCGGTCAGAGTGTCGTTGCCGGCGCCGCCCTTGATCCAGTCGTCGCCTTCATTCCCAAGCAGTTCGTCGTCGCCACGGCCGCCATCGATACGGTCGTTGTCGAGACCGCCGAAGACCTCGTCGTCGCCATCACCGGCCGAGATGTGATCGCGACCCTCCAGGCCAACGAGCAGGTCGTCGCCACGACCTCCTCCCATGCTGTCATCGCCACCACCGCCCTTGAAGAAATCGTCGCCGTCCTGGCCCATCATCTTGTCGTTGCCATCGCCGCCGATGAGGGCGTCGTTTCCGAGGCCGGCGACGAGCACGTCGTTGCCGCCGTCGCCCCAGAGCGTGTCGTCACCGTCACCGGACTGCATCCGATCCGTATGATTCGTCCCGCCCATGACCACATGGGAATCGCCGCTGTAGTAGAGCCAGCCATCGCGCTGAACGACTCCACCCGCAGCCCCCGTCGGATAGGTCGACGGATCATTTGCCTCGATCGTGAAATCGGGCACGGAGAAGACATCGAAGGGAAGGTGCTTCGCGCCGGTATTGCGCATCACCAGTTCGGAGAAGGACGTTCCCTCAAGCTGCGTCAGGAAGTTCGTGCCTTCAAGGCGCGACAGGTAGTAGAAACGATCGCCGTTCTGCAGCTTCTCCATCTGCGTCTCGAAGACGAAGTTGAACGTCGAACCGAGAAGGCCGCCGGACGCCAGGGGCTTTTCGGCCAAACCTCCGATCCACAGGTCGATATCGTCGATACCAGTCTCCTGTCCGGCGAATGCGCCGGTGCCATTCAGGAAGTCGATGTCCGGGCCGGTGCTTTCGTTTTCCGGCGTTGCAGGATCGTCGTCGCGACCGAGGACGATCTCCGTTGCGGCTTCACGTTTCTCCGCCGTTGTCGTCGCCTCGGCGAGAAGAGGATGAATGCCGTAGGCGGCGATGAAGTTGATCAGCGACTCGGGATGGCGAATGTTGCCGCCGAACTCCGCCCAATTGTCATAGGGTTTGAGGTCAGCGTCGTTCGTTCCGTCGAAGAACTGCTCTCGCACCGAATTGAGGGAGGGAATGCCCGTATCCCGTCCGCGGGTGAGGTTGATGGCTGCAAGATCGAGCGGCAATCCAAGGACGCTGTTGCGCAGGGCGCCTGTCACGAATTCGTCGACCTCGTTGCCTTGCTGGTTGGTCGCACCGCGCACGATCTCCGCCGCCGCGGTGCCGGATACGCCTCGATCCGCATAGGCGACGGGATTCAGGAACGCGCTCACGAGGCTCAATTGCTGATCGCCTGCCGTGTCGGGATCCGCATCCACGACATGGCCGTCTGCATCGATGCGATCCACGGTCTCCCGAAGCAGCGAGTGCCCAAAGCGATAGACCGTATGCGCGAACTCAGCCGCGATCGCGGGATCGATGGTGACGTCGTGCGCCTCGAACTCGTCGATATTGGGCTGGATGCGCCTGGCAAAATTCTCGAACACGAGGTGCTGATACTGCATCTCGGTTCCGAAGCGCGCAGCCTGGAACAGGCGCTCGCCGTTCCATTCGCTCTCCTGGATGCCATCCGAGACATCGGCGCCCGGCAGCAGCCATTGCGCGACGAAGGCAGGATCGGCGGGAAGTTCGGCACGGATCACGTCCTTGATCTCGCCAAGCAGCCGGTTGTGTTCGGCGTGGAAGATGTGATGCACCGCCGTCAGGCCAATGTTCTCGTTACCGCGCCCGTCCCCGGTGATGAAATGCGCGTCGAGAAGCTCGTTGTCGTAATTGCCGCTCGTATCCGAGCCGTCGAGATTGGCGAGGCTGACCTCGATATCGCCATCGGCAACCTTGCCGGTCGGAACCGCATCATGCGCGATATCGTCGAGGAACGCGTGCCCCGTATGGGCCGCGCCTGTCGTATCGATCGGAGCTGATGGATTGCCTTCGACGAGAACGTCATCATCCGTGCCCGCACGTCCGTCCTCGCCCGGCATGACGAGCTGCGCGAAGCCGTTCGGGCCGCGAATGAACTGGCCATATTCGTCGGTTGCGAGCAACGGGATGTTGGTCACATCCTCGTCGCTGAGTTCTATGCCAAGCATGGCTTTCGCTTGGGCTTTCACGTCGCCCCAGTTCGGGAGCCCGCCGCCTGCATGATCGAGCAAGGCGCCGGTGGCGACCGGCTTGCCATCCGCATCGAGCACATATTCGCGCAGGAACACCTGGTGCGAGGGGTTCGACGTATAGGTTTGATTCTGATCGATGAACGGCGTCGTCTGATTGGTCTGCTCGTGGATGTCATCCGCCGTGCCGACGATTCCATCGGGCCCAGGCTGATTGGTCGCCCGCGTCACCACCATGAAGTTTTCGTTGCTGCCTTCCACATAGAGCGGATCGTCCGGCTGCAGCGGGATGAACACCGATCCGCTCTTGCCCTTGTTGACGAGATCGAGGCCGTGATCGAAGAACTGGCCGAACAGGGTGAACCATTGATTGTACGGCGCGGCATTGGCGTCGGGTGCCACGTTCCCGATCAGTCCGTCTCCATCCGCATCGGCGGCGAGGGCCGCGGGGTTGGTCGCTCCATTCTGGTCGACGATCAGGTTGCTGATGATTCGCGGCTGCGAATCCATCACCACGCCGCTGACTTGTCCGTACGAGGTTCCGCTGTCGGCGGTGCGAAATTCGGCATCGGTCAGTCGCGGAAAGATTTGATCCGCGGCGCCATAGTTGTAATGGCCCGACACGACGCTGTTGCCTGCGCCGCTGACCGTTCTAATCCCGAACGGCAGCGAGGGATCGCTGATCGGCGTATGCGCTTCGCTCGTGAGAATCTGCGCGAGAATGAAGTCGAGATCGGACCGAATGAGCAACATGACATGTCTCCTCCGAATTGGTCCGGCGGGACGGAGGAGTAAGGCGACGCTTTGTGGCGATCATGAGTTAAAAAATTGCCGAAAATACTGTAATAATCGCCAAAATACTTAACAGACGACATAAATTTCATTCGTTTCGCATATTGTAGAATGAATCTAATAAATAACTTAGGTTAGAACTTTAAGCATTTTCTATGATTACTGGAAAATATGCTATGAAATAATGACGATCGGCCGTCCTTGGTATCGGTCGAAGCGAAGCTGTTTCGAGAAAGAAGAAGTATCGGAGACAGCTTTGGCGCGCGATAGCTCAGCTTAAGCGGCAAGCGGATTACCTCCTCGGTAGAAGAAACTGCTTCGAATTTCATTCGATAATCCAACGAAATTTGACCAGTCGTGCCGGAATGCACGCCATGGCCAAGCCGGACACATAGCAAGCCTCATTGCTCAGGCAATAGCCTCGGCGCAAACACAGTATTTCCGCTCCGAGCAAGGTTCTTATGACAGGTGGAACATCAGAATAGGTGTCAGGCCGCCAGACGATTGCCTTTCACTCGACACCAAAAATCTGGATCGAGAAGATCACGAATCTAGCCTGACCCGATCGAAAAGCGATTGCCGCGTGCCTGCTCTTCGCAATGCGCAAAAAGGAGGCCCGAATGTGCGCTTCACATTCGGGCCTCTGATTCAAAACTGTCTCTGCCGCATTTGTGGCCGCGAACCGGATCCGCCCGGCCGGCCGGAAAATACGTTAGCGGACGACGACCTTCGCGTTCGTGGGCACGCGGTTGTAGAGGTCGATCACGTCGATGTTGCGCATCCGGATGCAGCCTGAGGACACGGCATGGCCGATCTTCTCAGGCTCGTTGGTGCCGTGGATGCGATAGAGCGTGTCCTTGTTGCCCTCGTAGAGATAGAGAGCGCGGGCGCCGAGGGGGTTATCCGGACCGCCCTTGGTGTATTGCACATGCGGCCAGCGCGCCTTCATCTCCGCCGGCGGGTTCCAGTCGGGCCATTCCGCCTTGCGCGCGATGGTTGCCGTTCCGGTCCAGCCATAGGCCTCGTCCCCGACGGCGACGCCGTAGCGAATCGCCTTCCGATTCGCCTGCACCAGATAGAGCTGGCGCTCCCTGGTATCGACCACGATGGTGCCCGGCGCCTCTCCGGTGGGATCGTCGATCATATAGCGCCCGAAGCGCGGATCATCCTCCGCCTTCGGAACCTTCGCGATCCATTCGGCGTCGCGGGCGGAAACTTGAGGATCGGGAATCCCCTTGTAGTTGCACCCGGCGAGGGCCGCGATCATTGCCAAAAGGAGGGGCAGACGGAATGGATGCATCGTGTAAAGCTCTGCAGGCTCAGTTCGGGCCAGGACGGAATTTCATTCCGGGCGGGTTATAGACCGCGACGGAGTGAAGTCGAATCGAAACACACCATGACACGGCTCGGCCTCGGAATGTGTTGCATCGCAACAACATGGACAGCCGCACGTGACGCTGCGACACTCATAGCATCCTCTTGCAAGAACGCCCATGTCCACGCTCTACATCGCCCATCCGGCCAGCCTCGATCATCTGACCCCGCTTGGACATCCCGAACGGCCAGACCGCATCCGCGCCATCGAGCGTGCCCTGGAGAAGGAGCGCTTCACCTCGCTCATCCGCGAGCAGGCGCCCATGGCGGAAATCGAGAGCCTCGCGCTGGCCCATCCCGAAGCCTACATCCGCCGGCTGCGCGAGATCAGCCCCCGAGAAGGGTTGGTCAGGATCGACGAGGACACGGTGATGTCGCCCGGCACATACGAGGCGGCCCTGCGCGGCGCCGGCGGCGCCGTGCTGGCCGTCGACGAGGTCATGTCCGGACGGGTGACCAATGCCTTCGTGGCCATGCGGCCTCCTGGACACCATGCGGAACAGGTCCGGGCCATGGGGTTCTGCTTCTTCAACAACGCGGCCATCGCCGCCCGCCATGCCCAGAAAAAACATGGTGCCGAACGGGTCGCGATCTTCGATTGGGACGTGCATCACGGCAACGGCACGCAGGATATCTTCTGGTCGGATGCGAGCGTGCTCTATTGCTCGACCCATGAGGCGCCGCTCTATCCCGGCACCGGCGCGCTCTCGGAACGGGGCGAGCACGGTACCATCGTCAATGCCCCTTTGAGTGCCGGCGACGGCAGCGAGGCGTTCCGCGAAGCGGTGGAGACCGTGATCCTGCCGCGCATCCACGACTTTGCACCCGATCTGATCGTGATCTCGGCCGGCTTCGACGCCCATTGGCGCGATCCGCTGGCGGGCCTCAACCTCACCGAATCGGATTTCGCCTGGGCGACGCAGAAGCTGATGGATCTGGCCGAGCGCCATTGCGGCCGGCGCATCGTCTCAGTTCTCGAAGGCGGCTACGATCTCGAAGGCCTCGCGAAATCGACGGCCTTCCACCTCGATGCGCTCATGGGGCGCGAGACGGGGGCGTAATCACGAAGTCTACGCACTGTCATTCCGGGGCGGCTCGAAGAGCCGAGCCCGGAATCCATAACCGCTGACAACGCAGAAAGGAGCACGACGCTGCTCGCCTTCTTTGAGACGTTGTGTTTATGGATTCCGGGCTCCGCTGCGCGGCCCCGGAATGACAGCGAGATGTTACTACCTCAACACTCGATATGCTCTTCCCCGAGCAGCTCGATGCCGAAGCCGGAAAGGCCCACGTAGGACCGGCTCGAGGTCGCAAGGTTGCGGATCGAGGCGACGCCGAGGTCCTTCAGGATCTGCGCACCCAGGCCGATCTCGCGCCACTGGCTCGAGCGCATGGCTTCCGATCCTGCTTCGTCGTGCTCGGAGAACGATGTGGTCGGCACGCCCGCCGTTCCGTCGCGCAGATAGACGAGGACGCCCCTGCCCTCCTTGACGAAACGCTGCAGGGCCGAGTTTACGGTCTTGCCGCCCTCGAACACGTCGGTGAGCGCATTGGCGCGGTGCAGGCGTACCGGGATGTTCGCCCCGTCGCCGATCCGGCCATGGACCAGCGCGATATGCTGCACGCTGTCGAAGGGCGTCGAATAGGCGTAGCCCGTGAACGGCCCCCACTGGGTCTCGACCGGGAACGTGCCGATGCGCTCGACGAGCTTTTCCCGCGCCTGGCGATAGGCGATCAGGTCGGCGACCGAGATGCGCTTGAGTTCGTGCTTCTCGGCGAAGGCATCGATCTGAGCGCCCTTCATCACCGTGCCGTCGTCGTTGGCGAGTTCGCAGATTACGCCGACCGGCGGCAGGTTCGCGAGCTTGCACAGGTCGACGGCGGCCTCGGTGTGGCCGGAACGCATGAGCACGCCGCCATCCTTGGCGATCAGCGGGAAGACGTGGCCGGGGCGGACGAAATCGGTGGCGCCCATGTTGTGATTGGCGAGCGCCCGCACGGTGTTGGAGCGCTGCTCGGCCGAGATGCCGGTGGTGAGCCCGTGCTTGACATCGACGGTCACGGTGAAGGCGGTCCCGAGCGGCGCATCGTTCGAGGCGACCATCGGATCGAGCCGCAGGCGCCGGGCCTCCGTGACGGTGAGCGGGGCGCAGACGATGCCGCAGGTGTTGCGGATGATGAAGGCCATCTTCTCGGGCGTGCAGAGGGAGGCCGCGACGATGAGGTCGCCCTCGTTCTCGCGGTCGTCGTCGTCGGTGACGATGACGATTTCACCGCGAGCGAAAGCCTCGATGGCTTCGGTGACGGAATTGGACATCAGGGCCTCCTTGGCCGATGTGGGCAGAAAATCGTTCGGGGTGACGGCTCCGCGGGTCTCGCGGGCGATCAATTCCGCCGTATCCCGGGACAGCCAGGCATTCTGGGAATTGCACAATTGGGTCACGGCGCCGGGGGTGACGCCGATCCGCCGCGCGAACTCGATGCGCGGCACGCCATTGCGGGATAGCCATTCAGCCAGTTTCATGCCGGGAGGCTTAGCTGAAGGGGCGATTTTAGTAAAACTAAAATTTGCAGGGGAAGGTTTGCAAAAATAGTTCTGTCGACGAGAGGCGTGAGAGTTTTCCGACGTCATCACCGGCCTCGTGCCGGTGATCCCGATTGGAAAAGCGTGACGCTCTACAGGATCGGGATGGCCGGGACGAGCCCGGCCATGACGTCGAGGTGTCTTTCATGCTCCTGGAAGGGTTTCACCCCCCGAACGGCCATGGCGCGCTCTCTCCCACCTGCCCGCGATGGCGCAGGAACTGGTCGGCGAGCACGCAGGCGACCATGGCCTCGCCCACCGGGACGGCGCGGATGCCGACGCAGGGGTCGTGCCGGCCCTTGGTCCTGACCTCGGCCTCGGCGCCCGACCGGGTGACGCTCGACCGGGGCGTGAGGATCGAAGAGGTGGGCTTCACGGCGAAGCGGCACACCACGGGCTGGCCTGTCGAAATGCCGCCCAGCACGCCGCCGGCATGGTTCGAAAGAAAGGTCGGCGCGCCCTGGTTGCCCGGGCGCATCTCGTCCGCGTTCTCCTCGCCGCGCAGGGTGGCGGCCGCAAAGCCATCGCCGATCTCGACCCCCTTGACCGCGTTGATCGACATGAGCGCCGCGGCGAGTTCCGCATCGAGCTTGCCGTAGATCGGCGCGCCGAGTCCCGCCGGCACGCCCTCGGCCACGATCTCGAGCACGGCGCCGATGGAGGACCCGTCCTTGCGCAGGCCGTCGAGATATTCCTCGTAGAACTGGGCCGCCTTGGCATCGGGGCAGAAGAACGGATTGCGGGCAACCTCGTCCCAATCCCAGTTGCCGCGCTCGATCGCGTGCGGTCCCATCTGCACCAGGGCGCCGCGGATGGTGACACCGGGCAGAACTTTTCGGGCGATGGCGCCCGCCGCCACGCGGGCGGCCGTCTCGCGGGCCGAGGAGCGCCCGCCGCCGCGATAATCGCGGATACCGTACTTCACGTCGTAGGTGAAATCGGCGTGGCCCGGACGGTAGGAGTTCTTGATCTCGGAATAATCCTTCGAACGCTGGTCCACATTCTCGATCAGGAGCGCGATCGGCGTGCCGGTGGTGACCTGCCTGCCCGTACGCTCGTCGGTGAACACGCCGGAGAGGATCTTCACCTGATCCGGCTCCTGGCGCTGCGTCGTGAAGCGCGACTGGCCCGGCCGGCGCCGGTCGAGCTCCCCTTGAATCTCCTCCGCCTCGAGCGGGATCATGGGCGGGCAGCCATCGACGACGCAGCCGAGCGCGGGGCCATGGCTCTCGCCGAAGGTGGTGACGCGGAACAGGTGACCGAAGGTGTTGTGGGACATGGCGCTTCTTCAGGGTTCAAGGCGTCTTAGAACATCGGACCCGAAAGTGGAAACCACTTTTGGATCCATTCTATGCCCCCTCCTGGGCTGGCGCATCGCTGTCATCCCCGCGCAGGCGGGGATCCATAGCCGCCGACGGCGCCGAACCGGTCCAAGGCCGCGGCTATGGATCCCGGATCTCCGCCGCGCTTCGTCCGGGATGACAGGGCTGGCCTCGGTGAATGCTTCCAAGCTCCAATCGTCATCCCCGGCCTTGTGCCGTTATTCCCCTCCTCCGCCGTCATGCCCGGGCTTGTCCCGGGCACCCACGTCTTGCAGCGGCGCGGTTCTCAAGGCGTGGGTGGCCGGACCAAGTGCGGCCATGACGGCGGAGGGGATGATGAATGTGAATATCAAAGAGCCAGCACCGTGGGGCCCGCAGCGTGAGCTGCGAGCCTTTTGGGTGGATCGAGGGTGGCGCGAATGGCAG
>NZ_JAERQD010000006.1 GCF_016735695.1 Microvirga zambiensis WSM3693 | reverse complement strand
ACCTCGCCCGCCTTCGGGCCTTCGATGCGGATGGTCTCGATGGTGAGCGGCTTGCCAGCCTCCCAGGCGACGGCGGCCCTGGTTTCCATGCTCGTGTCCTTTGATGATTCGATGAGGGGACTATGTGAATGCGCCTCGCCGGCGGTCAATAGAAGCGATCTTCGTTTCCCTGGACTTCACAGACAGGACCGCGCGACATATGTCTGCCGTCGAATCCCATGAAGGAGCGACTTGTGTCCGACGTCCGCGCCGCCATCATACCCGTGACGCCCTTCCAGCAGAACTGCACCTTGCTGTGGTGCGAAAAGACCAAGAAGGGCGCGGTGATCGATCCGGGCGGCGATCTCGAGCGCATCCGGGACGCGATCGCGCAAAGCGGCGCGAGCGTCGAGAAGATCATTCTGACCCACGGCCATATCGATCACGCGGGCGGGGCGGCGGAGCTTCGGGACGAGCTCGGCGTGCCGGTCGAGGGACCGCACGAGGCGGACGATTTCCTCCTGCAACGGTTGGCCGAGCAGGGCAAGGCGTACGGTTTCGAGGCCCGTGCCGTGACGCCGGATCGCTGGCTGCATGAGGGCGACACGGTGAGCGTCGGCGATCTGACCCTCGACGTGCTGCATTGCCCCGGCCATTCGCCGGGCAGCGTCGTCCTCGTTTCCCCGGCGCAGCGCTTCGCCCTTGTGGGCGATGTGCTCTTCCAGGGCTCTGTCGGGCGCACCGACCTTCCCGGCGGCGACGGCAAGGTGCTGATCCGCTCGATCAGGGACAAGCTCCTGCCCCTCGGCGACGACATCGCCTTCATCTGCGGCCACGGCCCGATGAGCACCATCGGCCAGGAGCGGCAGACCAACCCGTTCCTGCGGGGCGAGGAGCTGGTTTGACGCTAATCTAACCCCAATGTCATTCCGGGGCCGCGCAGCGGAGCCCGGAATCCATAGCCGCTAACGGTGCAAGAGAAGGCTCAACGCGTCTCATCCGCTCTTGAGACGTCGTGCTTATGGATTTCCACGCCTGCGGCGCGGCCCTTTGGGTCGGGCTCGGCCTCCGGCCGCCCCGGAATGACAGCGCGATACACGGAAAACAAAAAACGGCCCGGGATCGCTCCCGGGCCGCTCGCTTTTTTGCCCCTACGGATTTCTTTTCGATTATTCCGCAGCCTGGATCAGCACGGCGCCCTTGAGGCCCATGCGGTCCGCCACGCCGAGGCCGTAGGCCTTGTCGGCAAGGTAGAAGTGGACGATCTGGCGCTTCACGATTGCCTCCGGCACCCCCTGCATCGCTTCGGCGATGTTGTCCATGAGCCGGTCCTGCTCGTCCGGCGTCATGAGGCGGAACAGGTCGCCCGGCTGCTTGTAGTCGTCGTTGCCGGCGCGATGATCGTAGCGGTCGGCGTCGCCCGAGATCTTGAGCGGCGGCTCGGCCGCGCGACGCGTCTGCACCGGGCCGTTGAAGGAGTTCGGCTCGTAATAGGCGTCACCCCGGTTGGGGATATCGAACAGCATCGAGCCGTCGGCATGGTAGTGATGCACCGGGCAGCGCGGACGGTTGACGGGGAGCGCCTCGTAATGGGTGCCGACGCGGTAGCGGTGCGCATCCGCATAGGCGAAGATGCGGCCCTGAAGCATCTTGTCCGGCGAGAAGCCGATGCCGGGCACGATGTTCGACGGCGAGAACGAAGACTGCTCGACCTCGGCGAAGTAGTGCTGCGCGTTGCGGTTGAGTTCGAGGATGCCGACCTCGATCAGCGGATACTCGCCGTGCGGCCACACTTTTGTGACGTCGAACGGGTTGTAGGAGGTCTTCTCCGCATCGGTCTCCGGCATGACCTGCACGCAGAACTTCCAGCGCGGGAAGTCGCCGCCTTCGATGGCCTCGTAGAGATCGCGCTGCGCGCTCTCGCGGTCCTTGGCGATGACCTCTGCACCCTCGCGGTTCGTCCAGGTCTTGATCCCCTGCATGGACTTGAAGTGGAACTTCACCCAGAAGCGCTCATCCTTATCGTTGATGAACGAATAGGTGTGCGAGCCGAAGCCGTGCATGAAGCGGTAGCCTTGCGGCAGGCCGCGATCCGAGAACAGGATCGTCACCTGATGCAGGCTCTCGGGGCTGAGAGACCAGAAATCCCACATGGCGGTCGTCGAGCGCAGGTTCGTGGCGGGGTGACGCTTCTGCGTGCGGATGAAATCGGGGAACTTGACCGGATCGCGCACGAAGAACACCGGCGTGTTGTTGCCGACGATGTCCCAGTTTCCCTCATCCGTGTAGAACTTCAGCGCGAAGCCGCGTACGTCACGCTCGGCATCCGCCGCGCCGCGCTCTCCGGCGACGGTCGAGAAGCGCAGGAAAGCCTCCGTCGTCTTGCCGATCTCGGAGAAGACCTTGGCCTTGGAATATTGCGTGATGTCGTTGGTGATCGTGAGCGTGCCATAGGCGGCCGAACCCTTGGCATGAACCACGCGCTCCGGAATACGCTCCCGGTTCTGATGCGCGAGCTTCTCGATCAGCTGGTAATCCTGAAGCAGCAGCGGGCCACGCGAGCCGGCGGACAGGCTGTTCTGGTTGTCGGCGATCGGCGCACCAGCCGTCGTGGTCATGGTTGTTGTTTTTGTCATGGTTGTCCCCATTGAGTGGGACGCAAGATGCCGATGCGGTGCGATAAGGTCCAATTGTATTGATTACAAAGTGCGATCAGTTATTCTTATCGCACGATGATCACGCTCCGACAGCTCCGATATTTCGAAACGCTGGCGCGCATGAAGCATTTCGGTCTCGCGGCCGAGCAATGCTCCGTCACGCAGCCGGCCCTCTCCATGCAGATCAAGGAGCTCGAGCGCGAACTCGACGTGGAACTCGTCGAGCGCAAGGGAAACTTCGTTGCGTTGACTCCCATGGGGCAGGAAATCGCCGCCCGGGCGGAAACGATCCTGAATCAGGTGCGGGAATTGTCCGATTATGCGCACCAGCACCACGGCGTCCTGACCGGGCCCCTGCGCCTCGGCATCATCCCCTCGATTGCTCCCTATCTTCTGCCTGACATCCTGACGGAGGTGGGAAGGCAATATCCGGCGCTCGACCTGCAGATCCGCGAGACGCAGACGAGCGCCCTCGTGGAGGAATTGACCCGCGGCGAGCTCGACGCGGTGCTGCTCGCCCTGCCGCTGCAGCAGCCGCAGCTCGAAACCATGGCCCTGTTCGAGGATCGCTTCCTCATCGCGGTGCAGAGCCAGACGGCGCATGATTGGGCGACCGGGGATCTGCGCGCCCGGATCGAGCAGGAGCGGCTGCTTCTTCTGGAGGAGGGCCATTGCCTGCGCGATCAGGCCCTGCAGTTCTGCCACATCGCCAACATGCAGGCCCGCAAGGCTCTCGGCGCTGCCTCGCTCACCACCATCATGCAGATGGTGGCGGCCGGTCACGGCATCACGCTCCTGCCGGAGATCTGTGCGAAGAGCGAGGTCGACCGGCAGCGCGTCGCGCTGATCGAGTTTCCGGAGGACGCGCCGATGCGCATTGTCGGCCTCGCCTGGCGCCGGACCTCGACCCGCAAGAACGACTTCGTCGCCCTCGGCGAGCTGATCAATGCGCTCAAGCGTCAGGAACCGGCAAAGCCTGCCCGCTCCTGACGCAGCGACCGGATCAGGTTCAGCAGCCGGTGAGCTTCACGCGTTCGACTTCGAGGCCGAAGGCGGGGCGCAGGCGCGTGCCGAAGACGTTGCCCGCGAAGGCTGCGACGAGCCAGACCCAGCCATGCACGCTGCCCGAGGCGATGCCGGAGAAATAGGCGCCGATATTGCAGCCATAGGCGAGGCGGGCGCCGTAGCCGAGCAGCAGACCGCCGACGATGGCGGCGATGGCGGAGCGCAGCGGCACCTTCCAGGTCGGCGCGAAGCGGCCGGCGAGCGAGGCGGCGAGCAGGGCACCGAAGATGATGCCGAAATCCATCACCGTGGTGACGTCGTTGAAGATGCTGCTGTTGAGCGCCGCCTTGTTGGCGGGGCTCGACCAATAGGGCCAGCTCGCCACGTCGAAGCCGATGGCGGCCGCAATCTTCGAGCCCCACAGGGCGAAGGCGGAGGTCACGCCCCAGGGACGGCCGGCGAGATAGAGCGTCACGAAGTTGAGGAGGGCAAGGGCGACCGCGCCGGCCACGATAGGCCAGGGACCGCGCAGGAAGCGCGCCAGGCCCTGGCGCGGCGACGGATCCGCCGCAACCAGCCGGCCATGCCGGCGCTTCTCGAACACGACGGTGATTGCGGCGATCAGGGCGAAGACCGCGAGCTGCACGGCCAGCGCCGTCCAGGGACCCCAGGTCTTGACGATCGAGATCGCAGGCAGGCTCGGCAGCGCGACCCACCAGTGGAGATGCGCGGCGCCGATGGCGGAGCCTGCGATGAAGGCCGCAAGCGTGATCACCATGCGCGTCGAGCCGCCGCCGACCGTATAGAGCGTGCCGGAGGCGCAGCCGCCGCCGAGCTGCATGCCGATGCCGAAGATGAAGGCGCCGACGACCACGCCGATGCCGGCGGGCGAGACGTTGCCGGCAACCGGCTGGCCGAACAGGGTGCCGGAGGCGAGGACGGGGAAGAAAAGGATCGAGGCGATCGCCAGCATCACCATCTGCGCGCGCAGGCCTTCCCCGCGCCGGTCGGCGATGAAGACGCGCCAGGCGGAGGTGAAGCCGAAGGCGGCGTGATAGAGCACGAGGCCGAGCGCCGCGCCGAGCACGTAGAGCGCGGCCTGACGCGGATTGATGATGACGCCGAGGAGCGCCGCACCGCCGAGGATGCCTGCGGCGGCGGCCAGGGAAGCGGGAGCGTTGACGGTCAGGCCTGCCCGGTTCCCGGCGGAAAAGGGCGATGCCACGGCGGAGCTGGACATGATCGAACCTCAAGGATTGCAAGCAAATGAAGCGCGAAGGCCTCACGTGCCTTGCGCGAGCAACATGTAGTTCGTTATAAAGAACGTCAAGAGATACATTTTATCCAATATTCACGCTAAATTATGTGAATATTGGATCTGCAGCCGGCGCCTTGATGTCGCCGGCTGCCGCGCGACAATCCCGCTGCCCGTCAAAAAACCGTCTGCGAGTCCACTATGATCAAGTCCGACGTTCCCGCCGCCATCGGCAACACCCCTCTGATCAAGCTCCGCCATGCCTCAGAGCTGACCGGATGCGCGATCCTCGGCAAGGCCGAGTTCATGAACCCCGGACAATCGGTGAAGGACCGCGCCGCGCTCTTCATCATTCAGGATGCTGTCAGGCGGGGTACCCTGCGACCGGGCGGCGTCATCGTCGAGGGAACGGCGGGCAATACAGGCATCGGTCTCGCGCTTGTCGCCAACGCGCTCGGCTTCAGGACGGTGATCGTGATCCCGGACACGCAGAGCCAGGAGAAGAAGGACATGCTGCGGCTCGCCGGCGCCGAGCTGATCGAGGTGCCGGCGGTGCCTTACGCGAACCCCAACAACTACGTGAAGGTTTCGGGCAGGCTGGCCGAGCGCCTCGCTGCTTCCGAGCCGAACGGAGCGGTCTGGGCCAACCAGTTCGACAACGTGGCGAACCGGCAGGCCCATCTGGAGACGACTGGGCCGGAGATCTGGGAGCAGACGGAGGGCAAGGTCGACGGATTCGTCAGCGCCGTCGGCACGGGCGGCACGCTCGCCGGCGTCGGCATGGCGCTGAAGGAGCGCAATCCGAAGGTGGCGATCGCCCTCGCCGACCCGATGGGCGCGGCGCTCTACAGTTATTATACGACGGGTGAGTTGAAGGCGTCCGGCTCGTCGATCACCGAAGGCATCGGTCAGGGCCGCATTACCGCCAATCTGGAAGGTGCGCCGATCGACGTGGCCTTCCAGATCCCGGATGAGGAAGCGATCCCGATCGTCTTCGATCTGCTCGCCCATGAAGGCCTGTGCCTCGGCGGGTCGTCGGGCATCAACGTTGCAGGCGCGATCCGGCTCGCCAAGCAGCTCGGACCCGGGCACACCATCGTCACGGTGCTGTGCGACTACGGCACGCGCTACCAGTCCAAGCTCTTCAACCCGGATTTCCTGCGCTCGAAGAACCTGCCGGTTCCGGCCTGGCTCACGAAAGAGATCAGCATCGATCCGGGGCTCGTCTAGAGCATTTTTCGGCGAAGTGGATCCGGTTCGCCGTCAAAAAATGCGGCAAACCAAAAAAAGAGAGGTTATTCCACGCAAGTGGAAACGGCTCTAGACAAAGGGACGCCGCGTCCGATGCTTCCGGACGCGGCGTTCTTCGATCAGGCAGCCGACGAAGTCGCGGCCTCAGCGCTCGTCGTGGATGGCGTCTCGTCGGGACGCTGCGGCTGTTGCGGGCGGCTCAGATTGGCCGGCGAGCGGTTAGCGGATACTGCCGACGGCGTCGTGGACGAAGCCTTCGCGTGAACGGTGTGAAGATCGGCCTGAATGCTGTCGATCAGATCGACGAGCCAGCTCTCGCCGCCCTGGATGCGTTCGCGCAGGGCGGATTTCGCGATGTCGAGCTTCGCCGAAATCTCCATCGTGTTGCGTGACTGCAGATCACCGAAATCCTTCTCGATGGCGGCCAGCTCGCGCACGAGCTCGTCACGCAAGGGACGCTGATCTTCGACCGTGATCAGAGGCGAGTTCAGCATGCCCCGCAGGGCAGCCCATCGCAGGCCGAGAGCGCTGACGGATTGCGTTCCTTCGAGTCCGGACATGTTTTGGGATTCGGCCACGGGCAGTTCCTTTTCGCGAGAGCTTCAGAATCGGGTCGTCGCAGGAAGGAGCATGGTTGTGGCGTGAATCGGGCAGCAGCCGGCAAAATGCCGCCCGGACTCGTGCTATTTCGAGAATGGTTAGCGAATTCAGCGAATAAAGAAATACAGTGTCAGTGCGGCGCCGACGGCGATGACGAGCCAGCGGATGACGCTCGCCGGCAGGCGGCGGCCGAAGACGACGCCGAGATAGCCGCCGATCACCGAGGCCGCGCCGACGACGAGCGTCTCGGGCCAGCTCACGAGCCCCGCCGCGATGAACAGCACCACGGCGACGAGCTGAATCAAGGTGGAGCACAGATGTTTCGCCGAATTGATCAGGTGAAAGTCGTCGCCTTCGGTGATGGCGAGGGCCGCGAGCATGACGATGCCCATGCCCGCGCCGAAGAAGCCGCCATAGACCGCGACCCCGGTCTGGAAGACGAGGCCGGCAGCCCAGGCCTTCGTCGAGGGATGATGGCCCTCATGCTTGCCGATGGCGCGGGCGAGCGCCACGATCTTCGGGCTCGCCGCAAAGAGCAGGGTGGCGAACAGCAGAAGCCACGGCACGAGCTGCCGGAAGGCCTCGTTGTTGGTCACGGTCAGAATGTAGGCGCCGCCGAGACCTCCGATGAGGCTCACGATCCCGAGCGCGGCAAAGCGTCGGATGTTGGCGGCAAGCTCGCGCCGATAGGCCCAGGCGCTCGACAGGTTTGCGGGCGTGACCGCAACCGCGCTGGTGGCATTGGCGACGACAGGCGGCAGTCCGGAGGCGACGAGGGCGGAGAAGGTGAAGAAGGTGCCGCCACCCGCGATCGCATTGACGAGGCCGGCGGCAAGACCCGAAGCGGCAAGAAGCGCCGCGCTGGATAAGTCCATGATGGTACAGTCTGATGTAAAGGCGGGACCGATTGGTTCGCCGCGGCCATAGCATGGCCGTGAGGCCATGTCCTCTAGGCGATCGTCTAGAGCCGCTTCGCCGAAAAATGCTCTCGGCGGTCATGCGCTGTCGGATCAGGCGGCGGCGAGCAGCTTGTAGAACACCGTCGTGTCGCAGAACCCGCCCTGCGGCCAGAGCGCGTAATTCGGGATGATTCCGGACTTGGTCCAGCCGACCCGCTCGTAGAGGCGCTCCGCATCGCCGCCGGTTACCGTGTCGAGCACGAGCACGGTCTTGCCCGCCTTCCGCGCCGCCTCCTCGGCGGCGAGCATAAGGGCTGCGCCGATGCCGTGCTTCCGGAACCCGCGATGGACGAGCATCTTGGCGATGTCGGCCCGGTGCGGCTGGTTCTCCGGCTGCTTCAGGATCACCTGCACCGTGCCCACGACCTGTCCGCTTGCCCGCTCCTGGGCGATGAGCAGGATGCGCTCGCCTGCCACCACGCCCTCGGCCACGCCCCGCCAGAACGCGTCAGCCCTGTCCCGGGTGAGCGGCAGCATGAAGCTGACCGAGGCGCCGCCCTCGACGCAGTCGATGAGGACGTCGGACAGGGCGCCGACCTGTTCCCCCGCCTCCTGCGGCGCGAGCGTGCGGATGATGAACGGGTCGGTCATGAGGCTTTCCTCAGCGTTGGCCGGCGGGGCCGGCCCGCGTGTCGATGGCGAGCGCCACCACGTAGCGGGCTGGGCGCTCGGATTGATTGCGAAAGATGGTCGGCTGATCGAGGCGCATGGACAGGCAGTCGCCGGTGCCGAGGTGATAGGTGTCGTCGCCGAGGGTGAGGTCGATATCGCCCTCGATCATCCAGATCTGCTGGTGAACCACCGAGGCGCGATGCCCGGTGTCGTAGGCCACGCGGGCTCCCGCCGGAAGCACGACCTCGACCAGCTCGATGGGTGAGGGGAAGCCGGGAGCCGAGAGGTTGCGGCGCATGTAGCCGCTGTCCGGATCGCGCCAAACGCGCTGATCGGCACGACGTGCCAGCGGCGAGGCCCCGGCGCTGTCCTTCTCCGCGAAGAGAGAGGCGAGCGTCACGCCGAGACCGGCGGCGAGCTTGTCCAGCACGGTCGCCGTCGGGCTGCTCTCGCCGCGCTCGATCAGCGAGATCATGGAGCGGCTGACCCCGGTCCGATCAGCCAGACCATCGAGAGTGAGGCCGTTCTCCGCACGCAGATCGCGCAGGCGGGTCGCCAGATGAGTGTTCAGAGCGGAGGAGTGATCCATTAAGATAGACTATGAAATCCAATATATTGGAGTCAAGCGCGTAACGCTGCAGCTTGGCAGCCCTGACGACGTCGGTTTGCTGTGGATCACGCTAGGGCACTCCATTGCCCTTGTGAGAACAAAAGAAGATTTTCAAGGCATGTCGAACGTGATCCCCCTCGCTCCGCGCCTCAAGCAAGGACAGACGCCTGTCGCCGAGGCGGAGGAGAGGGCTGCGCTCGCCGCCGATCTCATCGACCTGATCGAGCGTGTGCGGGAACTGACCGAGCACGTGGCCGGACTGCCGGGCTCCCCGCTGCAGGTCCAGCAGACCGCCCAGCAGCTGCTCGATGCCGGCACGGCTCTCGAGCGGGCCGTGGATTCCCTCACCGAGGGCGGCGAGTGGGTGCCGTTCTAAAACCTTGTTACTTCAGCGCCTCCATGCGTTCGCCGGCCTGAGCGATGCCGAGCGCGCGCGCCTGCGCATAGAGTTCCCGCGCCTTTGCGGCATCGCCGCGGATCCCCCGCACGCCGAGCTTCGACAGCATGTTCGGGTCGAAGGTCTCGGCCAGCAGGAAGGCCGCCCGCGCATGTCCGCTCGCCATGGCCCGTTCGAGGAGGAGGCGGGCGCCGCTCACATCGCCTTTGTTCATAAGCTCTTCCGCGCGCGCCGTCAGCCGGTCCTCGGGCTTCGTGGGTTCGGGTGTCGCAGCCGGCCTTGGTTCGGACGCCGGAGGCGGCAGGACGCGCGCCGGATCCAGGCTCCGCGCTGCGAGCGGCAGCGGCTGGATGCTTTCCGGCAATGCGGCAACGACGACAGCGCTTGTCGTTCTCTCCGGCAGGGCCGGGGCCGCATCGGGAATGGCGGGGCCTGGTGCGCTTGCAGGCGCCGCCGGCAGCGCGGATGTCACCATCACGGCGGTCTCCTCCGGCATGGGAGCGGGGAGCGGCGGCTCAGCGCCGGCCGTCGCGATCCGGAACACGAAGGGGGCCGCGCCCGGACGGAGGGGATCCTGCAGGGCGCGAAGATCGTCCTCCGCATCGGTCAGGGCCTGGGTCAGGATATCGCTGCGGATCTGCGAGCGGGCGACGGCCTTTTCGAGCTCGGCCACCCGGGTCGACTGGGCCGCCAACGTCTCGTTCCTGGAAGCCTGCAGATCGCGCAGTTCCTTCTGCATGCTCGCAAGCTGGCGCGAAGCGGTGGCGCTCTGCTCCCGTTCCTTTCCGAGCAAGGTTTCCAGCTCGGCATTCTTCGATGAACCTGCTGCCTGGTCCTGCTCGCGCGTCGTCCGCAGGCCGCGATTCTCGTCCTGCAGTTTCGCCAGCTCGGCGCGGGCCGCTTCGCCGCGTTCCCGTTCACCCGCCAGCGCCTGCTCGATCTCGGACAGCTTTGCGGATTGCGCTTCCGTCTCGGTATCCAGGCGGGCGGCAAGGGCATTGTGCTCCTGCGTGAGGCTGTCCAGGGTCTGCGAGACGTTGCTGCTGAACGATTGCTCGCGCTCGAGCGCCTGCTGTATATCGGCGAGGTTCGCCGCGGTCGGTGCGAGGGGGCAGGAATCGGAGGTTGCAGCCTGAGCGACCGCGCCTGCAGCCGCAGCGGGCCTGGCCTCGCCGCGTATGCCGAGCTCCTGCAGGGCCTTGACGAAATCCGGGTCCTTGAGATGGTCGGCGAGAACGATGGCCAGGGTACCGACTTCGATCGCTGCGTTGACGCTGTTCTCCGCTGCGGCGACATCGCCCTGTCGGATCAGGGCCTCGAGATCCGCGGCAAGCTGCCTGCGGTCCGGCGAGGTGAGAAGAAGAGGCAGAAGGCTGCGGAAATCGCTCGCGCCGGTCCGGCCGGCGGCAATTTCCAGGGTGGGATCGGGAGGAAGGCTCTGGGCTGCCGCGGGACTAAGAAGTGCAAGGCCGATCAACGCGGATGCCAGCAACTCGGTGGTGAAAGGTCTCAATCCAAAATCATCGTGCCCAATCATGTCGGACCTCCTTCGACGGTCGCCGAAGGCGGTGGATCCGCCCTCGGCTTCGGTCCTGTTGGTTTCTTAATCTTGCCGGGTGACGCGCCGGGGCGCTCTTTGCTTCTCGCCTTGCCAGGCGAGGAACTCACGGAACAGAACCTCACGCTGTTCCGCCGAGACGTTGAGGCCCTTGCTGCTCATGAAGCTTTCGAAGCTCTGGCTCTGGGCCGACGGCTTGCTCGCCATCGCGGCGCGGTCGAGCCATGCCTGGGCCGGCTTCACGCGCTCCCAGCCGGGCACGTCGGCGGCGAGGTTGACTTCCTTCCATTTCGGGTGGCGGCCGGGAAGCAGGAACTCGTCGAAGCGGGAGAAGAAGGCATCGACGAAGCGGCGGACGCGGTTGTAGCGGTCCGAATTCTCTGGCCAGTTGAACACGGCGAGGAGGCTTCCGACGGCAAGCGTATCCACCGGCTTGTCCTTGTCGACGAGTTGCGGATAGTCCGTATTCGCGAGGCTTGCCGGGAAGTAGCTTTCCGCGATCTCGCCTTCGAAGGGAATGGCGAGAAGATGGAAGCGGCCTTCGGTCTGGAACTCGGCGATCGCGCGTACGGGCCGTCCCGCCACATAGACGGCGGCCTGGATCTCGCCCGACTTCAGCTTCGCATAGGACGATGCCTGATCGAAGGTTGTCATCTCCGGCTTGATCCCGAGCTTGCCGAAGATCAGGCGAGAGGTCAGGTTCGTGCCGCTGCCGGCCTTGTCGATATTGACCTTCTTGCCCTCGAGCTGCCGGATGTCCGTGATCTCCCGGCTGGCGATGATATGGACCTCCTCGTTGTAGAGGCGGGTGATGAAGCGCAGGCGCCGCACCGCATCGCCCTGGAGGTTTTCGGCATTCAGCTGCTCGCGCGCATCCATCTGCACGATGCCGATATCGACCCCGCGCAGGAACATGATGTCGCGCAGGTTCTGCAGCGAGCCGCGGCCGATCATCGGCAGCACCCGCAGGTCTTCGCCGTCGAGCACATTGGCGAGGTCGGCGGCGATGCGGATATAGGTTCCGTCGGCCCCGCCCGAGATCACGCCCAGGGTGCCGGAATTCGCGCGGGCCGGATTGAACGGAGCCGTCTGGGCCGATGCGCCGACGATGCCTGAGACGAGGAGGGCTGCGGCAACGGCCAGGCGGCCGAAAAGACTGGATACGGAAGAGAAGGTTTTGACCCGGCCCGACATTCTTCATCCTCCCTGGATGCGCCTCACGGCTGTTGTCGATTTGGATCGCCCGCCTCATCATCGGGTCTTGAAATTAGTCTTAGCAATGATGAAACAAAACGAAACAAAGCTCATCGTATGCCCATGACACAACCGGTCAATTGAGTTTCGCCGTCGAGCTAATACTCAAGAAGTGCTAGGCCGTACTCACAAAGTGCTAAGTGTTATCTTTATATTCCTTGAAAAAGTGGAATTTCTTATTGGGGCAAAATCGAGGCCCAGCGGGTCGGCCGGCGTCTGCGGCATTAAGAAATTTCTGGGTTCTGCGGGACTCCTTTAACGGTCCGTTAACCATAAACGGTCGAAATCATATCCAATTAAAGGAATCTGTACTCCCGTGACCATTGCCGTTCGCAACCGCCCCTCTCTTCGTTTCCGTGGCAGGTCTTTCATGGCCCTGGTCCTCGCGCCAGAAGTGCCTCTGAGGGACTGGCTCGAGGATCTCGACGCCGTCTCGGAGCGTTCGCCCGGCTTTTTCACGGGGCGGCCCATCATCGCCGACGTCTCATCGCTGAAGCCGTCCAAGTCCGAGCTGAAGTTCCTCCTCGCCGCCTTCAAGATGCGCAACATCCGCATCATCGGCCTCGAGGGTGCGGCGCCGGAGAATGTCGATGCCGAGATGCCGCCGCAGATCAACGGCGGCAAGCCCGCCGGCGACATCGATGTGCCGGATGCGGCCAATGCCGCCGTCGCGGCCGCGAGCGCTCCCTTCGCCGATGCGCCGGTGCCGGAGAAGTCGCTGCTCATCGAAGGCTCCGTCCGTTCGGGCCAGTCGATCCTGCATCCGGAAGGCGACGTGACGGTTCTCGGCTCCGTCGCCTCGGGTTCCGAGATCGTCGCGGGCGGCTCGATCCACATCTACGGCTCGTTGCGCGGCCGCGCCATCGCCGGCTGCACCGGCAACGGCAAGGCCCGCATCTTCTGCCGCAAATTCGAGGCCGAGTTGATCGCGATCGACGGACTCTACAAGACCGCTGACGATCTGGGGGGCAAGTTCCTCGGTCAGCCTGTGCAAGTGAACCTGGATGGCGACTCCATCATCCTGAAAACATTGGATTGAGAGAAAGAGAGACGACGATGGCCAAAGTCTTGGTCGTAACTTCAGGCAAGGGTGGCGTTGGCAAGACCACGTCTTCGGCAGCTCTGGGGGCAGCACTGGCACATGGCGGCGAGAAGGTCGTCGTGATCGATTTCGACGTCGGGCTGCGCAACCTCGATCTGGTGATGGGGGCGGAGCGCCGTGTGGTGTTCGATCTCATCAACGTGGTGCAGGGCGATGCCAAGCTCAATCAGGCGCTCATCCGCGACAAGCGGATGGAGAACCTCTCGCTGCTTCCCGCTTCCCAGACCCGCGACAAGGACGCGCTCACGGAAGAGGGCGTCGCCCGCGTTCTCAACGAGCTGCGCGAGAAATTCGACTGGATCATCTGCGACAGCCCGGCCGGCATCGAGCGCGGCGCGACGATGGCCATGCGCCATGCGGATGTCGCCGTGGTGGTGACGAACCCGGAAGTGTCCTCGGTGCGCGACTCCGACCGCATCATCGGCCTGCTCGATTCGAAGACGGAGCTGGCCGAGAAGGGCGGGCGCATCGAGAAGCACCTGCTGCTCACCCGCTACGACCCGGCCCGCGCCGAGCGCGGCGAGATGCTGAAGGTCGACGATGTGCTCGAGATCCTCTCGATCCCGCTCATCGGCATCATCCCCGAGAGCGAAGAGGTCCTGCGCGCCTCGAATGTCGGCTCGCCGGTGACGCTCAACAATCCTGCCAGCGCCCCCGGACGGGCCTATTTCGACGCCGTCCGCAGGCTCAAGGGCGAGACCGTCGAACTGACCATCCCCACCGACAAGAAGGGCCTGTTCGGCAAATTGTTCGGACGGAGGGCCGCATGAATCTCTTGAGTTTCTTCAACCGGCGTACATCCGCGCCCGTGGCGCGCGAGCGCCTGCAGATCCTGCTCGCGCACGAACGCGGCATCGTCGGGGGAAAGCCCGACCTCGTCGCGCAGCTGCGGGAGGAGATCCTCGCCGTCGTCCGCCGCCATGTCATGGTCGAGCAGGACAACGTTCAGGTGAAGATGAACCGCGATTCCGACATCTCCACCCTCGAAATCGAGATCGAGATTCCGGGTCCGGGCCAAGTCGCAGCGAGCGCCTGAGCCTTCGGCCTTGATACCTCCGCGGTCCCCGTCCTGGACGGGGACCTTTTTTATTGCGACGGACCCCACACGCCGATCTTGGCGGCGCGTGCCTTGTCGGCGGCCGCTTTCAGTTCCGGCGTCGCCTCGCCGGTGGGTTTCCCGCCGCCATTGAACAGCACCACCCGCGACAGGTCCTGACCACCGACCTGGCACCGATAGACATCGTTCGATCCCGCCTTCTCGCAGGCGACCTCGCGGCCGTTGAGGTACTGGGTCAGATCCTCCGGCTTGCCCGCGCCCGGCGCCCATTCGACGCCGAAGAGGCGAACCACCTCACCGTTCAGGGACAGGGTCGCCGTGTCGATCACGTCGGGCACGCCGCGCAGCGAAGCGGAGGATGCCGTCGATCCGGTCACCGCCGGTTCCGGGTCGCGGATCGGGCCGGCAGCGGCAAGGTTCGAGGGGGCAGGCGCGGTCGCGCCGGCCTGCGACGTCGTCGCCTCGTCACCCCGGAAGAGAAACGCGCCGACGCCGAGAAGCGCCACGACAGCGACCGCACCGAGCGCCAGGCTCGGCCTCGCCCAGGAGCGCTTCCGCATGTCGCCGAAGGCATTGCGTTCGTCGTCGGCGACGACGGGAATGGCATCGTCCGGCATCCGCTCCTCGGCATTTCCATGCACGGCCGGCGCATCCGAGGCGGCGAAGGAATCGTGCTGATGTGCGCGGATTTCGGGAGCTTCATCCGGCATGCGATGAGCCGAGGCGGGCTCGCTCCGTTCAGCATGCGGCACGGCGCCTGCCTTCGCCCCGGGGTCGAGCGCGAGCCAGTCACGCTTCGGCTTTTCGTGCGGCTCTGCCGCTCCGGCGGCATGGTCGGTGTCGCGCTTCGCCGACCGGAACAACACCGGGTAGCGAACGCGCAACTCGTCCAGAAGATCGTGCAGCGTGAATCCCTGCTCTCGACCGTCCCGTTCGATCGTCCGCGGCTTGCCGTCGTGGTCGATGACCGTGAGCTTCAGCTCGTTGCCGGCTTCCGAAGGGCGCACGGAAGATTCGATGATGAGCTCGAGGGCGCGGCGGGAATCGTCGGTCGGATGGATCCGATCGAGCTCCACTCGAATGACCTCGCGCATCCTCTCGCGCATCTGAGCCCAATGGTGACGGGGATCCGCCGACGAATCGCGGGTGATGGAATCATCATTCATAGGAGGCACCCTCCTGGGTGACATTGCGCTTGCGCTCCTGCCCGAGCAGCGTGCTGTGTTCGGCGACGATGACCGGCCTGTCGCCGATGAAATGGACGATGAGCTGGAGGGCTCCGGTGCCTTGCGACATCCGGCGGCGCTTGGGAGAGGAGGCCGTGAAATCGAACACCGCATGCACGGTGCAGATCTCGCCGGCGGGGTTGCAGGTGGTGCCGATGCCGTCCTGGCGCGGGCGATAATCGCGCTCCGGCCAGCGCCGGACGAAGCGGCGCTTCTCGTTGAAGAGCCGCTGCATGCTCACCTCGCGCCCGTGGAAGAGCACGCGGGGCGCATAGAAGGCCGCCGTTGCCTCGAGCGCTGCTTCGTTCGCGGCCGACCAGGATTCCAGATAATCGACGGCGAAGCTCTTGGCGGCCGCAGCCCGGGCGGCGCGCTTTTCGGCATCGGGGTCCTTCGTCGGCTGTGCGGCGACGGCCGGGGCGGAGGGGGTAGCGGCCGGCGTCTGAGGCTGCGCGGTCTGCGATGGACTGACCGGCGTCGGTGTGGCTGCCTGCGGTGGCGGAGGGACAGGTGCCGGCTTTGGCGGCGCTGCCGGCTGAGCCGGCTGAGAGGAAGCGGCTGGGGCTTCTGCCGGGGGATCGACCCAGGCCCGTCCGTTCTGGGCCGCAGCCATCGGGCCCGATGCCATGGTTAGGATCAGAAGAGTCATTCTCGATGTCAGCGACCGGCCGAACTGCATGCGTTTCCAAAAGCCCTTTGCGGCAAAGGTGACCGGGGAAAAGCGGGGAGAAGGCCTCTCGGTTCCAAAGACCCCCTCCGGCAGGAGGTTCCTGCCGGAGGGGCTTGAAAATGCTTCGGTGATGAAAAGGGTCGTGCTGAAAATTAGAGCTGGGCGACGTCGACGGAGCCGACGCCCGAAATCCCGATGGCCTGGGCCGAGGCCTTGGACAGATCGATGACGCGACCATGGGCATAAGGCCCGCGGTCGTTGATGCGCACCACCACCGACTTGCCCGTCTTCTTGTTCACGACCCGGACCTTGGTGCCGAAGGGCAGGGTGCGATGGGCAGCGGTCAGCTCATTGGTGTTGAAGGTTTCGCCGCTTGCCGTCCGGCGGCCCTGGAAACCGGGCCCGTACCAGGAAGCACGGCCGCTCTGGATCACTTTCCCCGCGGGTTCCGCAGGCTCCGCCTGGACCGCAGGAGAAAAGACAACTGCCGATCCGGAGATGAAAAGGCTGGCAAGAGCGAGCGTTACCTTACGTTGATCCACTATGCATTCCCTTGTCTGTTATGGATGGGATGCAGAATGGAGGCTAATGGGGCAACAATAAGACCATTTATTAATCGTTAACTATGCAGTTATAGCCTGGTGTGAGCACTTTGAGGCGCCTTAAGATTTATTTAAATCTCCAATAGACGTTCAGTAGAGCCCGATTTTCTGAAGTAAGATGGAACTATAGCCTCAGTATGGAACCGTCACTGCGGCCAAGCTTGGGCGAGGAGAAGGCTGGATCGGGGTTTTTGCCATGCTTGAGGCGCAGGTGTCGGAAGGCCGGAGTATGGGCCCATTCATTCAGGGCATGCAATATGTGCCAAGTTTGCACTTCTCCTGGCAAGGAAACGGTATTTTATGGGGGCTATATTACCTCCCAACTCGAGACCTTCAGGCTCGTCGCGCCCGCGCACGAGCCTCATTTTTTGAGTCTTTCATGACCTCCGCTGCCCGGACGACCGATGCCGCCCAACCGGCTGCCGCCAGCCCGCAGGTTTCCTCGCCGCTGCGGGGAATCCTGTTTCTGATCACCTCGACGGTCGTGTTCTCGGTGGCGGATGTGATCACCAAGCAGCTCGCCTCCACCCTGCCGCCGCCGGAAGTGGCCTGGATGCGCTACGTGACTTTCGCGGCCATCATCATTCCTCTCGTGCTGATCAAGGGCGGCCCGGCGCTGCTGCGCTCCCAGCGGCCCGGTCTTCAGGTCTTGAGAGGGCTCGGCATGGTCGGTTCCTCGATCATGTTCATCCAGAGCCTGCCGCATCTCCCGGTCGCCGATGCCACGGCGATCTTCTTCGTCTCGCCGATCCTGATCATGGCCCTCTCCGTCCTCTTTCTCGGCGAGGCGGTCGGCTGGCGGCGCTGGACCGCGGCGGCCATCGGCCTGATCGGCGTCCTGATCATCGTCCGGCCCGGCACGGGTGCCTTCCAGTCGGCCGCCTTCCTGCCGATCCTGAGCGCATCGAGCTGGGCCGTCGGGGCCGTCGTCACCCGCAAGATCAGCGGCGATCAGGCGCTGACGACGCTCGCCTATTCCGCATCCGTCGGCAGCATCGTGCTGAGCGTGCTCATGCCCTTCAACTGGGTGACGCCGAACGGAATCGAGATCGCGCTCGGGCTGTGCATGGGCATCCTGTTCGCGATCGGGCACTGGCTCGTGGTCCTGGCCTATCGCCACGGCAATGCGTCGCTGATCGCGCCGTTCTCCTATGTCCAGCTGATCTGGGCCGGGACGCTCGGCTATCTGGTGTTCGGCACTCTGCCGGATTCATGGACGATCACCGGCGCCGCCATCATCGTCACGAGCGGCTTCTACACCGCCTATCGCGAGCGGCTCCGCGCGCTTCAGCAGAAGTTCAGCGCGTCGTAGGAAAACGGGTCGGCTACTCGGTCGCTCAGGTGCCCGAGTGGACGACGCGCAGGCGCGGGCGCGCGTTGCGGCTGTAGAACCTGATCTCGACGAAGTCTCCGTCCTCGGCTCCTTCGATGAGGCGATACCCGAACTGTTCCACGAGGGCGCGCATCTGCCCAAGATTCTCGCTCGAGATCCTGCGGGTGAACTCCATCAGATCCTGGCTCATCAGCGCCGCGACGATGCCGATCTCGACCCCCTGGTCGAAATCCGTATTCCGCGCCGGAAAACGAAGCCGCATACCCTCAGCGAGATGGATGTGGTGCATGGGATCCTGACAATTCACGCCTCTACAGGCGGCGTTTATCGGGCCTAAGTTCCTACCTGATGCTTAAAACGGGAGGGCGCGTGCAAAGCGTGGTTAACCTTTGGTGGATCTCGGGAAGGCAGCTTTGCATTAATCCGTTGCAGGCCGCCGGCCGCCCTCGGGAGCGGGCGGTGCGGTCTCATCACTCACATCAGGCGAGGCGCAGCATGAGGTACCTTTCGATCGGAACCGCACTGGCAGTCATTCTGCTGGGCTCAGCGGCCCAGGCGGCGGATGCAACCATGGTGACCAGGGCCGGCCTGTCGCCGCTTCAGCCAGGTCTCGCCATTTCCCGTCTGGCCGACGAGGGCCTGGGCTATTCCGTCCTGCACGACGTGCCGGGCGTTCCGCAGACCGCCTATCGCGTACATGTCACCTGCGCCATCGACGAGACCTTCGTGCAGACCTATTGCGCGACGCCGGCCTACGCTTCCTATTGCCCCAGGGCCCGGATCGTCTGTGCGGACGGCGTGGCGCAGGTGCGGGGGCTGCGCCTGAAGTACTGAGGCGACCTTCTCCGGCCGGCCGAGGTCCATCGTTTCGAGGGAGGATTTACCGCTTGTTTACGACACCGCCTTGTATTCGCCGTAAGCTGGCCCTAGATAGCACCTATCGACATTTGGCCGGACAATCGGGCCGTTACGCCTTGGACTACCGGGCGCACGTTCAGACACTCTTCCCAAACATCGACGAACCGAGTGTGAGGTCGTGCGAGAGCACGCCCTTTGCTCACGTGCATGTTAAGCCTAACCAAGGATATTCCAATGATTACTGGCACCGTTAAGTTCTACAACGATCAAAAAGGCTTCGGCTTCATTCAGCCGGACGATGGCAGCAAGGACGTGTTCGTCCACGCCACCGCTCTCGAGCGCGCCGGCATCCGCGGCCTTCGCGAAGGCCAGAAGGTTTCCTTCGACACGGCCGAGGACCGCCGCAGCGGCAAGGTCGCCGTCAACAACATCCAGACGGCCTGATACCTGTGAAACGGGCAGCTTTCCTTGCTGCCTTGCGAAGCCGCTCCCCGGAGCGGCTTCTTGCTTTTCCGAAAAGGAGGTTCCTGTGAGCCACAAATATGTCATGGGCCAGCTTGTGCATTCCGCTGCCGCCCATTTCGCAGATCGCACCAGCGGCACTTACGAGGTCGTTCGTCTGATGCCGGAGAACAGCAGCGGCGAACTGGGCTACAGGATCAGGGATACGGCGAGCGGCGCCCAGCGCGCGGTGGGAGAATCGGAGATTCGCGCCGTCGATACCAAGCAGGCCGCACAGGGCCATTGAGTCTTACCTTTCAGGCCACGGCATAATAAGAACCCTGGCTTTGAGCGTGGACTAAGTCACTTTGCAAGACACGAAACCAAGCGGCGTCTACGGGGCGCCACCGGCCGAACTGGCCCAGACACCGGAAGGGGCGACCCAGTTCTCCCCCCTGATTCCAGGCTCCGCCAGGCTGGAGGAACAGCCTGAAAAATCCCTTGGCGAGATCGCCGTATTGGCTCCGCCCGGCACCGTCGAGCGACGTTACGTGATCGCTCTGGCCCTGCGGACGCTTGCTCCCGGGGGCTCGCTGACCGTCCTGGCGCCGAAGGACAAGGGCGGCTCTCGGATCGCCAAGGAGCTCAAGGGCTTCGGCTGCGAGGTCAGCGAAACCTCCCGCCGGCACCACCGCATCTGCACCGTCATGCGGCCCTCCGAGCCGATCGGGACCGACGAGGCCATCGCCGAGGGCAGTCCCCGGCTCGACGCCGCGCTTGGCCTGTGGACCTGGCCCGGCGCCTTCAGCTGGAACCGCATCGATCCCGGCAGCGCTTTGCTCGAACAGAACCTGCCCCCGCTCTCCGGACGCGGGGCGGATTTCGGCTGCGGCATCGGCATCCTCGCCCGCACCATCCTGGCATCGCCCAAGGTCGAGAGCCTGGCACTGATCGACATCGACCGACGTGCCGTCGAGATGGCGGCGCGCAACCTGGACGATCCGCGGGCGCTGGTGCGATGGGCGGATCTGCGCAGCGGAACGGACCTGAAGGGCCTCGACTTCGTGGTGATGAACCCGCCCTTCCACGACGGCGGCGCCGAGGACCAGAGCCTGGGACAGGCCTTCATCCGCCGGGCCGCCGAGGCGCTCAGGCCGGGCGGCGTTCTCTGGCTCGTCGCCAACCGCCATCTGCCCTATGAGGCCGTGCTGAAATCCGCCTTCAAGCGCGTGACGCCGAAGACTGAGGCGGCCGGCTACAAGATTTACGAGGCCCAGAAATGAGCAAGGCTCCGACGCTCCGCCTCGACCGGCTGCTCGCCAATATGGGCTACGGCTCGCGCCGCGAGGTCCAGTCTCTCGTCGATGCCGGACTGGTGACCTTGGACGGAGCCGAGATCGAGGATGCCGACGGTCGCATCGCCGTGACCCGCGACCTGTCCGAGCGGATGCGGATCCGGGGCAAACCGCTCGATCCGCCGCCGGGCCTCGCGCTCATGCTGCACAAGCCCCTCGGCGTGACCTGTTCGCACAAGGAGGCTGGCCCTCTCGTCTATAGCCTGCTGCCGGAGCGCTGGCGCCGGCGCGATCCTGCGATCTCCACGATCGGCCGGCTCGACAAGGACACGTCGGGACTCCTGCTGATGACCGACGACGGCGCCCTGCTGCACAGGATCATCTCGCCGCGCTTCAAGATCTCCAAGCGCTACCGCGTCACCCTCGATCGCCCCTTGCGCGGCGACGAGGCGGCAATCTTCGCATCCGGCACCCTGATGCTCGACAACGAGGGCAAGCCGCTTCTGCCGGCGCAGCTGGAGGTGACGTCGAGCACCGGCGCCTTCCTGACCATCACGGAGGGGCGCTACCATCAGGTCAGGCGCATGTTCGCGGCGCTCGGCAACCACGTCACCGATCTGCATCGCGACCGCATCGGCACGCTTCCCCTGCCGGAGGACCTTGCACCGGGACAATATCGCCTGCTCGGCGAGGACGATCTCGCGCTTGTCTTGCCGCCGGCCAGGGGGGCCTGATTCCAAGGGAGGCTGATTACGGTGTCGCGGCAGCGATGAGCCGGGCGGTGTCGTAATACTCCTCGAAATCGACCACCTTGCCGTCCTGGAAGCGCCAGATATCGACCTTCCTGGTATCTGCTATCTTTCCCGTGCCTTTATTGCGCCAGATCGCCCGTCCGATCACGGCGACGCGGTCGTCCTGGGCGATGAAGTCGTTCATGCTGTGAGATATCATCTCCCAGTCGCGCATCAGGTCGTCGAGATAGGCCTGTACGCCGGACTTGGTGGTGCGGCGCGTCGTGAAGGGGACTTCTGGCGAACCTTCCGCCAGCGAGCCGAGGGAGACATCATCGGCGATGATGTTCATCCAGCATCCGCAATCGTTGCCTCGGGCATCGACCCATTGCGCATAGGCGTCTTTGAGAATTGCAACATGTTCGGTCTGGGCTGCCATGGAGCTCTCCTATGGAAAGCAAGCTTGAGCGAGTCGCCCGATCGGAATGGTGAAGGACAAGCTGCCGCCGGCCAATGTCTATTAAGATCTAGCGCAAAGCTGCGCGCTGAGGGTCGATCTTCTCTGCGGCAACATTCGGCACGATCATTCGACCGGCCGCGGTTGCCCTGAACCCTCCGGCCGGGGTAGGAGAAAGGGTGTCCGCTGCCGTGGAGCACCTTTCGCTCGGATGGACAGAGCCTTGGCCCGACCCCGCATTCATCGTTTCATCGCGCAGGCATTGCTCGGGCTGCTCCTTTTCGCGTGGCTTCCTGTCGCGGAGGGAGCAAGCTCCCCGTTCCTGAACGATCCCGCCCAAGTCCTCTCGCTGGCCGAACTGCCCGATGGGGCAGAAGCGGACGGTGAGGCTTGCGGCGACGCTTTCGAGGATGGCGACGGTGGTCTGGATCCTGCCCTCATTGGCTCGCCCTGTCGTCCGAGCGATGACCTCGCGAGGCAACGCCTGAACCTGAGCGTTCCAGGTGCGATCCTTATTGCCGGCCTGTCGGGCGTTCCGCACGCGACAGGTCCACCCAAGGCTTCCCTTTAAGCAGGCCCGCGGCTTCGCCCCAGGTCCTCGAAACGCCGCTGCGTGCCGGCAAGGCGCGCCCATTTTTCTGCCGAACCGCCGCATCCGCGCTTTGTTCCGGCTCACCGGCCTCGGCAATCTCAAATCAAGTTTTGCATCATGGAAGCTCTCCTCCCTCAAGCCCTCAAACTGCTCGGCATCATCTGGATCAACGTCATCCTGTCCGGAGACAATGCCGTCGTCATCGCGCTGGCCTGCCGCGGCCTGCCGGAAGACAAGCGCCGCATCGGCATGGTCCTCGGCGCCGGCGTCGCCGTCGGATTGCGGATCATCTTCACCGTGCTCGTTGCGGCGCTCCTGTCCACGCCCTTCCTCAAGATCATCGGCGGTCTCCTCCTCCTGTGGATCGCCGTAAAACTTCTGAGCGGCGACGACGACGAAGGGAACGTGAAAGAGACGGACCGTCTCTGGCATGCGGTCTGGACCGTCGTGGTCGCCGATGCGGTCATGAGCCTCGACAACGTTCTGGCCATCGCCGCGGTGGCGCAGGATTCCACCTTCCTGCTCGCCGTCGGGCTTGCCATCTCGATCCCGCTGATCGTCGCCGGCGCCGCCCTCATCATGGCGCTTCTCGACCGGATGCCCCTTCTCATCTGGGCCGGCGCCGCCCTGCTCGGCTGGGTGGCCGGCGAGATGCTGGTGTCCGATCCCTGGCTCGTCGAAAAGCTCGGCCAGGAACTCGGCCACAAAGCGGAGATCCCGACCGCCATCCTCGGCGCCGTCCTGGTGGTCGCCATCGGCTATATCTCGCGCCAGAGGGCGGCTGCCGACGAGGCGTGACGCTGCGACCGGGCCTGCCGCCTCACTTTCGAAGCGGCAGGCCCGGCGCCACGCCCGGTCCACCGGAAGATGGAAATGGGTGAGGTGCCTTAAACCAGGGCCGCCAGAGGTTGCTCTGGGGCGGGTAATCGGATAGGGAATGGATCAGGCTCATCGCCTCAAGCACCCGTAGCTCAGCTGGATAGAGCGTTGCCCTCCGAAGGCAAAGGTCACACGTTCGAATCGTGTCGGGTGCGCCATTCTTTTCCAAGAACCTCTAGGCCAAAGCCACGCTCCTTTTGCGGAGCGCCTTGCCGCGTGGCGGATTTCCGGCGCGGTTTCCGAGCAGCGATTCCCGTCAAGATGCCGGCATCCAGGCTGTCTCTGGCCGCGGGGAGAAGGCAGCTCGATGAGCCTTCGTGCGAGGCGCGCCGGATCATCTTAGCAATTTCGGATATGTCCATGAAAATTGAGGACATGCTTCGCGTCTAACCGAAGTGGTAGTGACATCTCCCAAAGAGAAATGGTTTTACGGCATGCCGCGCCCAAGAATAGAATTCGTGTGAGTTAGTCGATCGGTTCATTTCGGTCGAGATGAACTATGCTTTCATTGAAAAACTGGAATGGACATCGAATTGAGCTGGCATCTCAAGATAGAAGTCTTTCGCTCGCACGAGCTGCTACAGGCGGTATGGCGAGGTTTTCAAAACGAAGCCTGCTGCACGGCGTTCCAGACCTACGGCTGGATGTCCCTGCTTCTGGACAATGTCGGGACAGCCTTGTCCGCGACCCCGGCCATCGTTCTTGTAAGCAGCGAAGACGGTGCGCCTCTGATGCTGATTCCCCTGGTCGAGCGCCAGCAGGGAGCATTGCGGGTTCTCGAATTCATCGACTTCGGCATCTGCGACTACAATGCGCCTATCATCCGTCCGGACTTCGCGGCGGAACTTGACGGACAGGATTTCTCGCTGCTTTGGCAGCAGATTCTCGAACGCGTCGGCCGCGTTGACGCCGTGAACCTGCAGAAGATGCCATCCGTCATCGGAGAGGCGCGCAACCCCTTCACTCAACTGACTTGTTACGACGACCTCGTGGCATTCAACTGCCCTCTCAGCTCCGACTTCACGGATTACATGAAGACGCGGAGCAGCAACATGAACCGCGAGTTGCGGCGCGCCCGTCGGAAACTGGAAGCCATCGGGCCGGTCGAGCTGCGGGTGGCGTCCGATCCGGACGCGGCCGATGCCTTAATGCAATCCATCCTGGAGCATAAATCGGCCTGGTGCCGTGCGAACGGCGTCTGCGATCTGCTCGGTCAGCCGGCCTATACGGACTTCTATCGCACGCTTGCTCAGGAGGAAGTCGGCGGCATCGCCCATAGCTGTGCTCTCACGGTTGGCGATCGCATGATTGCCGGTGTTTTCGGACTTGTCTGGCGCGGTCGGTTTTATGGGCTGATTCAATGCAGCGATTTCGAGAGCTACAGAGCCTATTCCCCGGGAAGCCTGCTGCTCGCTGAAGTGATCCGCTGGAGCTGCGAAAACGGGATATCGCTTTTCGACTTCTCCATCGGCTCGGAATCCTACAAGGGCCGCTGGGCCGACGAGGAGGAGCAGCTCTACCAGCACGGGCAAGCCTTCAGTGTCAGGGGAAGGCTGATCGACATGCGCCGGCGCGCGCTGGCCGGGTTCAAGAGCAGGGCCCATCCCCAGCTTGTCGACGCCCTTCGAAATTTGCGGAACAAGGCTGGAGTGCAGTCTCAAAAATGAAAGTGACCGCCGGATCGCGAACCGCTCTAACGGCGTTCGGCGGATCGCAGCTTCCGGAGGTCGTCCAGATCGCTTGAACGGCTCTCATGCGCCTTGGCTTTGTCCGAGGCGCGCAGGTAACCCAGGCTTGCGGCCAGGAGCGCAGCCAGGCTCCCGCCAAACGGCATGCTGACGATGGCGACGGCTGCTCCATAGGGCCAGAGCAGCAGGCAGCTGACGATGCCGCCGACCAAAGCCGCAATCATGTAGATGACAATCACGCCGCGCTCTCTCTTAGGGACTACCTCAATCGCACCTTAGCGAATTTTGAGAAACTTTGAAGAGCGTCGGTCGAAGTGTCGCGGATCAGGTGCCGTAAGGGAAGATTCCACCCTTTATAGTCCGTGGCTACGACTGGCGAGAGCCTTTCCGCTTCAGCGCCGCCATATTAGATACTGCGACGATACAACAGAGTCTGTTGTCCTCTCCTCACAGGATCATCGTTGGCAGCATGATGATGCGACTGAAATCACTTCCTCTGGCGATGGCGGCCCTCTTTCTCGCGAATGTCGCCAATGCTCAGGTTCCCCAAAGTCACGACAAATGGCTCGAGCAGCAGCAGAAGTTCAACAAGCGGATCGAGGCCAGCAACAGGCGGGCGACCCGGAGCATCTGTGCGGATCTTTGCAAGGAGCAAAGGCGACCGACGAATGTCGAGATCGACGAGCTGTTCGAGCCGGCATCGACCTCGGCGACCCGTTATGAGCGGGCCCGCACGCCCTATGAGATGCAGCTGGAGAGCGAAGGCCTGCAGGATGAGGGCGAATTGGATGGCGCCGCCGGTCCGACCGTTCCTTAACATCCTCCAACCCCTCATAAGTTGAGGCATCTCTGTCGTTCACGTTGGCGGCTATGCAGCCCGGGCTGAGCGGGGTTTCGGCCTGATCGCGTTGGCGAGCACGAGGCCGGCGACGATGAAGGCTGCTCCGGCAAGGTCGTAGCCGTGCAGGCCTTCGCCGAGGAACAGATAGGCGAGGATCGCGACGAAGACCGTCTGCAGGTAGAGCAGCATGCTGGCGCGGCCGGCTCCGAGCGTCTCGACGCTGCGGTTGTAGAGGTAATACATCAGGGCGCCGCCCGGGCCGGCCACATAGGCAAGCGCCAAAAGGCCGTTGGCATGCAGCGAGGAGCGTTCGCCCGACAGCAGCTCCCACAGATAGAAGGGCAGGGCGGTCAGCGCGCCGGCGCCGAGCAGCAGCACGACCATGGGCAGGAGCTCGATGCCCAGTTTGGCGCGGCGCAGCAGAACGGTGTAGAGACCCCAGCAGATTGCGCTGCCGACGATCCACAACTCGCCAGCGCTGAACTGGAGCCGCATCAGGGCGGCAAGATCGCCGCGCGCGACGATCACAGCCATGCCGACCAGGGAGAGCAGCGCGCCGAGCGCCTTCCACGGTCCGAGCGGCTCGCCGAGCACGAAACGGGCAAGCACCATCGTCATGACCGGCGACAGCGCCATGATGATGCCGGCGGTGGTCGCGTCGGTGTGGCTGAGGCCGGTATAGATCATGCCCTGGCAGAGCGTCAGGCCGATGGTACCGATCATCAGCACTTCCAGCGCCCGTGACCGGAGAAGCGCGATCATCGCCCCGTGGTGACGATGCACGATCGGCAGCAGGATCGCGCAGGCGAGCGTCAGCCGCCAGAAGCAGAGCGCCCAGGGCGGCATCTCGGGAGCGGCCCACTTGGCGGCGATATACACGCCGGCCGAGAGGAGCCAGCACAGAACGGCTGTGAGATAGGCGGACGGAGCCGCGACGCTTGTGGTCCCCTTGCCCTCATCGGGGTGAGCTATCGGCAGAGATTGAATGTCCGTTCCCTCCGATCTTGCGGCGAGCTTAGCACGAGCGCGAGCTTCCGCGCATCGGCTGATAAAGCTGAAGATCTTGGAGTTGCGCGAATCATTCGACTAAAGTTTTTCCGCGGAACAACAATGAAATATCCAATAGTATTGCTCTCTACAGATGATAAAACCGTAGTTTACTTAGGGATTAAACCGAAGAGGTAATCCTTAAGAAGGTATAATTACTGATAAAATGGTAGGTTGTGTTCAGGGGGTACCAAGGAAGACCGATTACCGGAACCAATTCCTTTTAATATTCTTTGCTCAGCGAGACTTTCTTATCCGGGGTCTCCGGAAATTCCCATCTTGGCTCGGGAGTAAAGTATGAAGCGTACCCACAAGCTTGCCTTGGCAGGCGCAGCTACCCTTTTGTCGTCTGTCGCCGTTTTCACGGCCATCTCGAGTTCCATGGCCGCGCCGGCGAACAAGGCTCGCCCGGCCCGCGTGGCGCAGGTCTGCGTCCCCGCCGTGCCGAACCCGTCGGATTACACCAATTGCCGCCATGTTCGGGTCCGGGGTGTTGCGACATGCCGTTGCCAGATCGTTCAGCCGGCGCAGCGCCAGGTCCAGACGCCCCTGCAGCGCCAGAACCTCGCCGGGGCGGTCCTGGGCCTGGGCGCATACGGCCTGATCAACACCGATCGGCCGGGTGATCATGGCGGCCCGCGCGAAAGCTTCGCCTCGAACACCAACCCGGGCGGGACTGGCCCCACGACGCCGGGCGGCGGTTCGAGCGGAGGCGGCAATTCCGGAACCGGCGGCTCCGGCGGCGGTGGCCATTCGGACAACGCGCCGGGCAAGGGCAACAGCGGCTCCGGCGGCTCGAAGGGCGGCTCCTCTGGAACAGGCGGCTCCGGCGGTGCGCAGCCGGGCGGTTCGGCCCCAGGCGGAGGTACAAATCCCGGTGGCGGGACATCTCCGGGCGGCGGGACCAGCCCAGGCGGAGGGACCAGCCCGGGAGGAGGGACGAACCCAGGTGGCGGAACGAATCCTGGCGGTGGGACCAATCCAGGGGGCGGAACCAATCCCGGCGGCGGTGACGGCGGCAATCCGGGTGGCGGCACGAACCCGGGCGGTGGGACTCCCGGCGGAAACAATCCGGGCGGTGGCGGACACCACGGAGGCGGACACCATGGCGGTGGCGGTCATCACGGCGGTGGTGGTCATCACGGCGGTGGCCACGGTGGCGGTGGAGGTCATGGCGGCGGCGGTGGCCACAGCGGCGGCGGAGGCCATGGTGGCCACCACGGCGGCGGCTGGGGCGATGACGGCGGTGGCAAAGGCCATGGCGGTGGAGGCAAAGGTCACGGCGGCGGGAGAGGCGATCACGGCAACGATGGTCCCGGCCGCGGCGGCCATGAAGGCGGCGGCAAGGGCGGTCGTGGAGACCACGGAGGTCGCGGCGACGATGGCGGCCATGGCGGAGGAAAAGGTGGCGGCTACGGCGGTGGCGGCCAAAACGATGGCGGCAAAGGCGGCCGTGGGGATCGTGACAACGACGGTGGCCGGGATGATTCCGGTCACGGCGGCGGAAAGGGCTCCGGCGGCGATCGCGGCGGCAAGGGCGATGGCGGTAAGAGCGATGGCGGCCGTGGCGGCAACGACGGTGGCAAAGGCGGCCGCGGCGGCGATAGCAACGGCGGCGGCAAAGGTGGCAACGACGACGGCGGTAAAGGCGGTCGTGGGGGCGACAGCGACGGCGGTGGTAAGGGCGGCGGCGGAGGCCGGGGCGGCGACTCGAAGCGCTAAGATCTGATCCGCCTGCGTAACGCTAGCCCCGCCGGTCGACCGGCGGGGCTAGTGCATTTTTCAGAGCATCGGATTCAATGCAATCGCCGATGCAGGAGGGGCAGCGGACAATCTTGGCAGGTTTTCAATGAAGCGGCCCTCGGGGGCAGCGCGATGCGCTAGCTCGCAGAATTCCCGCCGACACTCGGGCAACTTGCCCGGTTTCGTGCAAGGTTCAGCTCCTGCCGACCCGTCTTCGTTTCCACTGCGCCCGGCAGAACGGCATGACGCATGTCGAGGCCGCTCTCCGCAGCCTGGCCGCGCGTTTTGCCGGGTGCGCTGATGGTGACGCGGTTTCCGGAAATGGGGTCGAGGATGGTCATCTTCGTCTTCTTTCGCTCGGCATGCAGCCGATGCCGCATTCGGGGAAGAAACGACCCTGTCCAAGTTCCGTTCGAGGAGCGCTGCCCGCGGTGTGCGCTCGAACACCAAGGGACGGCGAGGCATCGTTCTGAGCTCAATTCGTGAGGCTGCGCCGGTCCTATGCCGAGCTTGTGAAACCGGCTCCTGGAACGAAGCGGCCGATCATGACGTTGCTCGACCGTTGCGTTTCACCGGAGAGCGGTATGTTTTCTTCGCGTATTCTGAAGTCGTCTCTCGCGGCCTTGGCCCTGTGCGGCGCGGCTGCGGTCTCATCGATGCCATCGGTGCAGGCGAGCGAGCGGTCGGGGATCTGGAACGGCGGCTCCTACGCGAGCGCCCAATATGTGCGCGACAGAAACGTCTATCGCAACGGACGCAGGGTTTATGTCCGGGACCGCTATCGGTCTTCCTATCGCCATCGCTACGCTCCTCGTCGTGCCTATCCAAGGGTCTATGCTCCCAGTCGCGGCGCCTATTGGTATCCGGAGCGCCCGCGGCCCGGACGCACGGATCGGGCGCTCGAGGAGCGGCGGTAGCTCCTCATTCGCATCAACGGGTGCGATGGGCGACGAACGAGTGTCTGTGATATGATATGAATTGAATCACCGCCGACTCGATTGCCGAAGAATGCCTCCCGTCACAAGGAGCGTGACCGTGAGCAAACAGCTCAAGCTTTCCCATGACGCTTTGATTCTTGTCAGTGACGGCCGAAAGGCCCTTTTCCTGAAGAACGAGGGCAATGCCCTCCATCCGAACCTCCAGGTGGATCGGGTTCTCGAGGCTCCGGACAATCTGCCGACGCGCGAGCAGGGTACGGACAAGCCCGGACGGGCTGCCATGATGGACCAACGCAGCGCAGTCGAGCAGACCGACTGGCATGATCTCGCCGAGCGGAAATTCGCGGGAGAAGTGGCCGAGGCGCTCAACGCGGTCTGCTCGAATGGCGCGGTCAAGGATATTGTCGTGGCAGCACCTCCGCGCACCCTGGCCGAGCTTCGTAACCGATTCTCGGACGCCGTGAAGCGACGGATCGTGGCTGAGGTGAACAAGGACCTTACGAAGCACCCGGTCCATGAGATCGAGCGTCACCTGATGGCAAGCGCCTGAACCGCTAGAGCATCTGACGCGCGCCTCACGGGGGCCGCTGTTTTAGCGGTGCCACTTGATGTTGAGTGCGCTCGTCACGAGCCGGTCGATGAGAACCGGCGCGTCGGCGGCCATTCGCTCGATTCCCGTCACGGCCTGTCGCGTCATGCGCCCGTTCAGAAAGGCGTAATCCATCACGATCGCGCTCACGAGCGCGAGCACGGTCTTGAAGACGCGCGAGCCGAGATCGGACCAGGACATGGGGCCTCGTATAAGGAAACTCTGTTCGCCTCATGCCCGAAAGGCTCGAGCGGATCAAGGGACCGGCGGTCTCAGGCCTGTTTCAGCATCCATTCGTGATCCGGATCGTTGTGGAACTTCCAGATCCGCTTCGGCCCGGCCATCACGTTGAGATAGTAAAGCTCGTAGCCGTGCGGAGCGCCGACCGGGTGATAGCCTTTCGGCACCAGCACCACGTCCCCATTGGCAGCCGCCAGCGTTTCGTCGAGCGAGCGGTCATCCGTATAGACCCGCTGCAGGGCAAAGCCCGAGGGTGGGTTGAGGCGGTGATAGTAGGTCTCCTCCAAAAGCGACTCGTTCGGCAGCATGTCCCGGTCGTGCTTGTGCGGCGGATAGCTCGACCAATGGCCCGAGGGCGTGATGACCTCGACCACGAGAAGGCTTTCCGCGGGCTCCGACTCCGGCAGGATGTTGCGCACATGGCGCGTGTTCGTGCCCTTGCCGCGGGTTTCCTGACCGACCTGATCGGGGCCGATCACGCGGGCTGGCAGCTTGCCTTCGGCCGGCGCCGTGCACACCGCGATCTCGCAATCGGTCTCTGCCGTGAGCGACCATTCGGAGCGGGCGGGCGCATAGAGCGACCACGGGTCCGGCTCGAACGGCGAGTTGCGCCCGCCGATCGTGCCGAAATCCTGGCCCGAGGCCGAGACGCGCGCCTTTCCTGAGAGCAGCACGATGCAGGCCTCCCGGTCGCCCGTCGCCTGTCTCACACTCTGGCCGCTTCCGAGCCGGTAGACCTCGAAGCCCACATAGGTCCAGCCGGCGGATTGCGGCGTAATGGCGTGGATGCGCCCTTGTCCATCGGGCTTCGATGGTTTGACGAGGAGGTTCGACATCGTGAGCGCTCCTTAACGCAGGCCGGTTTCCGTGAGGTACCGGGTGAGATTGGCATAGCCCATCTTGGCATAGGTCAGCGGATGCGCCTTCTTCGGATCCTGCTCCGCCTCGATCACCACCCAGCCGCTATAGCCCGGCAGTTCCTTGAACACGGAGACGAAATCCACCATGCCGTCGCCCGGCACCGTGTAGACGCCTTCGATGACGGAATCGAGGAAGCTCCAGCCTTGCGCCTTCGACGTCTCCATCACGCTCTTGCGCACATCCTTGGTGTGCACGTGGCTGATGCGGCTGCGGTAGCGGCGGGCGAGCGCTGCGGGATCAGCACCGCCCCAGGTGGCGTGGCCGGTGTCGAGAAGGAGATGCACCGCCTCGCCCGTGGAGCGCATGAAGGCGTCGATATCGGCCTCCGATTCCACGATCGTGCCCATATGGTGGTGATAGACCACGCGCACGCCTTCCTGCAGGGTTCTCTCGGCGACGTCAGTGATGCGGCGCCCGAATTCGGCCCAGTCGCCATCCTTCATAACGGGGCGCTGCGAAAGCGGCTTCGAGCGGTCGCCATGGATGGCGTTCGAGGTCTCGGCGAAGACGAGCACGTTCGAGCCCATGGCCTTCAGGAGGTCGAGATGCGGGCGCAGGGCCTTCATCTCGGCATCCGCATCGCGCTTCAGGAGTTCGGCGGAGTACCAGCCGGAGACGCAAGCCAACCCGAAAGGCGCCAGTGCCTTTTTCAGCGCTTCCGGCTCGCGCGGAAACTTGTTGCCGAGCTCCATGCCCTCGAAGCCTGCTTCCTTGGCCTCGGCCAGGCACACCTCGAGCGGCGTCTCACCGCCGAGTTCCAGCATGTCGTCGTTGGACCAGCCGATGGGATTGGCCCCGATGCGGATCGTCATGTTCTGTTCCTTCTGTACTCTCTCGGTTTTTGAGTGTCGTACTCATAAGACCGCTGCTTCATCTCTACCCTCATCCTGAGGAGGGCCTTTAGGCCCGTCTCGAAGGAGGAACCAGTGATCTCTGGAACCTCCTTCGAGACGCCGCTTCGCGGCTCCTCAGGATGAGGTGATTTTCCATTTATTCTTGTTAATCGCCCACGCGCTGCGCGCTGAGGGCATCCTCGTAATTCTTGCGCGCCGTCGTCACCTGCTCGCGCACGGACACTTCCGGCACCGCCACATCCCACCAATGGCCGCCCGCATCGGTGGAGGCGAGCGGATCGGTGTCGATGACGATCACCGTGCTGCGCTCGGCGCTGCGTGCCTTCTTCAGCGCGTCTTCCAGCTCGCCGATGCCCTTCACCTTGATCGCCTGCGCACCGAGGCTTGCTGAATGGGCCGCAAAGTCGATATCGGGCAGCGTCACGTGGTTGGTGTGCTGCAGCAGGTTGTTGAAGCTCTCAGACCCGGTGGCGCGCTGCAGGCGGTTGATGCAGCCATAGCCGCGATTGTCGAGCAGCACCACGGTGAGCTTCTGGCCCAGCATCACGGAGGAGGCGAGCTCGGAATTCATCATGAGATAGGAGCCGTCACCCACCATCACGATCACTTCGCGCGAGGGATCGGCCATCTTCACGCCGAGCCCGCCGGCGATCTCGTAGCCCATGCAGGAATAGCCGTATTCCATATGGTAGCCGAGAGCCGTGCTCGCCTTCCAGTGCTTGTGCAACTCGCCCGGCAACCCGCCTGCGGCGCAGACCACCACGTCGGTCGGTTGCGAGTTGCGCTGCACTGCGCCGATCACCTGCGCATCGGAGGGCAGCTCCGCATTGGTCGGATCCGTGTAGCGGGCGGCTGTGTCGAACCAGCGCGACTTCTCCTCGCGCGCCTTCGCCGTCCACGCCTCCGGCGCCTTCCAGGTGCCGAGCGCGCGGCTCAGCTCCTCCAGGCCCGCACGTGCGTCGGCCACGATCGGCAATGCATTGTGCTTCGTCGCATCGAAGGTCTGCACGTTGAGGCCGACGATGCGGCGGTTCTGGTTCTTGAACAGGGCCCAGGAACCGGTGGTGAAATCCTGCAGGCGCGTGCCGACCGCGATCACCACATCGGCCTCTTCGGCCAGCGCATTGGCTGCACCCGTGCCGGTGACGCCGACGGCACCGAGATTGGCCGCGTGATCATGGGCCAGGCTCGATTTTCCCGCCTGCGTTTCACCGGCGAAGAGCCCATGCTTCTCTGCGAAGCTCGCGAGCGCCTTCTCCGCGTCGGAATAGAGCACGCCGCCGCCTGCGACGATGAAGGGCTTCTTCGCCTTGCGGATGAGGTCTGCGGCCTCCGCAAGTTCCGCCTCGTCGGGGCGGATGCGGCGCGGCGTCCAGATCTTTTCCGCAAAGAAGCTCTCCGGATAATCGTAGGCCTCGGCCTGCGTGTCCTGGCACAGGGCCAGCGTCACGGGTCCGCACTCGGCGGGGTCCGTGAGCACGGTCATGGCGCGCTGCAGCGCCGGGATGATCTGCTCGGGCCTGGAGATGCGGTCGAAATAGCGCGAGACGGGGCGGAAGCAGTCATTGGCCGAAACGGTGCCGTCGGAAAAACTCTCAACCTGCTGCAGCACCGGATCGGGTCTGCGGTTGGCGAAGACGTCGCCCGGCAAGAGCAGAACCGGCAGGCGGTTCACATGCGCCACCGCAGCGGCGGTCACCATGTTGGTGGCGCCGGGGCCGATGGAGGTGGTGCAGGCCATCATGCGCCGCCGGCGCGAGGCCTTGGCGAAGGCGATGGCCGCATGGGCCATGCCCTGCTCGTTGTGGCCGCGGAAGGTGGGAAGGGTCTCGCGCACGCCGTGCAACGCCTCGCCCATGCCGGCCACATTACCGTGGCCGAAGATCGCCCAGACGCCGCCGAAGAGCGGCAGGATCTTTCCGCCGATTTCAGTCTTCTGCGCCGTCAGGAAGCGGGCGACGGCTTGCGCCATGGTCAGCCGGATCGTGCTCATGCGTGTTCCTCTTAAAAATGGCGTCGCAGGGTTTTCAGGTTTTCCCGTTCATGGAAAGAGCGCGGAGCCCTTTGCAGGCTCCGCCCTTGGTATTAAGCCGCCTGCGGGCGGGCAGAGACCCGCTGCCAGGCATCGACGAGGCGCTGGAAGCGGGAGGCCATGTCCGTGATTGCGGCTTCATCGGTGATCTCTCCCTTGAGCCAGCGCCGCGCGGCATCGTTGAAGATCGTGCGGCCGACTGCGAAGCCCTTCACCTGCGGCTCCTTGGCGGCAGCAGCGAAGGCGGCTTCCAGTTCCGCTTCCGGCGCTTCGAGGCCGAGCAGCACGATGCCGCGGCAATAGGAGTCATTCCGCGTGATCACGGCGCCGATGGCGTGCCAGGCGGCCTCGTCCCGCTGCGGCTCGAGCTTCCACCAGTCGGGCTTGATGCCGAGATCGTAGAGGCGCTGCAGGATGCCCGCGACCGTGTCCACTTTCAGCGGGCCATGCTTGCCCGCGATGATCTCGACCAGCAATTCGCGGCCGATGCGGCGCGCGGCGTCGTGCAGGCGCAGCAGGTCGCGCTCCTGGCGCTCCTTCATGTCCGGCGGATCGTCCGGATGGTAGAAGCAAAGGCATTTGATGGTGTGGCCGACCGGCCATTCCACCAATTGCGCGCCGAGCGAGCCGCCGCCCTCGAAATCGAGCGGGCGCGAGCCCGGCAGCTCGACCGGGCGTCCGATCCAGAACGGATGATCGGCCGCGCGGAACAGAGCCTCGCGTCCATAGGTGCCGTCGATCAGCATGCCGAAGCCGGGGCGGCCGTCCGCCACTGTCGCGGCGGCCTTGACGGCCAGAACCTTGAAGTCGGGAATGCGTTCGACCGGCGCGCCGATTTCCTTCGCCATCGTTTCGAGCTGCATGCGGTGGTCGATGGCGAGCGCCATGAGTGTCTCGCTTTCCGGCCTGCGCGTCGTCGCCCAATGGATGTGGTTGATGTCCTCGTCGAAGCGCAGGGCCTTGTGGCGGCTGCCCGCTTTCAGGAAATGCTGCAGCTCGGGGAAGGTCGGAATCTCCGGCGAGCAGAGCAGGCGCGACACGGCGAACGCCCCGCTCGCGTTGGCATAGGCGCAGCAGGTCTCGAGCCTCTCACCTTTAAGCCATCCGCGCAGGAAGCCGGAGAGAAAGGCATCGCCCGCGCCCAGCACGTTGTAGACCTCGACCGGGAAGCCGGGACCCTTCACGCCGTCGTCGAGCGAAGCGGGAATCTCGGCCGGAAACACCACGCAGCCCATGGGGCCGCGCTTGCACACGATGGTCGCTTTCGAGATCGCACGGATGGCGCGGATCGCAGCCAACGTATCTTCCGAGCCGCCAGCGATATGCAGCTCTTCCTCCGTGCCGACGACGAGATCGCAATCCGCGAGAATGGGTTTGAGATGCTCCGTCACCGCATCGGAGCGCACATAGCGCGACTCGCCGGCGCCGTGGCCGAGAAGGCCCCAGAGGTTGGGGCGGTAATCCACATCGAACACCACCTTGCGGCCGTTCGCCTTCGCGATGCGAATCGCCTTCTTCTGTGCAGCGGCGGTCTTCTCGCGCGCGAAATGCGTGCCCGTGACGACGATGGCGGCGGCCGAGGCGATGAAGCTCTCGTCGATATCGGCTTCGTCGAGCGCCATGTCGGCGCAGTTGTCGCGGTAGAAGATCAGCGGAAAGGAATCCTCGTCGCGCACGCCGAGAATCACGAGGGCCGTGAGCCGCTCCCTGTCGGTGAGGATGCCTTTCGTCGAGACGCCCTCGCGCTCCATCTGCTCGCGGATGAAGCGGCCCATGGCCTCGTCGCCGACGCGGGTGACGAGGCCCGACTTCAGGCCGAGCCGCGCCGTGCCGATGGCGATGTTGGCCGGGCATCCGCCCACCGCCTTGGAGAAGGAGGCCATGTCCTCCAGCCGCCCGCCGACCTGCTGACCGTAGAGATCGACCGAGGAGCGACCGATGGTGATGACATCCAGGGCTGGCTTCATGCTATTCCTCCCGCTGCCGGTCTTCATCGACCGTGTGAGAGCCCATTGGCCCTTGCAGTTATAGAACGTTTATTCTATTAGCAGCTTACGTTGGAATATCAATTCTAAATTTCACCGTAGCCGGCAAAGAATCAGAGAGGAAACATGATCAGGATCGCCGTTCTGGGCGCGGGCCGAATCGGCCGCATTCACGGGCGCAACGCCGCCAACCATCCGGATGCCCGCCTCGTGGCGGTGGCCGATCCGCATGCGCCCTCCGCGCAGGAGCTTGCCGCTGCGACAGGCGCCGAAGTGGCCTCCCTGGAGGAGATCGTCGAGCGCTCGGATGTGGACGCGATCCTCGTCTGCACGCCGACGACGACCCATGCCGACCTGATCGAGCGCGGCGCGCGCGCCGGCAAGGCGGTGTTCTGCGAGAAGCCGGTCGATCTGTCGAGCGCGCGCATCGAGACCTGCCTCGCCACGGTGGAGAAGGCGGGCACGCCGCTGATGATCGGCTTCAACCGCCGCTTCGACCCGAACTTCGCGAGCCTTCGTCGCCGCCTTGCCGACGGCGAGGTCGGCGAGGTCGAGATCGTCACCATCCTGTCGCGCGATCCCGGCCCGCCGCCGGTGAGCTACATCGCCACCTCCGGCGGCCTTTTTCGCGACATGATGATCCACGATCTCGACATGGCCCGCTTCCTGCTCCTCGGCGATGAGCCGGTGGAGGTGCACGCGGTCGGCTCCTCCCTCGTCGATCCGGCCATCGGCCAGGCCGGCGATGTCGACACCGCCGCCGTGATGCTGAAGACGGCCAAGGGAAGGATCGTGCAGATCTCCAATTCCCGCCGCGCCACCTACGGCTACGACCAGCGTATCGAAGTGCACGGCTCGAAGGGCATGATCCGCGCCGGCAACATCCACCGCACGACGGTGGAAGTGGCGAACGCCTCCGGCATCGCCGCAGACCCGGTGCAGGACTTCTTCCTGGAGCGCTACGCGGAAGCCTATCGCGAGGAACTCTCCACGTTCCTCAACGCCGTCCGCGACGGCAAGCCGTGCAACCCGACCGGCCGTGATGGACTCATGGCGCAGCGCCTGGCGGACGCAGCGACGGAATCGGCGCAAAGCGGAAAGCCGGTGCGGGTTTGACCTTTTACGTCATCACCGGCCTTGTGCCGGTGATCCCGATAAAGGCTTAGCGCTTCTCAGGATTGGGATGGCCGGGACAAGCCCGGCCATGACGGTTGGTGGCAGGCTTATCCCTCCGCCCGCTTCTCCGCCGTGCCCACTGCCAGCGCCATCGCGAGCGCGAACGACGCGGAGAGCGAGCGGAAGGCGCCGAAATCGGCTTCGGCCACTTCGAGCCAGACATCGGCATTGGTCACCAGCGGGCTGAAGGCCGAATCGGTGATCGCGACCACCGGCACGTCGCGCTGCGCCGCCGCCGCAGCGAGATCGGCGGTGACCGGTGCATAGGGCGTGAAGCTGATGGCAAGCACCGCATCGCGTTTCGAGGCGATGGCGAGCTGCTCGGGGCCGAGCTGGCCGACATGGTCGATGAGGATCGCGCGCATTCCGAGCTTGCCGAAAGCGTAGGCGCAATAGGCGATCACGGGAAACACCCGGCGTGCGCCGAGCAGATAGACCGTATCGGCCTTGGCGAGCGTCTCGATGGCGCGCGACAATTCCTCCGGGCGCACCGAAGCCTGCATCCGCTCGAGCGAGACGGATGCGGCATTGGTGAAGCCTTCGAGCAGGGAGGCCGCATGCACGTGATGCCCCTCCGCATCGCGCAGGCCTTTCAGCCGCTCGCGATAATCGGGAAAGCGCTCGCGCAGGCGATCGCGAAAAATCTGCTGCAGATGGGAGAAGCCGTCATAGCCGAGGCTTTTGGCGAAGCGCACCAGGGTGGAAGGCTGCACGCCCGCATGCTCGGCGATTCCCGCTACGGTGCCGAAGGCCACATCTTCGGGATGCTCCAGGGCGAAGGCGGCAATCTGTTTCAGGCGCTTGGGCATGGCCTCGCGGCGGTTGAGCAGGAGCGTGCGCAGTCCGTCATAATCCTCGGGCACTCCGACCGCGACCGCCTCTGCGCTGCCCATATCGTCCTCTGCTTCCATTCGACCGGTCCCATGCCATCGGATCGGGCCTTGACCCGATCCTACAAAAATGGAATAAAAATTCCAATATAGAAACAAAAAAGGTTCTGACGTTCCGTTTTGACGGACGATCGGATCGGCAGAGGGAACGCTGTACGGACGGTGATTCGCCCTTCGGCTCATTTGTTTTCTCTCTGCCCGGTGAGGCAAGCGGCAATGCCGCTTACGTCCGTCGCTGCCAACAGGCTGCGATAGGAGAGTGGAATCAAAGGGAGGAAGAGCATGAAATCGTTCATTACCGGTCTGGCAGCCGCAGCAGCCCTGACCCTTGCCGTCGCCGTGCCGGCCGCTGCACAGCAGAATACCCGCATCATCGTCGTCAGCCACGGCCAGGCCAACGATCCGTTCTGGTCGGTGGTGAAGAACGGCGTCGCCGCCGGCGGCCAGGACATGAAGGTCCAGGTCGATTACCGGGCGCCCGAAACCTTCGACATGGTCGCCATGGCCCAGCTCATCGATGCCGCCGTGAACCAGAAGCCGGCAGGTCTCATCGTCTCCATTCCGGATTCCTCGGCGCTCGGTCCGTCGATCCAGAAGGCGGTGGCCGCCGGCATCCCGGTGATCTCCATGAATTCCGGTTCCGACGTGTCGAAGAAGCTCGGCGCGCTGCTTCATGTGGGCCAGGACGAGATCGAAGCCGGGCGCATCGCCGGCGCGAAGCTGAAGGAATTGGGCGGCAAGGTCGGCCTGTGCGTGAACCAGGAGGTCGGCAACGTCTCGCTCGACCTGCGCTGCAAGGGCTTCGGTGAAGGCTTCGGCGGCAAGGTGACGGTGCTCCCCGTCACGAACGATCCGGCTGATATCCGCGCCAAGGTGAAGGCGGCGGTTGCGGCGGACGCTTCCATCGACACGATCCTCGCGCTCGGCGCCGGCACGGCCGGCGAGCCGTCGGTTGCGGCCGTGAAGGAGGCCGGAAAGACGGGCGCTATCCGCGTCGCCACGTTCGACATGTCGGCCGGCTTCCTCAAGTCGGTAGCGAGCGGCGAGGCGGTCTTCGCCATCGACCAGCAGCAATACCTGCAAGGCTACCTGCCCGTGGTGTTCCTGGCGAACTACGCCAAGTACGGCCTGATGCCCGGCGGCAACGTGCCTTCCGGCCCGAATCTGATCACGAAGGAAAAGGCTGCCCAAGTGATCGATCTGTCTGCCAAGGGCATTCGCTAAAGCGCTCATCGGAGCCCGCGGCCGTGCAGGTTGCGGGCTCCTTCTTTTTCACGGATCCATTCGGGGAGGCGCTCATGGTCAACACCACCCAGCCGACCGCCAATCTCGCACCGGCTACGGCCGTCAAGGCAATTCAGGACGAGCGCCTGCGGGAGGTCTCCCTTCTGACGAAGATCATGCGGCGCCCCGAGCTCGGCGCCCTGGCCGGCCTCGTCCTGGTCACGATCTTCTTCCTCTCCACCGCGGATGCCTCGATGTTCACGCTCGCGGGCATCATGAACATCCTCTCGCCGGCCTCGCAGCTCGGCATTCTCGCCATCGCCGCGGCGCTGCTGATGATCGGCGGCGAGTTCGACCTTTCCATCGGCTCCATGGTGGCCTTCACCGGCCTCGTTTTCGGCGGCTTCATTACGCTCAGCGGCTGGCCTCTGCTCGTCGCCATCGCCGCGACCTTCGTCGTCGCGGCCGTTCTCGGCGGGATCAACGGGCAGATGGTGATCCGCACCAGGCTTCCCTCCTTCATCGTCACGCTCGCCTTCCTGTTCATCCTGCGCGGCCTCTCCCTCGTCGGACTGAAATGGGCGACCGGCGGCTCGACACAGATGCGCGGCATCGGCGATCAGGCGGGCGAAGGTCTCATCCGCGAACTCTTCTCGGGCGTTGCCTTCGAAGGGGTGTTCTCCTGGCTCGCAGCGCATGACATCATCGCCAAGTTCCCGAATGGCACGCCGACGGTCACGGGAGTGCCGATCTCCATCGTCTGGTTCATTCTCTTCGCGCTTGCCGCCACGTGGCTTCTCTTACGCACGCGCGCCGGCAACTGGATTTTTGCCGCCGGCGGCGATGCCAATGCGGCGCGCAATTCCGGCGTGCCGGTGGACCGGGTGAAGACGGCGCTCTTCATGCTCACCGCCGCTGCCGCCGCGCTCGTCGCCATCCTCACGGTGCTCGATGCCGGTTCGACCGATGCGCGGCGCGGCTTCCAGAAGGAGTTCGAGGCCATCATCGCTGCCGTGATCGGCGGCTGCCTGCTCACCGGCGGCTACGGCTCTGCCATCGGCGCCTTCTTCGGCGCCATCATCTTCGGCATGGTCTCCATCGGCCTCACCTATACGCGCTTCGATTCCGACTGGTTCCAGGTTTTCCTGGGCGCCATGCTGCTGCTCGCGGTGCTGTTCAACAACTTCATCCGCCGCAAGGTGACGGGAGAGCGCTGATGGACACGACTGCTCCGCTCATCGATATCCGCAACCTCGTCAAGCATTTCGGCTCGGTGATCGCGCTCTCGGGCGTATCGCTTGCCGTCAACCGCAGCGAGGTCATGTGCCTGCTCGGCGACAACGGCGCCGGCAAGTCGACGCTGATCAAGACGCTCGCAGGCGTGCACAAGCCGACGTCGGGCGAGTTCCTGGTCGAGGGCCAGCCGGTGGCGTTCGCCAGCCCGCGCGATGCGCTCGATGCTGGCATCGCGACGGTCTATCAGGATCTCGCGATGATCCCGCTCATGTCGGTCACGCGCAACTTCTTCATGGGTCGCGAGCCGGTGAAGGGAATCTGGCCCTTCCGCAATGTGGATTTCGATCATTGCGACGAGGTGACCCGCGAGGAGATGCACAAGATCGGCATCGACGTGCGCGATCCGCATCAGGCCGTCGGTACGCTCTCCGGCGGCGAGCGGCAATGCGTGGCGATCGCACGGGCCGTCTATTTCGGCGCCAAGGTGTTGATTCTCGACGAGCCGACCTCCGCGCTCGGCGTTGCACAGACCTCGATGGTCTTGAAATACATTCACCAGGTGCGGAGCAAGGGCCTCGGCGTGATCTTCATCACGCATAATGTGCGCCACGCCTATGCGGTCGGCGACCGTTTCACCGTGCTCAACCGCGGCAAGACGCTCGGAACCTACAAGAAGTCCGAGATTCAGATCGAGGAGCTGCAGAACCTCATGGCCGGCGGCAAGGAATTGCAGGCGGTGTCGGAGGAATTGGGCGGGATGGTGTGACAGCGAGAGCTGCCTGTCTTAGATGGACAAGCTTTAGATGTCATGGCCGGGCTTGTCCCGGCCATCCCGATGTTTTGAAACGCCACGTCTTTCCGATCGAGATCACCGGCACAAGGCCGGTGATGACGAAGAGTTGAGTTTCCGGCCAGATTCTCTGGATGAGGATCAAGTTTTGTTCATCGTCTCAGGAGCACAACGCATGACGTCACTCGGCATCGGTCTCATCGGCACGGGCTATATGGGCAAATGCCATGCGCTCGCCTGGAACGCGGTTGCCGCCGTCTTCGGCGATGTGGAGCGGCCGCGCCTTGCCGTGTTGGCCGAGGCCTCGCAGGAGCTCGCCGAGCGAAAGGCGCGCGAGCTCGGCTTCGCGCGCGCCACGGGAGACTGGCGTTCGCTCGTGACCGATCCTGCCGTCGATGTGGTATCGATCACCACGCCCAACGCTTTTCATCCCGAGATGGCGATCGCGGCGCTGGAAGCCGGCAAGCATGTGTGGTGCGAGAAGCCGATGGCGACGAAGCTCGCGGATGCGGAGCGCATGCTGGCTGCCGCTCGCGCTTCGGCCAAGGTCGCGGCGCTCGGCTACAACTATATCCAGAACCCCATCATCCGCCTGATCCAACGCCTCCTCGACGAAGGGCAGATCGGCACGGTCAACCATGTGCGCCTCGAGATGGACGAGGATTTCATGGCCGATCCGGAGCAGCTCTTCTACTGGAAGAGCGAGGCGACATCGGGCCATGGCGCGCTCGACGATTTCGGCGTCCATGCGTTGAGCCTGATCTGGGTCCTCTTCGGCGGTGTGCGGCGGGTCTGCGGACATATGGCCAAGCCCTATGCGGACCGGCCGGTGAAGGATGGCGGCCGCCGCGCGGTCGAGACCTACGACATCGCCACCACCCTGATCGAGCTCGACAATGGCGCCTCGGGCGTGATCGCGCTCAACCGTTCGGCCTGGGGCCGCAAGGGCCGCATCTTCATGCAGCTCTTCGGCTCGAAGGGCTCCATCGTCTACGACCAGGAGCGCATGAACGAGGTGCAGCTCTACACCGCCGACGGGCCGCCGGAGAGCCAGGGTTACCGCACCATTCTCGCCTCCCCGCATCATGCGCCTTATGATAAGTTCATTCCGGCGCCGGGCCATGGGCTCGGCTTCAACGATCTGAAGATCGTCGAGTGCCGCGAGCTGATCCGCCGCATCGAGGGCGAGCGCGCGCATCTGATCGCATTCGAGGATGGCATCCGCATCGAGCGTACGGTGGATGCAATTGCCAGGAGCGCCCATGACGGCGCCTGGGTGGACGTGACAGCAGGCGGGTGACGACAGGCCGCCTGAGGAGGAGCGACCATGAAAGTCGGGACGACAGCGGATCGGATTGTCATCGAGTACGATTTCAGGAAGAACTCCAGGGATGTCTGGGCAGCCCTGACGTCGCCCGAGGCCATCGTCAGCTGGTGGGGCGGCGATGTGCGGCTGGAGCCGAAGGCGGGCGGCGCCTTCCGCGAGGAATGGACGGACAACACCGGGCGCAAGGTCGTGACCATCGGCACGATCAACCGCTTCGAGCCGCCGGAGCTTCTCGAACTCAGCTGGGCCGACGAGGACTGGCCGCAGCCCACGCAGGTGTCGATGACGGTCGATCCGGTCGAGGACAGCAAGACCATTCTGCGGCTCGATCACCGCGGCTGGTCGGTCCTGCCGGCCGACAGACGCCAGCAGCTCATCGAGCAGCACGCGGCCGGCTGGCACCACCATCTGCGCGGGCTGGAGGCTTATCTGGGGAGGTAGAAGGCCGGCTTGGAACCGCCGCTGTCATTCCGGGGCGCCGCAGGCGAGCCCGGAACCCATAACCGCTAACGCTGCAGAAACTGACTCGACGCGACTCGCTTCTTCCTGGAATGTCGTGGTTATGGGTTCCGGGTTCCGCTGCGCGGCCCCGGAATGACAGTGGGTTTCCATCGTCACCGGCACGAGGCCGGTGATGACGTGGTTTTAGGTCTGATCGCAAATTAGGCCGCATGAGCCTTCACCACGTCCAGAAACGCATCCGCATAGCGGTCGAGCTTGGCCTGACCGACGCCGTGGATCTCGCCGAAGGCGCGCGGGGTCACCGGCCGCTTGGCCGCCATGTCGATCAGGCTGCGGTCGGAGAAGATGACATAGGCCGGCACGCCCTCTTCCTTGGCAAGCTTTGTTCGCAGGGCCTTCAGGTCGAGAAGCAACGGATCGTCGGTGGGCACCACGGATTCCGCTTCCATGCGCGAGCGCCTGCGGCGGCGCTCGGCGGGCTTCATGAGCACGTCCGAGCGCAGCTCGATCCGCTCCTGGCCCTTGAGCACGGCGACGCCCTTGTCCGTCAGGGTCCAGCGGCCGTATTCGGCAAGCTCCAGGCCGATCAGGCCCGCCGCATAGATCTGCCGCAGCAGCGAGCGCCATTCCGTCTTCGAGCGGTCGTTGCCGACCCCGAAGGTTTTCAGCTTGTCGTGGCCGAAGCGGCGGATGGAATCCGTCACCTCGCCGGTCAGGATGCTGATGAGATGCTCCGTGCCGAAGCGCTCGCCGGTGCGCACGATGGCGGAGAGAATTTTCTGGGCCTCGATGGTGCCGTCGAAGGACATCACGCCGTCGATGCACAGATCGCAATTGCCGCACGGCTCCGTGCTCTCGCCGAAATAGGCGAGCAGGGTCTGGCGGCGGCAGCGCGGTGCTTCGCAGAGAGCCACGAGGGCATTGAGGCGCTGGCGCTCGACGCGCTTCTGCTCGTCCGAGGCGTCGCTCTCCTCGATCTGCAGGCGGCGCAGGCGCATGTCGTCGAGGCCATAAAGCGTGAGCGTGTCGGCGGGTGCGCCGTCGCGGCCCGCGCGGCCGATCTCCTGGTAATAGGCTTCGATGGATTTCGGCAGGGCCGCGTGGGCGACGAAGCGCACGTCGGGCTTGTCGATGCCCATGCCGAAGGCGATGGTCGCCACCATCACCACGCCGTCCTCCTGCAGGAAGATGTCCTGGTTCTTGGCGCGGTCCTGCTGATGCATGCCGGCGTGATAGGGCAGGGCGCGATAGCCGGCCTGACTCAAGGAATCGGCGAGCCGCTCCGTCGCGTCGCGCGACGAGCAATAGACGATGCCGCTCTCGTGCCGGTGCTTGTCGAGGAAGGAGAAGAGCTGGCGCTTCGACTGCTCCTTGGCCTGCATGGCGAGGCGCAGGTTCGGCCGGTCGAAGCCGTGGATGAAGAGGCGCGGCTCCTCCTCGAACAGGCGATGCATGATGTCGCCGCGCGTCGCCACGTCCGCGGTGGCGGTGAGCGCGATGGTCTGCACGTTGCCGAGGCGCTGGCGCACCTCGCCGAGCATCGCGTATTCGGGCCTGAAATCGTGGCCCCATTGCGAAACGCAATGCGCCTCGTCGATGGCGAGCATGTTCACGCCGGCCCGTCCGAGCCATTCCGTGGTGCCGGTATTGGCGAGACGCTCCGGCGAGGCATAGAGAAGACGCATGCGTCCATCGCGCACCGCATCGACCACGCGACGATTCTCGTCCGGATCGTTGGCGGAGTTGAGGCTGCCGGCCTCGATGCCGAAATGGCGCAGGGCCGCCACTTGGTCACGCATGAGGGCGATGAGCGGCGAGACCACCAGGGTCAGGCCCTCACGGGCGAGCGTCGGCAGCTGATAGCAGAGCGACTTGCCGGCGCCGGTCGGCATGACGGCGAGAACGTCGTCGCCGGCCAGCACCGCGCGCACGATCTCCTCCTGTCCTTCGCGGAAGGAAGAGAAGCCGAACACGTCGTGGAGAATCTTGGCGGGGTCGATCACGAATTTCGTGTGGCCGATGACGGATTCAAGGTCAATGCGTCATCGGGAATCTGCAAGGCCGCCAGAACGCCTCTCGCTGCGGCAATGCCGGTGGCGAAACTGGCCTGGAGGAGATAGCCGCCGGTGGGCGCCTCCCAGTCGAGCATCTCGCCGGCGACGAAGACGCCAGGCAGGCGGCGCAGCATCAGGTGCTCGTCCAGCTCGGTGAAGGGCACCCCGCCGGCGCTGGAAATCGCCCGCTCCAGGGATTTCGTGCCGGTCAGCTTCAACGGTACGGCCTTGATGAGGTGGGCAAGCGCCTCGGGCTCTGCGGGCAGGGTGGCGGAGGCCTCCCGCAACAGGGCGATCCCGACTGGGCTTAAGCCCGCGGCCTTGCGCAGGAAGGTCGAGGCGGATTGGCCTTTTCGCGGTGGGCTCAGGCGCTTTGCCAGGGCATCCTGCGAAAGATCGGGCCTGAGATCGATGTGGAGAAGGGCGCTGCCTTTCTCCGCTATCGCATCTCGAAGCTTGGCCGAGAGAGCATAGACCGCGCCGCCCTCGATTCCATCCGTCGTGACGATGGCCTCGCCCTTCACGCTCGTACCCTCGAAGGTCAGGGCGATCCGTTTCAGGGGCTCGCCCTCGAAGCGGCTGCGCATGATGTCGGACCAGGGAAGGGTGAAGCCCATATTGGCCGGCCGCAGGGGCGAGACCGCGATGCCGCGGCGGGTCAAAAGATCGACCCAGGTTCCGTCCGAGCCGAGCCGCGGCCAGCTCCCGCCGCCAAGCGCCAGGATGGTGGCGTCGGGCTTTGCCCGCACCGATTCGCCCGCCCCATCGGTAAATGCGAGCGCGCCATCCTCGTCAAAACCCTGCCAGCGATGGCGCAGGGCGACGCGGACACCTAATTCCTCGAGCCGCCTCAGCCAGGCGCGCAGCAGGGGCGAGGCCTTGAAGGCTTTTGGGAACACACGTCCGCTCGACCCCACGAAGGTCTCCTGTCCCAGACCCTCGCACCAGGCGCGCAGATCCTCCGGGCGGAAGGCCTCGATCAGGGGCCGCAGCAGCGGCTGGGCTTGAGCATAGCGGGTGATGAAGCGCTCGAACTCTTCCGAATGGGTCAGGTTCAGCCCGCCCCGTCCCGCCATGAGAAGCTTACGGCCCACCGACGGCATCTGGTCGTAGATTGTGACGGAAACGCCTGCGCGTCCCAGAACCTCCGCGGCGATCAGCCCGGCGGGGCCGCCGCCGATGATGGCGACTTCGGGAGGGGAGGAGCTTGAGGGCATGCGGTCAGCTGACGCGGGAGGGCAAGGAAACTGGACCCTCGGACAGCGGCATGGCATGCAGCGGCATTGGGTTCATGGCTTTTGCACATGACCGTGACAGGCTATTTTTTCAAGGGGAGCGGTGTCTCAACGCCGCCCGAAGGGGATTGCGGATGCATGCTCTTTTCATGGCGGGCCTCCTTGCGCTCGGTCTCGCCGGTTGCGCGGGCGATTGGGCGCTCACGCCCAAGGATGCGGTGCTGGCGAGTTCCACGAACGATGCCGCCGAGGCGGCCCGGCTGATCTCGGCCTACCGCGTCTCGAAGGGCCTGAGCCCGGTGACGGTGGACACGAATCTCAACAAGGCGGCCGAGCATCAGGCGCGCGCGGTTGCCGCCGCCGGCCGGCTCAGCCACGGCAGCTTCGCCAGTCGCATGGGTGATTACGGCATCATCGGCTATTCCGCCGAGAACCTCTCGGCCGGATCCGATTCCGTCGACGGCGCCATCGGCCGCTGGAAGGCCTCCCCCGGCCACAACAGCAATCTCCTGATGCCCCAGGCCCGCAAGATCGGCCTCGCCCGCGCCGATGCCGACAACCGCTATGGCCGCTACTGGGCGCTCGTCCTCGGCCAGTAAGCGTGGCACTAACGGGGGCGTGGAGCGTTAGGACCATGATTCCTCTCGCTTGCGCTCCCCATGACCCACCAGCAAATGCTCGCCTTCGCCATCGTCGCCGGGATGATGGCGCTCTTCGTTTGGGGCCGGTTCCGCTACGATCTCGTCGCCGTCTTTTCCCTCTTGGTGGCCGTTCTCGTCGGCGTCGTGCCGGCCGATAAGGCGTTCGAGGGCTTCAGCGACGACATCGTGATCATCGTGGCAAGTGCGCTCCTCGTCAGCGCCGCGGTGGCGAAATCAGGCATCCTCGAAGCGGGGCTGAACCGGGTCGGGCCCTACTTACGCACCACGCAGATCCAGATCGTCGTGCTGGTGAGCGTTGTGACGGTCCTCTCCGCCTTCGTGAAGAATATCGGCGCGCTCGCGATGATGATCCCCGTCGCGTTCCAGATCGCGCGGCGCACCAATACCTCGCCGTCGAGCTTTCTCATGCCGATGGCCTTCGGCTCGCTTCTCGGCGGCATCGTCACCCTGATCGGCACGTCGCCCAACATCATCGTGTCGCGGGTCAGGAAGGAGCTCCTGGGCGAACCCTTCGGCATGTTCGACTTCACGCCGGTCGGAATCGGCATCGCGCTTGCCGGCGTCGTCTTCCTCGCCTTCGGCTATCGCCTGCTGCCGCAGGGCCGCAAGGGAGCAGCCTCCCTCGATGCCGCGCTCAACATCAAGGATTACGTCACCGAGGCCCGGGTGACGGCGGAATCCGACGTGGTCGGGCAGACGGTGGCGGATCTGCACCGGCTCGCCAACGGCGAGGTGAAGGTAGCCGCCATCATCCGCAATGAGGGCCGCAGCCCCAGCCCGCTGCCGGACGTGACGCTGCGGGAGAACGACCTCCTCATGCTGGAGGGCGAATCCGATGCGCTCGAGAGCGTGGTCGCCCGGGCCGGCCTGCGGCTCAGCCGGGAGCATCGCCTGCCTGAGACCGAAGAGGCCACGGACGAGATCGGCGTCATCGAGGCCATCGTCGGGCCGAACTCCGCCCTGACCGGCGTCTCGGCGGGCGACATCGGGCTCTACGAGCGTTACGGCGTCAACCTCATTGCGGTGAGCCGCAGCGGAGAGCGCTTCAAGGAGAGGCTGCGCACCATTCCCCTGCGCTCGGGCGACGTCATCGTGCTTCAGGGCAATTTCAGGCGCCTGCCGGACACCTTGCGCGATCTCGGCTGCCTGCCGCTGGCAGAGCGCGAGATCCGGCTCGGCAGCGCGCGCCGGAGCATCCTTCCGGCTGCGATCCTGGCGCTTACGATGGTGCTCGTCGCCTTCAACATCCTGCCCGTCGCCATCGCCTTCTTCGGAGCCGGCGTCCTGCTGATGCTGTTCGGCTCGCTGACCCTGCGCGAGGCCTACGAGACCATCGAATGGCCGATCATCGTGATGCTCGGTGCGCTCATTCCGGTCAGCGAATCGATCCGCACCACAGGCGGCACCGACCTGATTGCCGGCTGGCTATCGGCCGCAGCCCACATGCTGCCGCCGACGGGCGCCCTCGTGCTGATCATGGTGGCGGCAATGGCGGTGACGCCGTTCTTGAACAACGCCGCGACGGTGCTCGTCATGGCGCCCATCGCAGCGAGCTTCGCAACCCAGCTCGGCTTCAGGCCCGATGCCTTCCTCATGGCGGTGGCGATCGGCGCGGCCTGCGATTTCCTCACACCCATCGGCCACCAGTGCAACACCCTGGTCATGGGGCCCGGCGGCTACCGATTCGGCGATTACTGGCGGCTCGGCCTGCCGCTCTCGATCCTCGTGGTCGTGATCGGGGTGCCGCTGATCATGCTGGTCTGGCCGCTCTGAGCGGGGATGTCAGCGCAGGACGGCGGTGAGCAGCAGGGTCGTGCCGACGACGGAGGCGGACAGCGTGACGATCATCGCCCAGATGTGAAGCCGGTCCCGCTCCTCCTGGTTCAGCAGGGGGCGATAGCGCGAATCGGAACGGCCGAAGATGAAGCTGGTCGTGCGGCCCGGGCGCGGATCGTGCGGCATCACGCAAAAGCTCGACCTCACCACGGAGCGCATGGGCTCGTGGCTGACGCCATAGGAAGGCTCGCGGGGGATCGGCGGGTTCATGGCGCGACGCTACTGGGGACGATATCTTGAGCGTGAGGCTCGCCCGGAACCTGTGAAGGAGAAGTAAAGGCCAGGGACTTCTCCCCATCGTCGTGAACGAAGTCTTGACGTGGCAGCTCGTCACCCTCGCGGCTTCTTCCCGTGCCGCTTGTGTCATGATATGCCGTTACGGGAAACGAGGGAGTTGGTGCGATGGGGACCTTTCGCCGGGCAGGCCTTGCGGCCGCAGCTTTGATTGTCGGGGCATGGAGCCAGGCTCATGCCCAGGCAGACTCGCGTATCAATTTCGCCGCCTTCGCGCCGCGCCTTACCGACATCGCCGCTGGCAATACGGCCGGGCCGGATGTTGCTTCGGCTTATGAGAAGCAGGTGAACCAGGCCAGGGCGTCGCAGGCCGCCACCATGGGCATGACGGCCACGCAATCCACCATCGACGGCATTTTTTCGGGTGGCAAAAGCCTGATGACGTCGGTCCCCTACATGAGGATGCAGGCCGGAATGGCTGCTCAGATGGAGGCCTCGCAACGCATCGTGAACTCCGCCAGGGCGCGGGGTCAGGCCGAGCGTGCGGCCAGCCAGCCTGTGCCCGATCCCGATCGCCCGACGGAGGCGCAGGCCATCCTGTCGGTCATCGAGAATGGCTATGGCAGCAGCGCTCCCTGGCGGAATCCACAATCGGGTGCCTCCGGGAAGGTCACCATCCGGCCCGTCGCGAAGGGCAATTTCAAGGGGCAGGATTGCCGCCTGGTGCAGCGCGAATGGCGCAGCGGCGGCAAGTCGCGCAAAGGCGAGATGGTCGCCTGCCGGTCGAATGGCGAGTGGTACGCCCTGTCGTGAGGGGCTTGGCCCGGCATCCAGTTCCCTAAGCCCTCCTCCCCCTTGTGGGGAGGAGTTGGAGGTGGGGGTGCAGGCGCGTGCTTTCTGTTTCGCACCATGGTTGCCGCAGCCTACCTCTCCCCGGTGGGGAGAGGTCGAGCGAAAGCGAGGGTGAGGGGGCACAGGTTTCTCCGGAGAGGGCGTGACCCCTCACCCGCGCCTCCGGCGCGACCTCTCCCTCAAGGAGAGGTGAGCCAGCGCCATACCTGCATTGGCGATCGCTTACACCCCCACCCTTAATCCCTCCCCACAAGGGGGAGGGAGAAGCCACTGCGCCTTTCAATCAATTTCGAGCCACACTCTGTGGAGACGCTCTGCTCCTCACCATGAGGTCAGTGATCTGTGGCTCAGCCTCCCTGGTCCCACAGGAAACGGGTCGTTCGGCGCCTCATTTCGTGTCATTCAGGTGCGACACCTGGAATCCTCGAGAATGACACAAGCGCCCGTTCAGAAGACCATGGCGGCGTCCGATTGGGCGCTGCTCGCCATCCTCTCCATCGTCTGGGGAGGCTCGTTTCTCTTCATAGGCGTCGCAGTGCGCGAATTGCCGCCGCTCACCATCGTGGCGATTCGGGTGGCAACGGCGGCCTCGGCTCTGCTTCTCGTCCTGAAGCTGATGGGCGAGAATCTGCCGCGCAGCCGCGAGGCCTGGACGGCCTTTTTGGGCATGTCGATTCTCAACAACGTGATTCCCTTCACGCTCATCGTCTGGGGCCAGAGCCATATCGCCAGCGGCCTTGCCTCGATTCTCAACGCGACAACGCCGCTCTTCACGGTGATCGTGGCGCATTACTTGACGGCGGACGAGCGCCTGACGGGGCAGAAATTCGCAGGCGTCATCGTGGGCTTCGTCGGCGTTGCGGTGATGATCGGTGCGGCCGCCTTCGTTGCGCTGGACACGAGCATCCTGGCGCAGCTCGCCATTCTCGGCGCCGCCCTGTCCTACGGCTTTTCCGGCGTCTTCGGGCGGCGCTTCAAGACCATGGGCATTCCGCCCCTTGCCACGGCCACCGGGCAGGTGACGGTCTCGAGCGCGCTTCTGCTGCCGGCAGCCCTCCTCGTCGACCGGCCATGGACGTTAGCGATGCCCAGCACCGGTGCGATCCTGTCGCTCGCGGCCCTCGGCCTCGTCTCGACGGCCTTCGCCTATCTGATCTTCTTCCGCCTGCTGGCGCGGGCCGGGGCCACGAATGTCGGTCTCGTGACCTTCGTCATTCCGGTCAGCGCCATCCTGCTCGGCGTGCTGATTCTCGGCGAGACGCTGGCTGCCCGGCATATCGTCGGCATGGCCCTGATCGGAGCAGGGCTCATCCTGATCGACGGCCGTCTCGTTACGGCGCTGAACGCACGGTTTACCGGGAGGGAGCCGGCGACGCGCGGAAACGGTTGAACATCATGTCCGGCGCGCTGGTGTTGTGACGGGAGGGCACGAGGCGGCCCATCCAGGCATCGGTGGCCTTGGCGCCGGGAAAGTTCATGATCATCTCCTCGCGCCAGGAGCGGGCACCTTCCTCGCGCACGGCGATGCGCGCCACATCCGCATTGAACTCGGTCACGTACATCGAGCGCAGGCCCGCGAAGGGCAGGCCGGAGACGCCCTGATCGAAGGCGACGTCGAGGGTCATGCGCTCCTCGTTCAGGGCCTTGACCGCGACGCTCGCCTTGCCGCCCTTCGCGAGTGTCAGCGTGAACGTCATGGTCTTGGGATCGAACGCGACATCCTTCAGGTTCACCACCGGCCGCTGGTCGAATTCCACCGGGCCGACCAGGAAGGACGAGCCATAGGACGTCCAGTCCAGATGCTCGGGCGGCAGCGGCTTGATGCGCCAGTAGCCGTCGCCCGGATAGATCACGAGCACTTCGATCGCCTTGTCGCCCCGCTTCTTGAGGAGCTGGAGGAGATGGATCTTGTGCGTGACCTTGTCGCCGATCGTGACGGTGACGTCGTTCGGGCGCCAGAATTCGGTGAAGGACAGGCCCATGATGCGCAGGCTGTCGTCCTCGAAGAGGGTCGCCATGGTCGGGTGAGGCTTGGCCGAGGTCTGCTCGGAGATGTCCTCGCAGGCGGTCCAGTCCGGCTCCCAGCGGTCCTGGCGCAGGGAGCCCATATAGGCCGGATGCACCGCCTCGATCTGGAAATGCCGCACGTCCGGAGAGGCGAAATTGACGGCGACGTTGTCCTTCTCGGCGCAGAGCACCGGCTCGCTGGTGTTGGTCATCTCCACGGCAAGGCCGTCGAGGGTGGCGGCATGGGCCGTCGTGGCAAGACCGAGGAAACCGAGGGCGATGAGCCGGGAAAGGAACATGGAGAATCGTCCGGATTGTCGTCGTGGAAAGCGTGGCGGCACAGATAGCGCGATGGATCTATGCCGTCGAGCCAACTATGCCTTCGAGCCAGCACACCTTTGCAGCCAAACCCATTGATCCGGCATGGCTGCCGTCGCATCTATGGAATTGGGGTTCGGGAGAGCCCTGTGATAGGGTGAAAACAATCCTGAAGCGTGGCTTTGGGGCTTTTGGCCCTAAATGTTCGCCTTCTCCCGCTGGATTAGAGGCGATTTGCCTGAGTTATCGATGATGCGCCTGAACTTGAGCCTGTCCGACAATCCCGCCACGACCCTGGTCGAGCGGGCGATCATGGAGTTCCGCAGCGCCCGTCCCGTCGTGATCGACGGCGTGGCGGGTAGCGCGCTCGTGATCAGCGTCGAGGATTTGGGTGAGGACGTGGCGGCCGAGATCGACGCCGTGGCGGAGGGCCATGCCCATCTCGTCCTGCCGGCGGCACGGCTGCGCCGCCTCGGCCTCGATCGCGGGGGCCCCGGCCGTGTGGCTCTCCCGGTGGTCGACCGGGCGCGTGTGGAAAATCTGGCGCTCAAGGTCGACGGTCGCATCGATGCGCCGATTCGTCCCGCCGATGCCCTGGACGAGGAGGCGCTGGAACTCGCCCGCCTGTCTCTCGTCCTGCCGGCCGTCATCGTCGTACCCTTGGCCGAGGGCACCGCGATCGCTCCTTCCCTGTTGCGGGTGCCTGGAACAGCCGTGCGGGGTTATCGGCAGGCCCAGGCTCTGGGCCTGAAGATCGTGAGCCGGGCGCCGGTGCCGCTGGAAGGCGCGCCGACCAGCGAATTCGTGGTGTTCCGCGGCGGCGAGGGCCTGCGCGACCAGGTCGCGATCGTGGTCGGCAAACCGGATCTCGCCAAGCCCGTGACCGTGCGCCTGCATTCCGCCTGCCTGACCGGCGATCTCTTCGGCAGCCTGAAATGCGATTGCGGCGATCAGCTGCGCGAGACCGTGCGTTTCATGGCGCAAAACGAGGGCGGCATCCTGCTCTATCTCGACCAGGAAGGGCGCGGGAACGGCATCGCCAACAAGATCCGCGCCTACAAGCTCCAGTCGCAGGGCTACGATACCTACGATGCCGACGAGGTTCTGGGATTCGAGGCGGATCAGCGCCGCTTCGATTTCGCCGCGACGATGCTGAAGGAACTCGGCATCGGCACGGTTCGGCTCATGACGAACAACCCGGAGAAGATCGCGGCTCTGGCGAATGCCGGCCTCGAGGTGATCTCGGACCATCGCGTCCTTGGCCGCCCGACGGCGGAGAACGTGAGCTATTTGGCCGCCAAGCGCGACCGGGCCGGGCACTACATCGATCTCGAGGGCATGCTCGCCTGCTCGAACAAGGATTGAGATCGCTCTCCTCGCTCATCCGCTATTGCCGCACCGCATCATCGTCTTAGCTTCCCATGAGGCGGCCGTTTTTCCGCCCGACCGCCCGAGCTCTCGTTGCCGGCGCCTGCCGGCGGGATCAGGGGAAACGTCATGTGGAGTCAGGTCTATAATCCCTTCGGCAGCGCGGTGCTGTCGACCATCGCCGCCGGGATACCGGTCGTCCTTCTCCTGGTGATGATCGCATCCGGCAAGGTGAAGGCCCATATCGCCGCCGTCATCGCACTTCTTGCAGCCGTCGCGGTCTCCGTCTTCCTGTTCACCATGCCTGCCGGGCTTGCGATCCGCGCGGCGCTCTTCGGCGTCGTCACGGGCATGTTCCCCATCGGCTGGATCATCCTGAACGTCATTTTCCTCTATCGGCTGACGGTGGAGAAGGGATGGTTCGCCACGCTCCAGCAATCGGTCGGCGACCTCACGACGGATCGCCGTCTCCAATTGCTTCTCGTCGCCTTTTCCTTCGGAGCCTTTTTCGAAGGGGCCGGCGGCTTCGGCACGCCCGTCGCCGTGACCGGCGCCATTCTCATCGGGCTCGGGTTCTCGCCGCTTGCGGCATCCGGCCTCTCGCTCATCGCCAACACGGCGCCGGTGGCCTACGGCGCGCTCGGCGCGCCGATCCAGGGACTGGCCTCGGTCACGGGCTTCGACCCTTACATGCTCGGCGCGATGGTCGGTCGCCAACTGCCCTTCTTCTCGATCATCGTGCCGTTCTGGCTGATCTGGGTCTTCGCGGGCTTTCGCGGCATGCTCCAGATCTGGCCGGCCATACTCGTCTGCGCCGTGTCCTTCGCGATCCCGCAATTCCTGATCTCCAACTTCATCAATCCCTGGATCGTCGATATCGGAGCCTCCCTGATCTCCATGGCCTGCCTTGTCGGCTTCATGCGGATCTGGCGCCCGAAGGAGGTCTGGACCTCGCCGGCCCTGCGCACGCACGACATTTCCGCGGGGACCCTGACGCGGCCCGCGCCGCTGGGCGCCGGCACGGCCAACGTGACGCCGCGGGCGAGCCGCGAGGACATCGTGTGGGCCTGGGTTCCGTGGATCATCCTCTCCGTGATCGTCGCGATCTGGGGCACCGGCTGGTTCAAGGCGCTCGTGAACCCGATCTTCACCTGGAACTATCCGATCCCCGGGCTGCACAACATGGTGCAGAAGGTGGCGCCCATCGTCGCCAATCCCACGGCGGAGCCTGCGGTCTTCGCCTTCACCTACATGTCCTATACGGGCACGGGCGTGCTGATCGCGGCCATCATCGCAGGCTTCGTCATGAGATTTTCGCCCTTGCGGCTCATTACCGCCTGGTTCGAAACCATCTGGGTGCTGCGCTACTCGCTCATCACCATTGCGGCGATGCTGGCGATCGGCACGCTGACGCGTTTCTCGGGCGTCGATGCGACGCTGGGCCTTGCCTTCGCCGGAACGGGAATCCTCTATCCGTTCTTCGGCACATTGCTCGGCTGGCTCGGCGTGGCGCTGACAGGTTCGGACACTGCATCGAACGTGCTGTTCGGCGGTCTGCAGAAGATCACGTCCGAGCAGCTCGGATTGTCACCCATCCTCATGGCGGCGGCGAATTCCTCCGGCGGCGTGATGGGCAAGATGATCGATGCGCAATCCATCGTCGTGGCGTCCACTGCGACGAACTGGTTCGGGCATGAGGGAAGCATCCTGCGCTTCGTGTTCTGGCACTCCATCGTGCTCGCCTGCCTCGTCGGCGGCCTCGTTATGCTGCAGGCCTATGTCCACCCCTTCACGCAGATGGTCCTGCACTGACGATATGACGCGACAAAAGAAAAGCGCCGCCGGAAACGTTCCGGCGGCGCTTGATCGATGCGTCGATATCAGCGGGCGGGCATGCCGGTTTCCACGATCTTCGCCCAGAGCGAGACGCCGTAGGGGCTTGCCTCGTCGTTGAAGTCGTAGGCCGGATGGTGGACGCCTGCGGTGTTGCCGTTGCCGAGGAAGATATACGCGCCGGGACGCTGTTCCAGCATGTAGGAGAAGTCCTCCGCGCCCATGAGCGGAAGGATGTCGGTGTCGACCGCGTTCTCGCCGCCGACGGCACGGGCGACCTTGGCCATGAACTCGGTCCGGTCGGGATCGTTCATGGTCACCGGGTAGCCGCGGTCGTAGTCGACACTGGCCTTGGCGCCGAATGCGGCGCAGACGTTCTCGACGATGGCGCGGATGCGGTTCTCGGCGAGATCGCGCACCTCGGGCGAGAGGGTGCGAACCGTGCCGAGCAGGGTTGCCGTCTGCGGAATGACGTTGAACGCTTCGCCCGCCTTCACCGTGCAGACGGAAACCACGACGGAATCGAGCGGGTCGGCGCTACGCGATGCGATCGTCTGCAGGGCCGTGATCACCTGGGCGGAAATGACCACCGGATCGATGCAGTCATGCGGGCGCGCCGCGTGTCCGCCTTTGCCCTCGATGCTGATCGTGAAGCGGTCCGCCGCCGCCATCATCGCGCCGGGGCGGATGGCGAACTGGCCCACGGGAATACCCGGCATGTTGTGCATGCCATAGACCTCGTTGACGCCGAAGCGCTCCATCAGGCCATCCTTCAGCATCTCGTTGCCGCCGCCGCCACCTTCCTCCGCCGGCTGGAAGATCACCACCGCAGTGCCGTCGAAATTGCGCGTCTCGGCCAGGTACTTCGCCGCGCCGAGCAACATGGCGGTATGCCCGTCATGGCCGCAGGCATGCATCTTGCCGGGCACCTTGGACTTGTGCGCGACATCCGTCGCTTCCTCGATGGGAAGCGCGTCCATGTCGGCGCGCAGGCCGATCACCTTTCCGGAATTGTTCGTGCGGCCTTTGATGACGCCGACCACGCCCGTCCGGCCGAGACCGGTCACGACCTCGTCGCAGCCGAAGCTCTTCAGCTTCTCTTCCACGATTCCCGCGGTGCGGTGAACGTCGAAGAGAAGCTCGGGGTTTTCATGGAAGTCGCGGCGCCACGCGGCGATTTCATCGGCGAGATCGGCGACGCGGTTGATGATCGGCATAGGAAGTCCTCGGGTTGGGCGAATCCGGAAAGCGCCAGCCAAGCAGAGGCAGTGCCATTGCGTCAACGGTTACAGAATTGCGGACAATCAGAGATGGCGCCGCAACACGGCCTTGGGGCGCTTGGTGCGGAACTGGCCACGCTCGATCGCAACGAAGATCAGCACCAGGACCACGAGGGTGGTGAACCACCAGACCTGCGCGGTGCCGATGCCGAGGCAGCCCAGTGTGAAGGTGCAGGCGAAGGCCGCCATGATGCCGGGCTCCATCGTGGCGCGGCTGACCTTCGACCGGGTGGCGGCCTGATAGAGGATGATGCTGCCCGCCACGGCGCCCACCAGCCCGAGTTCGTACCAGATCTCGAACAGCAGCGTGGACGGGGCATTCTGCGGGATCAGACCGAAGACGCGGCCGCGCAGGGCGGTTTCCAGCCCGTGTCCCGTGAGGAGGCGCAGGGGCTCGCTGATCACGATCTGGCGCCAGGCCTCCAGGCTCGCCACCAAGGGCGCCTTGGGACCGTACAGGCCGGTCGCCAGGGGCTTCAGGACGAAGGGCAGGAGCGGTGCAAACAGCAGCAGGCCCGCCATGACGAGGCCGGTCAGCCGCGATCCGAGGGCCGGACTCCAGGCGGTGACGAAGAAAGCGAGCGTGCCGGCGATCAGGCCGTACAGAGGCAGGCCCTCACGGGTGAGGAGGGAGCAGACGGCCACGGCGAGAGCAAGGCCCAGAGCCTCCAGATTGCGTCCGCGGGAATGGAGCCAGGCCAGTGCCGGCCAGAGCAGCACGACGAGCATCAGCATGCCGCGCTCGAGGCTCAGGCCCTCCGGGTCGGAGGCGCTGCCGCCCGTGATCGACAGGACGATCGCGATCAGGGCTGCCAGGCCGACGCCGATGGGTAGGAGATAGAGGTTGGCCGAGCGCATCCGCTCGGGCACGGCGAGATAGCCGCCGAGCGCCATGAGCGCCATGCCGGTGATGTTCAGAAGCCTTTCCGAGGCTTGGGGCAGGAACGGCGTCCAGACCAGCGACAGAGCGGCCCAGATCAGCAGGACGATGCCGGCCACGCCGCCCGGCGACACGAGCAGTGCGATAAGCTTCTCCCGGGCATTCCTGGCGCTTCCGTCGAGCACTGAGGCGAGGACGAGGAGAATGACCGCCAGCGGCGCCATCGCCACGATGGCGCGGCGCGTGAACAGGGCCGCCAGGGGCACCGCGAAGAACAGGATCGCAAAGCCGAGACGCCGCAACATGGCAGCAGCATCGGCGGAGGGATTTGCCGTTTGGGAAACCGAGCGGATCATGCGGGCGGACAACCGGGAATTGAACGGTCAGGGAAGTGAAGCGTAGCGGAGCCGTGCCTCAAAAGCTGTAGGTGCAATGCAACACATCCAAGGCGTTTATGTCTCTCCAGGCACCTTTATGCTCTCCACGTCGTCACCGGCCTTGTGCCGGTGATCTCGATGTGAGGGGCCCAGCGCTTTTCTAATCGAGATGGCCGGCACAAGGCCGGCCATGACGTAAGGGGGGCGTCCGCAATCACCCCTTCTGCCCCCGGATGAAGTTGATGATGCCGGAAAAATCGTCGCCCTCGTGGCCGGCATTGGCGAACAGGCTGTAGAGCTGTGCCGCCTCGGCCCCGAGCGGCGTCGCGGCGCCGGAGGCGAGCGCGGCCTCCTGGGCGAGCTTGAGGTCCTTGAGCATCAAAGCCGCCGCGAAGCCGGGCTTGTAACCATTATTGGCCGGCGAGGCCGGCACCGGACCCGGCACGGGGCAATAGGTGGTGAGCGACCAGCACTGGCCGGAGGAGGTGGACGCGACGTCGAACAGCGCCTGATGGGAGAGGCCGAGCTTCTCGGCCAGAACGAAGGCCTCAGCCACGCCGATCATCGAGATGCCGAGGATCATGTTGTTGCAGATCTTAGCCGCCTGGCCTGCGCCCGCCTCGCCGCAATGGACGACCTTCTTGCCCATTTTCGCGAGGATCGGTTCCGCCCGGTCGAACGCCTCTTTCGCGCCGCCTGCCATGAAGGTCAGCGTCGCGCCCTTTGCGCCACCGACGCCGCCGGAGACGGGCGCATCGAGGCTCGCGAGGCTGCCGCCCCGCTCGCGCGCCAGCCCATGGGCCTTGCGGGCGCTCTCCACATCGATGGTGGAGCAGTCGATCAGCAGCGCGCCTTCCTTCACGGACGGCAGGATATCGGTCCAGACCGAGAGCACGTGCTTTCCTGCCGGCAACATGGTGATCACCACCTCCGCGTCCTTTACCGCGTCAGCGGTCGAGGCGGCGATGCTGAGCCCCTCCGCGCGCGCCTGATCGCAGGAGGCCGGCGACAGGTCGAAGCCGGTGACTTTGTGCCCGGCCTTGACGAGATTGGCAGCCATCGGGCCGCCCATGTTGCCGAGGCCGATGAAGGCTATGCTGGTCATGAGAGTCCTCCCTTTTGTCGTGCGATTCTTTAAGCCGACGTGCCGATGAAGGCCGCCGTCATGCGTTGCGCGCCTTCCAGAGCGCTCCGGTCAGCGCGAAGCCGTAGAACCACAGCATCAGCGATCCGAACACCTTGTCGAGGGCAGGATCGAGGCGCGGGAAGAACACGGCGAAATGCGAGCCGATCGCGGCCAGGATCAGCATGCCCGGAACGGCGACGAAGCCCATCGCCTTGGCCGCATCCTTGCCGGACGCGCGCAGGATGCGGTCGACCGACAGGCCGAGCATCAGGCCGAGCACGGCACCGGCCGCGAAATTGATCTGGAACGGCCTTCGCCCATCCAGGAAGAACCAAGGACCGGCCCACAGGAACAGCGCGAAGATCGCGGCGGTCAGGGCCAGGCCGAGGCCGAGCGACCTGAGCATCATCGATTGCCGCGCCCCACCAGATCGCGCGCCACGATCAGGCGCATGATCTCGTTGGTGCCTTCGAGAATCTGGTGCACGCGCAGGTCGCGCACGATCTTCTCGACGCCGTAATCGGCGAGATAGCCGTAGCCGCCATGGAGCTGGAGCGCGTCGTTCGCGACCTCAAAGCCCACATCGGTCGCCATGCGCTTGGCCATGGCGCAGAGCCTCGTCGCATCGAGCGCCTTGGCGTCGAGCGCCGAGGCTGCGCGCCACAGGAAGGTGCGTGCCGCTTCGAGTTCCGTCGCCATGTCGGCGAGCTTGAACTGCAGCGCCTGGAACTCGGCGATGCGCTTGCCGAAGGCCTTGCGGTCGTTCGCGTAGGACAGCGCCTTGTCCAGCGCCGCCTGCGCGCCGCCGAGCGAGCAGGCGCCGATATTGATGCGCCCGCCATCGAGCCCCGACATGGCGATCTTGAAGCCCATGCCCTCGTCCGACAGAAGATTGGCGACGGGCACGCGCACATCCTCGAAGATCACGGCGGCGGTGGGCTGCGCATTCCAGCCCATCTTCTTCTCCTGCGCGCCGAAGGACACGCCGGGCATGTCCTTTTCGATGACGAGCGTCGAGATGCCGGACGGGCCGTCGCCGCCCGTGCGCACCATGGTCACGTAGATGTCGGAGGTGCCGGCGCCTGAGATGAACTGCTTGACGCCGTTGACGATGTAGTGATCGCCGTCGCGCACGGCCTTGGTCTTGAGCGCCGCCGCGTCCGAGCCCGAGCCCGGCTCGGTCAGGCAATAGCTCGCGATCAGCTCCATTGTGACGAGGCGCGGGATGTAGCGTTGCCGCTGCTCTTCAGAGCCGTAGCGGTCGATCATCCAGGTCGCCATGTTGTGGATCGACAGATAGGCCGAGACGGCGGGGCAGCCGGTGGCGAGGGCCTCGAAGATCAGCGCCGCGTCGAGCCGCGTCATGCCCGATCCGCCGACATCGTCGCGGGTGTAGATCGCGGCCATGCCCAGCGCTGCCGCCTCGCGCATCACATCCACGGGAAAATGCTTCTTCTCGTCCCATTCGAGGGCGTGGGGGGCGAGGTTCTCCGCTGCGAAGGCAAGAGCCATGTCGCGGACGGCGATTTGATCGTCTGTGAGGGAGAATTGGGTCATGGGCCTAAATCGTCGTGGCGGGGCCGGTTGTGCACCCCGACTTTGGATCTAGAAATGAAATGGCCGGGAGCGAGCCCCGGCCATCATATTGTTCTCTTACTTCATCGTCGGAATGGAGAATTCCGCGCCTTCCTTGATGCCGGAGGGCCAGCGCGAGGTGACGGTCTTGGTCTTGGTGTAGAAGCGCACCGCATCCGGGCCGTGCTGGTTGAGATCGCCGAAGCCGGAGGCCTTCCAGCCGCCGAAGGTGTAATAGGCGAGCGGCACCGGGATCGGCACGTTGATGCCGACCATGCCCACGTTCACGCGCGAGGCGAAATCGCGGGCGGCGTCGCCGTCGCGGGTGTAGATCGCGACGCCGTTGCCGTATTCGTGATCAGAGGGAAGGCGCAGCGCCTCCTCGTAATCCTTGGCGCGGACCACGGAGAGGACGGGCCCAAAAATCTCTTCCTTGTAGATGCGCATGTCGGTCTTCACCTCGTCGAAGAGGCAGCCGCCCATGTAGAAGCCGTTCTCGTAGCCCTGCATCCTGAAGTCGCGGCCGTCGACCACGAGCTTGGCGCCTTCCTGGACGCCGACATCCACGTAGGAGCGCACCTTCTCCATATGCGCCCGGGTGATCATCGGGCCGAAATCGGCGGAAGGATCGGTGGAGGGTCCGACTTTGAGGGTCTCGACGCGCGGGATCAGCTTGTCCATGAGCGCGTCGGCGGTGGCCTTGCCGACCGGCACCGCAACCGAGATCGCCATGCAGCGCTCGCCCGCCGAGCCGTAGCCGGCGCCGATGAGCGCGTCCGCCGCCTGATCGAGATCGGCGTCGGGCATGATGATCATGTGATTCTTGGCGCCGCCGAAGCACTGGGCGCGCTTTCCGTGCGCGGTGGCGCGGGAATAGACGTATTGCGCGATCGGCGAGGAGCCGACGAAGCCGACGGCCTTGACGTCCGGATCGTCGAGGATCGCGTCCACCACTTCCTTGTCGCCGTTGACCACGTTGAGGATGCCGGCGGGCAGGCCCGCTTCCATCATCAGCTCGGCAAGGCGCATCGGCACGCCCGGGTCACGCTCCGATGGCTTCAGGATGAAGGCGTTGCCGCAGGCGATGGCCGGCGAGAGCTTCCACAGCGGGATCATGGCCGGGAAGTTGAACGGCGTGATGCCGGCGACGACGCCGAGCGGCTGGCGGATCGAATACATGTCGATGCCGGGGCCGGCGCCTTCCGTGAACTCGCCTTTGAGCAGGTGCGGGATGCCGGTGCAGAACTCAGCCACCTCGACGCCGCGCTGGATGTCGCCCTTGGCGTCGACGATTGTCTTGCCATGCTCGCGGGCGAGCATGTCGGCGAGCGAATCGGTCTCCTTGGCGATGAGCTCAAGGAACTTCATCATCACGCGGGCGCGGCGCTGCGGGTTGGTGGCGGCCCAGGCCGGCTGTGCGGCCTTGGCGTTCTCCACCGCCTGGCGCAGCTCGTCCTTGGAGGCGAGCGCGACGCGGCCCAAAACCTCGCCGGTCATGGGCTGGAAAATTTCGGTGCTGCGTCCCGACTTGCCCGGAACCTGCCTGCCGCCGATGAAATGTCCGACCTCGCGCATGGCGTCTCTCTCCTCCTGAGGGGTGTTTTTAGTGTCCTCGTTCTATCATTGTTGAAATCGCACGACTATGGGTGAAACCGAGGCACCGTTGTGCGAAAATGCCAATACCATGAGCGCATTCGACTGGGACGATCTTCGCTTTTTCCTGGCCGTCGCTCGCGCCGGCCGGCTCACCGCGGCGGCGCGCCAGCTCGAGGCCGACCACACCACCGTCTCGCGCCGCATCTCAGCCCTCGAAGCCTCGCTCAAGGCCAAGCTGTTCGAGCGCAGCCCGCAGGGCTACACCCTGACCGAGCAGGGCGAGCGGCTCCTCAAGCATGCCGAGAGCATGGAGACCCAGGCGCTCGCCGTGGCGAGCGAGCTCGGCGGTGCGGATCTCGCGCTGTCCGGTACCGTGCGCATCGGCGCGCCGGACGGGATCGGCACCTATTTCCTCGCGCCCGAACTCGGGGCGCTCGCCGAACGCCATCCCGGCCTCACCCTGCAGCTCGTGGCGCTCCCCCGCACCTTCTCGCTCTCCAAGCGCGAGGCCGACATCGCCGTCACCCTGGAGCAGCCGACGGAAGGCCGCCTCGTCTCGCGCAAGCTCACGGATTACCGCCTGCGGCTCTACGCTTCGCAAGCCTATCTCGAGCGCCACGGGCCGGTGAACGAGCTGTCGGATCTGGCGGGCAAGACCCTGGTCACTTACGTGGCCGACCTACTCTACAGCCCGGTGCTCGACTATTTCTCGGGCCTCGAGAAATACACCGCCCGCCGCTTCGAATGCGCCAGCGTGGTGACCCAGGCCGAGGCCGTGCGGGCCGGAATCGGTATCGGTGTCCTGCACGATTACGCGGTGCGGCAATTCCCGGAACTCCAAGTCGTGCTGCCCGAGGTGTCGTATCTTCGCACCTACTGGCTCGTGACCCACGCGGATGTGCGCTCCTTGCGCCGGGTGGAGGAGGTCTATTCCTTCATCCTGAGCCGGGTGAGGGCCAACAGGGGGCTTTTCGTGTGATCCGGCTCTTCCCTCCCCCTTGCGGGGAGGGATCGAGGGTGGGGGTCGCAAAGTCGGAACGCTGTGCGCCACAGAATACGCGACGCCGATACAGCCTCATCCAGCAAGCTTTCACCCGGTCGCACCACCCCCACCCCTACCCCTCCCCGCAAGGGGGAGGGAAGATCGCACCGGGAATGACAACAAAGCCGCATTCGTCGCTTTGCCCTTCACGCCGCCTTCTTATGGGACTAAGTCAGGCGTCAAGGAAAACCCACGGAGACACGCATGCCCTCCAAGCTCGACCAATTGCGCGCCATGACGGTGGTCGTGGCCGATACCGGCGACCTCGACGCGGTGCGCCGCCTGAAGCCTCAGGACTGCACCACCAATCCGACCCTGCTGCTGAAGGCGGTCGAGCTCCCGGCCTACGGGCACCTCCTGGAAGAGGCTCTCACCTGGGGCCGCAAGCAGGGCGGTTCCCGCGAGAGCGTCGTGGCGGCGATCAGCGACCGGCTCGCGGTGGCCTTCGGCACCGAGCTTGCGAACATCGTGCCCGGCCGGGTCTCGACGGAAGTCGACGCCGATCTTTCCTTCGATACGGAAGCGACCCTGAAGACGGCGCGCACCATCATCAAGGATTACGAGGAACGCGGCATCGGACGCGAGAAGGTTCTGATCAAGATCGCCTCGACCTGGGAGGGCATTCGCGCCGCGGAGATCCTCCAGAAGGAAGGCATCGACTGCAATCTTACGCTGCTGTTCGCCCAGGTGCAGGCCCAGGCCTGCGCGGAGGCGGGCGCGTTCCTGATCTCGCCGTTTGTCGGCCGCATCCTCGACTGGCACGTGAAGGCCGGCGGCGGACCCTATACCGGCGAGACCGATCCGGGCGTGCTCTCCGTGCGCAAGATCTACGAGTCCTACAAGGCGCAGGGCATCAAGACCGTGGTGATGGGCGCCTCGTTCCGCAACATCGGCGAAATCGAAGCGCTCGCCGGCTGCGACCGCCTCACCATCTCGCCCGCACTGCTCGACGAGCTGGCGAAGGCGCAAGGCGATCTGCCGCGCAAGCTCTCGGCCGAGAGCGTGGAAAAGATCCAGCCCCTGCCGCGCATGGACGAGAAGAGCTTCCGCTTCGCGTTGAACGAGGACGCGATGGCGACCGAAAAGCTTTCCGAAGGCATCCGCTCCTTCGTGAAGGATCTGCGTTCGCTCCGCACGCTCGTGGCGCAGCGGATGGATGAGGCGAAGGCGGCTTAAAGATCGAAGAAACGTCATCCCGGACGAGCGAAGCGCGGGTGTCCCCTCCCTCCTTGTGGGGGAGGGCTAGGGATGGGGGTGCTGGCGCCGGAGCCTCATCGGTTAGCGCTCATACCCCCCTCTCCAACTCTCCCCCACAAGGGGGGAGAGGGTTTCCCGCGCTTTATTGAAAACGATCCCGGATCTCGCTTCGCTCGTCCGGGATGACGCGCTCACGTCAGCGCAGTATCACTTCTTCCCCGCCAGCGCCTTCTCGCGGATCTGCGACAGCGACATCGTCGGCGTGATCGCTTCCGGGTCGATGATGCAGTGGAGAATTGCAGGCTTGCTCGATGTGAGCGCCCGCTGCAGCGCCGGGGCGAATTCCTCCGTCGTCGTCACGCGCTCGCCATAGCCGCCGAAGGCATTGGCATAAGCTGCGAAGTCGGGGTTCCTCAGCATCGTCGCCGAGACGCGGCCGGGATACTCGCGCTCCTGGTGCATGCGGATCGTGCCGTACATGCCGTTGTCGAGCAGGATCACCAGGATTGGCAGGTCGTATTGCACGGCGGTGGCGAATTCCTGCCCGTTCATGAGGAAGTCGCCGTCGCCGGCGAACACCACCACCGGGCTGTCGGGCCGGATGCGCATGGCTCCGACACCCGCCGGCACGCCGTAGCCCATGGAGCCGGAGGTCGGCGCGAGCTGCGTGCCGTAGTGCTTGAACGGCCAGAAGCGATGCACCCAGGTAGCGAAGTTGCCGGCGCCGTTGCAGAAGATCGTGTCGGAGGGCAGCGTCTTTCGAAGATAAGTCATCACCTCGCCCATCTGCAGGGCGCCGGCGTGACGGATCGCTGTCGGATCGCTCCAGGCGAGATAATCCGCATGCGCGGTCTTCGTGCCCTCGCTCCAGGGCAGCGAGGCCGGCGGGTGCACGGCCTCCAACGCCGCCGTGAAGGCGATCGGCGAAGCGTTGATGGCAAGATGCGGCGCATAGACCCGGCCGAGTTCACTCGGATCGGGATGGACATGCACCATTGTCTGTTGCGGTACCGGAATGTCGAGGAGCGTATAGGCCTGGCTCGGCACTTCGGAGAGACGTCCGCCGACGAGGAGCACAAGGTCCGCTTCCTTGATGCGCGCCAGCAGCTTCGGATTCACGCCGAGACCAAGATCGCCGATGTGAGACGCGTGATCGGCGGGAAACAGCATCTGGCGGCGGAAGGTGCAGGCGACCGGCAGCTCGAAGCGCTCGGCAAAACGGACGAAGCGCTGCACCGCGAGTTCAGACCAGCGGCTGCCGCCGAGGAGCGCGATCGGATTCTTTGCACCGTGCAGAAGCTTCTGCAATTCCGCCATCTGCGTGAGACCCGGATGCGTCTCGATCACCTGATAGCGCGGCGCGTCAGCGACCGCGGCCATCTCGGTGAGCACGTCCTCCGGCAGCGCGATCACGACCGGGCCAGGACGGCCGGACGTCGCCACGTGGAAGGCGCGCGACACGATCTCCGGAAAGCGCGCTGGATCGTCCACCTCCGTCGCCCATTTGGCGAGCGGGCCGAAGGCGGCGCGGTAGTCGAGCTCCTGAAAAGCCTCGCGCTCGCGCATGCCGCGCTCGATCTGGCCGACGAACAGGATCATCGGCGTCGAATCCTGTTTGGCGATGTGGATGCCGGGCGAGGCGTTGGTCGCGCCGGGGCCGCGGGTGACGAAGCAGATGCCGGGGCGGCCGGTGAGCTTGCCATAGGCCTCCGCCATCATCGCCGCGCCGCCTTCCTGGCGGCAGACCGTGATCGCGATATTCGCGTCATGCAGCGCGTCGAGAGCCGCGAGATAGCTCTCGCCCGGAACGCAGAAGATGTGATCGACCCCGTGGAGTGTCAGCTGATCGACAAGAATCTGGCCGCCGGTGCGGGAGGGCGCTGTCATGGAAGGCTCGCGATGTGAGAGTATAGATAGCAAAACGGAGGGCATCGCTGCCCTCCGCTGAGTGTTTACGACGATCAGGCGTCGACGTCGAACTTCACGCCCTGGGCGAGTGGAAGCGTCGTGCCGTAATTGATCGTGTTGGTGGCGCGGCGCATATAGGCCTTCCAGGCATCGGAGCCCGATTCACGGCCGCCGCCCGTCTCCTTCTCGCCGCCGAAGGCTCCGCCGATCTCGGCGCCCGAGGGGCCGATATTCACGTTGGCGATGCCGCAATCGGAGCCCGCCGCCGACACGAAAGCCTCGGCCTCGCGCAGGTTGAGCGTGAAGATCGAGGAGGAGAGGCCGGCGCCGACCGCGTTGTGCAGCGCGATCACCTCGTCGAAATCCGAATAGCGCATCACGTAGAGGATCGGCGCGAAGGTCTCGCGGGTGACCGGGCCGGTCTGGCTCGGCATCTCGACGAGCGCCGGGCGGGCATAGATGCCGTCATTCGCCACATCCGTGTAGCGTCCGCCGCCATGCACCTTGCCGCCGGCCGAGCGGGCCTCGTCAAGGGCGCGCTCCATGCCGTCGAAGGCGGCCTTGTCGATCAGCGGGCCGACGAGCGTGCCATCAGTGCGCGGATCACCGATCTTCACGCCGCCATAGACCTTGACGAGACGCGGCACGAGCTGATCGTAGACGCTCTCATGCACGAAGAGACGGCGCAGGGTGGTGCAGCGCTGGCCTGCCGTGCCCATCGCCGCGAAGGCGATGCCGCGAAGCGCGAGATCGAGATCGGCGGAAGGCGCGACGATGGCGGCGTTGTTGCCGCCGAGCTCCAGGATCGCGCGGGCGAAGCGTTCGGCCAATTTCGGGCCGACCTGACGGCCCATCGCCGTGGAGCCGGTGGCGGAGAGAACCGGAACGCGGTGGTCCTCGACCAGGATCTCGCCGACCTCGCGGCCGCCGAGCAGCACTTCGCAGAGGCCTTCCGGCACGCCGCCGAAGCGCTTGGCGGCGCGTTCCACGATGGCGTGGGTGGCAAGCGCTGTGAGCAGGGTCTTCTCGGAGGGCTTCCACACCACGCTGTCGCCGCAGACGAGGGCAAGCGCCGCGTTCCAGGACCAGACGGCGACGGGGAAGTTGAAGGCCGAGATCACGCCGCAGATTCCGACCGGATGCCAGGTCTCCATCATGCGGTGGTCGGCGCGCTCGGTGGCGATGGTGAGACCATAGAGCTGGCGCGAGAGGCCGACCGCGAAATCGCAGATGTCGATCATCTCCTGGACCTCGCCGAGGCCCTCGGAAACGATCTTGCCGGCCTCCAGGGTGACGAGACGGCCGAGGTCATCCTTGGCGGCACGCAGCTCCTCGCCGAGGAGGCGAATGAACTCGCCGCGCTTCGGCGCCGGAACCTTGCGCCAGGCCTTGAAGGCGGCATCGGCCCGGCCGATGGCGGCCTTGGCCTCCTCGGGCGTCGTCTCGCGCACATGGGCGATCACCTCGCCGGTGATCGGCGAGCGGGCCGGGCGGCCTGTGGCGGCAAAGGCGCTCTCCGGCACGCCGAGGCGCGCCAGAATGGCGCGGGCCTCGTCCGCAACGGAGGCGGGCGCGGCGGATACGGGTTTCAGGCTCGCGGTCATGTTGGATCTCCCTGAATGCGGGCTTGAGGCATAGAGCCCGCCACCCTCGCTTGTCGTTGAAACGAAACGACGGCGGCTTTCATGCCACCGTCTTAATGCATGACCCGGAAGCCTGGGAACTGCTTTTCCCGAATGAGGTCATGCGACTTTGTAAAGAACCCGGGCGCTTGGTGGTCCCCCAGCATGTCATCACCGGCCTCGTGCCGGTGATCTCGAAAAGGTGAAACGCCGCGCTTTTCCGATCGGGATGGCCGGCACGAGGCCGGCCATGACGTCGAGGTTGGGGTGGCGGCAGGGAATGGCTCGCCCGCTCCTCACGCCACCGCGTCGAGGCGGATGTTCTTCACCGCCGGCTCTTGGCCCGAATCCAGGCGCTCGCCGGCATAGACGCGGCCGAAGCGGTTGGCGAGGAAGGTGTCGAGGTCGATCTCCTCCTGGCGCACGAAGCCATGCTTCGGCAGCTGGCCGGCGACCAAGAGGTCGAGCATGGCGCAGATTCCGGCGGCGGTGGTGACCTGGATCGCCGTGCGCTGCTGGCCTGCCACGTTCTGGCCGTAGACACTGCGGGCATAGGTTTCCTGCACGAAGCGGCCGCCGCGCTCGCCGGTGACGGTCACGAAGACGATCACCATGTCCTGCATGGTAGCGGGAACGGCATTCTCCAGAATGTCCTTCAGAACCTCGCGGCGGTTGCGCAGCTGCAGGTCGTTGAGCAGCACCCGCATCAGGGCGCAATGGCCGGGATAGCGGATGGTCTTGTAGTTCAGGTTGCGCACCTTGCCCTCAAGCGTCTCGCAGAGCGTGCCGAGGCCGCCGGAGGTGTTGAAGGCCTCGTAGCGGGTGCCGTCGAGGGAGAATTCCTCAAGTTCCTCCATGGCCGGCACCTCGCGCAAGGTACCGTCGACCACCGCCTCGCAGCGCTCGATATATTCGTTGATGACGCCGTCCGTGCTCCAGGTGAGGTTGTAGGAGAGCGCGTTCGACGGATATTGCGGCAGCGCGCCGACGCGCAGGCGCACCGTGTCGAGCTTGTCGAAGCGGCGCGCGATGTCGTGGGCGACGATGGAGATGAAGCCGGGCGCGAGGCCGCATTGCGGGATGAAGGCCGTCTCGGAGCCGTCGGCCAGCTCCTTCACCATGCGGGTCGTGGCGACGTCCTCGGTCAAGTCGAAATAGTTGACACCCGTGAGCCGCGCGGCCTTCGCCACATGGCCGGTCAGGTGATAGGGCGCGGCGCTGAGCACGGCGTAATGGCCTTTGAGGGCGTTCTGCAGGGCGACCGCGTCGGAGAAGTCGAGCTGGACCGTCCGCACGCCATCCTTGGCGACCGCTTCGAGCGCCTCGGCGGAGGAATCCGCGACGGTGACCCGGTAATCGCCGGTCTCGTGAAGCATGTCGACGATGGTGGAGCCGATCTTGCCGGCGCCGATGACGAGGATCGAGTGCATGGTAAACCTCCCTGTATTGCCTCAGAAGAAGGCAAAGCCTTGCAGAACGCCATGGACAAGCCGACGAAAAGACGAGTAGTTTTCGGCAGATTGCCGAGTTGACTGGTCATAACGATGCTTGATGCCACGGACCGCGCCCTGATTGCTCTCCTGCGGGAGAATGCCCGCATCGGCCATGCCGAGGCGGCGCGGCGCCTGAAGCTGTCGCGCACCACGGTGCAGGCACGGGTCGAGAGCCTGGAGCGGCGGGGCGTGATCGCCGGCTATACCTTGCGCCTCGCGGAGGAGATCGCGAGCCGGATGGTGCGGGCGCATGTGACCATCGTCGTGGCGCCCAAGGCCTCCGGCGGCGTGGTTGCCGCGCTGCACCGCATGCCCGAATTGCGTGCGCTTCACTCGGTCGCGGGTGTCTTCGATCTCCTGGCGGTGGTAGAGGCTCAGGACGTTCCTTCCCTGGACGCCGCCATCGACAAGATCGGCGCGCTCGACGGGGTGGAGCGCACGCAATCCTCCATCATCCTCTCAACGAAATTCGAACGATGACCTCAGCAGCCTCTCTCCAAGCCGATGTTGTGATCGTCGGCGGCGCCGTCATGGGCTCCTCCGCGGCCTATCACCTGCTCGCCGATTCCGGCTTCAAGGGACGCGTGATCGTCGTCGAGAAGGATCCCACCTATCAGCTCTCGGCCTCGGCCCTTTCGGCGGCCTCGATCCGCCAGCAATATTCGAGCGCGGTGAACATCCGCATCTCGCTTTACGGGATCGACTTCCTGCGCAGCATCGGCGACCGTCTCGCCGTCGACGGCGAGCGGCCGGAGATCGGGCTGAGGGAGGGCGGCTATCTCTATTGCGCCACGGAGGCCGGCGCCCCGATCCTCGCCGAGAACCACGCGCTTCAGAAAGCAGAAGGCGCCGACATTCTCCATCTCGATCCGGCCGCGCTGAAGGCGCGCTTCCCTTGGCTCAATGTGGAGGACCTCGCCGCCGGCACCTGGGGCCGCTCGGGCGAGGGCTGGTTCGACGGCTGGGGCCTGCTCCAGGCCTTCCGCAAGAAAGCCCGTTCGCTCGGCGCGCATTACGTGAAGGGCGAAGTGGCCGAGATCGAGCGCGACGGCGGCACCATCACGGCCGTGCGTCTGAAGGACGGCACGCGCATCGCCTGTGGCGCGCTCGTCAACTGCGCCGGCTCGGGCGGACGGGCGATCGCGGCGATGGCCGGGCTCGACATCCCGGTTCAGGCCAAGCGGCGCTACGTCTTCACATTCTCGTGCAAGGAGCCTGTGGAGAACTGCCCGCTGCTGGTCGATACCTCCGGCCCCTACGTGCGCCCGGAAGGCGAGGGCCATTTCATCTGCGGCGCCTCGCCGGAAGCGGATCTCGATCCCGACTGGTCCGACGAGGATCCGGCAAGCCAGGAGATCGATTATTCCTTCTTCGAGGAATTCATCTGGCCCGCGCTCGCCCATCGCGTACCGGCCTTCGAGGCGATCAGGCCGGGCCGCGCCTGGTCGGGCCCTTACGACATGAGCCTGCTCGATCACAATGCCATCATCGGCCAGGCCGGCGAGATGAAAAACTTCTATCTCTGCAACGGCTTCTCGGGCCATGGCCTGCAGCAGGCGCCGGCCGTCGGCCGCGGCCTTTCCGAGCTGATCGTCCACGGCGGCTACCGCACGCTCGATCTGTCCGAACTCGGCTACGAGCGCGTGCTCGCCAACCGGCCGCTTCTCGAGCGCAATGTGATCTAGCGCGATTCGCTTTCGCACGGCGCGGTCAAGCTTGACCGTAAAGCTCCTCTCACACCGTGCCACGCCGATGCGCCGGGGTCTCTTCCGTTCGGACACTCCCCCAACGAGGAGGCCCTCTGGCCGCTTTCCCGGTGGCCGGCGTTAAGTCTTTTGGAGGAAAGGGCTTCCATTTTGAAGCCGGCTATGATTGTCATGTTTTCGTCATAGAAACGTCATCCGGCCTTAATGCAGGGATGATGAACGACAATAACATCCCCGACGGGATGACATGGGAGAGATCACTATGATGAAGAAGTCCCTTCTCGGCGCACTGGCCCTCGGCCTCGCGACGAGCACCTCTGCCTTCGCTCAGACGGAGCTGCAGTGGTGGCACGCCATGACCGGCGCCAACAACGACGTGGTCAACCGTCTGGCGGAAGAGTTCAACAATTCGCAGAAGGACTACAAGGTCGTCGTCAGCTACAAGGGCCAGTATGCCGACACGCTGAACGCTGGCATCGCCGCCTTCCGCGCCGGCAATGCGCCGCACATCCTGCAGGTCTTCGAAGTCGGCACTGCGACGATGATGGGCGCCAAGGGCGCCATCAAGCCGGTCCACGAGATGATGAAGGAAGCCGGCGAGAAGTTCGACCCGCAGAGCTATCTGCCCGCCATCTCCGGCTATTACTCGACCGCCAAGGGCGAGATGCTCTCCTTCCCGTTCAACTCCTCCTCGATGGTCATGTGGATCAACAAGGACGAGCTGAAGAAGGCCGGCATCGCCGAGATTCCGAAGACCTGGCCCCAGGTGTTCGAAGCCGGCAAGAAGCTGAAGGCCGCTGGCCACGAGACCTGCGGCTTCTCGAACGCCTGGGCTCCCTGGGCCAACATCGAGCAGTTCTCGGCCTGGCACAACATCCCGATGGCCACCAAGGCCAACGGTCTCGACGGCTTCGACACGGAGATGAAGTTCAACTCTCCGGCTCACGTGAAGCACCTGCAGAACCTCGTCGATCTGCAGAAGGACAAGACCTATGACTACTCGGGCCGCGACAGCCGTTCGGAAGGCCGCTTCACCTCCGGCGAATGCGCGATCTTCCTGACCTCGTCGGGCTTCTACGGCAACGTGAAGGCCAACGCGAAGTTCGACTGGGCCAATGCACCGATGCCGTACTACCCGGACATCCAGGGCGCTCCGCAGAACTCCATCATCGGCGGCGCTTCGCTGTGGGTCATGGGCGGCAAGAAGGCTGACGAGTACAAGGGCGTTGCCAAGTTCTTCGCCTTCCTGTCGGACACCGACCGTCAGGCCAGGCTGCACCAGGAATCGGGCTACCTCCCGATCACCAAGGCGGCCTACGAGAAGACCAAGGCGTCGGGCTTCTATGAGAAGAACCCCGCTCTCCAGACGGCGCTGATCGAGCTGACCAACAAGGAGCCGACCGAGAATTCCCGCGGTCTGCGCTTCGGCAACATGGTCCAGATCCGTGACGTGGTCTCGGAAGAGATCGAGGCGGCGCTCGCCGGCCAGAAGCCGGCCAAGGACGCTCTCGACTCCGCCGTGAACCGTTCCAACCAGATCCTGCGTCAGTTCGAGCGCACCGTCCGCTAAACTGAAACGATCTGTGCGACCTGTCATCCCGGGCGGCTTTTGAGAAGCGGCCCGGGATGATCTTATAAGACAACCTCGCAGACCGGTTGCTGCCGTTATCTGCCCCATCCCCGGACAGCCGTAATCGCGATGGAAAAACGAGCTCATTTTTCAGGTTGGACACTGCCTCTTCTGCTGATCGTTCCGCAGATGGCGATCACCATCATCTTCTTCTACTGGCCGGCCTCCCAGGCGATCTGGCAGTCCTTCCTGCGCGAGGACGCCTTCGGCCTCTCCTCCGAATTCGTCGGGTTCGAAAACTACGTCCACCTGTTCGAGCAGCCCGAATATTACCGGGCCATGGTCACGACGGCGATCTTCTCGTCCCTCGTCGCCTTCTTCTCGCTTGCCTGCTCGCTTCTGCTCGCGACCCAGGCCGACAAGAACCTGCGCGGCGGGCAGGCCTACAAGACGCTGCTGATCTGGCCCTATGCGGTGGCCCCGGCCATCGCCGGCGTTTTGTGGATCTTCATGTTTCACCCGACGCTCGGCACCCTGTCGAAGCCGATCAAGGCGATCGGCATCGACTGGAACCCGATGCTCAACGGCAACCACGCCATGACGCTGCTCGTGCTCTCCGCGACCTGGAAGCAGATCAGCTACAACTTCCTGTTCTTCCTCGCCGGACTCCAGGCGATTCCGAAGAGCGTCATCGAGGCCGCGGCCATCGACGGCGCGGGCCCGCTACGGCGGTTCTGGACGGTGATCTTCCCGCTTCTGTCGCCGACCACGTTCTTCCTGCTCGTGGTCAACATCGTCTACGTGTTCTTCGACACCTTCGGCATCATCGATGCGGTGACGGGCGGCGGTCCCGCAGGAACGACGACGACCCTCGTCTACAAGGTCTATGCGGACGGCCGCCTCGGCGGCGATCTCGGCGGCTCGGCCGCGCAATCGGTGATCCTGATGATCATTGTGATCGCGCTCACCGCCATCCAGTTCCGTTATGTCGAGCGCAAGGTGCAGTACTGATGGTCGAGAATCGTCCCTTCACCCAATTCATGGCCTATCTGACGCTGGCCCTCGGCATCGTCATCGTGGTCTTCCCGGTCTATCTGGCGATCATGGCCTCGACCTTCGACGCCGCCACGATCGTCAACGGCAACATGCCGCTCACGCCGGGCGACCAGGCGGGCGAGAACTACTCGCGCGCCCTGTTCTACGGCGGCAAGCTCGCCCGCGAGCCGGTCAGCATGATGATGATGAACTCCATGATCATGGCCCTAGGCATCGCGTTCGGAAAGATCCTGATCTCGATCCTGTCCGCCTATGCGGTGGTCTATTTCAAGTTCCCGTTCCGCAAGACCGCGTTCTGGGTCATCTTCATCACGCTGATGCTGCCGGTCGAAGTGCGCATCTATCCGACCTACAAGATCGTCGCCGATCTCGGCCTGCTCGATACCTATACGGGTCTCATCATGCCGCTCATCGCCTCGGCGACGGGCACGCTGCTGTTCCGGCAGTTCTTCATGACGATCCCGGACGAGCTGCTCGAGGCTTCGAAGATCGACGGCGCGGGCGCTTTCCGCTTCTTCAAGGACACGCTGCTCCCGCTCTCGATGACGACCATCGCGGCCCTCTTCGTGATCCAGTTCATCTACGGCTGGAACCAGTATCTCTGGCCGCTGCTGATCACGACCAAGAGCTCGATGCAGACCATCGTCATCGGCATCAAGAAGATGATCACCACGACCGACGCGCTCACCGAATGGCAGATCGCGATGACGACCGCGGTGCTCGCCATGCTGCCGCCGGTGCTGGTGGTGGTCTTCATGCAGAGGCTCTTCGTGAAGGGTCTCGTCGAAACGGAGAAGTGACGCGCAGGTTACGCGCAGCGCCTTCTCGCAATATTGGAATTCATGCCCGGCGCCCGTAAGCGGCGCGGGCAGCGGTCAAAAGGAATGGTTTGATGGCAGGGGTAACGCTCGACACCGTCAGGAAGATCTATGCGGGCAATGTGGAAGCGGTGAAGGGCGTGTCGCTCGGCATCGAGGACGGCTCGTTCTGCGTGCTGGTCGGACCCTCGGGCTGCGGCAAGTCCACGTTGCTGCGCATGATCGCCGGCCTCGAGACGATTTCCGGCGGCGAGGTCAAGATCGGCGAACGCGTGGTGAACCAGGTCGAGCCCGCCGACCGCGACATCGCCATGGTGTTTCAGAACTATGCGCTCTATCCGCATATGACGGTCTACGACAACATGGCCTACGGCCTGAAGAACCGCGGCACGCCGAAGGACGAGATCGAGAAGCGCGTCAAGGAAGCTGCCCGCATCCTCGCGATCGAATCCTTCCTCGCGCGCAAGCCGCGCCAGCTCTCCGGCGGCCAGCGCCAGCGCGTCGCCATGGGCCGCGCCATCGTGCGCAAGCCGCAGGTCTTCCTCTTCGACGAGCCGCTCTCCAACCTCGATGCCAAGCTGCGCGTGCAGATGCGCGTCGAGATCAAGCGCCTGCAGCGGGCGCTCGGCGTGACCTCGATCTACGTCACGCACGATCAGGTCGAGGCGATGACGCTCTCCGACAAGCTCGTGGTGATGTCCGGCGGCCAGATCGAGCAGGTCGGTTCCCCCGCCGACGTCTATCGCCGTCCGGAGACGCGCTTCGTCGCGACCTTCATCGGCTCGCCGCCCATGAACATCCTGTCCGGCACCGTGGAAGGTCCGGGCCGCGTGTCTGTCGGCGGGCAGTCGATCGCCGTGACGGACATGCGCGAGGGCCTGACCCCCGGCTCTGCCATCGAGGTGGGCCTGCGTCCAGAGGACGTGCAGGCGGGCGGTGCTGCGGCGAGTTCGCTCTCCATGGATGTGGATTTCGTCGAGGAGCTCGGTGCGACCCAGCTCTTCCACGGCAAGGTCGCCGGCTCCGAATTCGTCGTCCAGGCCTCCACCGGCCAGCTCCCGGCGGATACCCGCAAGCTGATGCTCGCCGTCGATCCCGCCAACGTCCACCTCTTCGACCCGCAGACCACCAAGCGCCTCGGCCGCGTGTGATTGCGGCTCCGGCTGGTTCGGTATGACCCGACAGGCCTCGGCGGTGCCGAGGCCTTTATCGTTGAGACGAATCTATCCGTCTCCGTCTCCCAACCGGGAGAGGGGAGACACGTGTGTCATCCCCGGCGCACGAAGTGCGGGAAGGGGATTCACGATCAGGTCGGCGCTATGGATTCCCTTCCCCTCGGCTACGCTCCGGGCGGGAATGACACTGCCCTTCCTGCAATCCTCTGTCCTCATGCCGCGCTTGTCGCGGGTATCCACGTCTTGGCAGTGTCGCGGTTCTTGAAGACGTGGGTGGCCGCACCAAGTGCGGCCATGACGTGGAGGATGTCATCCCCGGCGGCCGCAGGCCGGGAATGACACGACCCCTCATGGCACCCTCTCGGTCATGCGACCCTCTGCTGTCATCCCATCCTCCGCCGTCGTGATACCCACCGCGTCATGCCCGGGCTTGTCGCGGGTACCCACGTCTTGGCAGCGTCGCGGTTCCTCAAGGCGTGGGTGGCTGCACCAAGTGCGGCCATGACGGCGAGGGGCGGGGATGGGGGTGAGGGCAACGTTATGTTCTCACTTTGTTCTTGACTGGATGGTCAAGCTCGGCTATATCATTCGCCATCCCCGCCTGACGAGGGGCGCGCTCGCGAGGCGTCGCAAGAACGGGGCGGAGAACGGTCCCGCCGCAGGCCTCGCAAGCCGGTGATCGCGGGTGGCCGGCCCGGGCTTGATCCGGGTCCGCTGAAACAAACCGTGTGCGACGAGCAAGCCGGCTCTGAGCATTTCACACACAAAAGCGAGCCGGGCTGCCATTCGCGCCTCCCTCGACCTTGACGGCTCGCAGCGAAAGCTGCGGGCCAAAAGGTGCTGGCTCTTTGACAAGCGGTGTTGAGCTCCTCAGCCCGTCACACCCTCGACGTCATGGCCGGGCTTGTCCCGGCCACCCACGTCTTGAGGAACCGCAGCGCTGAAGAAAGACGTGGGTCCCCGGCACAAGGCTGGGGATGACGGTGAGAAGAGATAGAGAGGGTACGACGCGAAAAGCGTCATCTCAAAGCGGCGGTTGCACGGCGCCTGAAGCCTCGGTATCCCTTGTCCATCAACGTGAGGTACAGCGATGACGGTCAAGCTCGACGGGGCCACTCTGCGCATTGAGGCCGCGGTGCGGGTCGCCCGCCCGGATGCGCAGGGGAACTATGCGCAGGCGGCTCTGGCGCCGGAGGCACGCGAGCGCATCGCGGCGACGCGCGATTACATCGACCGCACCTGGATGCATGACGACGCGCCGCTCATGTATGCCTTCAACACCGGCGTCGGCCTGTTCAAGGATCAGCGCGTGTTGATCGAAGACATGGCCGCCTATCAGCGCAAGACGGTCTACGCCCATGCGACCGGTGTCGGCGAGGCTTTCTCCGAGGACGTGACGCGCGCCATGATGCTGCTGCGCGCCAATGCCTTCGCGTCGAATTATTCCGGCCCGCGCGTCGAGCTCGTCGAGCGGCTTCTCGCCTTTCTCAATGCCGGCCTGCATCCGGTGATCCCGCAGAAGGGCTCCGTCGGCGCTTCCGGCGATCTCGCGCCGCTCGCCCATATGGCCGGCGCCGTCTGCGGTTTCGACGAGGCCGAGATGATCTATCGCGGAAAACTCATGCCGGCGCGCGAGGCTATTCAGGCGGCGGGCTTCGATCCCGATTTCGATCTCGGTGCGAAGGATGCCTCCGCTCTCATCAACGGCTCGACCACCTCGCTCGCCCTCGGCGCGCTCGCCACGCACGACGCGCGCCGCCTGCTGAAGCAGGCGGATATCGCCATGTGCCTGTCGCTGGAAGCCATGCGCGGCGAGCTCGCCGCCTTCGATCCGCGCGTGCACAAGGCGCGTCCGCATCCCGGCCAGGCGCGCGTAGCGCGCAACCTCCTGCGCATTCTGGAAGGCACGAAACGTTGCTCGCAAGCCGCGCGCGACGTCGTGTTTCCCGATGAGCCGCGCCAGCCCGGGCAGCCCGCGGCTCCGCGCGTGCAGGACGTCTATTCCCTGCGCTGCACTCCGCAGGTTCACGGACCCGCCGTCGAGGCGATCGAGTATGTGGAGCGCATCGTCGGCACGGAGATGAATTCCGCCACCGACAATCCGCTGATCTTCGATGACGGCGAGGGCGGCTACGTGTCGATCTCGGGCGGCCATTTCCACGGCCAGTATATGGCTCAGGCGATGGATTTTCTCGCCATCGCCATGGCCGATCTCGGTGCGATTTCCGAGCGGCGGCTTGCGCGTCTCATCGATCCCACCATGTCCTACGGGCTGCCGCGAAATCTGCTTGCCGGCAAGCGCGGCCTCAACACGGGCTTCGCCACGGTGCAGTGCTCGATGTCGGCGCTCGTCATGGAAAACCGCGGCCTGGCGACGCCCGGTTCGGTGGATTCCGTTCCCGGCAAGTCCAATGCGGAGGATCACGTTTCCAACTCGACCTGGAGCGGTCGCAAAGCACGCACCATCGTCGAGAACGTGGAGCAGATCGTGGCGGGCGAATTGCTGATGGCGGCGCAGGCGCTGACCCTCGTCGAGCCGATCGCAAAGGATCATCCGCTCGGAAAAGGATCGCGCGCCGCGATGGAGGCGATCCGCGCGGTCATTCCGCCGGCGCTCGACGGCGATCGCTGGTACGCCACCGAGATGCGCCAGGCGCTCGATCTCGTGCGCTCCGGCGCGGTGGTCGCAGCGGTCGAGAGCGCAGTGGGCGAGCTGGAGTAAAGAGAAAGGGCCCGGCGATGCCGGGCCCTGGATGCTTATGCTGCGTTCGGTCAGCGGCAGCGGCGAACTTCGCGATAGACGATACTTCCGTTCGGCCGCACGACGCGTTCGCGCACCCAGCGGCAGCGATTCGGGCGATTCCAGCCGGGCCGCACGCCGCAATCGCGGACGGTGCGGAAAACCACGCGACCGCTCGGGGTCACGGTGCGGACGCGGCGCGTGACGCAGGCAACGTTGTCGACGAGCGATGGTGCCTGGACCTGCTCGGGGCTGAAGCGCGCCTGCGCTTCTTGCGGTGCAGCGAAGAAGCCGGCACCGAGGGCGAGAGCGAAGGCGGGGAGGATGATGGCTCGCATGGTCCATTCCTTATGTTTTTAAGCAGCAGACGACAACGACCTGTCTATGCCATGGTTCCTGAAGCTGGAATGAATCTCATGTTGTCCCGCGTTGTCATTCGCACCGTAAACGCCACCGATGCGGCCGAACTGATCGCCGCCAATCTGGCAAGCATTGCCCTGCACGAGCCCTGGGTGTCGCCTTGCCGTGACCAAGCGAGCTTTCTCGGCTATCTCGCGCGCTGTGACGGAGAGCGCTCTCTCGGATTCATCGCACGCGAGCGGGAGAGCGGACGAATCATCGGCGTGGTGAATGTGAGCGAGATCGTGCGCGGATTCTTCCAGAGCGCCTATCTCGGCTATTACGGCATGGCCGGCCTGAGCGGACGCGGCCTGATGACCGAGGCGGTGGGTCAGGTGGTGTCGCACGGCTTCAACGCCCTCGGCCTGCACCGCCTCGAGGCGAACATCCAGCCGGGCAACGAGCCGTCGCGCGCTCTCGTCAAGAGACTGGGCTTTCGTCAGGAAGGCTATTCGCCGCGTTATCTCAAGATCAGCGGCGAATGGCGCGATCACGAGCGCTGGGCCGTGCTCGCCGATGACTGGCGCGGCTGACGGCGATCAGCTGAGTGGCGCGAGAGTCTTCTGCAGGAAGACGCGGCTGTTGCCGACGGGATAATCCTTGAGCTCGCCGAAGATCTCGTAACCGAGACGTTGATAAAGACGAAACGCCGCGGGATTGAGCGTGTCGATCCAGACGGAGTGACAGCCTCGGCGTTTCGCTTCGTCCTCGGCCATCGCTATGAGCTTCGTCGCAAGGCCCATCCCGCGAAGGGATTCGGGCACGAAGATCAGCTCGATGCCGAGCCAGCCGCCATTCGTGCGGCCGCAGAGTCCGCCGACGGGTGCACCGCCGTCCGGATCGCGGATGGCGATGGAGAGATCTCGCCCCGGCGGATGACCGGCAAACAGCGTCGCGTTGAAGCCTCGCACGCCGTTGAGCACGACATCATGGAGCGCTGGCTCCTCATCGACGAACTCGATGATCGGTGTTGGCCTCATCGAGCACACCTCACGCTGCGATCCGTCTGACTGCCTCGATCAGCACGCGCGCCGCCACATCCGCATCCTCGACCGTGATCGACTCCGCCGGGTTGTGGCTGATGCCGCCCTTGCAGCGCACGAAGAGCATGGCGGAGGGACAGAGATTGGCCATGGCGACCGCATCGTGGCCTGCGCCGGAGGAGAGATGCAGCGGCTCGATGCCGAGCTTTCGTGCAGCATCCTCGAGCTGTCCGATCAGGCTCTTGTCCATGGGCGTCGCGGGCGATTCCATGAACGGCTCGATGGTGAACGCCACCCCGCGCCGCTGCGCCGCCGCATGGCACTCGGTCACGATGTCCTCCACCATGGCGTGGCGCACCGCGTCGTCCGGCGAGCGCGCATCGAGGGTGAAGTCGACGCGTGCGGGAATGACGTTGATCGCGCCGGGCTGCACCTGCGCCACGCCGACGGTCGCCACCGTGTCGGTGAGGGGCGAGCCCGCGCGCTCGACGATGCCGATCATCTCGGCAACGGCGGCCAGCGCATCGCGGCGCATATTCATCGGCACGGTGCCGGCATGGCCCGCTTCGCCGACGACGCTGGCGCGGGCCCGGGTGATGCCGTTGATGGCGGAGACGATGCCGACAGGCAAATTCTTCGCTTCGAGCAGCGGTCCCTGCTCGATATGCACCTCGAGATAGCCCCGATAGCGCACCGGATCGCGGGCGAGCGCTGCGGCCCCTGCCGGATCGCCGCCGAAGCGGATCAAAGCGTCGCGCAGGGAAATGCCATCCTGATCCTTGCCGTCGAGCCAGGCCGGATCGAACCGACCGGCAAGAGCCTGCGAGGTGGAGAGGTTGGTCGGGAAGCGCACATTTTCCTCGTCCCCGAAGGCGACGATCTCGATGGGGCAGGCGAGGGCGATCCCCTGCTGCTTCAAGGCCTCGACGGCGACGATGCCCAGCACCACGCCGAGATTTCCGTCGAAGCGTCCCGCGTCGACGACGGAATCGATATGCGAGCCGATGAGGATCGCAGGAGCTTTGGAGTCGGCGCCCTCGACGCGGCCGATGACGGAACCGAGCGCATCGATATGGGCATTCAGTCCCGCCGCCTGCATCAGGCCGAGCGTCGCCTCGGCGGCCCTGCGATGTGCGTCGGAGAGGTAGAGACGGGTGAGGCGGCCGGGCTCGTCCGTATGCCGGGCGAGTTCCTCGATCATCGCCATCACGCGGCGGCCGAGAGTGAGTTCTGTCGTAAGCGTCATGGGCGGGAGAGTTTCAGAAAGGCAGATTCGCCGCAAGGGCCAACGGGTCCGGCTTCGACGCCGCCCCAGGACCTTGTCGACTAACATATGTTATAATAAATCTATGGGAAGCTTGTCCTTATCGGGAAAGTTCAGCCCATGTCCGATTTCATCAGGTTACCGTTTCGAACAGACCCGGGCGAGCTGGGCTCGGATCGCTGGAGCAATGCCCTCATCCGCCCAATGGTCTGGCCCGGCCTCGACGTGCTCTTCGGTGCGCCGGGCGAGCAGGCCTATGGCAATCGCCTTCCTGCCTGGACAAGCGGCGATCCGGGAGCCGCAGCAACCGGCCCGGTTGCGTTATCGGCCTCGTTCTCCTTCCCTCTTCCCGGCCATTCCCGGCAATCCAAAATGGAGAGCTCGACGCTTCCGAAAGAGACGGGGATCGCCGGAGGCACAAATAAGCCCACTGCGAAAGTCACGACGGGCGACGGTGCCGCCAACAAGCTCTCCGGCGGCGCAGCCCACGACAAGCTGAATGGCGGCGGCGGCAACGACACGTTGCTCGGTGGCGCAGGGAACGACACGTTGATCGGCGGCAGCGGCAACGACTCGCTCGTGGGCGGTTCGGGCGACGATCGCTATGCGGTGGATTCCTTACGCGACCGGGTCCGGGAGACGGCGAATGGCGGCCTCGATACGGTCGAGGCGCGGGTAAGCGGATACACGCTCACATCGGGGGTCGAGAACCTCATCCTCGGCGGGCGGATCGCCAAGGGAAAAGGCAATGCGCTTGCCAACGTGATCACCGGCAACGGCGCAGCCAATACGCTCGACGGTGCTGCCGGCGACGACACGCTGATCGGCGGTGCCGGCAATGACAGGCTGATCGGCGGCACAGGCAGCGACACGGCAAGCTATGCGGGCGCGACCAAGGGCGTGTCGGTCGATCTCGCCAGGACAACGGCGCAGAACACGAAGGGCGCGGGAACCGACCGGCTCTCAAGCATCGAGAATGCGATCGGCTCGTCGTTCGGCGACACGCTCACGGGCGGCGCCGATAGCGTTCTCACTGCCAATCGGCTCGACGGAGGCAGCGGCAATGACGCGCTCTTCGGCGGCGGCGGCGACGATACGCTGATCGGCGGCGCGGGCAGCGACTCGCTGACCGGCGGTGCGGGCAACGATCTCTATTCCGTCGACAATCTGAACGATGTCGTCGTGGACGCTGCAGACGCGGGAATCGACACGGTCGAGGCGAGCGTCGATCATACCCTCGGCGCGCATGTGGAGAATCTCAGGCTTGCCGGCGCAGCTGCGATCGGCACCGGGAACGACTTTGCAAACGTCATCACGGCGAATTCTGCGCGGCACAGCACGCTTCATGGCCTCGACGGCAATGATACGCTCCTTGGCGCCACCGGCGATGACACGCTTTTCGGCGGCGCAGGCAACGATTCGCTCGACGGTGGTGCGGGCGACGACGCGATACATGGCGATGCCGGCGACGATAGGCTCGCCGGCGGTCTCGGCGGCGCGGATCGGGCGATCTTCTCCTCCGCCGGATCGGCCCTCGTCATCCGCCTCGATTCCACCGGCAGCGGGACGGCGACCGGCCAGGGCAACGACACCTTGAGCGGCTTCGAGATCGTCGAGGCTGGCCGTTTCGGCGATCTCATCGAGATCGGCACGGATGCGGACGATTTCGCCAATATCGTCCGGGGCGGCGCCGGCTTCGACACGATCCGCGCCGGCGGCGGCGCCGACCAGGTTTTCGGTGAGGACGGCAACGATTCGATCGAAGGCGGGACGGGCTCCGACATGCTCGATGGCGGCGAGGGAGCCGACGCGCTCGACGGCGGCGCCGGCAGCGATACGCTGATCGGAGGGCTCGGGGCCGACAACATCGCGGGCGGCGGTGGCGATGACGGCCTGGATGGCGGCGAGGGAGCGGACACCCTCCTCGGCGGTGCGGGCAGCGACGTCATCATCGGCGGCGCCGGTGGCGATTCTCTCGATGGCGGAATGGGCGCCGATCGGCTCATCGGGGGTGAGGGCGACGACGTCTATGTGGTGGACGATACTGGCGACGTCATCGAGGGCGAGGCGGCCGGAACCGGGGCCGGCACCACCGACATGGTCTTCGCCTCCGCCGATTATACGCTCGGCGCCAACCTCGAAATGCTGTCCCTGACCGGGTCCGCGACGAGAGGCACCGGCAACGGGATTGCGAACCGCATCAGCGGCAATGCTCTCGCCAACACGCTCGATGGCGGTGCGGGCGTGGACACGCTCATCGGGGGCGCCGGCAACGACACCTATATCGTCGACGAGACCGGCGACACGATCCTCAGCGAGACGGCGGGCACCGGCGACGGCTTCATCGACACCGTCGTCGCATCCTTCGATTACACGCTGGTCGACAACCTCGAGAACCTGACGCTTGCGGGCCTCGCGGTGCGGGGGACGGGCAACGCCCTCGCCAACCGGATCGAAGGCAATGCTCTTGCCAATACGCTCGATGGTGGCGCGGGTGCGGACACGCTGATCGGCGGCGCCGGTGACGACACCTATATCCTTGCCCAGCAGGCGGATATGGTGATCGAGAACGACGACGAGGGGCTCGACACCATCAGGCTCGTCCCAGGCTTCGTGCAGCGTGAGTACTTCCTGCAGGCCCATGTGGAGAACCTGATCGTCGGAACCTTCGGGGTTCTGTTCTCGAACGGGAACAGCCTGAACAATCACATCGCGGTCACGCTCGGCAATACCGAGCAGACGCTTCGGGGACTTGGTGGAGACGACACGCTCGACGGCGGATACGATGTGAACGGCCTGAGCAGCATCGTGGATGTCATCGATGGAGGAGACGGGTACGACTACACCGATTACTCCAAGCATCCCTCATCGGGCGTGTTCGGCGGAGGCGTCTTCGTCGATCTCGCCGCAGGCCAGCAAGTTGCGATCAATACCGGCGTTGCGCTCCAAGGCCTCTCCGATCAGCTGATCAGCATCGAGGGCGTCATCGGAACCGCTTTCGACGACCGCTTCGTCAGCGGATTCACCGGCGCCGCGCGCACCGTCGGCAACACCTTCAAAGGCGGTGCCAGCATGGACATCGTCGATTACCGACATGCTGGGGCCGGTATCAACGTGGTCCTCGGCGACGGCCTCGACCCTTTTACCGGCGACATCTTCGAGGGCATCGAAGGCCTTGCCGGAAGCGCGTTCGACGATACGCTGAGCGGCAGTACCGGGAACGACTACCTCGATGGCGGACAGGGCAACGACATTCTCAATGGTCGCGCCGGACACGATATCGTCGATTATCTTCTCGCCGGTTCCGCGATCGCGATCGATCTGCGAAATGAGTTCCAGGAAGCCAGCGTCACGGGCGGATACGGCAGGGACAGGCTCACCTCGATCGAGGGCGTTCGGGGTACCATCCGGGCGGATTCCATCTCGGGCAACGATGTCGGCAACACGCTCATCGGCATGTACGGCGCTGACCAGCTCCATGGTTTCGGCGGGGCCGACACGCTGAACGGAGGTGAGGATAACGACACCCTCGACGGCGGCGATGGCGCCGACATCCTTCACGGCGGGCTTGGCGCCGATCGGTATGTCGGAGGCGCGGATCGCGATACCTTCGTCTTCGTCACGATCGAAGACACGGCGGGCGACGTCATCACCGATTTCAACAACGGCCAGGACGTGCTCGATCTCTCCAGGATCGACGCGATCAACGGCGGCGCCGACGATGCGTTTTCCTCGATCATCGTTCTCGGCACCGGTATCCCGGCCACGCTCGCCGCCGGGACGCTGTGCTACGATTTCAGCAACGGAATCCTTTACGGCTTCGTCGGAAATGCCGGCACCAGCGCAGCCCCCAATTTCGCGATCACAGTTGGGCTCGGCATCAGCTGGGGCACGAACGGCAACATCCTGCTTTAGTGCTGTTCCACTCGCGTGGAACAGCACTTGTCTTTTGCCGCATTTTTTTACGGCGAACCGGATCCACTTCGCCGAAAAATGCTCTGAGCGGCGGCGACGATCGCCGCCGGCCCGGTCAGGCCGCGACGCCGAGCTTCTTCTGCAGGCTGGTCGACGACGTCGTGTATTGGAACAGGAGCTTCTTCTCCGGATAGACGTAGCGGTGCACCTTCTGCGCCGCCAGCGCGCCTTCGTGGAAGCCGGAGAGGATGAGCTTGAGCTTGCCGGGATAGATGTTGATGTCGCCGATGGCGAAGATGCCCGGGACGTTGGTCTCGAATTTTTCCGTATCGACCGGAACCAGATTCTCGTGCAGGTTCAGGCCCCAATCGGCGATGGGGCCGAGCTTCATGGTGAGCCCGAAGAAGGGCAGCATCACGTCGCAATCGACAATGTGTTCCGAGCCATCGTCCTTGCGGATCACGGCGCCCTCCAGCACCGGCGCTTCGCCCTTGAGGGTGGTCACCTGGCCGAGATGCAGGTCCATCTCACCGGAGGCGACGAGGGAGCGCATTTTCTCCACCGTGTGCGGCGCGGCGCGGAAGGCGTCACGGCGATGGAGCAGAGTGAGGCGCTTGGCGATCGGCTGCAGGTTCACCGTCCAGTCGAGCGCGGAATCGCCGCCGCCGACGATGAGCACCTTCTTGTTGCGGAACATCTCCATCTTGCGCACGGCGTAGAACACGCCGGTGCCCTCGTAATCCTCGATATGGTCGATCGGCGGCTTCTTCGGCTGGAACGATCCGCCGCCGGCGGCGACGATCACCGCCTTGCAGGTGAAGGTCGTGCCGTTCTCCGACGTCTTGACCCTGAACAGCGGCGCCTCGGGCGTGCCGATGGATTCCAGGCTCTCCACCATCTCGTTGAGGTGGAAGGTCGGATGGAACGGCTCGATCTGCGCCATCAGGTTGTCGACGAGGCCCTGGCCGGTCACCATCGGGAAGCCGGGAATGTCGTAGATCGGCTTCTCCGGATAAAGCTCGGCGCATTGGCCGCCGACCTTCGGCAGGATGTCGATGAGATGGCATTTGATGTCGAGGAGACCGAGTTCGAATACGGCGAACAGGCCCACAGGCCCGGCACCGATGATGACGACGTCCGTTTCGATATGGTCGGTCATGAACAGGCTCCTTCGAGAGACGGCCTTCGCAAAGCACGGTCTCCCAGTCTTGGCAATGTGGCAGGCTGAGCGGATGAGGATCCGGCGGATCCTCATCCGCTCAGCAGACTTTTTTGACGCATTTTCGGGCGGCGAACCGGTGTCCACTTCGCCTGAAAATTCTTGTGACAGTCACGCTCCCGTAGGAGCGAGGGTGACCTCCAGGCCGTCGAGTTCGGGGGTCCAGAGGATCTGGCAGGAGAGGCGGGAATTCGGCTTCGTCACTACCGTGTCGAGCTGGTCCTCTTCCTCGTCGGTGGGAGGATAGAGCCTGCCGAGCCAGTCCTCGGCGACGAAGACGTGGCAGGTGGCGCATTCGCAGGCTCCGCCGCACAGGCCCTCGATGGGCAGACCCCAGTCCCGGATGATCTCCATCACCCGCCAGCCCTCGATGGCCTCGAGGGTATGGCGCTCGCCGGCGCGGTCGGTCACATGGATGACGCCCATGAAGCGGGAATTCCTCTTTAAAACTCTTCTGGGATGTGGCGCGGACGGGGCGCCGGATGGCTGCATATCGTCCTTTCGGCCCGTTCCGTCAACGGTTTAGCCTGGGGTTTATGGTCTCGGGCCCGAGCCGTGGCTTCTAAACTCCAAGGGTCTCCGTCCGCAGCCCCTCGTCGGCGACGAGCTCGGCCATGGAGCCCTGGAACCGGATCTCGCCGCGCTCGATGACGCAGGCCCGGTCGCCGATCCCGGCGGCGAAGGCCCAGTTCTGCTCGGACAGCAGCACCGCCACCCCTTCCGCCTTCATGGCCCGGATCGCATCGGCCATCATCTGGACGATGACCGGGGCGATGCCCTCGGAGGGCTCGTCGAGCAGGATCGCGTCCGGATTGCCCATGAGGGTGCGGGCAATCGCCAGCATCTGCTGCTCGCCGCCGGACATCTGGTTGCCGCGCCGCCCGCGCATCTCGGCGAGATTGGGAAAAAGCCGGAACAGACGCTCCGGCGTCCAGGGCGCGCGACCGGCGACCGCCTCGCGGCGCCCGGTCTCCAGGTTCTCGTCGACGGTGAGATCGGTGAAGATGCGCCGGTCCTCGGGCACGTAGCCGAGCCCCAGCCGGGCGATCTTGTAGGTGGGCAGCTTGCCGAGGGTGTGACCCTTGAAGGTTGCATGGGTCGCGGTGGCCGAGATCAGGCCCATGATCGCCTTCAGCGTCGTGGTCTTGCCGGCTCCGTTGCGGCCGAGGAGGGCCACGACCTCTCCCGGATAGAGGTGGATAGACAGGTCGAAGAGCACCTGCGCCCGGCCGTAGAAGGCGTTGAGGTGCCTCACATCGAGCAGCACATCGCGTTTCATGCGGGGGCCAACCCTTTCGGCCGCTCCAGGGCGTGGTCATCGCCGAGATAGGCCCGTCGCACCTGCGGATCCCGGCGGATCTCATCCGGACTGCCTGCGGCGATGATCTGGCCGCGCAGGAGCACGAGCACCCGGGCCGCATGGCCGAAGACCACATCCATGTCGTGCTCGGTGAAGAGGATTCCGATGCCCTGCGAGGCGGCGATGGACGCGGTCAGGTCCATCAGTGCAGCCCGCTCGCGCGGGGCCATGCCGGCGGTGGGCTCGTCCATGAGAAGGAGCTTTGGCGCTCCCGCCAGCGCCACGGCAAGCTCCACCCGCTTGACGTCGCCATAGGCCAGCGCCGAGCAGGGAATATCCGCCGCCTCCGCCATGCCGACCTTGGCGAGAAGCTCCATGGCCCCGTCGCGATGGCGCTCCCGGGCAGGCGACCAGAGCCTGCCGCTCTGCCGGCGGGCGCTGATCAGCGCCATCTGCACGTTTTCGACCGTGCTCATGGAGAGAAAAGTCTGCGCCACCTGGAAGGTACGCCCGACGCCGCGGCGAAAGCGGGCCTGCGGCGAAGCGTGGGTGATGTCCTGCCCGTCGAGCAGGACCTTGCCGCGATCGGCCTTCAACTGTCCGCCGACCATGTTGAAAACAGTCGACTTGCCGGCCCCATTGGGGCCGATGATCGCCAGCATCTCGCCGCGCTCGACGGTGAATGTCACATCGCGCGCCGCTACTACGCCGCCGAAGGACTTGTGCAGGCCAGTGACGGTGAGAAGCGTCATGCGCGCTGCTCCTGCCAGTGCCGGATGGTGCCGACGAGACCGCGCGGGAAGAGCAGCACCATGGCGATGATGCTCAAGCCCAGCACCAGGCGCCAGTACGACGTGAGTGGCATGATCTGGTCACGCAGGAAATGCAGCACGCCGGCGCCGATGAGTGGCCCCGTGACGGTCTGAATGCCGCCCAGCAGCAGCATGGTGAGCGCGTCCACCGAGGTCGAGATGCCGAGAAGGCTCGGATCCACCGAGCCGCGTGAGAAGGCATAGAGGCCGCCGGCAAGCCCGGCGGCGGCTCCCGAAATCATGAAGGCGAGCCAGCGATGCCGGCGGATCCTCAATCCGATCGCTTCCGCACGGGCCTCCGAGTCGCGGGCGGCGCGCAGGGCATAGCCGAAGGGCGCGTCGATGATGCGCCTCAAAAGCAGCACAGTCACGAGGGTCAGCGCGGCGGTCAGGGCGTAATAGGGCACGGGCCCGCTCGCCCATTGTGAGGGCCATACGCCGACGATGCCGTTGTCGCCGCCGGTCACGTCGACCCATTGGAAGGCGACCGCATAGAGGATCTGCGCGGCAGCCAGCGTCATCATGGCGAGATAGATGCCGGACAGACGCACCACGAAGGCGCCGATCAGCATCGCGCCTAAAGCCGCCAGCGCGAGCCCAAGGGGCAGTGCGGTCTCCATCGAGGCGCCGTACCATTTCACCGCCAGCGCCGCGCCATAGGCGCCGAGCCCGAAGAAGGCCGCATGGCCGAAGCTCACGAGCCCGCCGACGCCGATGAGGAGCTGCAGGCTGAAGGCGAAGAGCGCGAAGATCAGGATCTCGGTCGCGACCTTCAGGAGATAGGCATCCGCGACGAGCGGGAAGGCGGCGAGAGCCGCGATCACGACGAGCAGGATGTAGGTTCGCCCGGGCAGCGGCTTGTGGCTTGCAATGCCGATCGCATGGGTGCCGCCCACGATTTCGGCGCGCCCGAAGAAACCGTAGGGCCGGATCGCCAGCACCACGGCCATGAGCAGGAACACGACGACGAGGGTGCTTTTCGGGAAGATCAGGATGCCGAAGGCCTGCAGCTGTCCGATGACGAGCGCCGCGAGAAAGGCCCCCGGCACGCTGCCCATGCCGCCGACCACGGTGACGACGAAGGCCTCGGCGATGATCGACAGATCCATGCCCGCATGGGCCGAGACGCGCGGGATCTGCAGCGCGCCGCCGAGGCCTGCGAGGAATGCGCCGAGAAACAGCGTGCCGGTGAACAGCATAGCCTGGTTGACGCCAAGCGATGCGACCATGTCGCGATCCTGCGTTGCCGCCCGCACCAGCACGCCGAACCGCGTCCTGCGCAGGAGAAGCCAGACCAGCCCCAGCACGACGGGGCCGGCCGCGATCAGCACGAGTTCGTAAGATGGGAAGCGCCGTCCGAGAATTTCGACCGGTGCACGCAGGCCAGGAGCCCGTGGCCCGAGAATATCCTCCGGCCCGAAGATCTGGATCACGAGATCCTGCACCACCAGCACCACGCCGAAGGTGGCGAGGAGCTGAAAAAGCTCCGGCGCGCCGTAGATGCGCCGCAGGAGCAGCACTTCGATGATAACGCCGATGATGCCGACGATGAGCGCCGAGAGCAGGATGCCGGCCCAGAAGGAGGTGGGGCCGAAGGAGAATTCGAGCAGCCGCGGCACGAGGGTCGCGGCCGTGTAGGCGCCGATCATGTAGAGCGAACCGTGGGCGAAGTTCACGATCCGCGTGACGCCGAAGACGATGGTCAGGCCGCAGGCGGTGATGAAAAGTGATGAAGCGCTGGAAAGGCCGCTCAGCGCCTGAACGGCGAGGAAGGAGGGATCCATGGTCTACCCTCCCCTTGAGGGGGAGGGTCGGCCGTCAGGCCGGGGTGGGGTGGGAAGCGCAAGCGCTTCCGATTGAGGCGAGCCATACAGGGCCGCGTAAATGGTATCGAGAACACCGTTCATGTTCTCGGTCAGCTCGGCGTTCCAGAACCGGATGACACGATAGCCTTCTTGTTCGAGCCAGCGGGTCCGGGCTTCATCCTTGGCTATGATGTCGTCCTGCGAATGTTGCCCGCCGTCGAGTTCGATGAGAAGACGTGCTTTCAGGCAGGCGAAATCTGCAACATAAGGACCGATGGGAACCTGGCGGCGGAAATGGCTTCCGTAGACCGGGATGCGCTTCAGGGCGCGCCAGAGGGCTTGTTCCGCCTCGGTGGTTTTGGAGCGGAGTTGCTTTGCTCTCTCACGTCTGAAGCGGCTGATGTCGGCCATGATCGCTTTCTGTTGTGGTGCCACCCCACCCCGACCTACGGTCGACCCTCCCCCTCAAGGGGAGGGTGAAGGCGCGTCAATCCTTCCGCACCGCCTTCACCTCGCCCTCGGTTGGCATGAACGAGGTGCCGTCCTTGTAGGCCCAGTCCGTCATGCCACCCGCGGCGCCTTTCAGCGCGAGCTTGCCGACCCAGGCGCCCATCGAGGACTGATTGTCGATGCCACGCATGGTGACGGGACCGACGACGGTGTCGAACTTCGCGTCCTCGAGCGCCTTGATGAGAGCCTCCGTGTCAGTCGAGCCGGCCCGCTCGATGGTGTCGCGGATCATGTAGACGACCATGTAGCCGAGGAGCGAGCCGAGACGCGGCGTGTCGTTGTACTTGGCGCGGTAGGCGTCGACGAAGGCCTTGTGCTTCGGCTCGGTGATCTGGTCCCAGGGATAGCCCGTCACGGTCCAGCCTTCCGGCACTTCGTCCTTCAGGGGCAGGAGCCATTCGGGCTCGCCGGTGAGAAGCGACAGAACGGTCGCCTTTTCGAACAGGCCACGGGTGTTGCCTTCGCGGACGAACTGGGTGAGGTCGGGGCCGAAGAGCACGTTGAAGATGCCGTCGGGCTTGGCCTGCTCGAGCGCCGAGACGGTGGGGCCTGCCTCGATCTTGCCGAGCGCCGGATATTGCTCGGCGACGATCTCGGCGCCCGGAATCCGCTCCTGGATCAGGCGCTTGAACGCGGCGGCCGCTGACTGGCCGTATTCGTAGTTCGGCGCGACGATGGCCCAGCGCTTCGCACCGGAGGCCTTGGCTTGGTCGACCAGCATGCCGACCTGCATGGTGTTGTTGGGCCGGATGCGGAAGGTGTAGCGGTTGCCCTGGCCCATGGTGATCGCATCGGTCAGCGGCTCGGCTGCGATATAGACGATCTTCTTCTGGTTGGCGAAATCCGCCATGGCGACGCCGACATTCGACAGGAAGGAGCCGAAGAGCAGGGATACGCCCTCACGGCTTACGAGTTCGTCGGCCACGCGGGTGGCGTCGCCCGTGGTCGCGCCGTCCTCGCGGGAGATGATCTCGAGCTTGCGGCCGAGGACGCCGCCCTTGGCGTTGATCTCGTCGAGCGCCAGCTGCCAGCCGTCGCGGTAGGGCACCGTGAAAGCGGCCTGCCTGGCATAGGAATTGAGCTCCCCGATCTTGATCGGAGCGGGCTGAGCCTGCACGGCGGGAGATCCGAGCGCGAGCGCCACTCCAAGGGCCAGCCAGCGGATCGTCGATGTTGTCGCCATTGTGCGTTCCTTGAAAACGAGAACCTGCGTGGATTTAGGGCCAATCGCACCGGGAAGGAAGACGAAAACTGCCGAGCTTCACCAAATCCTGCGGTTCCTCAAATCCTGCCTTGCCCCCGGCGGGAAGAGAGTGACACATTCGCGATCCCCTCGTCCCCGTGGTGTAGTGAATCCATGCTCCTCGACCGCGACCCCGCCCATGCCTTCATGCCCTATCCGGCCGTTCCGGTCGCCAATGCCCCGAACGGGCCGCTGTCGGGCCTGACCTTTGCCGCCAAGGATCTGTTCGACGTGGCGGGCTACCCCACCGCCTGCGGCTCGCCGCACATGCTCGCCATGTCCGGCATCAAGATGCGCACGGCGCCGACGGTGCAGAGGCTCCTCGATGCCGGCGCCCGCCTCGTGGGCAAGACGATCACCGACGAACTCGCCTTTTCCATGAGCGGCAAGAACGCCCATTTCGGCACGCCGGTGAACGGAGGCGCGCCCGATCGGATCCCCGGTGGCTCGTCCGCGGGCTCGGCAGCCGCCGTCTCGAACGGGCTGTGCGACTTCGCCCTCGGCACCGATACGGGCGGCTCGGTCCGGGCGCCGGCGAATCATTGCGGCCTCTTCGGCATCCGGCCGACCCATGGCCGGGTCAGCCTCGAACTCTGCCACGATCTGGCGCCGTCCTTCGACACCTGCGGCTATTTCACCCGCGATGGCGCCACTTTCGTGCGGGTCGGCGAGGTCCTGCTCGGGCCGGATCCCTCGCCCCTGCCGGAAAAGCCCCGGGTGCTGCTGGCGAGGGACGCCTTCGCTCTGCTCCACGCGGATGTGCGGGAGGCGCTCGCGCCGGCGCTGCGGCAGGCGGAGGCCGTACTCGGGCAGCCGGAGACGGTCGATGTGGCCGTGGAAGGGTTCACCGCGCTCTACTGGGCCATGCGCTATATCCAGAGCCGGGAGGCCTGGATTGTCGATGGGCCGATGATCGAGCGCTACCGGCCGCCCCTCGGTCCCGGCGTGGCCGATCGGTTCGAGTTCTCGAAGGCCGTCACCGATGCCCAGGTGGTGGAATCGCAGGTGATTCGGGCTGCGTTCCGCAAACGATTCGGCGCCCTCCTCGGCAGCGACGCCGTCCTGATCCTGCCGACCATGCCGGATGTCGCGCCGCTGCTGTCCGAGAGCGACGAGGCCCTGAACGACTACCGCAACAACGCCCTGAACCTGCTCTGCCTGTCGGTCCTGACGGGCCTGCCGCAGGTCTCGATCCCGCTCGCCTCCCGCCTCGGCGCGCCGCTGGGCCTGTCGATCATGGGACCGGCGGGCTCCGACATGAGCCTTGTCGCGCTCGCACGTCGAATCGCAGAGACGCCCGCATCCTGAGGGGACCCATCGCGCCCAGCCGGAGTTACCGGCAGGGCAAGGAAGCACGCGAACTGCCAAGGGGAAGCGACATGACACATCCAGCCGTTCATCCGCAGACGCCGCATGTGGCGGTGGCCAGCGCCTGCATCCTGGGCGAGGGCCCCGTCTGGGATCATCGCTCGAACACGCTCTTCTGGGTCGACATCAAGAATCCCGGCATCTGGCGCTACCAGCCGGAAGCAAAGGAGCATTTCCGCATCGACGCGCCCGAGCGAATCGGCTTCATCGCGCTCACCCCGGACGAGGACGAGGTCATCGCCGGCTTCAAGTCGGGCCTTGCCCGCTTCAATCTCCGGACGGGCGCGGTGCAGCCCATCGTGTCCCCGGACAAGGACAAGCCCGATAACCGCATCAATGACGGCCATGTCGGGCCGGACGGCGCGATCTATTTCGGCACCATGGACGACGAGGAGAAGACCAAGTCGGGTGCTTTCTGGCGCTGGGACGGCAAGGCGCTGACTCAATTCCATTCCGGCATCATCGTCACCAACGGGCCGGCCTTCAGCCCGGACGGGAAGAAGCTCTATGCGACCGATTCGGTCGACTGCACGATCTATGTTCTCGACGCTCAAGGAGGCCGGATCGGCAAGCCTCATCCCTTCGTCCGCTTCGGCGAGGGATGGGCCCATCCGGACGGCATGGCGGTCGATGCGGAGGGCTATGTGTGGGTCTGCCATTGGGGTGCTTCGCGCATCTCCCGCTTCGCGCCTGACGGATCGGTCGAGCGTGTCGTGCCCGTTCCGACCGCGCAGGTCACGAAATGCGCCTTCGGCGGGCCGGATTTGACAACGCTCTACATCACCACCGCCGCCATCGGCCGCGACCCGCATCTCGACGTGATGGCAGGGCATCTCTTCCAGGTCGAAACCGGCGGCATCCGCGGCCTGAAGGCTCATTTCTTTGAGGGATAGGCAACATGACGATCGAGCGCTTCGGAACCCTCAATGGCCAGGACGTCCTGCAGGTCACGCTCAAGGGGCCCGACGGGATGGAGGCGAAAATCCTGACCTGGGGCGCCGTGGTGCGCGATCTCGTGGTGCCGCTTGCGGATGTTCCCCAGCGCGTGGTGCTCGGCCTCAACTCCATCGAGGATTACGTCGCCCATTCCCCCTATTTCGGCGCCATCGTTGGGCGCTACGGCAACCGCATCGGCGGGGCGCGATTCACGCTGGACGGGGAAACATATGAACTCGATGCCAACGAGGGCAGGAATCAGCTTCATGGCGGCAGCATGGGCTTCGGCACGCGCCTCTGGGGCATCGTCGATCACACGCCCTCCAGTCTGACCCTGGGGCTCGTCTCGGAGGACGGCGACATGGGCTATCCCGGCCGCGTTGTCGCGACCTGCACCTACACGCTCCGAGAACCTTCGCGACTGCAGATCGCGCTCGAGGCGACGAGCGACAGGCCGACGCCGGTCAACCTCACCACCCACGGTTATTTCAACCTCGACGGCAGCCCCGATATCTCTGCGCATGAATTGACGATCGCCGGCGACTACATCACGCCAACCCAGCCTGACCTCATTCCTACCGGTGAGATCCTGATTGTTGCCGGCACGGATTACGACTTCACTGCCGCGCGTCCGGTGCACGGGGCGCAGCACACCCTCTACGACATCAACTATGTGCTGCGCGGGCCCTATGGCGAGCTTCGCCACGCGGCGACCCTGGCATCGCGCAGAAATGACCTTTCCATGGAGCTCTGGACCACCGAGCCCGGCGTCCAGTTCTACGATGGACACCTGATCGACATCCCCGTGGAAGGGCTGGATGGCGCCAAGTACGGCAAGCATGGCGGCCTCTGCCTGGAGCCGCAGCGTTTTCCCGACGGCCCCAATAAAGCCCATTTTCCGGAGTCTATCGTGCGCCCCGGGCGGGTCTCCCGACAGGTCAGCGAGCTGCGGTTCTCACGTTGATCGAAGGAACTTCGCCCAAGCGTAGGTGTTTTTCTTCACTGGCGTTGCGTTTCCGAACGAACACGAATCAGAAGGGAAAGGCCGTCCATGCCGGTGCTCGATGCGAAAGCCCTGGAGATCGATCCGCAAGGAGCGGCTTTCCTGAAGAGCGTCCTGCGACCGCTTCCGGCACCTCAGGTCTCGCCCAAGGAAACGCCGCGAATCGGCAAGATCCGCTTCTACGCCATGAAGCGCTCGCGCGAGTTCACCACCGGGACGGCGTGACGGGCCGGATCCGGCCCGTCGACTTGACCTCAAGCGTCTTCGACCACCGCCACCAATCCGCGCTTGGCCAGAAGTGCGTCTGCCGTAGGCAGGCGTCCGCGGAAAGCCGTGTAGGCTTCGGCGGGGTCGCGCAGATTGCCGGCTGAGTAAATGAATGTTTTCAGCTTGTCCGCCATCTCCTTGTCGAAGGCGTTACCCGTCTCCTCGAAGGCGGTGAAGGCATCCGCATCGAGCACCTCCGACCAGAGATAACTGTAATAGCCCGACGAATAGCCGTCGCCCGAGAACACATGCGTGAAATGCGGCGTGCGGTGGCGCATGATGATCTCGCGCGGCATGCCGATCTTCTTCAGCGTCTCCGCCTCGAAGGCCGAGACGTCGAGATTGCTCAGATCCTTGCGGCGATGAAGCGCGAGGTCGACGAAGGCGGAGGCGAGATATTCGACCGTGGCGAAGCCCTGGTTGAAGTTGCGCGCAGCCATGAGTCGTTCGAGCAGCGCTTCGGGGATCGGCTCGCCGGTTCGGTAATGGGTGGCGTAGCGGCGAAGGATGTCCGGCTGCGAGAGCCAGTGCTCGTAGAGCTGCGACGGCAGCTCTACGAAATCCGTCGATACGGCCGTGCCGGCCAGGAGCGGATAGGTCACGTTCGAGAGCAGACCGTGCAGGCCGTGGCCGAATTCATGGAATAGCGTGCGCGCATCGTCGAAGCTCAGGAGCGATGGTTCGCCCGCTGCGCCTTTCGAGAAGTTCATCACGTTGACGATGATCGGGCGGATGTCGCCCGAGAGCTTTTCCTGCGAGCGGAAGGCGCTCATCCAGGCGCCGCTGCGCTTGGAGGGCCGCGCGAAATAATCGCCGATGAAGGTGCCGACAGGGTTGCCCTGCGCATCCTTCACCTGCCAGGCGCGGATATCGGGATGATAGCGCGGAAAGTCCTTCAGTTCCTCGAAGCTCAAGCCGAACAGCCTTTGCGCCGTTTCGAACGAAGCCTCGATGATGCGGTCGAGCTGGAAGTAAGGCTTGATCGTCGCCTCGTCGAGATTGTGACGCGCCATGCGCACCTGATCCGCATAGTAGCGCCAGTCCCACGGCTCGATGGCGATGTTGTCGCCGACCGACTGCGCCTGGGCCTGCAGGTCGTCGCGCTCTTCTTTTGCCCGGGCAATCGCCGGTGTCCAGACATCGTCCAGGAGCCTCGCGACATTGTCGGGCGTCTTCGCCATCGTATCGGCGAGTTTGAAATCGGCGAAGGTCTCGTAGCCGAGAAGCTTCGCGCGTTCTGCGCGCAAGGCCGCCGTCTCGGCGATGATCGCCTTGTTGTCTGTGGCATTCGCATTGTCGCCGCGTGCCGCCCAAGCCCTGAAGGCCTGCTCGCGCAGGTCGCGCCGCTTGGAGAATTGCAGGAACGGCTCGATGCTGGAGCGGGAGAGCGTGATGACATGCTTGCCCTTCAGGCCGCGCTCCTCCGCCGCCTGAGCGGCCGCCTCGCGCAGGAAGGATGGCAGGCCCTCGAGATCCGTCTCTCCGTCGAGAACAAGCTGATAGGATTTTTCATCGGCCAGCACGTTCTGCGAGAATTGCGTGCCGAGGCTTGCCAGCCGCTCCGTGATCGCGGCGAGTCGCTTTTTCTCCTCCGGCCCGAGCTTCGCCCCGGCGCGCACGAAGATGGTATGATAGCGGTCGAGAACGCGGGCCTGCTCGGGGGCAAGGCCGAGGCTGTCGCGCTTGCTGTAGAGCGCCGCCACGCGCTTGTAGAGCGCCTCGTTCATGAAGATGCTGTTGCGGTGCTTGGCGAGAATCGGCGCCATCTCGCGCTCGACGGCCTGGATCGCATCGTTGGTATGCGAGCCGGCGAGATTGAAGAAAACGCCGCCGACTTTTTTCAGTGTCCGCCCGCTTTTCTCCAGTGCCTCGACGGTGTTGGCGAAGCTGGACGACTCCGCATTGTCCGCGATGGCGGCGATCTCGGCCTGCTGCTCGGCGAGTGCCGTGTCGAAGGCAGGCTTGTAGTGCTCCGGCGTGATGCTCTCGAAAGGTGGAAGGTCGAAGGGCGTGGTCCACTGCGTGAGAAGGGGATTGCCTGCGAGAGCCGCGTCTGAAGCCGTCATGATCGCTCCTGCTTCCTGAAAGAGGGGCCTAGTCTTAATCGCCTCCGCCGCCTGCGGGAAGGGGCCCAGCATTCACGGGCGCTGCAGTCCGGCGAGATGGCGCTCGAGAAACGCGAGGGATCGGGCGGTCGCATCGACCTCGGCCGCGCCTCTGAAGCCGTGGCCTTGGCCGGGATAGACCTTGATCTCATGCGGCACATTCTGCTGGCGCAGCAGCGCCTCGACGGCATAAGCGTTCGACACGGGCACGATGGGATCGGCCGATCCATGGAGCACCAGAGTCGGGGGCAGCCGGGAGGTCGTGGCGATCGCACCCTCCGGCAGCGGGCCGAAATAGCTCACAAGCGCCTTCACGCGGCTGTCGGAGCCGGCCACGGCAAGCCCAAGGGCGGCGCCGAGTGAAATCCCGATGATGCCGACCCGGCGCGGATCCGCACCGGAATGATCGGAGGCGAATGCCAGCGCATCCTGCACAGTCTCCCTCCAGGACACGAAATTCTGGAAGAGAGTCCCGAACGAGGCCCGCCTTTCGCCCGTGCGGTCGAGATAATGCACGAGATGCACCTGGTAGCCGGCGGCAGCCACATTCCGAGCGCCCTCGCGGTATCGCGTGTTGGCGCTCAGGCCGTCCGCGCCATGCAGCATGAGAATGGCAGGTCGGGATGAGGTTCCGGTTGCCTGAAAGGTCTCGACGGCGACGGCCTTGCCTCCGCTCTTGAAGCTGTTGCGTTGGGCGGTGACAGGCATTGCGGTCGATTGGTCCTGTTGGGCGTGGGCGGCCGAAGAGGCAGCGAGGGCTGCACCGATCAGGAGATGGCGTCTGGTGATCGACATGGAGGCCGGAGCTGAAGAAGGGATTGTCGTTATCTCGATGAGATGGGACCTGATTCCCGCGCGTGCAGATGGCAAAAGGTCCCAGCTCGCTCCGGGACAAGCTTTGCTGTCGCGCTCAAGGATCGTTTGGCCGTCGAGCACGTTGTTTAGGGCGGCGAGATCGGCTCCCCGCTTGTAGAGATCGACAGAATGCGTCCCACGCCCTCGGTATCCCCTTCGGAGACGGAGATCCAGCCTCCCGGCGTTCCAGGTCTTTCCGGATTGCTGACGCTCGCCGTCGGCGTCGTGGTGCTGGCCGCGCTCTATGTCGGGCAGGACGTGTTCCTGCCTGTCGTGCTGGCCATCCTCCTCGCCTTCGTGCTGGCGCCCTTCGTGGAGGTGCTGCGCCGGTGGCGTCTCGGCCGGGTGCCGGCGGTCATCATCGCGGTGCTCGTTGCCCTCGGCATCATCGTCTCCCTTGGCGCAGTCATCGGCTTTCAGCTGGCCGGTTTGGCGAGTGATCTGCCGCGTTATCAGACCACTATCGAGACCAAGGTCGGCTCATTGCGCGAGGGCACCCTTGGAAAGCTGCCGCAAATTCTGAAGGACTTCGGCCGGCACTTCGACCGTGCGGTTGCCGAGCCTCCGCCGCCTCAGGCGCCGGCCTCGTCAGGGCCGAACGCACAGACGCCTCCGGAAGCATCCGGCCCTTTGCCGGTCGAGGTGCATGAGCCGGATCCGACGCCCGCCCAGATGGCGCGGGACGTGCTGCTGCCTGTGCTCGAACCGCTCGCCACCATGGGCATCGTCTTCGTGGTGCTGATCTTCATCCTCATGCAACGTGAGGATCTGCGCGACCGCATGATTCGCCTGTTCGGAGCGAGCGATCTCCATCGTACCACCGTGGCGATGGATGATGCGGCGCGCCGGCTCAGCCGCTACTTCCTAACCCAGCTTGCCCTCAACGCTGCCTTCGGCGTCGTGGCCGGCATCGGCCTGTGGCTGATCGGGGTGCCGAGCCCGGTCCTGTGGGGCGTTTTCGCCGCGCTGATGCGCTTCGTGCCCTATATCGGCTCGTTCGTCGCTGCCCTGCCTCCGATCCTGCTGGCTGCAGCAGTCGATCCAGGCTGGTCGATGGCGCTCATGACCCTGGCCTTGTTCCTGATCGGCGAGCCGCTGATGGGGCATGCGATCGAACCTGTCGTCTATGGACAGAGCACGGGCCTTTCGCCTTTCTCCGTCGTGATCTCGGCGATCTTCTGGACCTGGCTCTGGGGGCCCGTCGGTCTGCTCATCGCCACGCCGCTGACCCTGTGCCTCGTGGTGCTCGGGCGGCACGTGGAGCGGCTGGAATTTCTAGACGTGCTTCTTGGCGACCGGCCCGCTCTCACACCGGCGGAAAATCTCTACCAGCGCATGCTGGCGGGAGATCCGGACGAAGCGCTGGAATCGGCGGAAGTTCTGCTGAGAGACCGTTCGCTCACATCCTATTACGACGAGGTCGCCCTCAGGGGCCTGCAGCTTGCCGCGAACGATGCGACGCGCGGCGTGCTGACTCAGCGCCAGCTCGATCAGGTCAAGGATGTGACCCGCGCGCTCGTGCAGGATCTCAGCGGTCACGACGATGTCGAGCCGCATCCGCAGGAAACCGAAGACGAGCCGGTTGCGCCGCCGGAGAGTGAGAAGCCGGCCAACAAGCAGCCTGCAGTTACGAAGCCGATTCCGGAGGCGCGCGGAATTCCGGAAGCCTGGAAGGCGGAAGGGGCGATCCTCTGCGTCGCCGGTCGCGGACCGCTCGACGAGGCTGCCTCCGAGATGCTGTCGCAGCTCCTGAACAAGCACGGGCTCGGCACCCGCGTCATTTCTCACTCGGCCGTCTCGCGTCGGGAGATCTTCAATCTCGACATGACCGGCGTGCAGATGGTGTGCATCAGCTATCTCGAGATCAGCGGAACGCCGGCGCATCTGCGCTATCTGCTGCGCCGGCTGAAGCAGAAGGCGAAGGCACCGACGCTGGTGGGTCTCTGGCCGGCGGAAGACGCGGTTTTGAAAAGCGAGCCGATGCGCGCGACGCTCGGCGCGAATTACTACGTTTCGTCGCTGAGGGATGCCGTGGTGCAGTGCCTCAAGGTCGCAACCGACGAGGAGAAACTGCCGGAGCCGGCCAATTCGCAGAATGCGGAGCAGGCAGCGACCGTCAATACCCGACTGCCGCTGCCCGCGTAGGGTGATTTCAGGCCGCGTTCTTTCGCGCCAAGCGTGCCTTGATGCTTTCCGGATCCGCACGCGGCGTCGCAGCGAACAGCGTCTTGGTGTAGTCGTGCTTCGGATCGGCGAAGACCTCGTTGCGCGTGCCGTATTCCACCGCTTCGCCGAAATACATCACCATTACCTCGTCGGCGATGTAGCGCACCACCGACAGGTCGTGGCTGATGAAGACGTAGGTGAGGTTGAACTCATCCTGCAGATCGGCGAGCAGGTTCAGCACCTGGGCCTGCACCGAAAGGTCGAGCGCAGACACCGGCTCGTCGAGAACGAGCAGGCTTGGGTTGAGCATCAGGGCACGGGCAATCGCGATGCGCTGGCGCTGGCCGCCGGAAAACATGTGCGGATAGCGGTTGTAATGCTCCTCGCCGAGGCCGACCTTTTTCAGCATGGCCATGGCGCGCTCACGGCGTTCGTCCGCCGGCACATTGCCGTGAATCACCAGCGGTGCGCCCAGAACGTCGCCGATCTTCTGGCGAGGATTGAGGGAGCCGTAAGGGTTCTGAAAGACGATCTGCACCTCGCGCCGCAGATCCTTCGTGAGATCCCCCTTCGCGATATCGACCTTCTTGCCCTGGATGAAGAGCTCGCCGGCCGTCGCAGGGTCGATGAGCGTGAGAATGCGTGCAAGGGTGGATTTGCCGCAGCCGCTCTCGCCGACGATGGCGAGTGTCTTGCCCTTCTCGACGGTGAAGCTCACGCCCTTCACGGCGTGAACCGTTTTGCCCTTGGAGAAGAGGCCTCCGGGCATGTGATAATCCCGGACGATGTTTCGGGCTTCGAGAACGACACTCATGATACGGCTGCTCCGGCGATCTCGCTTCCGTCCTTGAAATAATCGGCGATGGTTGGCAGGCGATCGCCCGTCGCATTGTCGGGCAATGCGGCGAGAAGCGCCTTCGTATAGTTGCTGCGCGGATTCTCGAACAGGGTCAGAACGTCCGCCTCTTCCATCTTGCGGCCTTTGTACTGCACCACGACCCGATCGGCGGTCTCCGCGACCACGCCCATGTTGTGGGTGATCATGATCATGCCCATCCCGTGCTCGGCCTGAAGCTTCACGAGAAGGTCGAGGATCTGCTTCTGGATCGTGACGTCGAGCGCAGTGGTCGGCTCGTCGGCGATCAGAAGCTTCGGATTGCAGGCGATGGCCATGGCGATCATCACGCGCTGGCACTGGCCGCCCGACATCTGATGCGGGAACGAGCTCAGGCGTTCGGCGGGATTGGGGATGCCGACCGCAGTCAGAAGCTCGATGGCGCGGGCACGCCGCTCCTTCCGCCCGAGGCCGAGATGGAAGCGCAGCACCTCCTCGATCTGGAAGCCGACCGTGTAGCAGGGGTTGAGGCTGGCTACCGGCTCCTGGAAGATCATGGCGATGTCCTTGCCGACGATCTTGCGACGCTCGGAATCGGACAAGCTCAGAAGGTCGCGGCCGTTGAAGGTCATCTTGTCGGCCGTCACCTTCGCCGTCCACGGCAGGAGGCCCATCACGGCGAGCATCGAGACGGACTTGCCCGAGCCGGATTCGCCGACGATCGCCAGGACCTCGCGCTGCTCGACCTTGAGCGACACGCCATCGACCGCACGGAACATGCCGGTGGAGGTCAGAAACTCGACGACGAGGTTCTCGATTTCAAGAAGCGCCATGGTCAGGACCTCTTCAGTTTCGGATCGAGGGCGTCGCGAAGACCATCGCCGAGGAGATTGAACGCGAGCACGGTGATGAGAATGGCAAGGCCTGGGAAGGTCACGACCCACCACGCGCGGAGCACGAACTCGCGCGCGTCCGCCAGCATGGTGCCCCATTCGGGTGAGGGAGGCTGCGCACCGAGGCCGAGAAAGCCCAGCGCCGCCGCATCCAGAATCGCGGTCGAGATGCCGAGAGAGGCCTGCACGATCAGGGGAGCGGTGCAGTTCGGCAGCACTTCCTTGAACATCAGGCGCATCGTGCCGGCGCCGCTCACGCGGGCTGCCATGACGTAGTCCTTCGAGGTTTCGGTGATCACCGCCGCGCGGGCAAGGCGCACGTAATGCGGCAGGATCACGAGAGCGACCGCAAGCATCGCATTCATCAGGCCCGGACCGAGCACCGCCACGATCACGATGGCGAGCAGCAGGCTCGGCAGGGTGAGGACGATGTCCATCAGGCGCATGATGAAGATCTCGGTCAGGCCGCGGTAGAAGCCTGCGACGAGGCCGAGCACGGTGCCGATAACGATGGAGATCGCCACCACCACGATGCCGATGAGAAGCGACAGCCTGGCGCCGTAGATCATGCGCGAGAGGATGTCGCGGCCGATCGGGTCGGTGCCGAGCGGATAGGCGAGCGAGCCGCCTTCCTGCCAGAACGGGGGCTTCAGGGCGATCGCGGTGTCGGTGACATAGGGCGAGTGCGGGGCGATCACATCGGCAAGGAGCGCCACGATCACGACGGCGACGATCACGACGAGACCGGCGACGGCGCCGTGGTTGGCGCTGAAATAGCTCCAGAACTCGCGGAGCGGATGGGGCGGGGTGGCGGTCGGGGCGGCGACAGCCGGAGCTTCCATGATTTCAGTGGTCATCGCGTATGCCTGATGCGAGGATTGATAAGGCCGTAGGCGAGGTCGACGAGAAGGTTCACGCTCATCACCACGACGCCGAGCAGAAGGGCGCCGCCCTGCAGCACGGGATAATCGCGGCGGAAGATGGCGTCGATGAGCCATTTGCCGACACCGGGCCAGGAGAAAATAGTCTCCGTGAGGATCGCGCCGGTGAACAGCACTCCCACCTGCAGGCCGATCACGGTCACGACCGGAATCAGGGCGTTGCGCAGGGCATGCAGAGCGACGATCCGGAACCGGGTCAGGCCCTTGGCCTTGGCGGTGCGGATGTAATCCTCGCCCAGCACCTCCAGCATGGCGGAACGGGTCATGCGGGCGATGACGGCGAGCGGAACCGTGCCGAGAACGATGGTGGGAAGGATCAGATGCCTGACGGCGGACCAGAAGGCTTCAGGCTCATCGGAGAGAAGCGTATCGATCAGGAGGAACCCCGTGATCGGCTCGATATAATAGAGCACGTCGATGCGGCCTGAGACGGGTGTCAGGTCGAACTGCACCGAGAACAACAGGATGAGGATGAGACCCCACCAGAAGATCGGCATGGAATAGCCGGCCAGCGAGATGCCCATCACGCCATGGTCGAAGATCGAATTTCGTCGGATGGCGGCGATGATCCCGGCAGGCAGCCCGAGCACGAGAGCGAAGATGATCGCGCAGAAGGCAAGCTCGACGGTAGCCGGGAAAAGCGAGGAAAACTCGTTGAGAACCGGCTCCTGCGTGATCATCGACTTGCCGAGATCACCCTGCAGCACGCGCGACAGGTAGATCCCGTACTGGACGAAGATCGGCTGATCGAAGCCATATTCCTTGCGGAGCTGTTCGTGGCGGGCGGGATCGATGCCGCGCTCGCCGGCGAGTGTTTCGATGGGATCGCCCGGTACGAGGCGGATCAGGAAGAAAGCCAGCAACGTGATCCCGATAAAGGTCGGGATGATCAGGCTGACGCGGGTCAAAATGAATCTGAGCATCGTCTGAACATAAAAAGGCGGAGCGGCTTTTTTGAGCCGCTCCGCCGTAGGTTGAAGGGATTAGCTTACTTGCCCTTGATATCGACGCCGTAGAAGGTGTGGCGGCCGAACGGCGAGAGCTTGAAATCCACGACTTCCTTGCGGACCGGCTTCAGCTGCACGGCGTGAGCCACCGTGAACCACGGAGCCTGCTCCTTGAAGATCTTCTGAGCCTCTTCGTAGAGCTTGGTACGCTCGGCCTGGTTGGTCACGACCTTCGCCTTCGTCACGAGATCGTCGAAGGGCTTGTAGCACCACTTGGCGATGTTCGAGCCCGAAGCGCTCTGCGCCGAGGCGCAGCCGAGCAGGGTGTGCAGGAAGTTGTCCGGATCGCCGTTGTCGCCCGTCCAGCCGAGCTGAGCCATCTGGTGCTCGCCGGCCTGAGCGCGCTTGCGATACTCGCCCCACTCGAAGCTCTTGATCTCGGCCTTCACGCCGATCTTGGCGAGGTCGGCCTGCATGAGCTCGGCGATGCGGCGGGCATTCGGGTTATAGGGGCGCTGAACCGGCATGGCCCAGAGGTCGGTCTCGAGACCGTTCGGATAGCCGGCCTCGGCCAGGAGCTTCTTGGCCGCTTCGGGGTTGTACTCGTCGTCCTTGATGGACTTGTTGTACGACCACATGGAGGGCGGGATCGGGTTGATGGCAGGCACGCCCGAGCCGAGGAACACCGCGTCGACGATCGCCTTCTTGTTCATGGCCATGTTGAAGGCCTTGCGGACGCGTACGTCGTCGAAGGGCTTCTTCGTGGTCTGGTAGGCGAGATAGCCGACGTTCAGGCCAGGCTGATCCATGACCGTGACGTTCGGGTCCTTCTTCATGGCGTCGAGGTCAGCCGGGTTCGGGTACGGCATGACGTGGCATTCGCCCTTCTGGAGCTTGGCCCAGCGCACGGAAGCGTCCGGGGTGATCGAGAAGACGAGGTCGTCGATCTTCGCCTTGCCGTCCCAGTAATCGGGGAACGCCTTGTAGCGGATGATCGCGTCCTTCTGGTACTGGACCAGGTAGAACGGGCCCGTGCCGACCGGCTCTTGGTCGATCTTCTCAGGCGTGCCGGCCTTCAGCATGGCGTCGGCATATTCCTTCGACTGAACGCCCGCCCATTGCATGGCGAGGTTGGCCAGGAACGGAGCTTCCGGCTTGTTCAGGGTGATGCGGACGGTGTAATCGTCGACCTTCTCAACCGACTTCAGCAGGGCAGGCATGCCCATGTCGTTGAAGTAGGAGTGGTTCGGGCTGGTCACCTTGAAGAAGGGGTTCGCTTCCTTCCACTGACGCTCGAACATGAACACGACGTCGTCGGCGTTCATGTTGCGGGTCGGCTTGAAGTTCTTGTTGGAATGCCACTTGGCGTTCTTGCGCAGGTGGAAGGTATAGACGGTGCCGTCAGCGGAGATGTCCCACTTCTCGGCGAGGCCGGGGACGACCTTGGTGCCGCCACGCTCGAAATCGACGATGTTGTCGTAGATCTGCTCGGTCGCGTCGAAGGACGTACCGGTGGTGTTGACGCCGGGATAGAAATTCTCCGGGCTGCCCTCGGAGCAGTAGACGAGGGTTTTGGCGGCCAGCGGAGCGGCGGCCAGGAAGGCCGGAACGCAGATGGCTGCGAAAAGGGCTGATTTTTTCATTACCTTGGTCCTCTGAGACGGCTCTACTCGTGGCCGTTCTGTGACGGAGTTAAGGTGCGAAGCCCCGAAATTGTCAATCTGTCCATGCAACAATGGATAATTTTTAAAGGATATTTACCATTTTCTGCCCATGCGGCAGCCTGAATCACGGCGCAAAAAGTCAATTTTCCGCGATTCCTGTCCCGGTTCGAACGAAGGTCTTCCGAAAGGTCCACGTCGCGGGCGGAGTGCGCCTCGAACCTTCGAGACGAGACGCCTCAGGCTGCAGGCCGGCGGGCCGCTTCCGTGACCTTCGCCGCCAGATCGGTGCGGCTGAAGGGTTTGTGCAGCATGGGATATCCTTCCGGCATGCGCTTTGGATCAGCATAGCCGGTCACGAGCAGGATGCCGATTTCGGGCCTGATCGCCCGCGCCTTGTCGGCAAGGTCGGTTCCAGTCATGCCCGGCATGGCGAAATCGGCGACGAGAAGGTCGAGCTGGTCGTCGGTTTTCAGGATCGCAAGCGCAGAGGATCCATCGGCAGCCTCTACGACCCGATGGCCCATATCGGTGAGATAGGCAGCAGTGACCGTCCTGACTTCCGCATCGTCATCCACCAGAAGGATGCGCACCTTGGGGGTGTCCATAGTGAGAATTTGCTCATTGCGAGGGCTGTCCTCCCGCTCGCAGGCGGCACGGGACAGGTAGAGGTCGACGGTCGTTCCCGTACCGACAGTGCTGCGGATCGTGACGGTGCCGCCGGATTGCTGGGCAAGGCCGTAAACCATCGGCAGACCGAGGCCCGTGCCCTTGCCGATTTCCTTCGTGGTGAAGAAGGGCTCCAGCACGCGGGCCAGAACCTCGGGCGGAATGCCGGTGCCTGTATCGGCCACGGAGATCACGACGTAATCCCCGCCGTTGAGCTCCGCGATCCGTCCATCCTCGACCGTCTCGTTGCGGGTGGAAAGGGTGAGAATACCGCTTTCCGTCATCGCATCGCGGGCGTTGATGCACAGGTTGAGGATCGCCAGTTCCAGCTGGTCCGGATCGACCATGGCCGTCCACAGCTCGTCGGTCAGCTGGCGCTCGATCCGGATGACGCCGCCGAGCGTGCGTGTCAGCAGGTCGTTCATGCCCGTGATGACCTGATTGACGTCCACCGCCTGCAGCCGCATGTCGCGCTGACGGCTGAAGCTCAGGAGACGCTGCGTTAGGGATGCCCCCCGCTCCGCCGCATAGGTGGCGTTCTGCAGAAGGCGCGTCAGCCGCGGATCGTCGGGAGCCCGGCGCGATGCGAGATCCAAGCTGCCGAGAACCGCCATCAGAAGGTTGTTGAAATCGTGAGCGACGCCGCCTGCGAGCGTTCCCAGCGCCTGCATCTTGTCCGCCTGCCGCAGACGCATCTCCATCAGCTTCCGCTCGGTAATGTCGCGCTCGATAGTGGCAAGATTCGTCACCTTTCCCACCTCGTCGAGGATGGGAATGCGGTTGATGAGAAACCACTGGGTCGCGCCGTCGGGCGCGATACGCTCCTCGACCACTTCGTCCGGCTCCCGCGCGGCGATGGCGCGGCGCTCCGCGTCTTCGATCGTCGTTGCGCGCTCGGGCGAGACGTAGTCGCGCTCCCTGTGGCCAAGGCAGCTTTTGGCGGCGCTTCCGAGGGTGCGGGCCTTGCTTGCGTTCAGGCGCACGAAGCGGCCGTCGAGATCCTTGAACGAGATCAGGTCGCCGCTGCTGTCCATCAGCCCGTGCAGGAGCGAGCGTTCGGTGTCGAGCTCCCGCGCGAGCATGCGCCGCTGGTAGGCGGCGGCCACCATGTTGGTGAGCGCTGCCGGATCCCAGGGCTTGGGCGCATAGGCCATGATGCGGCCTTTGTTGACCGCGCCGATGACGGCCTTGAGATCGGCATAGCCGGTGAGAAGGATCGCTTCCGCATCCGTGACGTTGCGGGCTTTGGCCAGAAATTCGTCACCCTGCATCTCGGGCATGCGCTGGTCCGAGATGATGATGGCGATATCCGGCTCTTTCCGGATGATGTCGAGCGCCTTGATCGGAGACGAGGCCGTCAGCACGCGATAATCGTCCTCGAACAGGTCTTCGAGAGCGATCAGAATGTCCGGCTCGTCGTCGACGACCAGGATCGTGCCATGCGTTGGGTTCATCTCACTCGGCAAGGTCATGCAGCAATCTGCCTCGGGATCGTGATGGTGAAGCTGGCGCCGCCCTGCGGCCCTGCCTCCACCGTGATCGATCCCTTGTGGGCCTGAACGACGCTATAGGCGATAGCCAGACCAAGTCCAGTTCCAGACCCTACGGGCTTGGTCGTGAAGAACGGCTCGAAGATGCGCTCCCGCAATTCCCGGGGAATTCCCGGACCCGTATCGCTGATTCTGATCGTATAGGTTGTCTCGTTGCTCTCGGTTTCAATGTCTATGCCCCCGGTCCCCTTGATCGCGTCGGCGGCGTTGCCGACGATGTTCATGACCACCTGGTTCAACAGAGCGGGCGAGCAATAGAGGTCGGGAACGGCATTGTAGCGGCGGCGCACGTCGATCCGGGTTCCGAGCTTGTGGCCGAGAAGGGCGAGAACGGTTTCGATGGACTCGGGCACGTTGACGGTCTGGAAGTCACCTTCGTCCAGGCGGGAGAAGCGCCGCAGGTTGAGAACAAGTTCCTGGATCCGGGCGAGCCCCAGCTTCATCGCGGCCACCCGGTCGCGCGATTTCTGGACCTGGCGCTCGAGCCCGGCTTCCGCCGGCAGCTTCGTGGCGATTTCCCCCAGGAGCCTTTCCACCGTTCCCTGGTGGGCCTGGATGAAGGCAAGCGGGTTGTTGATCTCGTGGGCGATGCCGGCGACGAGTTCGCCGAGGGAGGCCATCTTGGCGGCCTGGACGAGCTGGGCCTGCGTGCCCTTCAGAAGATCGTTCGCCTCCTCGAGCTCGCGGTTGGCATTGGCAAGCGCCTCTGCGGAAGCGGCTTCTGCACGCGCTCTCGCGAGGGCGAGTTCGCGTTCGCGCAGCTCCGCCTCGATGCGCCAATTCTCGTCCTGCATCAGCTTGCGCCTGACGAGGGCGCGGATGCGCACACGCATCACGTCGGGCTCGATCGTCGAGGGAACGATGTCGTCGACGCCGGCAGCGAAGGCGCGCGCGATCACATCGCCGCCCTCCTCGTTGCCGAGGCCGACGATGGCAAAGCTCGGTGCATCCGTTCCGGGCAGGGGAGCAAGACCACGATAGAGATTGAGCTGGCGGCATAGCTCGATGCCGTCGAAGCTCGGGCTGAGCAGGTTCACCAGAACGCAGTCCCAGGTGGAATCGGACGCGCGGACGAGTCTGAGGGCCTCGGGCGGATTCGAGGCGGCCGTGACCGCATAGCCTTCATGGGCCAGCATGTTCTGAAGATAGGTGCGGCGGGTGGGACTGTCGTCCACGATCACGATGCAGGCACGGCGGAAGGCGCCGAAGCTGGGCGATTGCCGCTCCTCCCGGGAATCGCCGATCGGCGACGAGCGCCGCCGGAGCAGCGCCTTGATGCGCAGGATGATCAGCTCCTGCTCGGCAGATTTGGAGATATAGGCGTCCGCGCCGCTCTCCAGCCCCTGACGCTCGACGGCGCGCTCCCGTGCTTCGGTGAGCATGATCACCGGAATTGCGCGGGTGCGCACATTGAGCCGCATCTGCCGCGTCAGCTCGTCGCCGTTCATGCCGGGCAGGTGATAATCGGCGATGACGAGATCGGGCAGTTTCTCGTTCAGACCGTCGAGCGCTGCTTCCGCCGTGGAGCGCCAGGAGACGTTGAAGCCGTTAGTCTCCAGCATGTGGCGCAACTGCAGCGCCTGGGTTTCCGAATCCTCGACCAGGAGGATCTCGGCGGTCTGGGCGACGGGGGCTGCGCTCATTCGCCGTCCCCTTGCGCCAATTTCAGGATCCGCGGGCCGATGAGGTCGAGGGGCAGGCTGAGATTGACGCCGCCCAGGCGGGCTGCTGCTGCCGGCATGCCGTAGACGACGGCGGTGCTATCGTCCTCGGCCAAGGCATAGCCGCCGGCCTGGCGCATCTCGACGAGGCCCTGCGCCCCGTCCTCGCCCATGCCGGTAAGAATGACGCCGAGGCCCCTCCGGCCCGCAGACCGGGCAATCGACTGGAACAGCATCGTGGCCGAGGGGCGCTGATTGCCGAGGGGAGGTTCTCCGCTCACCTTCAACGTACCCGCGGGCGAGAGCAGAAGATGCCGGTCGCCTGGGGCGACATAGACGCGGCCGGGCGAGGGGATCTCCTGGTCCTGCGCGAGGCGAACGTCGAGCGGCATCAGTCCGTTGAGCCAGGAGGCGAAGCCCTCCATGAAGGGAGCGCCCATGTGCTGGACGAGAAGAACCGGCAGCGGGAAATCTCCCGGCAGAGCACTCAGGACCTTGGCAAGCGCGGGCGGCCCGCCGGTCGAGGCGGCGATGCCCATGACGCTCGGACGCGCCGCCTTCCATTCCAGATCACGGCGCGAAGCCGAAATCGTCGCCTTCTCGCGCCAGGGCGCGAAGGAACGCTGCCGGACCACCGGAACCTGGCTCATGATGTAGAGCTGCGTGCAGATGGTGGTGGCGATCCCGGCATAATTGGCGCTGGAGAGACCGACCGGCTTCTCGACCACCGTGAGCGCGCCGGCGCGCAGCGCGTTCATGGATATCTTGAGCGAGGAATCCTCGATGCTGTCGGCGATGACGACGATAGGTGTCGGATGCTCCGACATGATCCGGCGGGTTGCTTCCAGCCCATCCATGCCCGGCAGGCGAATATCCATCGAGACCACGTCCGGCTGCACCCGACCGATCTCCTGCAGGGCCTCCTCCGCCGAGCTGACGGCAGCGGCGACCACGAGGCGGGGATCGCTGGCGATGATATGGACCAGCAGCTGACGGACGACGAGGGAATCCTCGACGACCATCACACGGACCCGCGGCTGATGCGCCATACTCATCGCATGAAACTCACAGCACCTGTCCGATCGTCGCCAAGAGCTCGCGCTGATCGAACTTCTGCTTGGTAATATAGGCGCTGGCGCCCAGATCGAGACCCTTGCGCACATCCTCCGGGGCGGCGCGTGAGGTCATGAGGATGACGGGAACGGCGGAAAGCCGCGGATCGGTCTTGATCGCCTGCAGCAGGCCGAATCCGTCCATGCGCGGCATTTCCACATCCGCGATGACGAGATCGACGATCGCGTCGCCGGAACGCAGGACGTTAAGGGCGTCGATCCCGTCGACGCTGAGGAGGACCTCGTAGCCCTGCGCCTCGAGAATGCCCTTCTCGAGGGTACGGGTCGTGATGGAATCGTCGACCACGAGGATTGTCCGGGCGCGCCGCTCTTCCTCGGGCGCCCATTGGGCGAGACCGAGGCCGCCCGCCGCCAGCCTGCCTTCGTTCCTGACCCAATGATCGATCAGCTTGTCCGGGCTGAGCACGAGGGCCGGCATCTCGTTCTCCAGAAGGACCGTTCCGGAGACCAGTTCACCGAGCCCGATCGCCTGCACGTCGCTGACCAGCATGGTGCGCACGTCGTGGAACGTATTGACGGCAAGCGCGCAGGAGCGCGAACCGTGACGGACGAGAACGGCCTTCACGTGTCCGGCCTCTGTGGGGAGGGGGGCATTCGGGGATCCTGTCAGAGCTGCGAGGGCGACGACTGGGACGATAACGTCCTGTCCCCCGATCTCGATCCGAGCCGCCGGACGGCCTTCCACACTTTCCAGCGCCTCGGAGCGTAGCCGCAGCAATCGCTCGACCGCATGGGAAGGCATTCCGAACATCCGCCCCTCGGCCTCCAGCAGCAGCAGCGGCTGCCGTGCCGCGGTGAAGGGCACGTTCAGCAGTACCTCGGTCCCGTGAGGAAAGCGCGGTCGCAGGAGAACGGTGCCTTGCAGCCTGCGTGCAGCTTCCGCCACCACGGAAAGACCCATGCCCCGGCCCGAGAGACGGTCCACCTCGGGCGCGGTCGAGAATCCGGGCGTGAAGACGAGACCGAGCAGCTGATCCATCATCGGCGGCGGATGGTCTGGGCTGCGCGGCTGGAGCAGACCGCGCTCGATGGCCACCTGCTCGATTCGGTGAAGATCCGGTCCGCGCCCGTCGTCGCGTATGCTGATGGCGAGGCGCCCTCCGCGGGAGGCCAACTCCAGGGTTACCTCCGCCCGCTCGGGCTTGCCCCTGGCGGCGCGCTCCTCCGGCGTGTCCACTCCGTGGCTCACCGCATTGCGCAGGAGATGCATCACGGCGTCCTTGAGGGCCTGGAGCACCTGCCGGTCGACCTGGATGTCGAGACCGATGGTGCGTACATGGACGTCCCGTCCCGCATTTCGGGCGATCTCGCGCACCATGTGGCCGAAGCCGCCGAAGACCGTCTCGGCCGAGACGAGAGAGACGCGGTCGATGTTGTCGCGGACCTCGCTCGCGGCCTGCGCGATTGACCAGCGCGATTGCCGCCGCTCGCGCGACAGGGCGGAGAGCCGGCGGAACAGGACTTTGAGACCCTGATCGAAATCGCGCAGTCGAGGGGCGAACGAGGCGCCGTTGCGCGCAGCTGCCGGGTTCGCCCCCTCCCGAGCGGCCGAGCTCAGGGCATTCACCTGTGCATAAAGCTGGTCCCAGCCGCGGCGCAGCCCGCGGATTTCCTGCTCCATCTGCCGCAGCGTGTCGTCAATCCCCTCGTCCGCCTGCAGCTCCGTGAGCAGCCGATGCATGGAATCGGAAAGTTCCTCCATCTGCTCGGCCGCGACGCGCAGATAGGAGCCTGCACCACCCTCCGCTGCATCGGCCTTCGGAGCGGGAGATTCCGGCTCGCCGGATGCGGGCGGCGTGATCGGAATGGCCAGCGTCGGCGATTTCGGCTCCGGCGGCTTCGACAGATCCGCAACGAGATCCTCGATCAGGTCGAGATTCTGCCGCACGGTCGCGACATTCGGCGCATCGAGAGCACGCTGGCCTTCGAGCACCTGCGAGAACAGCGCTTCGAGCTGGTGCGCGACTTCCTCGACTGCCGGCAGGTCGACCGCGCGGGCGGCGCCCTTGAGGCTGTGCGCCCGGCGAAAAACGTCCGTCAGGTCGATCTCGCCGCGATCCGCGTGATCGAGCGCGGAGCGGATCGCCTGGAGATGCTCCCGGTGTTCGACCTCGAAGGCGGCCAGGAGCTGCTTGCGGATATCCGTCACGATGCGCGCGTCTCCATCGGCGCCGAATTACAGGCGATAGCGCTCGGCAAGGCCGAGGAGCTGCTGCGCAAGGCTGGACAAGTTGGCCGCCGCCGTATCGAGCTGGCGCGTGCCGGCCGCCGTCTGCTGGCTCGCCTGGCGGATGTTCTGCAAGGCGCCCATCACCTGCTCGATGCCGAGCTGCTGCTGATTGGTCGAGGCGATGATCTGCTGGAAGGTCTGGACGCTCTCCTGAATCTGGCCCGAAATGCCGGTGATGGTCTGCTGCGTAATGTCCGTACGTTCCTTGCCTGCAGCGACGCGCTTCACGGCTTCCTCGGTCAGCATGACGGATGAGTTGATGCCGCGCTGAATGTCGCCGAGGATCGAGCGGACCTGAAGCGTCGCGTCCTTCGCCTGATCGGCGAGCGTCTTCATCTCGGAGGCCACGACCGCGAAGCTGCGGCCGTTCTCGCCGGCTGCAGCCGCCTCGATCGCTGCGTTGAGCGCGAGCAGATGTGTGCGCTCCGAAATGTCGTTGACCGATGTGATGATCTCGCCGACAGCCTGCGTCTTCTCGCTCAAGGCGACGATGTTCTCCGCCACCGCTTCAGCCTGCTCGCGGATGGAGTCCATGGCGCGGGCGGTTTCCTCCACGGCCTGCAATCCAGACATGCTGGTCTGCGCGGCGGCCTGCGCCGAGGCGATGACCTCCTGCGCGCGCTTGCCGATCTGCGTGCCGGAATGTGTGATCTCGTCGACCGTCGCGGCCGTTTCCTGCACGGCGGCAAGCTGCTCTTCCACGGAGGCTGCCTGCTCCTGGGTCGAAGCCCGGATCTCGGCAGCGGCTGCGTTCAGGTTTTCCGTTGCTTCGCGGCTTTGCCGGGCGAGCTGCCGCAACCCGTCGACCATGGTGTTGAGGGTCGTGCCGAGATGCCCGATCTCATCCTTGCCCGTGACAGCCATCTGACCGCCGAGCTCGCCGCGCCCGACCCGCTCGACGAAGCCCATGAAGGTGCCCAGCGGACCGGTGATGGAGGAACGCAGGGCATAGGTGATGATGATGCTGAGGAGAGCCGCTCCGGCCAGGGCCAGGATGATCGACATGCGGCTCTGCTCGTAGACCTCTCCGATCCGCCGCTGCCCGATGGTGATCGCTTCGCTGAGGATGCTGCGGGCCTGTGCGAGATTGCGGTTCCAGGATTCTCGGCTGCCGTTCAGGGCGCCTTGGGCAGCAATCACTGTGGCGAGATCGTTGCTCTGCAGGGCTGCGAACTGCCGTTCGCTTGTCGTGCGCAGCTGGCGCAAGTCCGCGCCGGCGCGATTCAAGCTTTCGATGATCCGCCGCCAGGCATCGGCCCGCTGCGACGTGACGGAGGTCGTCGAGAAACCATTCACCGTCGCAAGTGCCTGATCGAGGGATGCTTCCGTTGCCGCCGCCTGCTGCTCCCAGGAGCGGGCGAGATCGTCGCCGGCCACCTGCTGCTGGCCGAGGGAGCGCAGGAAGAAGCGGGAGAGGATTTCTTCGCGCAATCCGCGCATCACGTTCTGCCGGTCTCCGACATCCTCGAGCTGGCGCATCAGGGCGAGGTCGCGCGTGACGATCGTTTCCGTCGAAGTCCGGACGTCGTCGAGCTGGTTGATGGCGTAGATGCCGAGCCCGACCATGAGCGCGACGATGACGGCGAAGCCGAGAAGAATACGGTTGGCGATCGAGATCGTCACGTCAGACTCCAGGAACAGGGGAAGAGGGCAGGAAGGGGCGCAGGAGGCGCTCGGTGTCGAGAAGGGACAGGGTTTCTTCTTGGTCGGACATCCCGGCCGCTGGCCTGGCATAGCCGGTGACCGCATCGTTTCGGAAACCCGCCGCCTCCTCGCCGGCCAGCGGGAGAATCTCGGAAACCGCGTAGGCGCGCTCGACCCTCAGGGCCACCTGGGGCTGCTCGCGCCGCAGGAGCACGAAGTGCTGGTCCCCATCGTCCGCGGCGGCCGGTTCGAGGCCAAGGGCGACCGCCAGGTCGATCACGCTCACCAGCCGTCCACCGCGGCCGAAGAGGCCAATCAGGGCCGGCGCCGCATCGGGAACGGGAACGCATTTCTGCGCCGGCAGAATTTCCGCCACAACCTCGACAGGGATGCCGAAACGCTCGCGGCCCGAGCCGCAGACCAGCGCGCGGGCGGGCGCTTCGGCGGGTGCCGAGGCATCCTTGCGGGCGGCCAGGTTCGCGGTTCTGTCGTCGAGGATCTGCCGTCTCCGCTCCTCCGCCGAGCGGACGCGGAACTGGGCCATTTGATGCAGCTTGCGGCGTACAGATTTCGCCATGGTCAGCCTCCGCGCCTCGCAGGCGTATCTGCGGCGAGATGCGCGCGGACAAGGTCTCGCAGATCCTTCGCCGTGAGCCCGTCCGCTTCATCGAGCTGGCGGTCGCCAGGCATGGTGGCTGCAATACGGGCCGCATTGGTCAGAGAGCGCCGTCCGGAACCGGATCTGCCGTCCGCAAGCAGCAGGAGACCAAGGTGATAGTGAGCCATGGCGAAGCTTTTATCGAGGTAGAGGCTGTTAAGGAAGCTTTTCTCCGACTCGCCGGGGCGCCTGAGCTCCCGCAGGACGAGACCGCGATAAAAGTGCAGTCTGGCATCGAGAGGCTGTTCGGCCAAGGCCTTGCGGCAGAGCCCGTCCGCGGCGGCGAAATCGCCTGCATCGGCTCGCGCCCTGATCTCCTCCAGCAGGGCATCCGGCTCGTCGGATGCCGAGGGAGCCTTCGGCAAGGTCGGGGCCGAGGGCGGCGCTTGCCGCTTCGCTTTGACAGGCTCCGCCGGTTTCGGCGGCGGCAGGAACGGCTTCCACTCCGGCGGCGGCAGAGCCGGGAGTTGCGAGACGGGGGGAGCCGGCGTCGTCGCCGCTCCCGATCCATGGCGATAGGCCACCGTTCCCGGCAGATTCACCACCTGCATCATGGTTGAGAAGGTGGGATTGGGCTCCGCATGCCCGAGCAGCATCCAGCCGTCCTCGGTGAGGCGGTCGCGCAAGGCTCCCACGAGCTCGACGACGGTGTCCGGATGAAAATAGATCAGGACGTTGCGGCAAAGAATCAGGTCGAATTCCGTGAGTTCCAGCGGCGAGGTTCCGTCGAGAAGGCTCAGCAGGTTGTGGCGCTCGAAGCGGACGATGGAGCGGAACTCCGGCCGCACCTGCCATCGGTCCTTGTCGATGCCGATGAAATACCGCTCCCGTTCCTGCGGCGGCATCGAGCGCAGCGCCCATTTTCCGAACTGCGCTTGTCGCGCCGCCTTGAGGAAGCTGTCGTTGATATCGGTGCCGAGGATGACGATGCGCCAATCCTCCAGGCTTTTCCCGAGAATCTCGTTCACGAGAATCGAGAGGGAAAAGGCCTCGGCTCCCGTGGAGCAGCCGGCGCTCCAGATGCGCAGCCGCCGCGTGGCACTCTTACGCGCGATGATCTCGGGCAGGATCGTGTCGCGCAGAGCGGTGAACTGCTCCGCATAACGGAAGAAGAAGGTTTCGCCGATGGTGATCTCGGCTTCCAGACGGCCCCATTCGGCAGGTCCCGAAATCGCATCGTCGAGGAGGGTCAGATATCGCGTCGAATCGGGAAGGCCGGTCGCACGCAGACGCTTGCGCACGCGCTCCCACAGGAGGTCGTCCTTGTCCTGGTAATAGAAATGCCCGGTGCGCTCGATGATGCGGCTCTTCAGCTGCGGGAAGCCTGCATCGATCAGCGGAGCGGCGACGGCGCGTGCCGCCATCAGGCCGAGACCGCCCATTCGCCAAGCCGGTTCTGGGCCTGGCGTCCGAGTTCCGCGAGCGCCTGACGCTCCTCGGCGAGCAGTATCCGCTCGAGCGAAAGCAGATGGACCAGACGCTCCTCCCATGTGACCTCCGCCTCGACGCAGCCGTTGAGGCTATCGGCCTGCTGCACGGGCGAAAGGCGGGATGTGTCGATGGTCGCCACATCCAAAACCCGATCGACGAGAAGCGCCGTCGTATTCGAGCCGCCAGTCAGGATCAGGTGCCGGTAAAGCGCGCTCTCTGCGTCGGCATCCTCCTGCGGAAGTCCGAAAAGCACATCGAGCCGGAGAACCGGGACCGCGCTGCCGCTCAGGTTGAAGAAGCCGGCAACCGGTCGGGGGAGCGCTGGCGGACGCCAGAGGCGGGGCAATGGCAGAAACTCCCGCGCCGCGCTTCTATGCAGGGCGCAGGCGGTGCCGCACACGTCGAAAACTATGATCTGCAGGCTTGCCATGCTCGGATCGCGGGAGAAGTCGGAAGGGGCGGACGCGCCCACGGCTTAGATAGGCACAAAGTTTCACCGGGCAACAGCAGGGCGCCCTCGGCCCGGATTAATAGCGTACCTGTCCGGTGACTTCACGGATCGCGTTCAGGCCGGCGGCCGCCTCTTCCGAATAGCCGGTCTGCTGGACGGCGCGGAAGACCTTCTCCGCATCGTCAAAGCGTCCGAGCTTGAGATAGGACCAGCCGCGGATCAGCAGCAGGTCGTTCTGCTCCGGCACGATGCGGGCACGCTCGCTGAGGGCATGGAGCGTTTCCACGTAGCGTCCGTCGCGATAGGCGGCAAGGGCGCGCTGGGTCAGGATCGAAGCCCCCAGCTCGACGCGACGCTCGCGGTTCTGCGGCGCCTCGGCGGCCGCAATGGCCGCTTCCGAGGTCAGGTTCTTGCGCAGATAAGCGAGGGACTTGCCGTAGGCGGCCTCCTCCCGGGTACGGCTGCTGCCATTGGCGATCGCCCGGTCGAAGGCGTTCACGGCTTCGAGCGGACGATTCGCCTCCATCAGGCACCAGCCGCGGGTCAGAGCCGCGTCGGCAGAAAGGCCGCTTGGATTGCGGGTGATGGCACAGTTGCGCCCCAGAGCCGAGCGCGCCTGTGTTTGCCGGCGGCGCACATTCTCCTCGGTCTGGACGAAAGCCTGTTCGGCTTCGACCCGCTCCACTGCGACCTCGCGGGGCGCATAGCGCGGCTGCGCTGGCGGTGGGGCGGTCTCGACGGGAGCGGCCATAGCAGGGGGGGCAGTCATGGCAGGCTGCGGGACGGCAGGCTGTGCGGCGACGGCCTGCCGTCCCGTGGCGGGATTCACCCCGTCCGCCAGATCGGCGATGCGCTGGGAGCGGCTGCGCCATTGGGCGACGACGGCGTTGAACCCGCCCCGGTCGTTCAGGCGCTGCGTCGACAGGGCGAGACCATAGGCGGACGGCTCGTCATCAGCCTTCCAGCTCAGGGCGGTGCGGAACCAGTCGCGGGCGGTGCGGATCTGTTCCGTGTTGTAGGAATACCAGCCGAGGGCCTGGGCTGCATCGGAGAATCGCTGAGCCATGACCACCGGAACGATCCGGCCGACCACCTGCGTGTCGAGGCGCGGCGGTGGATCCTGGCTGAGCAGGGCAGTCGCCACGTCGAGATAGATCTTCATGTTCTCGGGGGCGCGCTCGCGCCACTCATAGGCAAAGGTCTCGGCCTCCGCGAGGCGGTTGAGTGCCCGCAGGGACATGGCATAGCCCTCGGCCGCCTTCGGGCCGGCGTTGCGGTCGAGTGCGGTCTTGAACAGTTCGAGAGCCCGTGTGGGATTGTTGTGATGGTAGTTGTACCAGCCGAGGATCAGCACAGGACCCGCTTCGCCGCTGGTCTGGATCATCCTTTCGACCACGGCGAGATCGTCCGCCGAGGCGGTCATCTTGCTGTCGAGGGAAGCGCGCTCGACCCGGCGCCGGGCGAGCTCGTCGCGGATGGTGCCGAAATCGTCCGGGGTGTCGCCGGTCCTGCGCTCGAACTGGAGCAGCGCCGTGACCTGCGGCTCTGGCAGAACGAGGAGCGCCTTCTGCAGGGTCGCCAGGCGTTCGGCCGGAGTGGCGCAGTTCGTCAGGATGTAGGTGTAGACGTCCCGCGTCCGGTTCGGCTGGTCGGTGCGGGCGAAGGCCTCCGCCACGCGCCAGAGCACGTCGACATTCATGCAGGTGAGAAGGCCTGGCACCTCCGTCGCCACTGAAAGGACGGTCCGCCATTGCCCGGTATCGGACGCATTGGTCAAACGGCGACGGGCTTCGACAGTCTCGAGCGCGGTGACCAGCTCCTCCGGCGGCTTCCAGTTCGCGTCCGTGGCCTGGCGCTCGGCGATGGCCGCGCGAACCTCCGCGATGCGATCCTCGCGATAGAGGTTCCAGAGACGTTCGATGAGTGGGTCGGGCGGCGGGGCGCCGGGGCTGCCTGAGAGCTGCGAGAGATCGCTCGGCGGGGTCCAGTTCGGATAGAGCGCGCGCAGGCGGGCGATTTCGGCATTCACCCGGCGGGTATCGCCCTGGGATGCGAAATAGCGCAGCGCCGATTCATCGACCTGCGGTTGAGATTGGGACTGCGATCCGTTCGTCGGTGCCGGCGGGGGCGGCGCGGGCGCCGGCGGTGCTTCCGCTGGCGGCTGGCTGACGCCGGAGCCCGTCTGCTGCGCGATCGCCGCGAAGCCGAGGATTGCAACCGCAATGGTGATGGCGCTGCCGACTAGACGCATTGCGGATATTTTTCACCGAGCAGGGATTTCGCCAAGAGATACAGGGTCGACGGGTAATAGAGGCTCGGCTCGAAGCTTTTGAGCGGCTCCGGAATCGGCGTTCCGTCGAGCGCACAGGCCAGGGCGGCGGGAAGCATGGCGTAACCCTGGTCGGTAAGCCGCTCGCGCACTTGGCCGGTGACGACGTTGATCACGGCAACCCCTTCATTCTCCGCAGACCAGCGCTGCTTGAGAGCCCTCAGCCACTCCATCTCGGTCATTCCTGCTCTCAACAGGTAAAGCGGTATCCTTAACGAGTTGTAACCGAATTCGGGGGGAAAGCCATCGGCAGGCTTGGGCTGCAGGCCGTTTTGCAGAGAAATCCAATCGGCCGGAAGCCGCACCCGGCCCGAGGTTGCCTGCTGCAGCAACATGACGCCATCACGCCAGACGCGCGTCCACTCATATTCCGGCGCAAGGGCCGCCATGACCGGGAAGGTCTCGAAAACCCAATAGGAAAGATTGATGACCGGACCATCCGGTCGATCGCCGGCACCGAAGCCCTGGGAGCCTGGAAGCAGGACGAGGGATCCTCCGGCGCGGCTCAAAGTGCTTTTGCCGATCGCCTTGGCGAGCTTCTGAGCCGCATTGGTGTAGCGGGTTTCCTGCCAGGCGGCTCCCGCCCGGGCAAGCGCGTAGGCGATGAGAAGATCGCCGTCGGTCGCGTTGTTGCGGTCGGTGATCTTCGGTTTGCCGTTGGGGTCCCATTTCCAGACCGCGAGGCCGTCGTCGCGGATGAGAAGCTCGGTGAAGGTGAAATTCCAGATCTGCTCGAAGGAGCGTCGATCCCCGGCCGCCAGCGCGAGCAGGAGCCCGTAGCCCTGGCCCTCGCTGTGGCTGATGTTGCCGTTGGCGGTGTCGACCACCCGTCCGCTGTCCTCGACGAAACGGGAGCGATAGGCCTCCCAGTCGGCGGCGGAGATGGTTCCCACCAGGTTCAGCGGCTGGACGGAAAGTGTTTGGGAGCTGGCCATCGACCCCGTGAGAAGGAGAATTGCAGTGACGAGCCAGGGCAGAATCCGCTTCGGAGGAGACGCATCGCCCGTCATGGCCGGCGCCCCAGGCGGTTCAGAAGCAGATAGGTCGCGACGCCCAGGACCATGCAGGCCGTCAGCAGGAGAAGCGCGTATTGAACGAGGTTCGCGGACATCCAGTTCGCCGCCACGAGGCGCATGTTCCTCAAAGAAAGCGGCTGCGTCTGGACGAAGCGATAATCGTTGATGGGCTCGACCTGGAGCTTCGTCTCCCTGGGCTCCAGGGCGACGGCCCGGCCCGCGACCTGGGACCAGAGCAGCGGGTTGGCGAGGCGGGCCATCTCGTCCGCCAGAGCCCGATCGGTACGCGCCGTCAGAAGAGTCCACACGCCGGCCGTGTCGCTCTGGTTCTGGGCCAGGAGCAGGGAGGCGCGCTGCGGCGGCTCATAGGGTGCGTCGGTTCGCTCCTCCAGCGACAGGGAGCTGAGGGAGAGGCTGAAGGTCTTTTCCATCCAGCCCTGCAGGGTGCCGAGCGTCTGCTGGAAAAAGCCGCGCCGCTGGAACGTGTCGGACCAGCGCCGGCGGACCTCGTCGGTCGATGCGGTGGCGAGACGATCGGGCGAGACCTGGGACGTGGGCAGGCTGAAATCCGAGCTCGCCACCTGCGGTCCTGCCCTGTCGCCCGTGGGCGTCGAGGGCCAGATCATGCGCAGATGTTCGGAAACCTTCACGCGGTTGAGGAGGCCCGACGGGATCTGATCGACGGCGCCGATGAAGAGCACGGATTCGTCGTCCGAAGCCGCGTTGGAGAACTGCGCCCGCACGGGTGTGCCGCCGCTGCGCGCCATGCGGGCGAGCAGCGTGCCGGCAGCGGAATAGTTGAGCGGGTCGGGCCGTGCCAGGACGATGGTCGTGGGGACGTCCTCGTTCGGGAACCGGCCGGTGCTCATGACGGCAAGGTCCGGCACGCGGCCGATGCGCCCATAGGTCGGAAAATCGAGGGTCGAGGTATCGAAGAGAACCAAGCGGTTCGATTCTGATAGCGTCTCGCCGGGGGCGCAGCGTTCGTCCGCATCGGTGAGCAGGATCGCTTCGATGGTGACCTGGTTGATGCCGGCCTTGAAGTTCCTGAGAGGCAGCCGGATGGTGTGCCGCCGGACGATGTCGCCCTGCTTGGTGATCGTCGTCTGCGTGCTGATCATGCCGTTGACGAACACGTTGATGTGGCTGCCCGGCCGGACCGCGGCGGTATAGGCCGCATCGAGATGAAGGATCGCCTCGCCGTATTCGGTCGCGTAGAAATCGGAGGGCAGGTTGATGGCGAATTCGGCCTTCAGGCGCCGCCCGGAGAATTCCTGCGTCGGCACGCCGAGATCCGCGAAGCGGAAGGAGTGGGCACCGAAGGCGGTCAGGATTTCCGGCCAGTGCCAGGCGGCCGTGTCGAGAATGCCGCGCTGGACATTGGCGTTGTTGACGGCCTGCGCACCGACGATGCCGATGGCGGTGTCGAGATCCTGCCAGGTCGGACCGGACACGACGAGGGTCGAGCCCAGGGAGCCGGGATCCTGCATCATCATCGTGAGCGGCTGCGACGAGGCGGCATCCGGCATGCCAGCCACCAATCCGCGCAATTCGCCGGCCAGGCCGATGGCCACCTTGATCGTGCCGACGGGGGAGGGGCCGGGATCGGTTTCCACCACCTGGATCACCGGGTGGGCGTAGCGCCCGCGCAGGGCCACCAATTGCACGAGGCGCAGCAGGCGGTCGCGGATTTCGGGGCGGTAGATCTTCGGCGCAACCACGCGGATCGTGGTCACGCCGGTGCTGTCGACGCCCACCGCCGGAAGATCGTCCAGGCCGCGCAGGGTCTTCGCCGCGCCTTCCGCAAAGACGAGCCTGGTCGTCGCCGAGTCGAGATCGGTCCAGAGCTCATAGGTCGCATCGATTGTGCAATCCGTGCGGTGGCGCTGGAAGGCTTCCGCGCGGATGATGTTCTGTCCCGCCCGCAGAAGACCGGGACGGATCGTTGCGGTCAGGCGCTTGATGTCGTTCGGCGAGGAGATCGGGGTATCGACCACCGATTCCCCATTGATCGCGATCCGCAGGCGCGATCCCTCGGGCATGACCACGACGGCATTCTTGAAGCCCAGCACCAGGGAGGCCCCGCTTGCCGCTTCGTCCTGCGTGAGGTGAACCGTCCAGGACTTGGCGTCCGACTCCCCCTCCAGGCGAACCGTCTCGAAGGGAAGAACCGGACGTTCGTTCCGCACGCCGCCACGTGCCGCCGTCGCGGCCGGAGCCGGCTGTCTCGCCGGCGCAGCACCCGTCTGAGGCGAGGGGGATGGCGATGCCGGAGCCTGGCGGGCCGGCCCCATGTTGAAGGGCGTTCCAGCATTCGCCGGAGGCGAAGACGGCTGGGCTGCGGGAGGCGTGGCTGGAGCAGCGCCGGGTTGGCGCATCTCGAAGCCCTGGCCGGAGGGGGCGGGTGCCGCAGGCTGCGGCTGGGGCCTGACAGCGGGGGGATTGCTCTGCCCGTTCGGCGACATGGTGAAGGGTGAAGCCTGGGCGGCGGCTTCCGTGGCACCCAAAGCCTGCAAGGCCAGCAGAGGAAGGATATGGACCAGACGCACGAGGCACCTCTACTTGGCGGCCGAGGCGACGGAGGGGGCCGGCGGGCTGGAGCTGCCGATCCTCTGCAGGCCGAGGAAATAGGAGAGGCCGCGGCCGGTCTGGTAGAACGCGACCATGAAAAACCAGAGCGTCCCGCGCAGAACGCCGATGTCGTGATGACGGTTCTTCTGGAAGGTGCTCCACTGGTCCGCGTTGGCGAAGACGAGGTCGGCGATCATCTTGCGGTGCTCGGCCTTCTCGATCAGGAACTGGCACCCCAGCAGCAGGCCCTTGTCGTCCATGCTAACCTTGCGGATCTCCACCGGCAGGTGCTGGACGGGAAGGTTGGCGAAGGGTTGGAACTCGAGAGTGCCGGCAGTTCCCTTCTTCAGGCGCGGCTCGGCCGAGGGCGGCACATGGAGCCGGCCGCCGCCCACCGACACGTCCTTCAGGACCGCATCGATGATCTCGTCGCCCATGATGAAGCGGCAGGGCCGCTCGACGCGCACGCGGTGGCTCTGGCGCCGCGTCGCCCGCTCGGACACCACGCCGAGCGCGCAGCCGGCGATGATGAGATTGAGTACGTTCCAGGCTCCCGTCACCAGGGTCAGGTCGGCCTTGTAGGGCTCGGCCCAGACGCGGATTCCGGTGGCGATGACGCCGAGGATCAGGATGCCGAAGATGATGAAATAGGGCGTTCCCAGTTCCGAGACCCGGCTTTCCTCCATGGACTCGTTCTTCGCCGTCACCTTGAAGGTGGGCTTGCTGGGATTGGCGATCACCGACAGCACGGCCGGCAAAAGATAGATCGTCTGGATATATTCGTAGAGATCCGAGATCCACGGCCAGCGGTAGCGGCCATAAAGGTAGTTCTGCATCATGAAGTTCACCATCATGTAGGTGAACGTATAGGCGAAGAACTCGCCGCCCGATGCGGTGAAGATCTCGAGCGAGAAGAACAGGTAGCACAGCGGCGAGACGAGGAAGCAGAACCGCGAGAACGGGAACAGCCAGAACATGCTGCTCGACATGTAGCAGAGGCGCTGCGAGATCCTCAGCCCGCGCTTGAGGGGCGGGAACTTGTAGCGCAGGATCTGCATCATGCCTTGAGCCCAGCGCGAGCGCTGGCCGATGAAGCTGGCGAAGCTGTCCGGCTGCAGGCCGGCGATGAGCGGCTTGTCCACATAGACGCTCGTCCAGCCGCGGGAATGCAGTTCGAGAGCGGTCTCGCAATCCTCGGTGATGCTGACGCCGCTGAAGCCGTTGGTTTCCTGCAAGGCCTCGCGCCGCAGCACGGCGGCCGAGCCGCAGAAGAAGGCGGCGTCCCACTTGTCGAGGCCGCGCTGGATGACGCCGTAGAACATCTCGTTCTCGGACGGCATGGTCTGGAAGGTGCCGAGATTGCGCTCCAGCGGGTCCGGATTGATGAAGAAGTGCGGCGTCTGGACCAGGAACAGGCTCTTGTCCTTGGTGAAGTACCCGACGGTCTCGGTGAGGAAGCTGCGGGCCGGGGCGTGGTCCGCATCGAACACCGCTACCAGATCGCCGGTCGAGTTCTCGAGCCCGTTGTTGAGATTGCCCGCCTTGGCATGCACGTTGCGGGCGCGGGTCAGGTATTTCACGTCGAGGGAAGCACACAGCGCCTGCAACTCGGCGCGACGTTCGCGGGCCTGCTGGGCGGAGGCAGTGTTGCTCGAATTGCACTTCTCGTCCGTGCCGCCGTCATCCAGAAGCCAGACCGTCATCTTGTCGGCGGGATAGGTCATCGCCTTGGCCGCGGCGAGTGTCGTGGCCAGAAGATCTGCACCCTCGTTGTAGCTCGGGACGAAGATGTCGACGGTCGGCAGGTTCTGCGGGTCGATCTGCGGGGCCTTGCGCGAGGGCAGGGGGCTCGACACCACGAAAAGGCTCAGGAACAGCATCATGACGCTGTACATCTCGGCCAGATAGAGCAGGAAGCCGGGGATGAAGCTCGCCACCTCGGTGATCGGCGGGATGGTGCTGGTGGTGCGCCAGAAGACGTAGCGCAGGACGATGGCGGTGCCGAGAGCCAGTGCGATCAGGCGCCAGATGCCCTGGGCGCGCATGAACTTGATGATGATCATGCAGGCCACGACCATGAGGCCTGCGACCAGATGTGCCTGGAGGCTGATGGGTAGAGCCACGATCGAGACGATCAGTATCGCCGCCACAGCCCAAAAGGCCACGATAAGACCTGCTCGCATCGTCTAGGTTCTCGGCTCAAAGGATTTGCGTGGGAGGAGGCACGCTTAGTTGAAGAATAGTCCAGGGTCCATGAATATATCGATAGTTTAGTGTAGGCCTAATGTCACATGGGTAAATACAATGTTATTGTGACTTGATAACATTTGTCCCATGAACTGTGGCTATTGGATCGGAGGCGGGGGGACGACGGGATAGCCGCTCTCGGGCGCAGTCGGCGGAGGCGGCAGGGGTTGTGTGGTGATGGCCGGCGTGCTCGTGTCTTTATCGATCATGCGTCTGGGTGCTGCCGGAGCAGCGCGGCGGGTTTCGCCGGAAATGGTGCGGCGGCGGACAACGGTCGTGTCGCTGCCGAGGCCCAGCGGATACATCGGTGCATTCGTCTCGCCGAGCTGGGCCGGCGGCGGAGGCGGTTCGCCGTAGGGGTTCCAGGATTCCTGGCGGTAATAGGCGGCAATCGTGAAGCCGTAGAAGACCCTCAGGAGCTGCTCGACCGTGGCGTCCGCATCGCACAGGCGCAGGCGGACCGAAACTGCGCCGCCCGGCAGGAAGACGGCGGGTTCGTTCGGTTCGATCCGCTGCCAGGCATAGAGGCAGAGGTCGCCGCTGGATGACCGGCCGGTCGCAAAGCCGAAGGGACCGAACTTGTTCTGCACATAGACCAGCGATGTCTGCATCTCGACGCCAGGGATCCGGTCTTCCATCTCCGACAGGAGCCGGTCCTGCGAGAGAGAGGGGAGCGACAGTGTCTCGGCCTGTTCGGGGTTGGTCTGCGTGTTGTTGAGCATGCTGACGTAGAAGGCATTCTGCCCGGTGGTCAGCGAGGCGGTCGAGAGCGCGATCTCCTGCGAGATGCCGTCCTGATACGTGCGCTGGAGAACGGCGACGACGGAGGGTCCGCCGGGCGGGGGGACGATGATCGCCCGCGTTGCCGGGACCTCGGACATGAGGGTCGCAAATCCCAGATCTGAGCGCCCGGCACAGGCCGACAGGGTGGCCAGGACGGTCGTGGCCAGAACGGCATCGACAGCCATCCTCAGGCCAGACGGACGGGCGGACCCTGCGAAAGCATCCGACGGCTTGGCGCCGAAGCTCGTCCGATTCTGGGGCGTCGAAAAAATCATGAAGAACTTTGAAAACTCTGGTGGCCAGCCGGACAGCCGAAGAGGGAGCCTTCGCAGAGGAGCCAAGACCTCCTTTGCGACCAGCCCCGTTCAGCTGGATGGTTAATCAGCTATCACCGTTCATGGTTAACGAAAGGTAAGCGCAGGTCCAAGAGCGGATTATAGTCCAGCCTCAAGGGTAGGCCAGGCTTGACCTGAGCGCCAGAGGGCATACAAGCAATGCACACCCTTCGGTGCGCCAGGCCCGAGGGGGCTTCCATTCCTTTCCGCTGATATATCCTGACCTGCTTCGCCCCGCGTTCAGGCCGTTTTCTCAATCCCGGTGCACCAGCCGGGGCTACGAAAGCCGTTTCCGATGAAGTCCGCCTTTCTGCGCAATGCGCTCGTCCTCGGCATGCTGTCCGCTGTCGGGCCCTTTGCCATCGACATGTACCTGCCGTCGTTCCCGGCCATCGCCCGCGATTTCAAGGTCGATGTCAGCGCCGTGCAGATGAGTCTGATGAGCTTCTTCCTGGCGGTCTCCGTCTGCCAGATCGTCTATGGGCCTTTGTCCGACCGTTTCGGCCGCAAGCCCCCGCTCTATTTCGGACTGGGGCTGTTCATCCTCGCCGGGATCGGCTGCAGCTTCGCGCCGAATGTGGAAACCCTGATTGCATTCCGCTTCCTGCAGGGCGTCGGATCCTGCGCCGCCATGGTCATCCCTCGCGCCATCATTCGCGATCTGCATACCGGGCATGAGGCAGCCCGGCTGATGGCCACCACCATGCTGGTCTTCAGCGTATCGCCGATCCTCGCGCCGCTGGCAGGCAGCACGCTGACGGCGTTCTTCAGCTGGCGCGTGATCTTCTGGGCGATTGCCGCCATCGGCCTTGCCGGCCTTGCCGTGGTCGTCTTCCTTTTGCCGGAGACTCACAAGCCGGACGAAGACCGCAAAGGGCTGGGGCATGCCTTCGCCACCTATGGACGCCTCCTGAAGGACCGGCGCTTCTTGGGGCTCGCCTTCATCGGCGGGTTCAGCCAGGCGAGCTTCTTTGCCTATCTCGCCGGTTCCTCGGTGATCTTCATCGAGCATTTCGGGCTGTCGCCTTCGGCCTACAGCATGATCTTCGCCTCGAACGCCATCGCCTTCATCGGCAGCGCGCAGTTCAACAGCATCTTCATGCGCCGCTTCGGCGCCGAGCGGGTCGTGCGGACCGCGATTTCGGCCTTCGCAATGCTGGTGAGCCTGCTCTTCGTCCTCACGCTTCTTGGCGTCGACAATGCCTTCGTTCTCTGGGGGCTGCTGTTTCTCTCCTTCGGCTGCCTCGGCTACGTCATTCCCTCGACGGCGGTGCTCGCCCTTGAGGAGCATGGGCCGATCGCTGGTACGGCGTCCGCCCTCATGGGCACCCTGCAGCTCGGCACGGGCGCCACGATCATCGTGCTGGTCAGCCTGACCTACAACGGCACATCCCTGTCGATGGTCAGCGCCATCTTCGTCTGCGCCCTCGTCGCACTTACCTTGAGCTTCCGAATCATGAAGCCGAAAAGGGATTATCCCTGACGGATCTCCTCCAGGATCCAGTCGCGGAACGAGCGCAGCAGCGGCGTCTCCGCCTTGTGCTCCGGGTAGACGAGGTAATAGGCGCCGCCGCTGACGAGGCTTTTGGGAAAGAGGATCTCCAGGCGGCCCGAAGCCAGCTCGTCCGCGATCAGGAAATGCGGAATGAGGCCGGCGCCGAGCCCCGCCGCCGCCGCCTGCGCGACCATGGCGAACTGCTCGAAGCGCGGGCCGCGCAGGGGATTGCCCACCTTCACCCCGACGCTGGCGAACCACTCCGCCCAGGCCGTTGGTCGGGTGCTCTGCTGGAGCAGGGTGGCGCGGGTCAGATCCTGCGGCGCGTGCAGATTCTCCCGCTGCCGGTAGGCCGGGCTGCAGACGGGGACAGCCTCCTCCGTGCGCAGCAATTCGCACACTGCGCCGGGCCAGTGCGGTTCGCCGAAATGGATGGCGGCATCGAAAGGCTCGGCGGCGAAGTCGAAGGGCACGAGGCGCACGCCGAAATTCACCGTCGCTCCTGGATGCTGGGCGAAGAAACCGGGAATGCGCGGAATGAGCCAGCGGGTGCCGAAGGTCGGCAGGGTCGCAAGATTCAGGACGCCGCTGGTGCCGGACAGCGCGATCGCCTGATGGGTGGCGTCGGACAGTTCGGATAGAGTGCTGCGCACCTGCGAGGCATAGAGGCGGCCGACATCGGTCAGGACGACCCTTTGCCGGGAGCGGCTGAACAGGGAGACGCCGAGCGATTCCTCGAGTTGCTGGATCTGGCGCGAGACCGCGCTCTGGGTCAGATTGAGCTCTTCCGCTGCTCTCGACACGCTGCCATGGCGGGCAGTGGCCTCGAAGGCGAGGAGGTTGCCCACATTGGGCAGGAAGCCGCGGCGAAACACATGTTCATTCCGGTTGAGAATAACCTGCTGCGAAGATGTCGATTTACATTTGGCCTGTCCAGCGCGATTTTGCCGCTCAATTTCAATGGCTTTGGTTGGTCTTACACGGCTGGCCGCACAACTTTCGGGAAGGATGATCGTCATGGCCGGTGCTCAGGAATATGCGAAGTTCACCTGGGAGGACCCACTCCTTCTCGACGATCTTCTGACTGACGACGAGCGCATGATCCGCGACACCGCCCGCGCTTATGCGCAGGAGAAGCTGCTTCCGCGGGTGATCGAGGCCTATCGCGAGGAGAAGACCGACCGCGCCATCTTCAACGAGATGGGGGATCTCGGCCTCCTCGGCGTGACCCTGCCGGAGGAATACGGCTGCGCCGGCGCATCCTACGTCGCCTACGGCCTCGTGGCGCGCGAGGTGGAGCGGGTCGATTCCGGCTACCGCTCCATGATGAGCGTGCAATCCTCTCTCGTCATGTACCCGATCTATGCCTATGGCTCCGAGGAGCAGCGCCGTAAATACCTGCCCAAGCTCGCCTCCGGCGAGTTCGTCGGCTGCTTCGGCCTGACCGAGCCGGATGCCGGCTCCGATCCGGCGGGCATGAAGACCCGCGCAGTGAAGACCGATGGCGGCTATCGCCTCTCTGGCTCCAAGATGTGGATCTCGAACTCCCCCATCGCCGATGTCTTCGTGGTCTGGGCCAAGTCCGAGGCGCACGACAACCAGATCCGCGGCTTCGTGCTCGACAAGGGCATGAAGGGCCTGTCCGCCCCGAAGATCGGCGGCAAGCTGTCCCTTCGCGCCTCCATCACCGGCGAGATCGTCATGGATGACGTCGAGGTCGGAGAGGATGCGCTGCTTCCCAACGTGTCCGGCCTGAAAGGCCCCTTCGGCTGCCTCAACCGGGCCCGCTATGGCATCTCCTGGGGCTCCCTTGGCGCTGCCGAGGATTGCTGGCACCGGGCGCGGCAATACACCCTCGACCGCAAGCAGTTCGAACGGCCGCTCGCCGCAACCCAGCTCGTCCAGAAGAAGCTCGCCGACATGATGACCGAGATTACGCTCGGCCTCCATGCTTCCTTGCGCGTAGGGCGCCTGTTCGACGAGGGCCGCGTGGCGCCTGAGATGATCTCGCTGGTCAAGCGCAACAATTGCGGCAAGGCGCTCGATATCGCCCGTCAGGCCCGCGACATGCACGGCGGAAATGGTATCCAAGAGGAATATCATGTCATGCGCCATGCGCAGAACCTGGAGACGGTGAACACCTATGAGGGTACGCACGACGTGCACGCCCTGATTTTGGGCCGTGCCCAGACCGGACTGCAGGCTTTCTTCTGAGAGGGGATTGATACCTCATGTCAATTCGGATCACCTTGGCCGGCTCGACCGGCTGGGTCGGCAAGGCCCTCGTCGCGGCGATCGCCGCCTCCCACGATCTCGAGCTGGCGGGCGCCGTCAGCCGCAGCGCCGCGGGACGGGATGCGGGCGAGGCAGCAGGACTCCCCCATCTCGGCGTTCCGGTCAGCGCGACCTTGGAAGAGGCCCTGAAAGCTCCTTCCGACGTGGTGATCGATTACACCAAGCCCGGCGCCGTCAAGGCGCATACCCTGACGGCGCTGGCGCATCGCCGGCATGTGGTGATCGGTACCTCCGGGCTCTCCGGGGAGGATTATGCGGAGATCGAGCGGCAGGCGCTCAAGGCCGAGCGCGGCGTACTCGGCGCCGGCAATTTCTCCATCACGGCGACGCTGCTGCGTCGGTTCGCCCTCGAGGCGGCCCGTTACGTACCGGATGTGGAGGTCATCGACTACGCCTCGGCGAAGAAGCCCGATACGCCCTCCGGGACGGCACGCGAATTGGCGGAGCTTCTCAGCGAGGTGCGCCAGCCTGCAACCTCCAAGCCTCCCCATCAGCTGGTCGGCGTGCAGGAGACCCGCGGCGGCGCGCTCGGGGCGAGGGAGAAAGTACAGGTCCATTCCCTGCGCATGCCATCCTTCGTCCTCTCCTGCGAGGCGGTGTTCGGTGCCGACAACGAACGGCTCGTGATCCGCCACGATGCCGGGTCGTCGGCCGCTCCCTATGTTGCCGGCACGCTGCTGGCAGCCCGCCGCGTCATGTCCTTCATCGGCTTGAAGCGCGGCCTCGATGCCGTGATGGACTGAGCCGCATGAAACCGCTCGAAGGCCTGAAAGTCCTCGAACTCGCGCGCATCCTCGCCGGCCCCTGGGTCGGCCAGCTGCTCGCCGATCTCGGCGCCGATGTGGTCAAGGTCGAGCGGCCGGGTGCCGGCGACGACACTCGTGCCTGGGGGCCGCCCTTCGTCGAGGCGGAGGACGGCGGCGATCTCTCGGCCGCCTATTTCCATTCCTGCAACCGCGGCAAGCGCTCCATCGCGGCGGATTTCGAGACGCCCGAGGGGCAGGAACTTGTGCGCCGGCTCGCGGCCCATGCGGACGTCGTGATCGAGAATTTCAAGGTCGGCGGCCTGAAGAAATACGGGCTCGACTACGAGAGTCTGAAACAGGTCAACCCGCGCCTCGTCTATTGCTCGATCACGGGCTTCGGCCAGGATGGCCCATACGCCTCCCGCGCCGGCTACGACTTCATGATCCAGGGCATGGGCGGCATCATGGACCTGACCGGCGACCCTGACGGCGAGCCGCACAAGATCGGCGTCGCCTATGTGGACATCTTCACCGGGGTCTATTCGGTGGTCGGCATCCTCGCGGCGCTTCGCAAGCGCGACGCCACGGGGGAGGGTGCCCATCTCGACATGGCGCTCCTCGACGTGCAGACGAGCGTGCTCGCCAACCAGGCCCTGAATTACCTCGTCTCGGGCAAGGCGCCCCGGCGCATGGGCAACGCCCATCCCAACATCGTGCCCTACCAGGTGTTTCCGGTAGCCGACGGCCACGTGATCGTAGCGGTGGGCAATGACGGGCAGTTCGCCCGCCTCGTCGCCGTTCTCGGCCGGCCCGAACTGGCGCAGGACGAGCGCTTCCGCAGCAATGCCGGCCGCGTCGGGCACAGGGCGGAGCTCGCGCCGCTGCTGAGCGGGCTGACCGTCACGTTCACCCGCGACGATCTCCTGGCGGCCCTGGAAAAGCAGGGCGTTCCAGCGGGGCCTATCAACACGGTGGCGGATGTCTTCGCCGACCCGCAGGTGATCGCCCGCGGCATGAAGATCGAACTTCCTTCAGAGGCGGCCAAGGGCGGAGCGATCCCTTCCGTCCGCTCGCCCATCGTCGTCGACGGGCAGCCGATGGCGGCGGAGCGGCCGTCGCCGCGCCTTGGCGAGCATACGGATGAGGTGTTGAGCGATCCGTCCTGGATGGCCTGAGAGTCTGGCTCGTAAATCTTCCACCTCATCCTGAGAGGCTGGCTCATAAATTCGACCTCATCCTGAGGAGCAGCGCAGCTGCGTCTCGAAGGAGGTTCCAGAGAGCACTGGAGACGCCCTCGTCCTTCGAGATGCCGCCTGCGGCGGCCCTCAGGATGAGGGCTTTGGGCAAAAATCCTTTGCGAGTCAGACTACGAGGACGCCTACTCGGCGATGCCCTTCGTGACGAGGCGGTCGATGGCCTTCACGATACGGTCGCGGTCAGCCTCCGAGAACGGGCTGAGATTGTGCATCTCGAGATTGCTCAGGCCTTCCGTCGCGAGCCAGCCGAGGAGCGCGGAGTCGAGGTCGTCGGAGGTGGTCTTGAGCTGATCGAGGGTGGTGTTGATCACCTCGCGCACCGGGTCGAGGAGGCGCGGGTTCTCGGCTGTCGCCGCCATCATGCCCGTGGCGATCTCCTGCATCTTGCCGCCGCAGCAGAAATTGAGCAGGGTCTTGGTGACCACGCGGGCCTCCAGGTTCGGCCCTGGGCCTGCCGTCTCCCGAAAAGCTTCCTTCTCGGTGGCGACCTGGTCGATCATGCGCTGGATCATGGCCTGAAGCAGCGCATCCTTGGTGGGGAAGTTGTAAAGGAGCCCGCCCTTGCTGAGCCCAGCCTTGTCGGCAACGGCTTCGAGCGTCAGGCGCCCGGCACCGATCTCGCCTACAAGCTCTGCCGCCGCATCGAGGATCTTCTCTCTGGAACTCTTGCGGCCTCGGGCACTGGGAAACAGCATCTACATCTCTTGATCATGTGCGCAGGCGCACTTGCAACTAAACCGTCCAGACGGTATATAAATGCCTCCACGGCATTGGCGTCAAGGGATAGCCGCGTCGATGCCGCACCCCCTTAGTCTTATATGGGCCCGTTGATAAGGGTCCAGAATCTCGGAAAAAGCCTATGAAACGGCGCGTTGTTGTTGGTCTCGTGTTTCTTCTTGCGGTCGGGCTGTGCGCCGGCCTGATCTGGTTCAACTTTTTCCGCGACAAGATGATCACGCAGTTCTTCGCGAACATGCAGCCGCCGCCGCAGACGATCTCGGCTGCCAAGGTCGAAGCGAAGACCTGGACGCCGAGCATCGGCGCCATCGGCACGGCCAAGGCCGCCAACGGCGTGGAGCTCGCCTTCGAGACGGCCGGCATCGTCAGCCAGATCAAGTTCAAGGCCAACCAGGAGGTTCGCCAGGGCGAGGTCCTCGTACAGCTCGACGACACCGTCGAACGCGCCGACATCCAGGACGTCCAGGCGGCCGTGAAGACGGCTGAGAGCAGCTTCGATCGCGCCCGGACCCTGTCGACCCGCGGCTACGGCACGGAGGCCAACCTCGATCAGGCCAGCGCGTTGCTGGCCGCGGCCCGCTCCCGTCTCGCGCGCATTCAGGCGACCATCGAGCAGAAGGCCCTCAAGGCGCCGTTCTCCGGCGTCATCGGCATTCCGCGCATCGATGTCGGCCAGTATCTCCAGCCGGGCACCGTCATCGCGAGCTTCCAGGATCTCTCCTCCATGAAGGTCGACTTCACGGTGCCGGAGCAGCGCGCGAGCGAGATCAAGCTCGGTCAGGAAGTTCGCGTGGGCACCACCGAGGGCAATCTTCCCTACAAGGGCCGCGTGATCGGCAAGGATCCGCGCGTCGATCCGAAGACCCGGCTCGTTTCGGTCCAGGCTCTCGTCGAGGACAACAAGGACGGGGCGATCCTCCCCGGCCAGTTCCTCCACGTGGAAGCGGTTCTTCCCGAGCAGCCCAATGTCCTGACCGTGCCTCAGACGGCGGTGATCGCCAGCCTCTATGGCGACTACGTCTACACGATCGACGAGGAGCAGCGCGGGGACAACAAGGTCCAGGTCGCCAAGCAGGTCTTCGTGAAGACCGGACGCCGTCGCGGCGGCGCGCTCGAAATCGTCTCCGGCGTGAGCGCGGGTCAGCAAGTGGTCGCTTCGGGACAGAACAAGCTGCAATCCGGCGCGGCCGTGAAGATCGACAATTCCATCGATGTGACGAAGCTCGACACGTCGAAGCTCGCGAGCGGCCAATAGGCATTAGTCATGAGTTTTACTGAACTTTTCATCCGCCGCCCCGTCCTGTCGATGGTGGTGAGCCTCCTGATCCTGCTGCTCGGTGCGCAGGGTCTGATGAACCTCCAGGTGCGCCAGTATCCGGAGGTCGAGGAAACCACGATCACGATCACGACGACCTATACGGGCGCCAGCGCCGACCTGATCCAGGGCTTCATCAGCACGCCCATCGCCAAATCCGTGTCGAGTGCGGAAGGCGTGGACTACGTGACGACGCAGAGCCGGCTGGGCATCAGCACGGTGTCCGTGCGCATGCGCCTGAACACCGATCCGAACGCCGCGCTCACCGAGGTCACCGCGAAGGTGCAGCAGGTGCGCGCTCAGCTTCCCTCGGAGGCCGAGGATCCGGTGATCATGAAGGGCACGGGTCAGAGCTTCGCCCTCATGTACATCACCTTCGGCAGTACGGAGATGAATCCGGAGCAGGTCTCCGAATTCCTGACCCGCGTGGTGCAGCCGCGCTTCGCCACGCTCAACGGCGTCGGCAATGCCGAGATCCTCGGCGGTCGCGACTTCTCCATGCGCGTGTGGCTCGACCCGGTGCGCCTCGCGGCGCGCGGCGTCACGGCCGGCGACGTGGTCCAGGCGATCAACGCCAACAACTTCCTTGCAGCGCCCGGCAAGACGCAGAGCGAGTACGTGGCCTACCGGCTCGACATGCAGACCACGCTGCAGACGCCTGAGACCTTCGGCATGCTGCCGATCCGGTCGGCGGGCGACCAGCTCGTGCGCCTGCGCGACGTGGCCGACGTGGAGCTTGGGCCCAAGAGCACGGACACCATCGTCAGCTTCAACGGCAGCGAGGGTACCTTCATCGGCATCACGCCGACGCCGTCCGCCAATCCGCTGACCACCGCCGCCGAGGTCACGAAGGAGATCGAGGCGATCCGTTCGACCCTGCCCAAGGGCATGAATGTCGAGATCGTCTACGACGCATCGAGCTTCATCTCGGCTTCCATCGAGGAGGTGTTCAAGACCATCGGTGAAGCAGCCCTCATCGTCGTGGTCGTGATCCTGCTCTTCTTAGGGTCATTCCGCTCGGTGCTGATCCCGATCGTGACGATCCCGCTCTCGCTCATCGGCGTGTGCTTCTTCCTCTATGCGCTAGGATATTCGATCAACCTCCTGACCCTGCTGGCGATGGTGCTCGCGATCGGACTCGTGGTCGACGACGCCATCGTGGTGCTGGAGAACATCCACCGTCACATCGAGGAAGGGTTGAAGCCCGTCGACGCGGCCATCGTCGGCATGAAGGAAATCTTCCTTCCCATCGTCTCCATGACGATCACGCTCGCTGCGGTGTATGCCCCTATCGGCTTCACGACGGGCCTGACGGGCTCGCTCTTCAGGGAGTTCGCCTTCACGCTTGCAGGCTCGGTGATCATCTCCGGTATCGTGGCGATCACGCTCTCGCCGATGATGTCGTCGAAGCTGCTGAAGTCCCATGGCGCGCAAGGCCGTTTCGCGGCCTTCGTGGACCGCACCTTCACGCGGCTCGAGAACTGGTATGGAAGGCGCCTCAAGGGCTCGCTCGATTATCGCGGCGTAACGCTCGTCATCGTCGCGGTCCTCCTCGGCACCACGGTGTTCCTGTTCACCAAGACCTCCTCGGAGCTTGCGCCGGAGGAGGATCAGGGCGCCTATCTCGGCATTCTCAACGTGCCGAAATACGCGACCGCCGATTACACGCAAGCCTTCTCCAAGCAGTTCACGAATGCAGGCGAGAAAATCCCTGAGATCGACGCCAGCTTCCTGATCGTCGGCATCGACGGCGGCGGCGGCGGCTTCTTCGGCTTCAAGCTGAAGGAGTGGAGCGAGCGCGAGAAGAAGGGCGAGCAGACCAAGCAGGAGATCCAGAATCTCCTGAACCAGAATGCCGGCGTGCAGGCTTTCGCCTTCGCTCCGCCGTCCCTGCCCGGTGGCGGCGACGGGCTGCCGATCCAGTACGTGCTGCGCACCATCGGCGATTCGTCCCAGGCCTATGAGGTTGCCGAGCAGATTCGCCAGCGCGCGATGAAATCCGGCAAGTTCATCGTGGTTCAGAACTCGATCTCCTACGAGACGCCGCGCGCCCGCATCACCGTCGACCGCGACCGTGCCGCCGCTCTCGGCGTGCCGGTCTCGGAGATCGGCAACACGCTCGGTGCCCTCGTCGGCGGCGCGCCGATCTCGAAATTCGACCGCGACAGCCGGAGCTACGACGTGGTCAGCCAGGTCCGCCAGGAAGACCGCCTGAATCCGGAGCGCCTTGCCGAGTACTATGTGCGTGCCTCCGACGGCTCCATGGTTCCGCTTTCCGCGCTCGTCAGCATCAAGACGGATGCGGCACCGGCCGCCATCGAGCAGTTCAACCAGCTCAACTCGGCGACCGTCTCGGCGCTGCCGCTGCCCGGCGTCACCACGTCGGAGGGCCTCGCGACCCTGCGCGCGATCGGCAAGGAGGTCATGCCCCAGGGCTTCTACGAGGATTATGCCGGCCAGTCGCGCCTGGAGATCCAGGAAGGAAGCTCGATCTTCCTCGCCTTCGGTCTCGCCGTCATCGTGATCTATCTGGTGCTGGCGGCGCAGTTCGAGAGCTTCCGCGATCCGTTCATCATCATGATGTCGGTGCCGCTCTCCATGTTCGGCGCCATGATCTTCCTCAATCTCGGGCTGGCGACGCTCAACATCTACACGCAGGTCGGCTTGATCACCCTGGTGGGACTGATCACCAAGCACGGTATCCTGATGGTGGAGTTCGCCAACGAGCAGAAGGAGAAGCACGGGGTCAGCAAGCGTGAGGCGATCGAGGAGGCGGCCCGCGTCCGTCTTCGCCCGATCCTCATGACCACGGCGGCCATGGTGCTCGGCGTTGCGCCGCTGCTCTATGCCAGCGGCGCGGGTGCCGCGGCGCGCTTCTCCATGGGCCTCGTGATCGCATCGGGCATGTCGATCGGCACGATTTTCACGCTCTTCGTGGTGCCGATGTTCTACACCTTCATCTCGAAGGAAACCGTGCGCGCCAGCCGTGCCGAGGAGAAGCATCCTCACCGTCAGGCTCTGGCGGCGGAGTAGAGCATCGAACCGAAAAGTGGCTCCCGCTTTTGGGTCCCATCCGATGCGCCAAGAATCCGAGGCTTCAAGAAAAAGAAAAGGCCGGGCATTGCCCGGCCTTTTAAGTTGAGGTCTCGAAAGGCAGGGTCAGAAACGACTCTGCCTTTTGCTTTGAAGTTCAGCGTGCGATCTCGCCTTCGACTTCCATGAAGGGCGAAACGGACCTGAAGCCGGCCTGCTCGGCGGCCTTGCGCACAGCTTCCGCGACCTCGCTCGAGTGAACCTCGATGGTCTCGCCCGTCTTCGAATCGACGAACATGATCTTCATCGCGTTCACGTCCGGCTGGCCGTGGGAGATGACGTAGGAGTTCTGGGTCGCCAGGCGGTGGACGAGGCCGGCATCGCGCAGGAAGTCGAGGGCGCGGTAGATCGTGACGGGAGCCAAGCGCTTCTTCTCGCTGCTCAGGCGGTCGACCAGGTCGTAGGCCCCGACCGGACCGCCGCTCTGGACCAGCTCGCGGTAGACGCGCTCGCGAATCGGCGTGAGCCTGAGATTGTTCTGCCGGCACAGATCGTCTGCACGACGGAGGAGATTTTCCTCTTCTTCTTTCCTGAGGGCTTTGGTGCTCATGAGCCGCACTCCTGTTATTACGGAACCTATATATTCATATAGGTAAAATGTGGCGCTGACAATGTGCTATCGTTGCGGAGGGTGCTTGCAGCTGTGCATATTCCGAAAGGGAAGAAAGCATTCCGGCAAGGAGGGACTCCGCATGCCGCGCAATATTACGTAGTAACGTATCAAAAAGAAGAAGGTTCCCGCGGTCTTAAGGATACGCATCAAAGCACGCAAAAGGGCTGACGAATGCCGGGCAAACTCTAAGCCTGCTTGGTGCAGCCTTCGCACAGGCCTCGGATCTCGACGGTGACCTTCTTCGCATGGAAGGCGTTGTCGTCGCCCCAATGGGACAGCCGCTCGCTGATATGCGGATCGGTGAATTCCTTCACCAGACCGCAGTTTTCACAGATGGCGAAGGCCGCCATGTCGTGCTCCTGGTGCGGGTGCTTGCAGGCCACATAGGCGTTCAGGCTCTCGAGCCGGTGGGCGAGGCCTTTCTCGATCAGCTTGTCGAGGGAGCGATAGATGGTGGGCGGCGTCACGGCGCCCTTGGCCCGCATCTTGTCGAGCACCTCATAGGCCGAGAGCGGATTCTGCGCCGAGCACAGGATCCGGTGAACCCGCTTCTGCGTCTCGTTCAGCTCCTCGAGGCCATGGTTGTGATGATGCGTGGCAGCCATCTGAAATCGTTAAAAATCCGCCGGTTACAGGGTCATCCTATACGTCATGATTGCGGAGGCGATTTCAAGGGAGCGGTGCGAAAGCCCTGCGGATGGCCGCAGGGCTCCCATGGATGGAGTCTACAGATCGACCCAGGCGGCCTTCCGCTGCGAGGAGCGCACGGCCGCCTCGATGAAACGCACGCCGCGCACGCCATGCTCGACGCCCGGTACCTGGAGCGAGAAGGGGTTGGGATCGCGCTTCTCGATTCGGGCCGTGATCTGCTCGGCCACATCCGTGTAGAGCTGGGCGAAGCCCTCGAGATAGCCTTCCGGATGGCCGCCGGGGATGCGCGAGGCGGCGCGGGAGACATCGTCCGCGCCGTAGCCGTTGCGGCGGATCATGCGCGGCGGCTCGCCCAAGGCTGAGAAGGTGAGATAATTCGGGTTCTCCTGATGCCATTCGAGGCCCGCCTTCTCGCCATAGACGCGGATGCGCAGGCAGTTCTCGAGGCCGGAAGCCACTTGGCTGCACCAGAGCATGCCCTTCGCGCCGGAAGTGAAGCGCAGCATCATATGGGCGTTGTCGTCGAGGCGGCGTCCCTCCACGAAGGTGTGGAGCTCCGCCGAAAGCGAGGCGACCTCGTCGCCCACGATGAACTCGGCGAGGTTGAAGGCGTGCGTGCCGATATCTCCGACCGCGCCGGCGGGCCCCGAGCGGGCAGGGTCCGTGCGCCACTCGGCCTGTTTGCTCCCCGTTTCTTCCACGCGGGTGGCGAGCCAGTCCTGCGCATATTCCACCTGCACGACGCGGATCGCACCGAGCTCGCCCGCCTGCACCATGGCGCGCGCCTGCCGCACGAGCGGATAGCCGGTGTAGTTGTGCGTGACTGCGAAGATCAGGCCGGATTCACGTGCGAGCTTTGCCAGCTGATCGGCTTCACGCCGCGTGGTCGTCAGCGGCTTGTCGCAGATCACATGGATGCCGGCCTTGAGAAAGGCGCGCGCCGCGGCCGCATGGGCATGGTTCGGCGTGACGATGGCGACCGCGTCGATGCCGTCCTTCAGCCGCCGCTCGCGCCGCGCCATCTCGTTGAAGTCGCCATAGACGCGGTCCGGCTTCAGCAGCAGATCCTCGCCGGAGGCCTTGGCCCGTTCCGGGTCGGAGGAGAGCGCGCCCGCCACCAGCTCCCAGCGGTCGTCGAGACGCGCCGCGATGCGGTGCACCGCGCCGATGAAGGCGCCACGCCCGCCGCCGACCATGCCGAGGCGCAGGCGGCGGTTCAGCTTCTGATCGGGAGATCCTGCAATCGTCATATCTCGCCCCTTTGTCGCTTACGCGTCGATGCCGAGCATGCGGCGGTTGGCGGACTCGTCCGTTCCGCCGGCGGCGAAATCGTCGAAGGCCTTTTCCGTCACGCGGATAATGTTGGCCTTGATGAACTCCGCACCCTCGCGCGCACCGTCCTCGGGATGCTTCAACGCGCATTCCCATTCGAGCACGGCCCAGGAATCGTAGTCGTATTGCGCGAGCTTGGAGAAGACGGCGTTGAAATCCACCTGCCCGTCGCCGAGGGAGCGGAAGCGTCCGGCGCGGTTGATCCAGCTCTCGTAGCCGCCATAGACGCCGACGCGGCCCGATGGGTTGAACTCCGCGTCCTTGGCATGGAACGCCTTGATGCGCTCGTGATAGAGATCGATGAAGGCGACGTAGTCGAGCTGCTGCAGCAGGAAGTGGCTCGGATCGTAATTGATGCAGGCGCGGGCATGGCCGCCGACCGCATCGACGAAGCGCTCGAAGGTGGCGCCGTCGTGGATGTCCTCGCCGGGATGGATTTCGTAGCAGACGTCGCAGCCCGCATCCTCATAGGCATCGAGGATCGGCGTCCACCGGCGCCCCATCTCCTCGAAGGCGGTCTCGACGAGGCCGGCGGGACGCTGCGGCCAGGGATACATGAACGGCCAGGCGAGCGCGCCGGAGAAGGTGACGCTGGCTTTCAGCCCCAGGCGCTTCGAGGCTTTGGCCGCCATCAGCATCTGGTTCACGGCCCATTCCTGCCGCGCCTTCGAATTGCCGCGCACCTCCGGCGCCGCAAATCCGTCGAAGGCTTCGTCATAGGCCGGATGCACGGCGACGAGCTGGCCCTGGAGATGCGTCGAGAGTTCGGTGATCTCCATGCCGTGCGAGCGCACGATCCCGGTGATCTCGTCGCAATACTCGGCGGAGTCCGCTGCCTTCTTGAGATCGATGAGGCGAGCATCCCAAGTGGGAATCTGCACGCCCCTGTAGCCGAGGGAGGCCGCCCAGCGGCAGATCGCGTCGAGCGAGTTGAACGGAGCCTCGTCCCCTGCGAACTGCGCAAGGTAAAGGCCGGGACCCTTCATGGTCTTCATGGTGAACTCCTGGTATTCCCCTCCCCCTTGCGGGGAGGGGCAGGGGTGGGGTGGTGCGACGGGGTGAAACTGCTCCGTCATGGCCGGGCTCGTCCCGGCCATCCCAATTCTATGAAGCGCCGCGCTTTCTTAATCGGGATCACCGGCACAAGGCCGGTGATGACGTGGTAGAATGAGCGTCGGCAATCTCGTCGAGCGCATCGCTCCGACTTTGCGACCCCCACCCTCAATCCCTCCCCGCCGCAAATCGGGTGTTCCCGATTTGCGTCTTATCAAGCTCATCTCAGGCAAGCCTGAGATGAGCGGGGAGGGAAGAGGTGTCTCGCTTAGAACGGCGAGTTCGGGAAGTAGTGCTCCTTGGCGTTGTCCTTCGTGATCAGCTGGGCGTTGAGCACGTAGGTGCCGCGCATGGGAGCGCTGGTGTAGAAGTTCGCCGCGGTGACGACCATGGCGGTGGCGATCATCGACGGCGGATAGGACACGTCGGCCGGGATCATCTTGTCGCCGTCCATCACCTTCTTGACCATGTCCTTCATGCCGGCGCCGCCGAGGACGAACTTGATGTCCTCGCGCTTGCCCTGGCGGATGGCTTCCATGACGCCGAGCGCCATGTCGTCGTCGGAGGCCCAGACCGCGTCGATCTTCGGATGCTTGGCGAGGTAGTCCTGCATCACCTTGAAGGCGTCGTCGCGGTTCCAGTTGGCATATTGCTTGTCGATCACCTTCACGCCCGAACCTTCGAGAGCCTTCTCGAAGTTCGTCACGCGCTCCTCGTCGATCACCGTCGGGATGCCGCGGAAGACCACCACGTTGCCCTGCTTCAGGTTGTCGACGAAGTACTTGCCGGCGACGCGGCCGAACTCGGGATTGTTGCCGGCGACGTAGATGTCCTGGATCGACGCGTCCTTGAGGCCGCGATCGACCACCGTAATGAAGGTGCCGCGCTTCTTGATCTCGCGGACGGGGTTCGTCAGCTCGTCCGAGTTGAAGGGCAGGACCACCAGCGCATCGACCTTCTGCGAGGTGAGATCGTCGAGCGCGTTCGCCTGGGAGGCGCCGTCGGGCGAGGTCTTCACCACGACCTTGAGGCCCGGATAGGTCTTCTCGAGCTGCTTGGCCGTCTCCTGCGCGTGATAGACGACGCCGCCGGTCCAGCCGTGGGTCGCGGCCGGGATCGAGACGCCGATCGTCACGTTCTTCTGCTGGGCCATCGCGCCGGTGGCGACGCCGGCCATGAGGCCCGCCGCCATTGCGATCTTCAGTACCGTTGCTTTCATTTCATTCCTCCCTGGAGTGTCGTTTTAAGCCCTTTGTCCCTTCTCCGGTGGGCTTAAGCCCGGTTTCATCGCCCGCGGTGGACTGACCGCTGCACGAGCATGGCGATAATGATGATGGCACCCTGAACCGCGCCCACGAGGAACTCGGAGACGAAATTCGACAGCACCATGATATTGGCGACGAGTTCGAGGATTACTGCGCCGACCACAGTACCCCAGACGCGGCCGATGCCGCCCCGAAGCGCCGTGCCGCCGATGACCACGGCCGTGATGGCCTGCAATTCCCACAGCAGGCCGGTGGTCGGCGTGGCCGAGCCGAGGCGCGGCACGTAGACCAGCACGGCGATGCCGACGCAGATGCCCTGGATGATGTAGGTGAGCGTGCGCACGCGCCAGATCGGCACGCCGGAATAGCGGGCCACGTCTTCGTTGGAGCCGAGCGCCACCACGTGGCGGCCGAAGGATGTGCGGTAGAGGATCAGCGCGCCGATGGCGGCCACCACGAGAAAGGCGATGATCGGAATCGGAATGCCGAAGATGCTGCCGAAATAGACCGGGCGATACATTTCGCGCAGGTCGAAATTGCGCATGGTGATGGTGCCGCCCGCCGCCAGCCAGATCACGAGCGAGCGGAAGATGCCCATGGTGCCGAGCGTCACGATGAAGGGCTCGATGCGCCCGAAGGTGACGATGAGGCCGTTCGCCAGCCCGCAGGTGGCGCTGAGCGCGATGGCGACCAGCATGCCGATGGCGAGCGTGCCGAGATCACCGCCGCCGAGATTGTTGAGCGTCAGGATCATGACGCCGGCCGTCAGCGCCGCCATGGAGCCGACCGAGAGGTCGAGGCCGCCGCCGGCGATGACGAAAGTGGCGCCCACCGCAATGATGGCGATGAAGGCCGAGCGCGTCACCACGTTGAGCAGGTTCGACGTGGTGAGGAAATCCGGATTGATCAACGCGCCGGCGATCACGAGCACGAGAAGCGCGATGAAGGGCGAGAGCGCCCGCATGTCGATGGAGAAGCGGCGCTTCTCGGCGCCGGTGCGAAGCACGGATTCGGTCATGCGGTGCCCGCGGCGATTTCCGCCGCCCTTTCTTCGTGAACGCCAGTGGCGAGATAGACGATGGAATCCTCGGACAGGTCGGCTTGCGCGACCTCCCCGGCGACACGCCCGTTGCGCATCACCACGACCCGGTGGCACAGCCCGATCAGCTCCTGCATCTCGGAGGAGATGACGACGACGGCGCGGCCTTCCGCGGCGAGGGAAGCGATGAAGCGGTAGATCTGCTCCTTGGTGCCGATGTCGACGCCGCGGGTCGGTTCGTCGATGATGACGATGCGCGGCTCCACCAGCATCATCTTGGCGAGCAGGAGCTTCTGCTGGTTGCCGCCGGACAATTGCCCCGCCAGAAGGTCACGCCGACGGGTGCGGATGTCGAAATCCTTGATCGCCTTGTCGAGCGCCTGCTCCTCGGCGCCTCCGTCGATGAACGATCCGCGGGTGAACTTCTCCAGCGCCGCGAGGGACAGGTTGACCCGCAGGTTCTGCTGCAGCAGGAGGCCTTTGCCCTTCCGGTCCTCCGATAGATAGACGATGCCCGCCGCCATGGCCTCGCGGGCGTCACGGAAATGAACCTGCTTGCCGTCGAGGGTGATCGTGCCGTGGCCCGGGCGCAATCCGACGATGCTCTCGAACAACTCCGTGCGGCCGGCGCCGATCAGGCCGCCGAAGCCGAGGATCTCGCCGCGATGAAGCGTGAAGGACGCATTCTCGACAAAGCCCAGCACCGCCATGTCGCGCACGCTCAGTAGCGCCTGGTCGGAGGCGGTTTCCGGCTTTTCGGGATAGAGCTTGGACATGTCGCGCCCGACCATGAGGCGGGCCATCTCGAGCGGCTCGAGACCTTCGATGTCACGGGTCGCGATATGGCGCCCGTCGCGCAGGACAGTGACGCGATCCGCAATCGCCTTCACCTCGTTCAGGCGATGGGAGATGTAGAGGACGGCGACGCCCTGCGCGCGCAGCTTGCGGATGATCTCGAACAGGCTTTCGGCCTCGATGGGCGTGAGAACCGCCGTCGGTTCGTCGAAGGCGACGACCTTGTGCGGCACCAGCAGAGCGCGGGCGATCTGTACCAATTGCCGGTCGGCGATGGAAAGGCGGCGGACCTCCCGGTCCGGGTCTATCTTTGTGCCGAGCTCCTGCAGGATGGCGCGCGTCCGCTCGCGCATGGCCGCGTCGTCGACGAAGCCGAAGCGCCGGATCTCGCGTCCGAGAAAGAGGTTTTGCGCCACCGTCAGATCCGGCGCGAGCAGAATTTCCTGGTGGACGAGAACGATGCCCTGGCTCTCCGCATCGACCGGCCCAGAGAACGTGACCGGCTGCCCGTTCAGATGAAGAGTGCCTTTGGTCGGCGGCAGATGACCCGAGAGGATCCGCATCAGGGTCGACTTGCCGGCCCCGTTCTCTCCGATGACCGCATGCACCTCACCGGGCTTCAGGTCGAGCGAAATCCCGCTCAGGACCTCGATCGGCCCGAAGGACTTGGAGATGCTCTCTGCGCGAAGAACGGAATCCATGAACTGCTCCGGATGAACGACAGCGCTCGCCCGCTTGGACGAAGGCGGTGGCCGGCAAGACTGTGCCGGATGACGTTCAGCTGGATGAGGCGTGAGCTGGCATTCGTTTCCTCCTGCTTGCGCCCTGTCCTCTTGCGGGACCTTTTGCGCCATAAAAACCCTCGACAGCTGCGACGAGGGTTCCATGTAATCGTTTACATGAAACTTTACCCAAACCACGGCTTCTGTCAAACAGAACCATCGTAGGGGGAGATCCATGGACGAGGCCGGGCAGGGAGACAGATCGGAGCACGAGGGCGTCCCGCTCCGCGCCGCCCGGATCCAGGACGTCGCGAAGCTCGCCGAAGTTTCGACCGCCACCGTCAGCCGCGCGCTGGCCACGCCGGAGCGCGTCTCGGCCGAGGCGCGGGCAAGGGTGCAGGAGGCCATCGCCAAGACGGGCTACGTGCCGAATCTCGCGGCCCGCAGCCTGCGCTCTCAGAAAACCGGCATGGTGCTCGTGGTCCTGCCGGACCTTGCCAACACATTCTTCTCCAAGATTTTGCGGGGCATCGAGGAGACCCTTTTCGAGGCCGGTTACGGCATGATCATCAGCGATCTCGACGGCTCGCCCGAAAAGGAGGCGCATTTCGCAGCCTTTACCGCCGCGGGCCGCGTGGACGGTGCCATCCTCCTCAACGGCCACCTGTTCGGCCAGACGCGGGAAGGGGAGGGAAAGCCGGCCAAGATCAAGATCCCGCTCGTAGCGCTGTGCGAAGCGATCCCGGGAGTCGACATTCCGCAGATCGAGATCGACAACCGGGCCGCAGCCTCCAGGATGACGCAGCATCTCGCGTCGCTGGGCCATCACAGCATCGCCTATGTGAGCGGCCCTGCCATCAACATCCTCGAACGGGAGCGCTTTCAGGGCTTCAAGGACGGACTTGAGGCGGCGGGCCTGCCGTTCGATCCGGAACTCGTCATTCCAGGCGACTATACCGTCGCATCCGGGGTCGCGGCTGGCCAGAACCTGGTCGCGCGATCGGGCCGTCCGAGCGCCGTGTTCTGCACCAGCGACGAAATGGCGATCGGCCTCATGCGCACCCTGTTCTCGGCGGGATTGAAGGTGCCCGAAGATATCTCGGTGACGGGGTTCGACGACATCGAGTTCGCCGCGGTGGCGGAGCCAGCTCTGACCACGATCCACCAGCCGCGCCGGGAACTCGGGCAGGCTGCGGCGACGGTGCTGATCAATCTCCTGCAGGGACGTCCGACGCCCAAACGGATAAGGCTGGAGACGGAGCTGGTGATCCGCGACAGCGTCCGGCCGCGGGCCTGAAAGGCTCAGACCATCGCGAAGGCGCCGACGAACAGCACCAGAAGGAGACCGATGAAGCCGACAAAGGCGTAAAGCGCCTTGTGCGACTGACCGTGGGCATAGCTGTCCCTTTCGGCTCCGTCCTGCCAGCGCGTGGAGGCTTCCTGATGCCGGGCGAGATCGACCCGTTCGTGGCTTGGCGGCGTGCCGGCTGCCTCGTCGTCGGTGCCGAGTGGGGAAAGGCCGGGATCGAAGGCCGGGTTCTTGTCGCCCGTGCGCCCGCTGTCGATATCGCCCTTCAGCTGTGCCGTGGTCGAGCGAGCGTTCATGGGCGGCGCGTCTATCGGCTGCATCGTATAGGCCGGGGGAATGTCGTGGTAACGGGTGGACATCGGACCTCTCCCCGGCTTTGCCGTGCTTGGGAGGAAACCATCGGGATCCGGCAAGGGTTCCTGACGGCCACGCTTTGGGCTGCAGGCAAGAAAAAAGGCCGTTGTTGCCAACGGCCCGAAGTTTAGGGAGGAAACGCCCAAGAAGGGCAGCAACGCTGCGACGCCAATCGCCGTGTTGCAATGCAATAGATAAGGGGTGGGTCCACGGTCTTCAAGGTCAAAAGGTCAGCATCGTTGCCCAATTTTTTGCCGCTCTGAAAGGCAAGGTTTTCAAGGGGAACTGGACATCGCGAAGGCGCCCGTGGACAAAATGCAGGCAGTCAGCATTCCAAGAGGTCAGATATGCCCAGGCTGAATGCCGTTCTCGAGACCGCGCTTTACGTGGATGACCTGTCTCGGGCCAAGGCCTTCTACGAGGCCGACCTCGGCCTGAAACTCCTCTTCGGCATCCAGCGCATGTGCGCCTTCGATGTGGGCGGGAAAAGCGTGCTGCTTCTTTTCCTGCGCGGCGGCTCGAACGAGCCGATGCCGACCCCTGGCGGGACCATCCCACCCCATGACGGGCAGGGACCGCTCCATATCGGCTTCGCCGTTGCCGCGGACGAGCTCGCCGCGTGGGAGGTGCGTCTGCAGGAGCGCAGCATCCCTATCGAGAGCAAAATGACCTGGTCGCGCGGCGGTACGAGCCTGTATTTCCGGGATCCGGACGGACATCTCCTGGAACTGGCGACGCCGGGGCTCTGGGCGATCTACTGAGCTGGCGTCATCCGGGATTCAGGTCACGACGCTCGGCTCGTTGCGGCCGGTGCGGGCCGCGATTTCCGCGATCTCGCCTGCCGCCTGTGCCACCGGCGCCAGTACCTCGGCGGTCGGCAGGTCGTGCCGGTCCGCATTCGGCTCGAAACGCTCGAGATAGACCCTGAGCGTCGCGCCCGAGGTGCCGGTTCCCGACAGCCGGAAGACCGCGCGGGCATCCTCCTCGAAGAGGATGCGGATGCCCTGTTTCGGCGTCACCGATTGATCGACCGGATCGGTATAGGCGAAGTCGTCGCAGGTCTTGACCGTGAGCCCGCCGAAACGCTGGCCGGGCAGGGTGGGAAGCTTGGCGCGAAGCGCTTCCATCAGCGCGTTCGCCGGTGCGGTCTCGAGTTCCTCGTAATCGTGGCGAGTATAGTAGTCGCGCCCGAAACTCGCCCAGTGCTCGCGCACGATCTGGGCCGCCGGCTTCTTCGTGACAGCGAGGATGTTGAGCCACAGCAGTACGGCCCACAGGCCGTCCTTCTCGCGGATATGGTTCGAGCCCGTACCCGCGCTCTCCTCGCCGCAGATCGTGATCAGGCCGGCATCGAGCAGGTTGGCGAAGAACTTCCAGCCCGTGGGCGTCTCGAAGCAGTTGATGCCGAGCTTTTCCGCGACCCGGTCGGCGGCGCGGCTCGTCGGCATCGAGCGCGCCACGCCGGCAAGTCCTTTGGCGTAGCCGGGTGCCAGATGGGCGTGGCTTGTCAGAATGGCGAGGCTGTCGCTCGGCGTCACGAAGAGGCCCTTCGCCACGATCATGTTGCGGTCGCCGTCGCCGTCGGAGGCGGCGCCGAAGTCGGGCGCATCGGGGCCGTACATCAGCTCCATGAGGTCATGGGCGTGGACTGGGTTCGGATCGGGATGATGACCGCCGAAATCCGGCATCGGTTCTCCATTTACAACCGTGCCTTCCGGCGCACCGAGACGGCCCTCGAGGATCGTCTTGGCGTAGGGTCCGGTGATGGCGCTGAGCGCATCGAAGCGCATGCGGAAACCGGAGCGGAACAACGCGGCGATCTTGTCGAAATCGATCAGCTGCTCCATCAGCTCCGCATAATCCGCGACCGGATCGATCACCTCGACCGACATACCGCCGACCTTGGTCGCGCCGATGCGGCCGAGATCGATATCCGGCGCATCGACGATCTTGTATTCGGCGATCTCGCTTGCGCGCTTGAAAACCGCCTCCGTGAAGGATTCCGGTGCCGGTCCGCCGTGGGACATGTTGAACTTGATGCCGAAATCGCCGTCGGGTCCACCGGGATTGTGGCTCGCGGAGAGCACGAGGCCGCCGACGGCCTCGTGCTTGCGGATCACGCAGGAGGCGGCGGGCGTGGACAAAAGTCCTTTCTGCCCGACGAGAACGCGGCCGAAGCCGTTTGCGGCCGCCATCCTGATCGCGATCTGGACGACGGAATCGTTGAAGAAGCGCCCGTCGCCGCCGATCACCAGGGTTGCCCCGTCCTTAGCCTCGACGGTGTCGAAGATCGCCTGGACGAAGTTCTCCACATATCTGGGCTTTTGGAAGACGGTGACCTTCTTGCGCAGGCCCGACGTGCCGGGGCGCTGGTCTGAAAACGGTGTCGTCGGAATGCGGGTGGTCACCATCGGTGCAGATCTTCCTTGAGCGCTCTCTCGAGCCGTTCTTGTGCCCTTCAGCGATCCCGAGCGGAATCGCGTCCATTTTAGGGCCGCCGACAGCAGATGCCACTGCCAAGATGAAGGCTGCGTGAAGGTCCGGCATTCGGATGGAACATTCTTCCGATAACCCTGGCACATCGTGCCGGAACGGATGTGCCAGGGGTCTCGGGAGCGGGATCAGGGCTTTTTGCCGGATGACGTCTTGGAGGACTTGTCGGCTTCAGCCTGTTCGGGATTGGGAAGCCCGTCGCCGGCCGGCTTCACCTCCTCGGGGTTCGACACCGTCTTGCTGACGGGCTCCCGCGGCGGCTCCTTCTGCGGCGGAGGGCCGGCGACGGCCGAGCCGCCCATGTAGGAGGGCGGATCGCTGGCCGGGAAGGAATATTCCGAGCCGGCATCGACGAGTTCGTCCTCTGCCTTCTTCTTTTTCTCGCCCATCGTCTTCTCCTGTTCTGCAAAGCCATTCTTTGCTCGAGGGGAGAATGCGGGGAGCAGCGCCATGTTTCAGGCTTGGCGGTAAAAACGGGAAAGCGGTCCCGCTCCGGCTCTGGTCGGGGCGTCCTGTCCCGCTATCTGCTGCCGGACGCCGAAAACCATAACGGATCGATGTCCGGGAGAACGCCATGAGCCAGACCCGCCGCAGCCTTCTCACGTCCCTGGCCGCCGCTTCCGCGGCATCGGCCCTGGTGCCATGGGGGGCTTTTGCACAGGCCGGCTACCCCACACGGCCGGTCAAGGTGATCGTTCCCTACGCGGCCGGCGGCGGCACCGATTTCTTCGCCCGCCTGGTGTTCGGCGCCATGGGTGAGCAGCTCGGCCAGCAATTCGTGATCGAGAACCGGCCCGGCGCCGGCACCAATATCGGGGCCGAGGCGGTGGCGCGTGCGGAGCCCGACGGCTATACGCTGCTGCTCGGCGACACGGCGACCTTCGCCACCAACCGCACCCTCTACCGCAAGATCTCCTTCGACCCATACAAGGATTTCAGCCCGATCTCGCTGACCGGACGCTTCGCCCTCGTGCTCCTCGTCAACACGAGCAAGCTGCCGGTGACGTCGGTCGAGGAGATCGTGGTGGAGGCGAAGAAGACGCCCGGCCGCATCAATTATGCGACGCCGGGCTTGGGAAGCCCGTTCCATCTCGCCACCGAGCTGCTGTCGCAGGGCACCGGGATCAAGCTGACCCACGTGCCCTATCGCGGCGCGGCGCCGGCCGTACAGGATCTGGTCGCCGGGCAGGTCGACATGATGTTCATCGATTTCGCCACCGCCCGCTCGCAGATCTCGGGACCGATCCGGGCGGTGGCTGTGGCCTCGCCGGGAGAGTTCGCCGGCCTGCCGGGCGTGGCGCCGGTGGCGGCCCATCATCAGGGCTTCGAGGCCTGGGCCTGGCAGGGCTTCGTCGCTCCGGCGGGCACGCCGGCCGAGATCATCGCGAAGCTCAACGAGACCTATCGGCGGGTCATCGCCAATCCGGAGATCCGCGCCAAGCTCACCGCAGCCGGCATCGACGTGCTCCAGAGTTCGCCCGAGGAAATGGCGGCCTATATGCGGGAGGAGGGCGCCAAGTGGGATACGGTCATCAAGACCGCCGGCATCACCCTCGAATAGGCTTGCGCCTCAGTTCCTGTCCCAGCGATCCCATCGGTTGTTCCAGCGGTCGGCGTCCTGGCAGTTGACGGGAGCCTCCGCCTGAACCTTGCGGATCAGCGCATCTTGCGGTGCCGGGAGGGCTGCGATCTCACGGATGATCTTGGTGCGGATCGCATCCGCGAATTGCTGCCGCTCGCGCACGGGGACCAGGAAGGCTCCCTCGCCGCCGATCACGCAGCTCTTGTAGTAGAGATCGAGATGCTCCATGTCGCCGAAGCCCGACGGGCGCTTGAGCATGATCGGAAGTCCGTTGATGGTGATGCCCTTGGCGACCGCTTCGTCGCGTGCCGCAACCACGCCGCGCCCGCTGCTGTTGGGCCCGTCGCCCGAGACGTCGATGACCCGACGGATCGGCTCGACGCCGGTCTGGTCGAGGAGCTTCACGCCGAAATCGATGGCGCCGGAGATCGATGTGCGCCGGAGGCGCCCGATCGGATTGTCCTTGAGGCCGTCGGCGAATTTCACGGCGCTCTCGGGGCTGTCGATGATGGTCCAGGGAACGACGACGTTCTGGTGCTCGACTCCGGACCATTCCATGTATGTGACGATGATCCGTCCGACCATGCCGTTGCGGACGGCGTCGTGCACGACGGGAGAGCGGAAGGCTTCCATGAAGCCCTGGCGCTGAAGCTCCTGCTCGTCGGGATCCATCGAGCGGGAGACGTCGACGGCCAGAACCAGGGCCACATCGACCTCGGTTTCCTCCGCTCGGGCCTCGGGGGCAGGAAGCCATAGCGCCGCCGTCAAGACGGCGACGAGCATGCCGAGAAGCCTTCGATTCATCCCTGCCTCCATTCTGCTGAGCAAGGAAGCTGACAGGAAATGTCATTCCGGCAAGGCCGGATGATACAGGATCCAGGCGTAGAGGGCTCAATTTAGCGTGAGCGTCCTGTAGATAGCCTCAAGGACTGGCTCGTCATTCGGCGTGAAGCTCAGGCGGCTTGTCCCTCCCCCCTGTGGGGAGGGATTAAAGGTGGGGGTGCGAGTGGGAGTCCATCAGGATGTGGCTCGCGTTCACCCCTCCTTGAGGGAGAGGTCGCGCCGGAGGCGCGGGTGAGGGGTTGCGCCCTCTCCGGGTAACGCTCTCCCCCTCACCCTCGCTTTCGCTCGACCTCTCCCCACCGGGGAGAGGTGATGCCTGCGGCAGCCTCAGTGCTGAACTGGAAAAGCGCAGCGCTCACACCCCCACCTCCAACTCCTCCCCAGCGCAAGTCGGGTGTTCCTGACCTGCGGCAGACCAAGAAAAGTCTCGGGCAAGCCCGAGGCTTGTGGGGGAGGAGAGTTATCCCAGCTCGACTCTCAGGATCGCCCCACATGAATATCCGCAGAGACCGTTCCACTTCCGCAGGCCTGCCATATAACCCGGGCGGGGGAGGCCCGACCTCTCCTCGAAATGGTCTCGTACACGAGGTTCCGATAATCATGTCAGCCGCTCTCGACCGCTGGTCGCCTCAGGCCTTGGCGACCTTGAGAATCGTCACGGCCCTCCTTTTCATCGCGCATGGAACGCAGAAGCTGTTCGGCTTCCCTGCCCCTCCCGAGGGCGGCACGCCGGCGCTCTTCTCCCTCTTCGGCATCGGCGCCGTCCTCGAGCTGATCGGCGGCGTGCTAATCCTGGTGGGGTTCTTCACGCGGCCTATCGCCTTCATCCTCGCAGGCGAGATGGCCGTGGCCTATTGGATGTTCCATGCGCCCCAGAGCGTCTATCCGGTCCTGAACGGAGGCGATGCCGCCGTCCTGTTCTGCTTCGTGTTCCTGCTCTTCGTGTTCACCGGCCCGGGGGCCTGGAGCATCGATGGGGCGACGCAGCCGGCAGGGCGCAGGCATTCGTGGGAACGCTGAGACAGCATCCTATCCACAGGCAAGACGGAGCAGCGTCCGGAGGCCCGGCATTCCTACCCCGAAAGAGCGGGATCACTTACCCGACCCACGCGACTATTCTTGAGACCGGTATTTTTGGGAACGGTTTTGCCGGATCTCCGGTTTACCGAATGACCTCCGCATAAGAAGCGGATAATGCCGAAGCCGGTTGCGTTGCGTGGGAGTGAACATGGCCGAGATCATCGCTTTCAAGGATCTCAAGCGGATTGCGGATCGCTGCGAGGTGCTCACGCTTTTCGAGCCAAAGCGACCTGCCGCGAAGCGCGCCAAGGCTTCTCCCGAGACCAAGGCTTTCGAATTCCCGAGCTGCCGCCCCTTCATCTCCGGCAACCTGACCGACCTTTTCGAGCAGGCGAACGCGGTGGCGATGCGCCATCACCACGGCGACCCCAAGGTGTCGGCGGCCGTCGCCGAGAAATGCCTCGAGCTGATTCGCGTGCTGGACCTGCACGCGGAACCGGAATGAAGCGCCTCGTCCGCCGCAAGCGAAGCGATCTGCATTAACTTTAATTGTTCGAAGCCTGCCGATAGGGAAGTCGCCTCATTGACTCCTCGGCCGGGCTATAGAATTGTTCCGTCCTGAACATGATACCTGTGGCTGGTTGAGTTGTTTGCCGAACGCCGCGCAACTCAAAGGCATGATGCCATCCTGCCAGGTCGGTGCGAATCCGGCGGTTCTCAACCCCAATCCCTGATTTAATCGATCTCGGCCGTCGGGCCTTCACCGCTCGACCGGCGCGAGGCCGTTCCGGTATCGCCGTGTCGCAGGCTTTGTCATTTTTCAGTCGCCCAGGGCAGCGCTTCCTGCACAGCATCCTGCTGCCCGTCCTGCTGGTCGCGTTGGCGACCTTCTCCCTCGGGGCTTTCTCCATTCTCCGGGCTGTCGACAGCAGCAACGGATTGTCCGCGGAGCGCCAGCTTCGGAGCGTGGACCGCAGCATCCGCGCCGCCGTCCATGAACTTGCCCAGCAGCAGGAGATGGTGGCCGTCTGGGACGATCTGGTGATGGAGCTCAGCCAGAGCGAGCTCGATCTCAAATGGCTCGATGCGAATATCGGCGTCTGGCTCGGCAAGACATTTGGCCAGGACGAGGTCTATATCCTGAACGAACGCGACGAGCCGATCGCGGCCGCAATCGCCTCCCAGCGCGTATCCGTACGCGATTATGACCGCGTGCGTGCGCAGATCGACAATGTCGTCTCGGGCCTGCGCAGAGCCTCCGACACGGTTGACGGACAGCCTGTCGCGGATTCCGGCGCGGCCAATTATCTGGTCACCGGGCGGGCAGTCCATGATGCGCAGCTGCTTGAGCTTTTCGGCCGCCCCGCTGCCGTGAGCGTGATGAAGATCGTGCCCGAATCCGACGCGGTTCCCTATCTGCGCGGGCGCGAATCCCTGCTTGTCAGCATCCGGTTCCTCGATGGCAGCTTCATCAAACAGATTGCGGACCGAAATCTGATCGAGGGCCTGCGCTTTTCCGATGTCGACAACCCCGATGCCGGAGAGATCTCCGTTCCCGTGCAATCCGATGCCGGAGTGCACATCGGCTATTTCATCTGGAAGCCGGATGTTCCGGGGAACCGTATCCTCGCATCCGTCGGTCCTGCCACTGCGGTCGCCGCGATCGCGATCCTCCTGCTCCTCGGCGCGCTGAGTTATCGACTGAAGCAGTCGACGGCCGCTCTGGAAAGGACGGTGCTCGAACTGAAGGCGAGCGAGGCCCATGCTCATCACTTGGCCTTCCACGATGTGCTGACCGGCTTGCCGAACCGGGCGCTGTTCGAGGATCGGCTCAACCACGCCATCGCCCGAACGCAGGCCGACGAGCGCATCGCGGTGATGATGCTCGATCTCGACCGCTTCAAGCACGTCAACGACACGCTCGGGCATCACGCGGGCGACAGCCTCATCCGGGACTTCTCGATCCGGCTGGCAAAGCTCGTCGGCGCGCGCGACACGATCACACGGCTCGGCGGCGACGAATTCGCCATCCTGCACGTGTCGGTGGCAGGTGCGAACAGCGCCGAAGAGCTGTGCGAACGCGTCCTTGCCACAGCCCTGGAGCCCTATGACGTTCTGGGGAATCAGGTGTTCGTCGGCACAAGCATCGGTCTCGTCCTCGCACCCGATGGCGGTGCCGACCGCGTCGAGCTTCTGCGCAGGGCGGACATCGCCCTCTACCGCGCCAAGGCGGAGGGACGGAACTGCTTCCGGACCTTCACGCCGGAGATGGACGAAACCATCAATGTGCGCCGTATCGTCGAGGAGGAGCTTCGCATCGCCCTCGATACGGATGACGGCCTCGAAGTGGCCTATCAGCCGCAGGTCGCAGCGGGCGGTGCGATCGTCGGCGTGGAGGCGCTGATCCGCTGGCGCCACCCGGTGCGCGGCTTCATTCCGCCGAGCCAGTTCGTTCCGGTTGCCGAGCAGACGGGCCTGATCGTGCCGCTCGGCGAGTGGGTTCTGCGCCAGGCCTGCCGGGCTGCGCAAAGCTGGCCGGATCTCTTCGTTTCCGTGAATCTGTCGCCGGTGCAGTTCAGGACTGCGAACTTCGCCGAGAAGGTCATCGCCATCGTCCGCGAGAGCGGCTGCGATCCACGGCGTGTCGAGCTCGAAGTAACCGAAAGCGTCCTGCTCGATGAAGTCTCCGCCACCGCCGATGCGCTGCGGACCTTGCGCGAAGCGGGCTTCCGCATCGCGCTGGACGATTTCGGTACGGGCTATTCGAGCCTGGGCTATCTGCATCGCTTCGAGGTCGACAAGATCAAGATCGACCGGTCGTTCACGCAGAGCCTCGGGCAGAGCAGCAAGGCGGCCGCCGTCATCAAGGCCATCGTATCGCTCGGCCAAGCCATGTCTCTGACGGTCACTGCCGAAGGTGTCGAGACGGAGATGCAGAGGGCCTTTCTGCACAATGCCGGCTGCAATGAGATGCAGGGCTATCTGTTCTCGAAGCCGATCACCGAAAATCAAGTCACGCGCATGTTGAGCCGTGCATCGTCGAGAATCGTGCAGCCTTTTGTGGAAGGCTCGCCGATTCTCAAAGCAAGCTGAGTGTATGTTATGGCGAATCGTTGTAGTCGATACGAAGCGTTGATCGGGCGGATTACTCATTCCGCGTCATACTACCCGCATGAAGAGAGTTACCTCTTTCGCTCCCGCGCGTTCGAGGAACTTATGCCTTTTGGAGCGGTTGTCGACCGGCATGATCCATCAGTGGATCGGCTTCCCGGACATGACGTCACTCAACCAAGGCTTCTCGCCTGATCATCATAAGGCGAATGGCGTCACGATCCTCGACCGCGCATCGCCGAATACGAACAAGGGGCATAAAATCATGGGGCACGATGTTGTCTACAAGGAGCAGATCCTCCCGATCGCCCAAGACCCTTTTCAGAATGTGACGACGGTTCTGATCTGCCAGAACATGCTGCTGCGCGCCGGAATCCGCCATATTCTCTCCGGGACCCGATTCACCCCGATGGATGACGCCTATGAAGACCCTAAGGGTCTGCAGGCCTTTGCGGACAAGGTGCCCGTCCTCGTCGTGATCTGCGAGGCCTGGACGCAAGTGGAATACGCGGCATCGATTCAGGAATTGAAGGCACACTGCCCGTCGGCGCGTGTCGTTCTTCTCACGGACGACATGGATCCCGAGACGGTTCTGACGCTCTGCCGGACCGGTGCGGACGGATTTTGCCCGACGAACATGGAACGCCAAGCCCTCGTCAAGGCGCTCGAGATGGTGATGCTCGGCGAGACTTTCATCCCGGCCTCGGTCGGGCTTGCGCTTCTCGACCAGACGAGGCGCGCTCCGTCCGCCGGGTTCGCCGCAGTTGCCGCGAGGCCGGTCGACGACACCGCCAGGCTCCTGAACAAGCTGTCGGAGCGCGAAGCCCAGATCCTGCGCTGCCTCACGCTGGGAGCCTCGAACAAGGTGATCGCGCGCGAACTCGGTGTTGCGGAAGCGACCGTGAAGGTGCATATCAAGGCCATCCTGCGCAAGGTGAAGGCGAGCAACAGGACACAGGCGGCCATGTGGGCCGCAGGGCATTTCGGCGCCGCACAGAACGGCGTGGCCCCGGTTTTAGGCGAATAAGAAAACTTTCTGGTCCATCCGTCGCCGACCCTGCGCTTTGCCGGCGTCATCCCTCTTCAGGGATGGCGCGCTACTACTATTGGGGTAGCTCAAGTGGCGAGTTGCGGATCACTCAAGACGGACGTTACTCCTGTTAGCGTCCTGACGGCGACCCAAAAACTGTTCCGTATCGCGTAATCGCGCCGCAGGCTCAAATCGAGAAGAAATCACCATAATGGTGCGGCGGGGCATACATGAACTATCAGATAGAATTGGTTGCTCGTGCATTTTACGATGCCGAGTATGACGATGGCTTATGGGATTTCGAGGCGGAATACATCAAGAACGAATACAGAGAATACGCCAGGAATGCCATCGATCTTCTTCACGAAGACATCGGGGTTCTGCTAGTCGCTCTGGAGGGGGCGGTTGCGGAGGAAAGACCTGGCCGATCGAGAGCCGCTGCCTGAACGGATCGCGGCCAACCTGAAAAACTTGAGGATCGCGCCCTCGAGCATCGGACCCGAAAGCGGGCTCCGCTTTCGGGATCCATGCGATGCGCCGGGCGTGACCTCAAGAATGCTATCAATGCAGGTCGGGCGGCAGATCGACGATCCGCTTGATCTCGTAGACGACCAGCATCACGAAAACCGACGCGATCACGAGGCCGAGCGCATGCGTGAACACGCTTGGGCTGACGCCCGAGGCCGAGGAAACGAGGGCCAGAAGGATCAGGAAAGGAAGTCCGAGGGCAATCGCGAAAACGGCAACAAAGGATCGTGACATCGGGGTGGTCCCCAGGGGTTCGAAGGAAAACGGTAAGTAGCCTAAGAAACGTGGAGAAAATGAGATAGGGCGATCTCGGTTCCCCCCAACCGTGGCGCCTGCAGGCCCGGCGTTCCGCGCTCTCAAAAATCCCAGCGCTGGGCCTTCGAGACGAGAAAGTCGCGGAAGACCTGGACGCGCGCGACGGATCGCATCTCTTCCGGATAGACGAGATAACTGTCGAGCACCGGCATCTGCTCGTCCCTGAGAACCTGCTTGACCTTGGGATTGTTGCTCATCGCGTAATCCGGCGCCATGCCGATCCCGGCGCCGTTCTCGATGGCATGCCGGAGCGCGAGGCTGTCATTGACCACGAAGCGGCTCGGGCGCGGATCGCGGGCCGGGCGTCCGATGCTCGTCAGGCGGTGCAGGTCGAGGATGAAGGCCGGCTGATCGCCGCCGAGGCAGACGATGGAATGGCGGTCGAGATCCTCGATGCGCTCCGGTTCCCCGAAGCGCTCGATGTAAGCGTGTGCCGCATAGGCGTGATACTGGATGGTGAAGAGCCGGCGCTGGATCAGGTCCGGCTGGGCCGGGCGGCGCAGGCGGATGGCGATGTCCGCCTCGCGCATGGAGAGATCGAGCTCGTCGTTCGTCAGAATCAGCTGGATCCGGACCTCCGGATAGAGGTCGAGAAATTCCGTGATGCGCCGCGCCAGCCAGATGCCGCCGATGCCGACGGTGGCCGTGACCCTGAGCTCTCCGGCGGGCCGCTCGCTCGTCTCCGTGAGGCGATGGCGGGTTTCCTCGAGACGCAGGCGGATGTCCTGCGCAGCCCGGAACAGCACGTCTCCGTGCTCAGTGAGAACGAGCCCGCGCGGGTGCCTGTGAAACAGCGGGATCTTCAGTTCGTGTTCGAGGGCGCTGATCTGTCGGCTGATCGATGACTGGTTGACGCCGAGCTTCTCGCCGGCGCGGGTGAAGTTCCCGGCGCTCACGACTTCGTAGAACAGCCTGATCTTGTCCCAGTCCAATCCAGATCCTCGGGCATGGGGCGGCCGCTGCCGCGTTGGTCGTGGGCCCCAAGAGAGACCGCAGCGGCCGTTCCGGTCAAGCCCTCTCTTATGCACGGGCGACAGGGATCACCCGCGCCGGCCGCGCGGGCTCGCGGAGGCTGCGGTGCGGGGACGGCCTAGAGCCGTTTCCATTGATATGGAATCGGCTCTTTCCTTTAGTTGTACCGCGCTTTTTACCGGCGAACCGGATCCACTTCGCCGGAAAGCGCCCTAATGAAGCCCGCGGTTGTTGGCGATGAAGGTCATGTAGGGCAGGCGGGTGATGCACCAGATCCCCGCCAAGCACGCCACCGCGAAGGAGAGCAGGCTTGCGAGAAAGTAGCCATAGCCGGTCCACGGCGCCCCGAAGGGAATGAAGGCCAGCGTCAGGATGGCGTTGGAGGCGAAGAACAGGCATGTGACGCAAAGCAGGATGCGGCGCAGGTCGAAATAGGCGATCACGATCATCGCGAAGAGCAGAAGCGTGTGGAAGAAGGCGCCGAGAACGCCGAACCGGAACATCGAGACGAGCTCGATCCCGCCCTTCGCCAGGCCGATCAGGCCCGGCGCGACCAGGATCGCCATGTAGCAGATGATGCCCTGGACGATGGCGATGTTTCTGACCCCTTCGCCCAGCACGCTCATGATGAGCTTGTGGTTCTGCCGGATCTTCTGCAGCGTCGCGTGATTCTGGATGTCCCTGTAGAAGGCGACGTATTGCTCGAAGAAGCGCGTCTCGATGGAGACGAGGAAGAGGATCAGCGCCGGCACGATGGTCAGATAGGCCAGGAACATCGAGCTGTCGTAGGACGGATTGGTGATCAGCCCCGGCGCCACGGACTGGCCGTCGGGCGAGAGCCACATGATCCATTTATCGACCCAGATGGCCGCGTTGTAGAACAGCCCGACGCAGGCGAGATCCCAGTATTTCCGAAAGGAGGGCAGCAGCCCGAACGGATTTCTGATGCCATAGGGATATTCGGCGAGAATGCAGCCGAGAAGACAATAGAAGATGACGGCAAGGCCGAGGGTGAGGCCGGCGAGTGCTCCCGCCTCGCCGTAGAGCGGCGACAGATAGGTTCCCGCCGCGAAGGCGACCAGCATGCCGAGCGCGAAGGCGAGGCTGATCGAGCGGTAGTTCTTCAAGGCCGAGAGGAACACGCAGGCGAGCCATATCCCGCCCGTCACGAGAAAGCCGAGGAGCGCGAGAAGGCTCTCGGCTGCCGAGAGGTCGAGCACGAGCGTGACGAAGGCGATTCCGAAGGGTGCCTGAATTCCCCAGAGCAGCACGAGCGCGCCGATCAGAACGCCGGGAACCTCCTCGGCCTGCCGGGCATACAAAAGATCGGCGAGATGGCGCGTCAGCACCATGACGATCGGCCCGGAGAAGACCAGCGAGAAGGAGAAGTTGTAGATCAGGATCGCGGTGACGCGCGACAGAGCCTCCCGGTCCAGAATGCCCTTGGTGGCAGCCTCGAATGCCGCGAGCGCCACGACCGTGAACAGCCACGGCCCGGCGGCGACGATGGCCGCATGGCCATAACCCTGCAGCCGGGCGCTCAGGTCGTCCCGTTCGACCAGGGTCCTGAGCGCAAAACCAATTCCGGCCATCACACACCCTCGACAGCGAGCGATGCCCGTTCGGGCATCTCCAGATGGTCGTGATAGAGATCCCGATAGAGCCCGTCGACGACGCGTTTGTTGTAGTACTTTTCCGTCCGGGCCCGGATCGACTCGCCATATTGCTTTCTGAGATTTTCGTCGAGCAGCAGGTCGGCGAGGCCTTTCGCGGTCGCCAGCGGATTCGAGAGCGGCGTCACGAATCCGCCCGGGCCGAGGGCCGGCGCTTCGTCGGTACGACCGTGAAGAATTTCCCGGCACGAGCCGACATCCATCGCCACGCTCGGCACGCTCGCCGCACCCGCTTCGAGCAGAACCAGCGGCTGCGCCTCGCTGATGCTCGTCAGCGCGATGACATCGACATTGCCGAGATAATCCTGGAGCCTCACGCGCCCGGAGAATTCGAAGGTATTCTCGAGGCCGAGATGGGCGACCATCTGCCGGCATTCGTGAAAATACTCGGGGTCTTCGTCCGTCGGGCCGAGCAGCAGCACGCGCACGTCCGGCACCATGTCGCGCAGGAGCGCGGCCGCGCGGATGAAGGTCTTTACATCCTTGATCGGTACGACGCGCCCGATGAGGGCTACGGTGGGCCGGCGAGGAGATGGATCGCGGGGAACTTTCGAGAATCCGTCGTAGTTCACGCCGTTCGGGATGATCTGGAGCTTCTCCGCAGGAGCGCCATCGCGGGACTGCAGGACCTGGTTGCCGGTATAGAGCGTGGTGATGCGGCTGCAGGCCTCGTAGCAGGTCCGGGCATAGCCGGTGAAGGCATCGATCCACACGTCGCGCAGGTCCCGCCGCCGTCCTTCGATGTCGAGGGAGGAGGGCATCTGGTCCGAGAGCCAGTCCGCCATCGCGATCTCGACGCGGCGCTCGTTGGTGTAGATGCCGTGCTCGGTCAGAAGGCCGGGGCGACCGGTGGTGAGAACCGCGCGCGCCATGGCGATCCCGGCATAGCCGGTCGAGATCGCATGATAGATCCTGGCGCGAGGCAGCTTAGCCAGCAGCACGGAGAAGAGGCCGCCTGCGAGCGCGCGCCAGCTCCAGAAATAGTTGATGAACGAGCTTCCCGGCGTCGAGTGTTCGTACATGCGCTCGACCATGGCGAACACCGCCTCGGTGTTGAGAAGCGAGGAGCGCGAGACGTTGGGGCCGTGCTTCTCCAGCACGTCGAGAAGCTGCCGGAAATCGGTAAGCCCGCCGCGCTCGAAAAGGCGCGTCATAGGCTCCTCGATGTCCTTGGCGATGTCCTGGCGACCGGAGACGATGGGCACTCGGTCGCTCGCCTGCTGCAGAGCGATCTCGGTCATGCCGGTCACGTTCGAGGGCAGCGTGAAGCGGCTCGTCTTGGGGCTGTCGTCCGCCGAGAGCACGAGCAGGTGGAAGGTCAGATGGCTCTGCGCCTGGATCAGATCGTGCATCCAGCTCGACACGCCGCCTGCGACGAAGGGATAGGCCCCTTCGACGATGAGGCACACATCGGCTTCGGTTTCGGTGGTATTGCGATTCTCAACCATGGGCGGGCGTCCATAGGCCGAGGGAGGCGCGGATCGGCTCGTCTTCGGCGCTCGCCGTGAGGCTGGCGAGGAGGCGGGCGCTGAGCCGGCGCAGCAGGCGAAGCCGTTTCAGGCTGTAGAGCGCCTCCGCCATGGGGGCCACGAGCGCGTGCGGAATCGATTGCGATCTCAGCCAGGGCATCAGAAGGCGCATCGCCAGCTCGGGCCGGTCGAGCTCGAGCAGAAGCCTCGCGACGGTGGCGACGAGTTCCGGGTCGTGGGGCGAAGCCTTGAGGAGCTTCATGTTGATCTCGAGCGCGATTGTCCGCTCGATCGCCGCACGCTCCGTATCGAGCAGACCGGTTCGGGCATAGGATTCGTGGTGAAGGGCGATCCTGCGCATGATCGATGGATTGCCGGGATCCTTCTCACGCTCCTCCTGCAGGACGACGGATTGCTGCAGGAAGTGGTTCTCGATGCGCGCTGCCGCCGTTGCAGCCTGTACGCGGATCGCGGGCTCGGGGTCGTTCAGGGCCCGCTGAAGGGCGGGCGAGAATTCCGGTTTGAAATGGTCTGCGATCAGCGTGACGACGGATTGCTTCTGCGCCACCGAACCCTGGTCGAGCACGTCGCAGAACGGAGAGACGGTGCTTTCCCGGCTCGGCTTTGCTCCGCGCCACTCGATCAGTTCGTAGAGCGCCTGCGCGCGGTCGGCGAGGGCCTGTGGGAAGAGGCGCTCATACCATTCCTCGAAGGAGATCGAGGAACGGCTCGAAATCCAGCGAACCATCGCCATCAGGGCGCAACCAAGGACTCCGATCGGCCCGAGCGCGACCAGGGACGCGACATAGAGCGCCAAGCCTGGCTCGGCTTCCCTGCGGCGCAGCCACGGGAGGCTGCCCGCAACGACGAAGACCGAGATGATGCCATGGAACAGCACGGCCTCCGTCATGCTGGCGCCCGACGACAATCCGTGAAGCACGAGAAGGATCTCGGCCGCCATGGAGCCTCCGATCAGCACGGCAGGCTGCGACCGGAGATCTTCAAGCTTTCTGCTGAGCATCGACAGGCTGCTGCTGGACATCGAGAATAATCTCCGAGCGCTGATCGTCTGCGCGCCGGTAACGATGGAGGATTTCGACAAGGTAACGGGAACGCACCGAATAGCCGTCTTCCGCCAGGATTGAGCAGACGCTGCGGATGAAGCGCTTCGCCACGGCGTCGGCCATCTGCGGCTCGTGTCCCGGCAGGAGAACCACATAGGTCCAGCCCGCCTTGCCGAAGTTGAAGCGGAGGTTGTTGGGCGAGAGGATTTCGCGCGCTGCCCGCAGCACAGATTGCGCCACCAGAGCCTCGTCCGGAACGGCATGCCCGGCTTCCGGCTCGAAACTGGCATAGAATGCGCAGGCGTCGAACCCGGCTTCGCGCGCGAGATCGGTCAGGGCGGCCCGCTGGCCGTCATAGAAGGATCCCGGCAGGAGCTGCTGCATCGGATCGGAATCGCGCATGCCCTTCAGCGTCTCGATCCTTTCGGCGCTCGCATAGGCGGCGCCGATCCATTCGCACAGGATCCTGAAGTTCTGCACGCTCGCCGGGTTCAGGCCGGTCAGGCCGACCCGCTCGATCTTCAGCATGCCGAAGATCGCCCCCGTCCCGGCATGCACGAGGGGTGCCGCGAGAATTCCCTGGTTCGCGAGGATTCTCTCGTGAGATGGGTCGGAGGCGAGCAGGGTCTGCTGCCGGGCAACGATGGCCTGGAACAGCACCGACGATGAGTCGAATTTTTTCAGCAGCCCATCGCTCGCCTGCCATCCCTCGCTCGTCGAGACGGACAGAGACGGGCCGTTCAGGAGGAACAGCGAGAACTTGCCGGGCGCCATCACCGTGCGGACGAGATCGGGAATGCCGGCAAGCACGTCCTCGGTCGTCTGCCGATCGATGGCGCGCGAGGCGCGGTAGACGGAAGGCACGGTCTGGACCTGCGCTGCGACCCGCACTTCGAGCGTGCTCTTGGCCTCGGACAGCATCTCGTAGGCATGCGTGATGGCCGACACCTGCTGCCGGGCATTCTCCAGCTTTCCTTTCAAGGCCTCGAACCGGTGCCGGTGGCCCGACCTGATCTCGCCGAGAAGCAGCGCCGCCATGATCCAGAGGACGGGATCTGCCGTCACTCGCAGGAGCCAGGTCGTGCTTTCTTCGTTGAAGCCCTGTTCGGGAATGTGGCCTGCAAGGGCCGCAATGGCGCAGAGCGCCGCCGTGGCGAGGCCCTCGTTGGTTCCGTAATAGGTCGAGACGAGAAGAACGATGATCCAGAAGGGGTGAGGGGAGATTTCGGAAAAGCGGTCTCCGGACCCGAGCAGCGCATCCACGAGCAGGGCGACAGCGAGAAACAGAACAGTTTCGACGAGCGCGGAGACGCGCAGGCCCAGGACGACGCGATGCGCTCTGGGCTCGTCGGTATGCGGTACACCAGACTGCGTCATCGGGCTGCGTTAGCCTCCGTCAGGGATGCGCCATTGGAGGAGGCCTGCGCACCCGTCTCGCTTCCGGCAACCGAAGTGCGGATCGATTGAGAGAACCGGACGATGAGGATGTCGCCCGGCTGGAGAGGCGTTGCGCTCGTCGCGACGATTTCCGTCTCCGCACCGGAGGCATCCTGGCGAACCAGCTTGAAGCCGGGGCGCTGGCTGCGCGAAGGCATGAATTCGGCTTCGTTCAGCGTCTGATCGGCCATCAGAAGCTTCTGCTCGAAGTCGTCGAGCGTGGCCTGGAGAGTCTGCAGCTCGCCCGCAATGTCTTGCCTGCGACGAGCGTCGGCTTCCTGCGTGGCGTTTTCGGCTTTCACGAGCTCCTGCTGCAGGCGCAGCGATTTCGCATCGAGCTCCTGCTTGCGGATGGCGACATCGGCGAGCATGCGGTCGATGTCGAATTCGCGGCCCATGGTCGCCAGGCCGCGGGCCTGGAGCGAGCGCAGATTGTCGGCCTGCTGCTTGGTGGAATCCCTGTGGCGTTCGAGGCTTTCCGCCTGAGCCTTCAGAGCCTGGATTTCCTGCCCGTAGAGATCGATGAGCTTCTTCTGTGCGGCGATGGAGGTGGTGAAGGCGCGGCGCCTGGCATCGAAGATCGTGCCTTCAAGACGCATCGCCGCCACGACGACCGGATCCGCCTTGCGGGTCACCATGTCCTGCGGGAACTCGATGGCCTCGGCGTTCTTGAGTTCGGCCTCCAGACGGAAGCGGCGGACGCTCAGTTCCGTGATACGAGCGCCTAAGGAACGGCGTTCGCCGGCGGCCTGCGCTGCCTCCCGCTGCGCCTGTGCCGGCGTCGGCGAGGAAGCACGGTAGAAACCGCCGGCGAGGCTGACGGCCTGCAGGGCGGTGATGCCGGGACGATAGGCATATTCACCGGGCCGTTCGAGATCGCCCATCACGAAGAAGGGACGGAACTGAACGATCTCGATCGACGTGGTCGGGCGCTCGGAGAGAGACAGCTTCGCCTGCAGTTTCTCGGAGACCTGCGTGGCGAGTGCCGCCGCCTCGAGCCCGAGCGCCTTCACGTCGCCGACGAGCGGAAGCGAGATGAGGCCGTTGGGGCTGACCGTATATTCGCCGTTGATGGGCGAGCGCAATTCGCCCGCTCCCGTGAACCACTCGATGACGCTGACGCGGATCTTGTCCTGTGGCCCGAGTTCGTAGGCGGGCGCATCCGCGAGCGCCGCGCCATGGCTCATCGAGGCCAGGAGTGCAGCCCCGGCCCATGTGCCAATTCGTTTCGCCATCGCCGCGATGCGCTCATGGATTTTGGTGGAACGGCTGTCGGATGGGAATTTGAAAAATTTCGGCATTATCGGTTTCCTCGAATTCAATTCTCATCGTGTGGCGGTACGGTCGAGCGGGTCGGCGCTCGCCAGGGCTTCGGTCGGCTTCAGCCGCACCAGGGGCGCGCCGAAGAGCACCTTCACTTCCGCGAGCAGCATCCGGTCGCTGTCCGTTCCACGGTCCTCGACAAGGCGTGCCGCGGCTGCGAGCGCGAGGCCCTGGCTTCCGCCCTTGAGCGCCGTGAAGACGAGATCCTTCAGGAAGTCCGGGCCGATCCTCCGGTCGTCGTTCGTCTTCAGCCAGTCGATCACAGCATCCTGCCGGCGTGCGGAGGCTGCAGCGATCGCCCAGGCCTGATCGGCCTGGAGAGAGGGCTGCTTGTCCTTCAGGATATCGAGCACTGCCTGTCCCTCGTTCGGCAGGCCGAGATCCGCATAGAGGCGGGCGATCGGATCGAGCAGATTCTCGGGAATGTCCGCATTGCCTGCGAAGGCCGGACGCTGACCGTCCTGGAACGTGAAAGGAAGGCCCGATCTCAGCGCGGCGAGCGCAAGATTTCTGTGCAGCAGGCTCAGTTCGAGCCGGGCGAGCTTGATCGCCGTCTCCGGGTTGCCCTTGGCGTCCCGCGCGGCAAGGCCTGCCCATTCCGTCGCGGCCTGGCGGTCCCGCAGGGCAGAAGACGTCTCGGCCATGATGATCGGAGGCAGAGTGTTGCGCTCGTCTCTCAGCCGGGCTCGGATGGAATCGACAACGTCCGACCGCCCCGCACGCAGCGCCGCTGCCGACGTCGCTGCCAGAACACCTTCCGGGATCGAGCCGATGCCCATGGCTGCCGCCGCATCGGACGCACGTCCATGCAGTCCCATGGAGATCGCAAGGCGCAGCCGTAGTTGTGCCACATCCGGATGGGCATTGCCGTTCGTACCGGCAAAAAAGGCTTCCAGGCGCCGCAGGGCGGCTTCACGCTGGCCGGCATCGACTTCGGCCTGACCCGTTGCCATCACCAGGCTCGGTTCGCGGGACTTGTCCGCCAAGGGCGCCAGGAGCTTCAGGGCGAGTTTCGGATGGCCGCTGACGGAGAAGGCGCTGGCGACGGGGAGAACATCCCGTGCCGGATTCCGGGACCTGGCGAGCCAGCGTCCCGCATGCTCGAAGGCGCTGCCGACTTGGCCGGCCGCAACCCGCAGCGACATGTCGAGCGCCACGACACTCGCATCGACGGCACCTGGCCGAAGGGTTTCGAGCCGCCTGATCATCTCGATGCCGGCAGCCGGATTGCCGGTTGCCTTCTCCAGCTTGGCGAGTTCGACGAAATGCGACGCATCGGGACGCGGCCGGCTGACGAGCTGACGGAGCACGCGGCGCTGCTCGATGGGTCGGTTGAGTTCGCCGTAGAGCCGCGCGAGCTCCTGAAGGGATGCCGGCGAGGGCTGGATCGTTCCGAGGCGCTCCACCATGCGAAGAGACGATTCGAGGCGCCCGAGCTGACGGTAATAGCCGGCCAGCGCCTGAAGCAACTCGGGATCGCGCGGATGATCGTTCAAAAGCTGCTCGAGGAGCAGGGCAGCGCCAGAAACATTTCCGACCTGGGCACGGGCCTGCGCGAGCGCTCCGATCGTCGCGGCGGAGGAATCGCCCGCGGCATATTTCTCCTCGAGAATGGTGAGAGCCTTGTGCGTGAAGCCGAGCTCAAGATTGAGGCGCCCCAGCTCGGCGCCCCGGGGCACGAAGAACAGGCTGAGGGCTATGGCTGCGGCGATCGTGAGCAGCAGCGCATGCTGCCCGCGAAGCGTGTTCCAGAGGAAGGCACCGATTGTGCGAGCGGAGCCGATCATGGTGACTTCCCGCTCGGCAGGGGCTCCGGAACGATCTTCATCAGGTCAGGCGTTGCGACATAGGGAACGAAACCGTCGGCGCGTGCTTCGGCGTAAAGCTTCGCGAGGCCAGCGCGGTCCTTCGGATCCCAGTAGTCGAGCGAGAAGAGCTGCAGGGACGGGTCGCGGTCGCGCGCCTCGAGCATGCGCGCGCGCTGCCATTCGATATCCTGCTCCGTCCGGCGATAATACGTCCCTGTCTTCGCGTTGAAGGTGCTGCGCACCGACTCGCCGAGGAGATAATCGAATTCACCCGGAATGAGAGGCAGGATCGCGTAGCCGCGATTGACCATGATGATGATCGATGGAAAGGCCGACCGGATCGCCCGGACGAGATCCGCCGCCGCAGCGATCATGCCTTTGAACTTGACAGGATCCTGACGCTCCAGCGTCTCGGCGCTGTCGAGGGTATCGAGGAATATACCCTGATAGCCGTTCTTCAGGATCGCCGGAATAATTTCGTTCAGCAGCAGGCTGCGCCAGGCATCGCTGCGCACGTCCACGAAATAGGCATCGGGCCAGGCCGGGTTCGGCGCTCCCAGAGCGCCCTTCGAGCGCAGGCGCGAATAATACGGTCGGCCTGAATGAACCTCCGCAATGCTGACATAGCCGAGGATCGTCGATTCGATGCGGCGCCTGACGAAAGGTTCCGCCGCTTCGCGATCCTCGATGATAAGCAGGGAGTCGTCATCCGGGATCGTATCGTAGCGATCGCCGTAATACACCATGAGCGACTTGTGCTGCCGATAGAGCTTGCCGGCATGACCGGTGCCCGCGAGGCTCCGGTCGCCATTACCGCGGAGGGCGGCCGCAACCAGCACGGCCAGAGAGATTCCCACCACGCGCCGATTCAGCAATGGCTTATCCATATCGGATGCACGGATGCGGGTGGTGATCATTCTATGCACCAGACGTACTACAGAACCAGTTTCTCTTTCGTTCGGAGACGGCTCGTCGGGGAGCAAATGGCCGCTCCCCGACGAGCCGTACCCGTATTCAGAACAGGAAGTCGTCGAAGCCGATCGCCTTGGCCTTGATGTTCATCAGTTGAACCGACGTCGTGGCATCGAAGCTGACGATCGTATGGCTTCCCTGCTGCTTCACGTGGTCTGTCTTCCATGCGGCGAACGAACTGGATGTGACATCGAAGTCGAAGAAGCGGACATCCAGCTTGTCGTGCCGGCTTCCGGTATCCTCGAAATCCATGATCTTGTCGCGGCCGCCATTCGACTCGAACACGAAGACGTCGTTGCCCCGCCCGCCGCGCAGGATGTCGTTTCCGCCAAGTCCGGCCAGGGTGTCTGCGCTGCTCGAACCGGTGATGGTGTCGGCAAATTTGGTACCGATCACCCCCTCCATGTCGCGGTACTTGTCAATCCCGAGACCGGCGCTCCTGCCGTCGAATGTGGTGTACTTGCTGTTTTCCTGCGACAGGGTGATCTTGATTCCCTTCTTCCCGTCCGAGAAGTCGAGCAGGTCCTTTCCGCCATCGCCGCTGATGGTGTCGTTGCCCTTGCCGCCGCGGATGATGTCGTCGCCACCGCCGCCCTTGAGGGTGTTGTTTCCGTTCGTTCCGACGAGCCAATCCGCGCCGCTTGTCGCTTTGCTCTTGGTCACGTCGAAGATCTTGAAGACCCCCGTGCCCGCATTGCTGCTCACATCGGCATAGGCGGCATTGTTCACGGCAATCGAGAACTTTCCGCCGTTGCTCATCGAAGGAGTCAGAGTTGCTGTGTACGTTGTCCCGCCGTTGAAGGAGAAGCTCTCCATCGTGGCGCCGGTCACGAGGACATCCTGCGCCGTGAAGCTCGACGGATCGACCGCTTTGCTGAACGTGAAGGTCGCCTGGATGGCCTTGCTCGAGCCGATCCTCGCCTGCGTGATGTCGAGGGTGGGGCTGGAATTGTCGAGCTCGAACGAGAAGGGCGTGGCGTCCGATGTTGCGCCGGTCGAATCTTTCTGGCGAACATAGACCGTGTTGTTGCCCTGGGTCGGCGTGAACGCCTTGGTCCAGGTGCTCCCATCGACCGAGTATTCTACGGATGCGCCGGATGCGACACCGGTCACCTTCAGATTGCCGTTGCTCGTAACCCTGTCGGTCGACGAGATTCCGGTGTCATAGGCAAGAGCGACGCCCAAAGCCAGTGGTTTGAGCTTCACGGAGACCGTGTGGCTGCCGCTGCCGTTCACCTTCAGTTCGAGCTTGTCACCATTGCGGCTGGCGATATCGGCACCGGTCACGATCAGCTGCCGGCCCTGGGGGTCGACCAGATCGATGGCGATCTTGCCTTCGCCCTTGATCGAGAAGTCGAGGTTGACTCCGTCGCCAGTGACCGACACGAGCTGGGCGCGCGCGGGCAGCGCGGTGATATGCGTTACGTCCTCCGGGGTTCCAAGCTTGATCTTGAAGGTTCCGCCATCGGCATCCATGAACACGCTATCTTCGTCATAAGCGTACCAACCGGAGACGCTTGCGATCGTCTTGCCCTTCTCCACATCGAGGGCGAAGGTGCCAATCTGGTTCGCCGTGACGTCTGCGGTGACCGTCGCGGTCATAGTGTTGCTGGCGCTGTCGAAGCTGTAATTGAAGCCGGCCTTCTCGAATGCTTTGATGCGATACGCGAGATCCGCCATCGTGACGAACTCGGTCCCCTGTTCATAGGCATATTTCAGGAAGTCGCTATACATATCGAGCGTATAGGGCGATGCCGTCGGCGGGTTGACCATCCATTGGGTCGGCCCGTAATCGTGCCAGGGCCAGACGAAGACGGGCATGTCGGATTTCATGGAGAGTTCGTTGAACTCTTTGATCCATTCCGCTTTGGCCGCCGCTGCGTTCATCCCGCCGCCATATTCAGGCAGCGCCTCGACCAACGAGAAGTCGAACTTTATGTTCGGTGCGAGATAGACCTTGTCGGAGTCGGGGGTGAGATACCCGAAGGCACCAGGATAGCCTGCACCAACCCCCGTATAACCACCGGTCATGTATGAAAAGTACTGGCCGATCAGTTGCGAGGTGGCGAGGGATTCCGGCGCTCCGGGAACGGCCGCGCCCTCGATGGTGATGCCGAGCTTCTGCTCCAGCAGAAGCTTCGACTGCTCGAACTCGAACTGAATCTGCGCAGGCGTGAGGAGGTTGGTGTCCTCGGGGTGGGTATAGGAGTGAGTACCGATCTCATTTCCCATCGCCAGCAGCTGCTGGTAGAACGACGTCGAGACATCCCAGTCCGTGGTTTGGCCACCTTCAGCGTCGTTCCCGATATTGACGTAGTAGGAGCCCACGAAATCGAACTGCTCCTTCCACTGCTCCAGAATGGCTCCGAGCTTGGTATAGATACCCTGGCTGACGTCTTGAGCCTCCTGCGACTGATCCATATCGTTGCGGGCGGCGAAGATGGACGCCTGGCGTCCCATTTGGAGCTTCAGCTCCGGAACGTTCTCAGGGCGAGCGGCCCAGCCGATCGCATGCTGCAGCATGTTGCTATCGGCGAGCATGCTTTCCGTGGCGAAGAAGACGTTGTTTCCGCCGGTTTGCGTAGCTAGAACAGCATTGTGCGTGCCGTCGGAGGCGGATTGCGTCGCCAGAACCTGTGTCGACTCGCCGTTCACGCCTTCAAAATAGGCTGTACCGACCAGTGATGTGGCATTCTTCACGTAGGTGCGGATCTGCTCGCCGCTGTCATAGCCGATCACGTGGCCGCTCTGAACACCGCTCGCCGTCACAGTGACTTCGTCGACGTTGTTGCTGCCGACCCGCTTCACTCCGAGCAAGGCTTCCATACGAGCATAAGTGTCTGGAAGAGCGACACCCGTTTCGTCGTTCGTCATGAAGTTGCCGGCGGCAACGAGGCTGATGCCATACTTATTAACGGCGTCTGCCAGGACATCCTCGATCGCGCTCAGCTTGTCTTTGTTCACGTTTGTGAACGAGGGGAAGATGATCGCATCGTAATTCACGACCTTAGACAGGTTCGTGAGGTCGCTTTCCGTCAGGATGTCGAACGGGACGCCGGCCGCGATTGCCTGGCTCTGGGCGGCCATGATGAGCTGGGAATATGCGGTCGGGTTCGGTGGGGTGACCACATTGCCTTCGGCGTCTTTACCTTCCCAATATCTTGCTGCGGAGGATTCCGAAAAGACAATCGCGACCTTGAGATTGGTATCCGTCCTGACAGGTATGGGATCATCCGTAAGAGTGAATGGGCCTGCTGAATAGGGGTCTGGCAGGTAAGTCGAGTCGTTAAGATCAATCAGGGTGCTGACAGCTGTCGAATTGCCGATCTTCACCTTGTCGATCGCCAGTTCGACAACCCTGCCATCCGTCGAATGTTTGAACGACACGCCATCTGTCACGAGGGTCGCGTCGCCGTTCCCCGCGAGAGAATAGAGAGCTGGTCGGACGCCTCCCAACTCATCCGCCTCGAACTCGATCTTGTAGTCGGCACCGATCGCGATGCCCCAGAAGGAATATCCTGTTGCCGTACTTTTATCGGTATTTAGCCACATTGTGCTGCCGGTGCCGATTGAAACGGCACTCGACTCAATGGCGAAGTAATAGGTTCCGTCGGCATAACGACCATAGACCTTGGAGCCATTCAGCCCTGTCATTCCGAAGTCGAGACGGTCGATATTGGTCCAATCCGTAAGCTGACCGTCGAGTGTGATCGTTGACGCCAAGATCCTAATCCCCCGAAAAACTTCATGAATCCGATAGAGTTCGTTCTCCACCGAATATTGTTGAAAGGGGGTGCCGATAAAGCTGTCCTGAAGGGCTAATCTGTTGGGTGGCAGCTTCTGCATGACCTACCCCCGTCATGCGGCGTGACCCGCAGGTTCCGGAAAATCGGAGGTAGATCCCTGCCAAACATGCGGCCCAAATGTGGCAAGAGGACAAATAAGGGGCAGTCGGGCCTACGACGTTCTGGGCAGATGAGCCCTTTTCCATGCCACCATCGAGGGAGGCGTTAGGTGGGGACAATCCTCCGAGGTTGCGGCGAGATCACGCAGAGGTGTTCGAAAGCGATATCAGCCGGGGAGGGCGGCCTTTCGGATGAACTGGCCTTCAGCCTGATGGCATGATCACTGCTCGCCTAGATAGCTGAACAGGATCTGGCGCCACCATTCGCTTTGAACCGTTTCGAGCATCGCCACGTCGATGGGCTTGCGGAGCCGGCTGCCGAGGGGCAGTGCGATGCCGTACATCTGCTGGTCGAAGCTCAGGTCGAGCATCTCGGCGGAGGCGGCGAACTGCTCGCGCACGATCCAGGCGAGAAGCGGCTTGTCGTAGACGAACGCATCCAGCGTCCCGTTGCGGATCGCCGTCAGGCCGTCATGGGGTGAGGAAAACCGGCGGTAGGCGATGCGGCGGGCCGTCAGGTATTCCTCCGTCGCCGATCCCTGGACGGCACCGACGCGCACGGAGGAGAGATCGCTCACCGATGTGACGAGGCCCTGCAGCTTGCCTGCGGTCAGGGTCGATGTGACGCTTGCCGTGAAGACGGCGATGGCGACGATCGAGGCGATCATCCACAGGACGGCGAGGGCGCGTCCGATGCCCGTCCGCGGAGCGAGATGGCCGGTGCTCGCCTGAGTCATCGCTTCGGCGGACCACCAGATGCTCGTGCCGATTCCCTTGATCGCGCCGCCGCCGAAATCCTCGTTGTGGCGGCGCTCGAAAAGCCAGATCAGCAGGCCGACCGCGAGCGCCAGTCCGATCAGCGCGAGGATCGCCTGAAGGAAGCCCAGGGATGTCAGGGTGCGAACGATCAGGACCCAGGCCGTGGGAGATGCGGAGGGAACGGCGATGCCGAGCCCGCTGAGATAGAAGGGCTGGCTGAAATCGAGAATCCGCTCGCGCTCCGCCGTGATGGTCAGGGCCGCCACCGAGGCATCGTAGCGGTGCGCTGCCGTTCCCTCGAGAAGTCCCTGAACGGTGGGATCCTCGACGAATCGGTAATGGAGCTTCGCCTGCTCGGCGATCCGCCTCCAGAGATCGATGCTGATCCCCTTCCAGGCCCCGTCGGGCGCCTTCATGGCGAAGGGCGCTGCCTCCTTGGTGGCGATGACGAGTTCTGTCTCCTGCGCCGCGGCAGGCGCGGTGCCGATCAGCAGCAGCGCGAGCAGGCAGGCGAGACGGCAACGCAGAAAACGCCAGTCCTGGATCCGGGTCATCACCAGGCTCCCTTCGCAGCGGTGTCCACCTAACTGACGGCGGAATGGTGCGGAAATATGAGCGCGCGAGCGTCGACGAGCCTCTGCACCTTTATAGTTTGCGATCGGGCATCACCCGGCGAAGGCCGGTTCCAGTCTGCCGGCAACGCCGACGTCGAAGGCCAGCAGGCTGCCGGCAAGGGGCTGCGACTGGCGTTCAGTTTCGGACAGCTTCTGGGTTGCCGTGGTGACGAACAGGGTGCGGAGGTCCGGCCCGCCGAAGGCGCAGGAGGTCGGCTGGCTCACCGGCAACTCGATCAGCCGGTCGAGGCGCCCGTCCGGCGCGAACCGGGCAAGGCAGCCGCCCTTGTAGCGCGCGTTCCAGATGAAGCCCTCCGCATCGACGGTCGCACCGTCGGGAACGCCTGGCGCCGCATCGGCATCGACGAGGACGGACCAGGGGCCGATATCGCCGGTACGGGCATCGAAGGTGGCCTGCTCGATTGGCCCCTTTCGCGAATCCGCGAAATAGATCGTCCGACCATCGGGCGAGAACGAAATCGCGTTTGCAACCGATACGTCGCCGCGAACTTTGGTCACGGACAGATCCCGATCGATGCGATAGAGGCCGCCGGTGGGATGGAGGCCGTAATCCCACATGCTGCCGCACCAGATCCTTCCGGCGGCGTCGCATTTCGCATCGTTCAGGCGATTGTGCGGAAGGTCGGATTCCAGCCGGACGAGAGGGGAAAGTTGCGAGCTTTCCGGCTCGAAAGCGTGCAGTCCATCCTTCAATGCGACGACGACGCCACCTTTCTTTCGGGAGACGACGGCACCGATCACCTCGGGCATTGACCACGTTGCTGTCTGTCCGCTTGCCACATGAAGCCGGTGAAGGCAGGGACGGCGCAGATCGACCCAATAGAGGCAGCCGCTCGCCTCGCTCCAGGTCGGAGATTCGCCGAGGACATCCCGGCTCTCGGCGACGACCTCGAACCGCGTGCCGCTAGGCATGGCTTGCCCGCTTCGCGGTCTTCAGCGGCACGATGCCGTTCAGGTTCGGGTCGGCGGCCATGCACTGGAGCAGATCGTGCTTGGCCTTCTCGATATGGGCTCCCATCAGCATCGAGGCCGACGCTGCATCCCGCCGCTCGATGGCGCGGATGAGATGCCGATGATCGTCCGACACGTTGTCGAAGCGCTTCGGCGTGTAGCCGTAGCGCTGCCACAGGGCGGCGACCAGCAGCCAGTGCCGGTCGACGAGGGAAAGCGCACCGGGATTGCCGGCGGCCTCGTTGATGATGCCGTGAAAGAGATGGTTCACTTTCGGAACGGAGACGAAGTCACCGGCGGCGACGAAGGTCTCGAACAGGTCCTGAGCCTCGACCAGCTTGCGCAGGTGCTCCTCGGTCCGCCGCTCGGCCGCCCGGCGGGCCAGCATCGTCTCGATGGCGCTGCGGATGTCGAACAGATCCTCGACGAAGCTCAGGTCGATCGAGCGCACCCGGGCGCCGCGGTTGGGCTCGATCACCACGAGGCCCTCGCCATGCAGCTCGCGCAGGGCTTCCCGGATCGGCATATGGCTCACGCCGTACCGGGTCGCGAGCTCATCGATCCGCAGCCGGGAGCCGAAGGGGAGGCTTCCCGAAATGATATCGTCCCGGAGAAGGCGCTGGATGTCCGGTATGCGCGACATGCGCACTCCTGGGTTGGATTTGAGCAAATTTCGTCTCACAGAAGCCAGAATTAGTCAATTCGCCGGATTTTAAGGAAAGTTTTGATCAAAATACTCTTGAATCTTTGATCAAAGGAAGGCAGGTTTGGCGATAACGTCGCGCTATAGGCGGCGAGTTTGGGGCTGGCTTACCGGTCCTTGATCAAAATTCTAAGGAAGCGCGCATGCTGACGCCATCTTCCCAACTCGCGGCTCTGGCCGGAGGCGGGCGGTTCACGGGCTATCGCCGTGCCGATGGCCAGGTCGGGGTCCGGAACCATGTTCTCGTGCTCGGCATCAATGGCCTGGCGGTCCGGGTGGCGGAGCGCATCGCTGCGGCGGTTCACGGCTGCGTCTGCGTGGCGACGACGGCCGGGCGCGGTCAGGTCGAGCCGGATCTGACCTGCCAGATCGATCAGCTCGTCGGTCTCGGCCGAAATCCCAACGTCGCTGCCGTGCTCGTGGTCGGAGTCGATGCGAAGACGGCGGAGCTGATCGCGCGCCGCATCGGCGAAATCGGCAAGCCCGTGGAAACGGTGACATTCGCCGAGACCGGCGAGGACCGGCTCGCCGTGCTCGACAAGGGCATCCGGAGGGCCGCTACGCTGGCCCAGCAGGCATCGCTCCTGCGCCGGGAGGAATTCGACATTGCCGAGCTGATCGTCGGGATCGAGTGCGGTCATTCCGACGCGACATCGGGCATCGTCAGCAATCCGGTCGTCGGTAGGGTGGTGGATCGCCTTGTCGATCGCGGCGCCACGGTGATCCTCGGCGAGACAGTCGAGTGGCTCGGCGCCGAGCACCGGCTGGCCTCCCGGGCGCGTACGCCCGCGATCGGCGAGGCGATCATGAACGCCGTGCGGCAGCGCGAAAACATGGTGGCGGCTTCGGGCCACAGCCTGACCTGGAACAATCCGGGGGAGGAAAACATCCAGGGCGGTCTGAGCACCATCGAGGAGAAGGCGCTCGGGGCCGTGAGCAAGTCCGGCTCGCGCAGCATCGACGGCGTTCTCGAGATCGCAGAGGCGCCGCAGAGGCCCGGCCTTTATCTGATGGACGGGCCGTCCTTCTCGCCGGAATCCCTGACCGGATTCGCGGCGGCCGGCGCGCAGATCATGCTGTTCACCACCGGGCCAGGCAACAGCTTCGTCAACGCGCTTGCTCCCACCATCAAGATCACCGCTCAGGCAGAGACCGCACAGCGCCTGATCCATCAGATCGATTTCGATGCGAGCGCCGTCTTGTCGCAGGGTGAATCGCTCGAAGTCGAGGGCGAGCGCCTGATGGAGAAGATCGTCGATGTCGCCTGCGGCACCCTCACATGGGGCGAGGTGCTGGGCGAGGGTCTCGAGGTGCTGACGCGCATCAGGGGATCCCTGTGATGGTGCAAAGGATCGCAGGGATGATGGCGTCCTTCGGCGGTGCCCTGGCGGGCGGTTCCGCCGCCCCGCGGCGCTGGCCTGCATGGGCGATCTACCTTCGCACCATGGGGCTGTTCTGCCTCCTGTGGTACGTCATGTCCTGGCTGACGCCGAACAAGCTTCTGCTGCCCTCGCCCATCGACGTGGCCTCGGCCATGCGCGACCGCATCGAGGATGGGGAACTGATCGCCAATGCGACCGTCAGCCTGACGCGGCTGCTGATCAGCGTCTCGATCGCATCGCTCATCGCCATACCGCTCGGGCTTGCCATGGGCACGAGCCGCCTCTTCGAGGATCTGCTCGAATGGCCGGTCGAGCTGCTGCGGCCCATCGCCGGCATCGCCTGGATTCCGCTGGCTCTGTTCATGTTCGGCATCGGCAATGGATTGCCGATCTTCATCATGGTCTATACCGCCTTCTTTCCGCTTCTTCTCGGGACGGCGGCAGGCGTCCGCAATGTCGACCGCAGGCTCATCGCCGCCGCGAAAACGATGGGGGTCCCGAGAGGCACGCTGATGCGGCACGTCATCGTTCCCGCAGCCCTGCCATCGATCATGACCTCGGCGCGCCTTGCCGTTGCAGCCTCCTGGACGGCGGTGGTGGCGGCGGAGCTCGTCGGCGCTCCCAGCGGCCTCGGCTATGCGATCGAATACTACCGGAGCATGCTCGACACGCCCTCGGTGATGACATTCATCATCGTCATCGGCGTGCTCGGATTCCTCTGCGACACGGCATTGCGCTCCCTCAGCGCGGCGCTGATGCCATGGGCGCTATCGGAGAAGAAGCGGTGAAGCACTTTCTCATCCGGCTCGCGACGCCCATCATCCTCGTCATCCTGTGGCAGCTTCTTGCCGATGCATTCGGCTCGCCACGAATGCCACGCCCGAGCGCGGTCGTTGCGTCCGCCACCAAGCTGATCGGCAGCGGAGACCTGATCACCGCGCTTGCCACCAGCCTGGGCCGCGTCTTCTTCGGCTTCATGCTCGCCTGCGCAATCGCGATTCCACTCGGGATCCTGATGGGAAGCGCGAGGGCCGTCGAGCGCAATCTCGATCCGCTCGTCGAGAGCTTCCGGCCGGTCGCGGCAATTGCCATTCTGCCTCTCGTGATCCTGTGGCTCGGGACCGGCAGCATGGCCGCCATCGTGATCGTCGCCTATGCCGCTTTCTTCCCGATCCTGATCAACACCATCGCCGGCGTGAAGCGGATCGATCACAACCTCATGCGCGCGGCCTATACGATGGGCGTGCCACCGGCGACCCGCATGTGGGTCGTTCTCCTCCCCGCCGCTCTGCCGGCGATCCTCGTCGGAATGCGGATCGGTCTGGGCATGGCCTGGACGGCGATCATCGCCGCGGAACTGGCCGTCGGCGCCAAGGCCGGCGGCGAGGGCGGCATCGGCCAGATGATGTTCATCTTCTATTCCTACAGCGTCGAGCTCAACGGCATCGTCGTGTGCATGATCGCCGTGGGCATCGTTGCGCTCGTTCTCGACCGCATCCTCCGCGCAGCGCTGCATGCTGCCGTTCCCTGGAGCCGCCTATGACCCTGCAACCCGCTCCGAAGATCAAGCTCGCGCATGTGCGCAAGGAGTTCGGCGGAACGCCCGCGGCAATCGTCGCCGTCGAGAGCCTCTCGCTCGATATCAGGCCCGGCGAATTCCTCGCCATCGTCGGACCGTCCGGATGCGGCAAGACGACGGTGCTCAACATGCTCGCGGGGCTGGAGCCTGTGACATCGGGCACCATGACGATGGACGGGAAGGCCATCTCGGGCCCCGGCGCGGAGCGCGGCGTCATGTTTCAGGATTATGCACTGTTCCCCTGGAAGACCGTCGCCGGCAATATCGGCTTCGGCCTCGAGCACGGTCCGGCAGGACATGGATTGTCGCGCGCCGAGCGGGATGCCCGTGTCGCGAGGGTCATCGACCTCGTCGGGCTCAAAGGATCCGAGACCAAGTATCCGCATCAGCTCTCCGGCGGCATGCGACAGAGGGTGGCCCTGGCACGCCTCGTCGCCAACGAGCCGGAGATCCTGCTGATGGACGAGCCCCTGGCGGCACTCGATGCGCAGACACGCATCATCCTGCAGGACGAGCTGCTGCGCATCTGGGGGCAGGACAAGCCGACCTCCGAGCGGCGCACGGTGGTCTACATCACCCATTCGATCGATGAAGCGGTGTTTCTGGCGGACCGGGTCGTGGTGCTGAGCAGCCATCCCGGCCGGCTCAAGCGCATCGTCGATGTCGACCTGGCACGGCCGCGCAACGACGAGACCCGCAAGAGCCGGAGCTTTTCCGAACTGAGCCAGACGATCTGGGAGCTGATCCGAGAAGAAGCCTATCGGGCAACCATGCAGTAACGAACTGCAAGCGTAAGGGAGGAGCATACAATGACAACGAGCAAGACCATCACATTAGGCCGGCGCGGTTTCCTGCTGGGCGCGGCAAGCACGCTCTGCGCACCCGCCATCGTGCGCGCGCAGGGCGCAAAGGCCGCCAAGGTATCCGTCGGCCGCCAGCCCTATGCGGCGGGAAATTCCCCCGTGACCCAATACATGATGAATGAGAAGCTGTTCGAGAAGGCCGCATCCGAACTCGGCTACGATCTGACGGTCGATTGGCGCGACTATCCCTCGGCCCTGCCCATGGTGGAGGCCTTCATCTCGGGCAATCTCGATATCGGCATGTGGGGCAACACCCCCATCGTGCGCCTGCTGTCGCAGAACCAGGGCATCCATGTTCTCACCGTCGGCGAAGGCCATTTGCGCATGGTGCTCTGCACGCGTCCGGATTCGCCGATCCGCAACATGGAGGATCTGAAGGGCAAGACGGTTGGCGCGCTCGTCGGCGGCGATCCCTACAATGCTCTCTCGCAGATGCTGCTGCACGAACTCGGCAATGCCGACCCTCGCGCCTTCGACATCAAGGTGGTCAACACGCCGACGCAGGCGCAGGCCGCCTCCCTGCCGAGCGGCATGGATGCGGCGATCGCGATCTACCCGGCCTTCCTCAAGGCCAATGCGGAGATCGGCACGAAGGGCATCGTCAATTCGTTCGGCTACACCGAGGCCGGTTACAAGGGGCCTGCGGGCGAGGGTGCGGGAATTCTGCTGCCCGGCGTGAAGAAGTCGCCCTTCTTCCCCGACGGGTATTATCTCCACCGTTCGTTCTGGATCTGCAGCGAGCGGATGCTGTCGTCGGATGCGGCGATCGGACAAGCCTTCCTCATCGCCCTGCAGCGGGCCGTCGTCGCTTTGGGCAAGATGAAGCCCGGCGACATCTCCGAGATGGTCTCGAAATACTGGGGCCTTTCGCCCGAGCTCGGATCGAAGATCGTCGAGGACGAAGTCCTGTTCCAGCGCGGCTGGATCTGGCCGACCGAAGGCGATGCGGCCGCGATCACGCAGATCTCGAACTTCATGGTCGAGGGGAGGCTCATCCCGAAACCTCTCACCTTCGACCAGGTCAAGTCGGCCTTCAGCAAGGCGGCTCCGCTGCTTCAGAAAGCCTATGAGGCAACAGGCAAGATGCCCGCCGAGTCCGACTTCACCGCAAAGGGGGCGAAGGATCTGCGCGGCCTGCCGGCCTGGCAGATGAACAGCTGGAAGGCGCCCGCATAAGAGAGCGGCAATCGCCTTCCCAAGACACGAAACCTGAATCGAGACTAAGGAAAGAACGAATGACTTCCGTGGGATTTATCGGACTCGGCACGATGGGTGGGCCGATGGCGCGTAACGTGCTCAAGGGCGGCCATGACCTCGTCGTCCTCGATATCAATCAGGCGGCGGTCGCAAAACTGACGGGGGAGGGGGCGAAAGCCGCAGCCTCCCCGAAGGAAGTGGCGCAGGCGTCAGAGATCGTCATCACGATGCTGCCGGATGCGCCCGACGTCGAGCGCGCCGTCCTCGGGCCGGACGGGATCCTCGCCGGGCTGCGCCCCGGCAGCGTCTATATCGACATGAGCACCATCGATCCTGCCACCACGCAGCGGATCGGGCGGCTGGTGACGGAAAAGGGCGCCGCCATGATCGACAGTCCCGTCGGCAAGACGGCCGAGCATGCGGTCGCGGGGACGCTCACCCTCATGATCGGCGGCGAGGAGGCGGTGATCGAAAGAGTGCGGCCGATCCTCGGCCTGATGGGCAGCGATCTCATCCGGTGCGGCGATCTCGGCGCCGGCCAGGCGATGAAGCTGATCAACAACCTGCTCGCGAGCATCCTGCTGGAGGCCAGCGTCGAGGCGCTCGTGTCCGGCGTGAAGGTGGGCTTGACGCTCGACACGATGATCAGCGTGCTGAAGACGACCATGGCCTGGAACAACCAGCTCGCCATCGCCATGCACAACCGCGCGCTCAAAGGCGATTTCGAGCCGGGATTCATGGTGAAGCTCGCGCACAAGGATTGTCGCCTGGCGATGAGCATGAACGAAGGGCTCGGCCTGAAGGCTCCCGTGGGCGCTGCGACGCTCGCGGCGCTCCAGGAGGCGTTGGACGAGGGCCTTGGAACGAACGATGTCGGGTCCCTGCTCCGCCTGCGTGAGAAGGCGGCGGGCGTCACGGTGCGCCTCGGTCAGGCGTGAGCTGCCGCATGAGTGCTGAAACGCCGCAATCGGAGACAAGCGCGATCGTTCTCGATCCTGCCGATGATGTTGCCGTGCTCGTCGCACCGGTCGAGGCAGGTGCGCGCGTCAATGTCGCCGGCTCTGACGGCGTATTGTCCTTGCCGGTTCGCCAGACTCTGCCGATGGGGCACAAGATCGCCCTGCATGCGCTCCCCGCGGGCAGCCAGGTGCGCAAATACGGCGAGGTCATCGGACGTCTCACGGAGCCCGTTGCGCCGGGCGATCATGTTCACATCCACAATCTCGCGAGCCAGAGGGCCGTGACGCGGCCGTAAGGCAAACTCTCGGAAATGGAAAAACTGATGTCAGCTCAGGATGTCGCTTCATCGAATGCAAGATCGATCGCCCAACGCTTCTCGATGGCGGGGCGGCGGGCGCTCGTCACTGGCGGCAGCGTGAGCATGGGCCGCGAAATCGCCGTTGCTTTCGCAGAGGCAGGAGCGGATGTCGCAATCCAATATTCGAAAGCGGCGGACATTGCCTTCGGAAAGGAGAATGCCGCGGAGGAGTTGATCCGCAAGATCGAGACCAGAGGCCGGCGCGGCGTCGCGATCGAGGCGGATTTCGAGATCGCCGGGGAAGCGAAGGATTGCGTTCGCCGGGCCGCGGCGCATCTTGGTGGGCTGGATGTTTTGGTTGTCTGCGCGTCGATCCAGTACCGCACGCCGTTCCTGGATATGCCGGAGGAGCAGGTGGAGCGTCAGATCCAGATCAATTTCAGAGCTACGATCGAGCTGCTTCAGGCCGCCCTGCCCTTGATGAAGGAGGCGGGCTGGGGGCGCGTCGTCACCATTGGGAGCATCAACCAGGCCAAGCCCGAATCCGAACTCACGGTCTATGCGGCGCTCAAGAGTGCACAGCACAATCTCGCGATGAACTTGGCCAAGGACTACGCCGTCCATGGCGTCACCATCAACAACCTGTCCCCGGGCCTCGTCGCTACCGAACGCAACAAATGGCGCCGGGCCGACCCTGCAATCTGGGCCGAGATCCAGCGGAATTCCTGCCCGATGCAGCGGGCCGGCGAGGCACATGAGGTCGCGGGAGCGGCTCTTCTGCTCTGCTCCGAGGCAGGAAGCTTCATCACGGGGATCGATCTGCAGGTGACGGGCGGGCGCCATCTCTAGACCGGTGCAAGGACCGGGGCCGGAGGGAGCCTCAAGGGAATGGCCGCCCGCTTGACATGTCCTAACAATGTGATGTTTGTTAGAACAAAGATATAAAAACGGTCACGGGAGGAAGCACATGAAGAATACCGAATTCACTCGGCGTGCCTTTCTGAAATCGGGTGTCGCCACATCTGCCGCCCTGGCTGCGGCGCCAAGCCTTCTGAACGGCGCGATGGCGCAGGAGGCAGACCTCGCACCCTACAAGGCGGCCAAGATCGACTGGCAGCAGTTCAAGGGCGAAACCATTACGGTTGCGGTCATTCCCGCGACCTATTTCGACAACCTGATCACCCTGGCGCCGCAGTTCGAGGCACTCACCGGCATCACGGTGCGGTTCGAAAAGATCCCGCCGGCGCAGATCCGCCAGAAGAGCGTGATCGACCTGACCTCTAAAACCGGCACCTACGCCACCCATGCCGCCGACCCAATGTATTATTCTTTGTATGCGGCGAACAAATGGGTCGAGCCGATGGAGACCTACCTCTCCGACGCGTCCCTGACCGATCCGGCCTGGTTCAAGCTCGACGATATCGTCCCGGCCTGGCGCAACGCCAACAGCGTCGACGGCAAGCTGCTGGGCATGCCCTATGACGGCGAGGTGACCCTGCAGGTCTACCGCAAGGATCTCTATGATGCGAAGGGGCTGAAGCCTGCGGATGATCTGCAGACCTTCGTGTCCAACGCCGCGGCCGTTCACAATCCGGACGCCCGCGTCTGGGGTGCCGCCCTTCGCGGCGTCGCCGGCGCCGGCCAGAACGTCTACATCTATTCGTCACTCTTCCGCGAATTCGGCGGGCAGTGGTTCAAGGATGGGCGCCTCACCGTCAACGGGCCCGAGGCCGAGGCGGCGCTCACCTGGTATGTCGACCTGATGCGCAAATATGCGCCAGCTGCGGCGCAGAACTGGAACTGGCCCGACATCGCCGATGCCTTCTCGCAGGGCACGATCGGCACCTATGTCGATGCCCATTCCTCCGCTTCCGTGGTCAACAATCCCGAGAAGTCGAAGGTGATCGGCAAGGTCGCCTACGCCCGTTGGCCGAAAGGCCCGTCGGGCAAGCGCGTGACATCGATCTGGAACTGGGGCTTTCCGATCAATGCCGCGCTGCCCGACAAACGCAAGAAGGCGACCTGGCTCTTCATCCAATGGGCGGCCTGCGCCGAGACCCAGGCGCGCACGGCGCATCGCTTCGCGGGCCCCGCCAAGCGCTCCGGCGTCAACCGGATCTCGATCTGGCAGGATCCCGCCTATGTGGGACTGATGCGCGGGTTCGGCGACAACTTCGTCGAGGCGACGCTCGCGTCTCTCCAGGACGACACCGACGTCGATTGGCGTCCGCGCGTGCCGCAATGGCCTGCCATCGGTGACACCCTGGCGACCGCCATCCAGTCGGCTCTCGCGGGTCAGGCAACGGCCAAGGCCGCCCTCGACGAAGCGCAGAAGCGCATCGAGCCGATGATGCGTGGATGACGATGGCGAAGTCGCTTGCTGCAGAACCGGCCGGTCTTGGCCGTGTGATGTCGCCATCCGGCACGGATTACAGCAGGGCTCTGGCCGTTCGGGAGCGCCGTTTCGCGACGGCGCTCCTGGCGCCGGCCTTCCTGGCGCTGATGGCGACCACGACCTTCCCGCTTCTCTACCTGATCTGGACCAGCGTCCACCGCATGGATCTCGCCATGCCGTTTGCCGACGGTTTCGTCGGCTTCGACAATTACCGCGAGCTTCTGCAGGACAGTCGCTTCTGGGCCTCGCTTGCGGTCAGCCTGATCTATACGGGAACCACGGTCGTTCTGCAGGTCGTCATCGGGCTGGCCCTGGCGCTGCTCGTGATGGGGATGAAGCGGGGGCAGGGGCTCTTCCGCATCATCGCCATCCTGCCGGTGGTGCTGTCTCCGGCGGTGGTCGGCATGGTCTGGCGTACCTTCATGCTCGCGCCCGAATTCGGCATCGTCGATTACTTCGCCATCATGGCCGGGCTCGGAAGCCAGAACTGGCTCGGCGATCCGACGCTCGCGCTAGTTTCCGTCGTCGTGATCCACACCTGGCAGTGGACTCCCTTCGCCTTCATGGTGCTGCTCGCCAGCCTCGCCGCGTTGCCCGACGACATCTATGAAGCTGCCCGGATCGATCGCGCGAGCGCGTGGCAGCGGTTCAAGCGCATCACCCTGCCGCTGCTCCGTCCCGCCATCGTAATGGTGATCATCATGCGCACCATGGTGGCGCTCACCGCCTTCGCCGCCATCTTCACGGTGACCGGTGGCGGGCCCGGAACGGCGACCGAGATCCTCAATCTCTACGCCTACCGCAAATCCTTCACCGAATTGTCCATCGGCTACGGCTCGGCCCTTGCCGTCGCGCTCCTGATCGTGACGGTGCTGATCTCCGCGGTGCTCTTTGCCGTCAGGAGAGCGCGATGATCGACAAGAGGTTCCGCATCGCCGCGGTCATCGGCATCTCTCTGGTCTTTCTTCTGGCCTGGGTGTTCCCGATCGTCTGGAGCGTCATGAACTCCTTGAAGACCGAGCAGGACGTTCTGGCCTATCCGCCGAAATTCCTGTTCGCGCCGACGCTCGCCGCCTATCGCGACGTGCTGTTCGGATCGGGCTCCATCCTCCCGAACCTTTTGAGCAGCTTCATCATCTCGATCGGCACGACCATCGTGACCATGATCATGGCCGTGCCGGCCGCCTATGCGCTCGCCCGGCTGCGGGTTCCGGGCAAGAGGTTCGCCGGGTTCTACGTGCTCGCGACCCAGATGCTGCCGCCCGTCGGCATCATCATTCCCTACTTCCTGATCCTGCGGAACATCGGCTGGATGGATACGTACCAGGGCATCATCCTGATCTACCTGTCCTTCTCGCTTCCCTTCGCGATCTGGCTCCTGGTCTCGTATTTCGAGGACATTCCCTTCGAGATGGAGGAGGCCGCCTATATCGATGGTGCAAGCCGCTGGAAGACCCTGTGGCGGATCATCATCCCGCAGGTGCGCGGCGGCATCGCGGTGACCGTCGTGTTCGTATTCCTGAATGCCTGGAACGAATTCCTCTTCGCGGTCGTCCTAAGCGGCAACACCGTCCGTCCGGTGACCATCGCGATGTTCAACTTCGTCTCCGTCGAGCAGACCCTCTGGACGAAGCTCGCCGCCGTTTCCGTCCTGGCCATGCTGCCCGTGATCGTCCTCGGCATCGTCGCACAAAAACATATCGTCAAAGGTCTCACGGTCGGTGCCGTGAAGGGAGGAGGGCGCCGATGAACATGCGCGGACAGGTTCACTTCGACCGCATCGTCAAGATGCATGGAAATTTCAGCGCCCTCAAAGGGATCGACTTCACCATCCAGCCAGGGGAGTTCTTCGCCCTGCTCGGGCCGTCGGGCTCTGGAAAGAGCACGACCCTGCGCATCCTTGCGGGGCTCGACATGCCGACCTCCGGCACGGTGGTGATCGACGGCAAGGATGTGACCGCTCTCGACGCCAAGGACCGCGACGTCGCCATGGTGTTCCAGAGCTATGCCCTCTATCCGCACATGACGGTGTTCGAGAACATTGCCTTCCCGCTGGAAATGGCGAAGGTCGGCAAGGCGGAGATCGAGCCTGCTGTCCGCGAGGCGGCGCGCAAGGTCAAGATCGATCATCTCCTCGACCGCAAGCCCGGACAACTTTCCGGCGGACAGCAGCAGCGCTGCGCCCTGGCGCGGGCCATCGTGCGGAAGGCGCGTCTCTTTCTCCTCGACGAGCCGCTCTCCAATCTTGATGCCAAGCTGCGGCTGGAAACGCGGATCGAACTCAAGAAGCTGCAACGCTCGCTCGGCGTAACGGCGGTCTACGTGACCCACGACCAGGAAGAGGCCATGACCCTTGCGGACCGCATGGCGGTGTTCATGGAAGGTCAGATCCAGCAGATCGGCCGCCCCTCGGAAGTGTTCGCGAAGCCGAATTCGGTCGATGTCGCGGCCTTCATCGGCTCTCCTCCGATGAATCTGATCGAAGGGCGCTATGCGGATGGCCATGTGGAGATCGAGGGCCACCGGCTCAGAACATCCCATCAGATCGCCGGATCGCGCAATGTGATCGTCGGCATCCGCCCGGGGGCTATGCGGCTTGAGGCTGGCGGACTTCCGGCAACGGTGGATCTCGTCGAAGACCTGGGCGATACAGCGGTGCTCGATCTCACTCTGGGCGGAGCGACGTTGCGCGCGCGCGTCAGCGACGGGCCCGTGCCGAAAGAGGGGCAGGCGGTGTCCGTGACCGCGCGCCCCGAGGACATTCATCTTTTCGACGCTACCACGCGCAAGCGTCTGTGACATTGGAGAAAGTTCGCCCTGGCGGACGAAGACCATGAGAAAGCAAGCCGCACATCAGCAGCCACAGGATGACAAGGATCCGCTTCACGTGCAGATCCGTGAGGCGATCCGCCGTCGGGTCCGGGACGGAGATCTCGTCAACGAGAGCGGTCGTCTCATGACGGAAGCGGAACTCGTCAAGCATTTCGGCGTAAGCCGGGTCACCATCAGAAACGCCATCAAGCCACTCGTGGACGAAGGCATGTTCGAACGCGGCCGCGGCCGCGGCACGTTCCTGCGCTCCAATCAGCCCGAGAACTGGATGGGCCGGCTGATGGGTTTCTCCGAAACCATCAAGGATGCCGGCTACGAGCCGGGCGCGCGCATCCTGCATCAGGGGATGACGAACCGGCACGACGATACGGTGCGGGAGCTTCTGCGGGAGCGGGCGGTCTGGGAGCTGAAGCGCATTCGCCTGGCGGACGATATGCCCATGGCCATCGAGCATGCCTTCTATCCACCCGATATCGGTCTCGAGCTGGAGAAGCGCGATCTGACATCCATCGTCATGTATCGTGTGTTCGAGGGTGATCTCGGCATCGAGATCAAGAACGCGGTGCAGACGATCAGTGCTACCTCGGCCGATCGCCTCACCGCGGACCTGCTCGGCGTGGAGAAGGGAAGCCCGCTTCTCTCCATGGAGCGCCTGACGATCGCGACAGACGAACGGCCGCTCGAATTCCTGCGCTCCGTCTATCTTCCCGACTATTTCCGGTTCTCCATCAATCTGTCCCGACGCTTCTGATCGACGCTCCGGCAGCGCGGCAACAACGACCAAGAAAGGTGATCAATGAGCAAACCTGGCACCACGCAGGCAAGCCCCAACATCCTGTTGATCCTGAACGACGACATGGGCTTTTCGGATATCGGCTGCTACGGCGGTGAGATCGACACTCCCAACCTCGACCGCTTGGCCCGGGACGGCCTGCGTTACTCGCAGTTCTACAACACGGCACGCTGCTCGCCCTCGCGCGCCTCGCTGCTGACGGGCCTTCACCCGCACCAGACCGGAATCGGCATTCTCACCTACAGCACCGGGCCCGAGGGCTATGCCGGCGACCTGAACCGGAACTGCGTCACCATTGCAGAGGTGCTCAAGCGCAGGAACTACAAGAGCTATCTGAGCGGCAAATGGCATGTCGCCAGCAATCTGACCGAGCCGACCGATGCCTGGCCCCTGCAGCGTGGCTTCGACGAGTTTTTCGGCACCATCATCGGAGCCGGAAGCTTCTATCACCCCAACACGCTGACGCGCGGTAACGAAAACGTCGAGCATGAGGCCGAGCAGAATCCGGAATTCTTCTACACGGATGCGATCAGCGATCAGGCGGCGGACTTCATCCGCGCGCATAAGAAGAACCATCCCGATGCACCGTTCTTCCAATATGTCGCCTACACCGCCCCGCATTGGCCGCTGCATGCCCATGAGGAGGATATCGCCAAGTACAAGGGCCGCTTCGATGCAGGCTGGGACGAGCTGCGCGAGGAGCGTCTGGAGCGCCTGGTGAAGAGCGGCATCATCCATCCGTCCTGGAAGCTCACCGACCGCGATCCCAGCCAGCCGGCATGGACAGAGGCCGACCACCGCGCGTGGCTGCTGCGCTGCATGGAGGTCTATGCCGCTCAGATCGATCGTATGGACCAGGGCATCGGGCGAATCCTCGCCGCGCTTGAAGAGACGGGACAGCTCGACAATACCTTGGTCATCTTCCTCTCCGACAACGGCGCCTGCGCCGAGGACATTCCAGAAGGAGTGACTGCGAAAGAGCTGGTCGATCAGCTGATGATCGCGAAAGCCACGACGCGCAAAGGCGAGCCGGTCCGTTTCGGCAATTATCCGGATATCATGCCCGGCGCCGAGGACACCTATCAGAGCTACGGGACCGCCTGGGCGAACCTGTCCAACACGCCGTTCCGGCTCTACAAGCACTGGATCCACGAAGGCGGTATCGCGACGCCTCTGATCATGCATTGGCCGGAGGGCATCACAGAGAAAGGCGCTCTGCGTCATCACCCGGGCCAGCTCACCGACATCATGGCCACCATCCTCGAGGTGACGCAGGCCGAATATCCGCAGATCTATCAGGGCAATGCGATCCTTCCTTACGAGGGCGAAAGTCTTGTGCCGTCCTTCGGCTCCGACGAAACCTCGCGCGGTCCTCTGTTCTGGGAGCATGAGGGCAACGCGGCCGTGCGCGTCGGCCAGTGGAAGCTCGTGCGCAAATATCCCGGCCCGTGGGAACTCTATGACATGGAAGCGGACCGCACGGAGATGAACGATCTTGCGGCACAATATCCCGACAAGGTTCGCGAGATGAAGGAACTTTACGCCGCCTGGACCGAACGCTGCGGCGTCATTCCGCGCGAAAAGATCCTCGAATATATGGCGCAGCAGGAAGGCACTGCCTTCTGGGAGGACAAATAGGCGGCGGTTACGCGCTATCCGCCGATGGCAAAGGAGCAGGGACGGGACAGGGGACAGCCTGTCCCTGCACCGTTTCTAGACCGGCCGTATGCGGTCGGGATATTGGATGGTTCGATGACAGACAGGAGTGGCGGTTGTTGCGGCATTTCCCGTGAGGATGTCCGGGCATTGGTGGACAATGCTCAACCTCAGATGCCGCGTGGCAGCACAGTCCCAGCGATGCGCTGGAGTCATCTCGACGGCGGCGAGTTCACCATGGGCACGTCCGGACACGAAGGCTTTGCAGGCGACGGCGAGGGACCGGCGCGCCGGGTTCGCCTCGACCCCTATTCCATCTCAATCTATGCCGTCACGAACGGGCAGTTCGGCGCGTTCGTGCGCGACACCGGCTATGTCACGGAGGCCGAGCGCTTCACCTGGTCCTACGTGTTCCATGCTCTTGTTTCCGACGAGCTGAAAAGCCGTGTCGTGAAAGTGCCGGCGCAGACGCCGTGGTGGCTGCCGATCACCCATGCCTATTGGGCGCAGCCGGAAGGTCCCCGCAGTATGATCCTCGACCGCCTCGACCATCCGGTCGTTCACGTCTCCTGGCACGATGCGAAGGCCTACTGCGCCTGGTCGGGAACCCGCCTTCCCACCGAAGCGGAATGGGAATTTGCCGCAAGAGGTGGGTTGGAGAATGCGCTCTATCCCTGGGGCGAGGAACTCACTCCTGACGGGAAGCATCGCTGCAATATCTGGCAGGGGCATTTTCCCGTCGTGAATACTCTCGATGATGGATATCTCGGAACTGCGCCGGTCGATGCATACGAGCCGAACGGCTATGGCCTCCACAACATGGCCGGCAATGTGTGGGAATGGTGCGAGGACAATTTCTCGCCGAACTATCACCGGGAAACCTCCGACCTGAACCCCCTCTGCCGGGGCGAGATCGACAACAGATCCATGCGGGGCGGCTCGTTCCTCTGCCACGAATCCTATTGCAACCGGTATCGCGTCGCCGCGCGGAACTCCAATGCGGCCGACAGTTCCGCGAGCAATATCGGTTTCCGCGTCGTTCAATCCTCATGAAGAGTCTTACAGGCCTGTGACCTATTACCTTCCCATAGCCGAGATGCCTGTGAGTGTATTGCTCATTCTTGGGATGGGTGCGGCGGTCGGGTTCATCTCGGGTCTGTTCGGCAT